>CAZPFB010000045.1:0-43035 GCA_964585735.1 uncultured Leptospiraceae bacterium
CCCAGTCGGAGCCGCGTACGCAGCCCAAGACGGAGCCACGCACGCAGCCCAGAGCGGAAGCGCAGGCGTCGCCGAAAGACGAGCCCGACAGCAATACGAAAGAAGGCTTTGCGGACTCCTGGTTGGACGGCTTCTCCGTGTTTGGATCTGTACGGCTGCGGCCAGAGTTTCACAGCAACCACGACTTCGACAAGCGTACGGACGACGTCGATGAGTTCGTGGGGCAGCGTGTTCAGCTCGGAGTCGAGAAGAAGTGGGGCGAGGATTTCATCGCCCGAATCACGCTTCAGGACAGCCGTGTTTGGGGAGGGCAGCCCGGTTCGGATGTGGCCACGTCCACGGCCAACAGCGGCACCTCGGAGTCCACCGACATTCGCGAAGCCTGGCTCGGCGCCAATCACCTGCTCAGCCTTCCGCTCTCTTTGGAGTTGGGTCGCCAGATCTTTTCGTACGGAGACCAACGCCAGATCGGGGCAGGGGAGTTCACGAATGTGGGGCGCAGCTTCGATGCGCTTCGCTTCCGGCTGGAAACGAAGTTTTGGGATACACATCTGTTCGGCGCCGTACTTGCCGAAGAAGATTCGGATTCGGGCGGCAACAACACCGCGGTGGGCTCGGCCAACTCATCGGGCGTTCGGTTCATTTGCGATCCGGCCACCGGCGCGTGTGCCGTGACGGCCGCCACTCCCCGCGAACTCGACGATGCCTACTTCAGCGGCCTGCATAACACGCTGCGCGTGGGGAACCTATTCTCACTCGACCTGTACGCCTTCGGCATTCACAAGAAGTGGATCCAACGGACGACACCCCTGCCCGGCGTGCCGGGAGCGGAGATCATGAGCCAGGACCGCACGCGGCAGCGGGACAACCTGATCACCGTGGGTGGTCGCCTCACGAATCAAAAGAGGAAGGCGGAGCTCCGAACGGCCGATGGTCCGTTTGATTTTTCGGTGGAGTACGCCTCGCAGACCGGTCGCACCGGGGAAGAGATCGCCGCGAGTTGGGACTATCTTCGGCTCACCCTGCCCAAACGCGACGTGCTCGGGAACGTCATCACGGACGCTTCGGGAAACGTGCAGACCGAACCGGTGTACGTCGAGAAACGCAAGTACGGCGGGCACCTCGGTGTGGCCAATGCGGGGTTCACGTGGCGGGATTTCCGCCTCGGCGCCGAGGTCGTCGTGGCCAGCGGAGACTCGGATCGGACCGATGGCGTCACGTCCACGTACCGCAGCCTGTTTCCGACGGGACACATGCACAACGGCCAGGCGGACCTGATCGGCTTTGGCAACATGAAAGGCGCTTCGGTGGACCTGCACGTCAAACTCGGCCGCTTCGGTCGCGTGCAATTCGCGTACTGGCAGTTCCAGAAACACAAGAACCAGGACGGCTGGTACGACGTGAGCGGGAACATCAAGTCCGGGGCTTCCACCGAGTCCTCTGCAAATGCACGCTTCGGCAATCAAACGAGCTCGGCGGGCGTCTTCTCGCGCGGGGTGGGTCTCCTGCGCCGGGATCTGTTTCGCGAGTACGACCTGACGTATTGGTTCGACTACAAGCAGCTCTCCATCGTGGCTGCGTACAGCCTGGTCCACGCTGGGGATTCCATCGGCGACGTGAAGGATGACGTGCTCTCTCCGCAGGCTTCCCGTCGCCCGTCGTTCGATCCGCGCGCGGATTACGCCTTCGTGATGTTCATCCTGAAGTTCTGAGTTCGCCCGGCCCAGGGCTCGACCGGAAACAGGACCGTCTGGCCGCAATTCTGTTTCGGAATGCCAGACTTGTGGGCGCTATCTCAGTCCCGGTGAGCTGAAGTCCCCGAATCGGGGAGCAAATCTCCGCCCCAGGACAGGCTGCGTCACCGGGAAAAATCGAACGTCTTGCGCAGCCCCATGGCCAGGCCCCTTTCCCGATCCTTCACCTGCTCTCCGACGATGAGGTTCTTGAGAACCAGATCGGTGAGGAACAATTGCCCCGGGCCGACTTCGCCCGAGATCGGAAACGAAAGGGTCGACCGCCTGAATTCGGCCGTGCTGTTGCTCCCGCGCGCTTCGAGGAAGAGGCTCAATCCCATGGGCAGACGGTAACCAACTGAAAGAACACCGGCCTGACCGCGGACCCGCATGGGAGCGGATACCCGCAGCGTGCTTTGCCTCACAAACAGGCCCGCGGGCAAAGGCGCTAACAGCACCGTCGACTGCGTGAAGATCAGCTCTCCGTGAAGCCGGTGAGATGAGAAACGCAGACTCAAGTCCAGGCGATCCCAAAGTGTGTAGCTGAGCCGAAGGCCCGCCTCGGGTCCGTACAGGCGACCGCGTACCGAGTCCTCCGGGTCGAAGATGGCCACGTTGCTTGCAGCGCCGTCCGCCAGATTGACGGAGCGCCGTACGCCGAAAGCTGTAAAGGTGTCCCGCTGGTAAAAGGCGCGCCCGCCTGCCAGAGCACCCAACTCGAGGCCATCCCAGCGACCGACGGTCCAGCCTCCGAGAATGGACCCCTGGTCGCGTCGGGCGCGTCTTCGATCTCCCAGGCGAAGCGTCGTGGCCGTGGAATTGTTGCCCGGCGGATCTCGTTCGAAGCCAAGAAAGGACGGGTCGCGATCCCAACGCAGCGCTTCGGCTTCGACGAGAAAACGCCGGTACCTGTACCCGAGTGTGAGCAGTCCACCCGACGCGTCGCGTTCGTCCGAGTAGCGGGTGAGGAACGGCGAACCCAAAATGGTTCGTTTCTCATCAAAAGAACTGATCCCTTCTGTATGCATCGAACGCAGGCTGCCCCGCGCAAATCCGATGCCCACGGTCAGTTCATGGCGTTTCGCGAACAGGGCCTCGCGCAGGCGCGCCTCTTCTGCGGCGCGCCTGTGTTCTTCCGCCTGCCGCACCGCCTCTGCCTTCCGCGAGATTTCGGCCTTCTTCGTGGCCTCAGCTCTCTTCTCGTCCTCCCGTCGCTGTGCTTCTTCGCGTCGGCGTCGCTCCTCTGCTTCGCGCTTCCGCTTCTCCTCGGCGGCCTTGGCCGCCTCATCACCGTACAGCACGCGGCGTACGTCGGACTTCTGGATTTCAATGAGGCGACCGCCGCTGCGGACCCAGATGCGGGTTCGGTCCTGCCGCTGGACGACGCCCTCCACGGTGCGGCCGTTGCGCAGGAGGATCGTGTCCGACAACAGAGGAGCACAAAGGAGAATCACCCCGAAGGTGATCGCGATTGCCGAATGTTGTCTCACGTCGAGGGATATCCAAAGAATCGCGCCGCAGCGTCAACAGCAAACACTCTCCGGGCCGGCTCCAACCAACTGAACAGGCCTTCGCTCTTGGGCCAGGCCAGCGTGTAAACGACCCAAGCCCGGCCAACCGTCAGACGCGCGCAGCCCGGGAGAAGTTCGGTGATCAGGAAATGTTCCGGATGCGACTTCACGCGCAACTGACACGTTGGTCCTCCGCCGAGTTTGGTTGCCGTCAGAACCTGACCCGGCTTCAGGAGGTAGCCGGCGCGGTGTCCCCACACGACAACTTCGCCCTTCGGCAGAACCTCGAACACGCGACCCGCAAAGAAGGCATCGCGCCCGCGTTGGACCTCGCGTGAAAGCGGCGCTCCATCTGGAGCAGGCAGCGGTACGAGGTCGAACCGACCCAGCCAATCGCTGTAGCGAGAGCGGGGCGTGGCAAGGCCGAAAAGCACGGCACGCGCACGAAAGCCGTTCGGGCTGCGAAAGGAGAAGATCAGATGGTCGCAATCCCAGCGCTCCTGAGGTACGAGTTTCGTTTCCAGAGAGCGCTTGCCGAACAGGTAGCAGCGTTCACCGCGCAACTCCAGGAGTTCACCGCGGAGAAAGGCGCGGCCTTCGTACTGCCGCATCTGGATGGCCTGATTTCGCGTGCGACCCACCAAGCGCAGGATGAAGTAGGTGCTTCGGGCGTCGCGCGCGGAAGGCTCGAGAACCACCTCGCCCAAAAAACCGGAGCCGAAGAGAGCGGCCGGCGGGTCGAAAGCAAAGCGACCGCCGAACGGCGCCGCCGGCACCATGGGATCCGTACGAAAGGGCGGTCCCCCGGCGCTGCATGCCGAAAGGAGGGCAATCGCGAAGAGACTCCGCAGTCGGCGAAAAAAAGGGATCGACAGGCGCGGAATCGGAGTCATCCTGACAGGCACGATCGCAGGGGTTTTTCCCCGCGCGTTACCCAACAATCATTTCTTTGCCGAGCGGAGTCACGCAACTATGAAGCAGAATCGCCTTACCAACTCGTACCGTGCAATCTTGGGCGGCCTGGTGTCGGTCGCCCTGCTTTCGAGCGCGGCCTGTCCCTCCGGACCCAAGAAGGGCGCGCTGACCACACCGATCCTCTTCCAACTGGTGTGTGAAGGTGGCCAGGCGATTCGGGAACATCGCAAACGTGCGGAGCCGAAGGTGGTGGTCGAAAGAGGACCGGTGGTCGTGCTGCCCAAAGATCTGCCCTGCGACAAAGCCAAGGACCTCGAAGAACCCAAAATCCGAGACTTCCAGCGTACCGGGGAATGGACAGAGTTCTATACCACGGGTGACAACCTCGGCAAGAAGTCGAGCGTCGTGAAGTACGAAAAGAACAAACGCGAAGGAACCATGCAGTCTTACTCTACGAAGGGGGACCTCATTTCGACCACGGAATACAAGGAAGGCAAAAAGGAAGGTCCCGAAACGCATTACTATGCAGGCACGAAGGATTGGCGCATCCAGGGCCAGAACAAAGACGGCAAGAAGGCCGGGACCTGGAAGATCAAGTTCGACAAAGCCGGAAGTTGCATCTCGGAAGGTCCGTACGAAAACGGCTATCGGGAAGGGGAATGGACCGAATGTACCAAGAACCCGGACTCGGGGAAGGTGTACGTCGCGTTCAAAGGCAACTACTCACGCGGCGCGCGAAGCGGCATCGGTTCGATCTTCCTGCCGAACGGGGAACTGTTGGGCAAGGGCATGCACGTCGTGGATGAGGAGTGCATCAAGAAGGAAAGCTCTGAATCCGACCGCCAGGAGAAATGCGGCAAGCGCGCGGGCGCTTGGACTCTCTACAGTCCCGGTGGCAAGGTCTCCGGATCGGGAGAGTACAATCCGAAGACCGGTCTGCGTTCTGGAATCTGGACGGAGTACTATGCCTCAGGGGAGAAGTGGGCAGTGGGTGAACGCGAGCACACCCGCAAGGGCCGCTGGAAGTTTTACGACAAGTCGGGCGCGCTCATGTTCGAACTCGATTTCGCGGGCAGCGACGTTTTTGCCGTGGGTGGCGTCCTCTACAAGAATGGGCGCAAGCACTCCGAGTCCCTACCGGGTGAACAGTGCACCGAGCGCACCGACCGCGGCAAGACCCGCAAGATCTGCAAAGTGGAAGCCGGTGGCTTCTTGAGCTCTCTTGCCAAGTACGATCCCAAGACAGACACCTTCACGTTCCGGTACACCATGAAGAAAGGACTGTGGGCCTACTACGGACCGGGCGGCAACGTGGTCGCCCGCGGTTCGTGCCTCAACGGCAAACGGGACGGGACGTGGCAGACGGAAAGCGGCACGCAGACCTACTCGCTGGGCAAGTCGCCTCCGCGCTGCGACTGAGCGTGGACCGTTTGCGCAGAGGCGGCTTGGTGTCGCCGTCGGTCGCGGGTAAGGCTTCGCCGAGCTGAAGCGTTTCCTGCCCGGACTCCCGCGCTACCCGGAACGTGCCAGAACCGGCGCGAGGTGCGGTGGTTCTCATCCTTCGCGGTGCGCGCACGGGGGCGCGAAATCAGCCCCTCCCTTTCGAAAGTCGAGCTCCATACCTCATTGACAGAGATTTCAAAGACCCTGGTAATTGTCCCTATGAAGCAAATGTATGTAGCGGCTTGCCTTTGGTCCCTGCAACTCTGGTCGTGCAGTGTCTTTCTTGGATCCGACGACCCGGATGAGTACGCGCGGGTTGCCGCCGTGGTTGTACTTGTGGGAAATACAGTTGGCCCGAACGCGAGCACTACGAATGCCTCCATAGCGTATGAGTTCGTCTACAACACCAGCACAACGAACTCCGACGACACAACTTCTGGAACAACGGGGGAATCCGGCGTCTTGGTGCCGACAGTTGCGACGTCGAATAAGACGAAGCGGGTGACAGTATCAAAGTCGAACATCTCGCTGCAAGTGAATCCGGCAGGAATCGCTTGGATTGATAGCGCAGGGAGCGACTGCGATCGAAACATTCAAGGGTCGACCTATTACGGGATCTGGCTGCGCACGGTGAACGGAGACGCTTCCAAGCTCGATGTCGTCTTCGGGGCCGATGGCGTCAATAAGGCCGGCAGCGCTACAACGTGGTCCAGCGAAATGCGACCGGTACGCGTTGGCGCGTGAAAACGTGGGAGTAGCAACGGTGCAACGTGATTCATAGACAGTCGCCCGCCGCACAGAGGCTTCCCTGTCGCCAACCAGGGGTCGTCGAATGCGTACTGCGGTGGCCCGCCGTAGCTTGTCTCGCGGCTCTCTCGACGGCCTCCGCGTGGGCTGCGCCTGGTGACCCCGCTTTGCTCGTGGACGCCGCGCGTCGCGGTGATCTCGAACACGTGCGAGCGCTCGTGGACGGAGGCGCAGACGTCAATGAGGCCGAACCCAACGAGGAGGATCGGCCGCTCGCTGCGGCCGCTTCGGGCGGTCACGTGCGCGTGGTCGAGTTTCTCATCTCCCGGGGCGCTCGCGTGGACCAGGGTGCCTTGGACTTTCGGATGACTCCCCTCATGATTGCCGTCCACCGCGAGGATCTCAACCTCGCGCGCATCCTCCTGGCACACGGTGCCAGTCCGAACGCGCAGGATGTGAGTTCGCGTTCGCCGATCCTGTTTGCCATCTGGGGTAACAGTGTCCCTTTGTTGCGCCTGCTCCTCACCGCAAAGGCCAATCCGAACGTACGCTATGGTCCTGCTCCCGCGATCGTGATCGCCACCGACATGCACGGGGATGTCCAGGCCGAGATGGTGAGCGCCCTGCTGGACGCCGGTGCCCGCATCAACGAGCGCACCGAAAGCGGCCGGACGGCATTGCACAGCGCGGCTCTGCATGGGCGCACTGCAGTCGTGAAATTGCTCCTCGCGCGCGGCGCGGCCAAAGACCTCCGCGACAAGGACGGTCGCACTCCGCTCGACTGGGCGCGAGAAAAGGGTCAGGTCGAAGTCATTCAGCTCCTTTCCCCGCCGCGTGGACTGCGGTGTTTGTTTGTGCCCTTCTTGAGGGCCAGGTAGAGGGGAGAGGCGAGCGAAGACTCGATCATGCTTCATCGTACAGCCACCAGACCGTCCAGCCGCAGACACCGCAGATGTCGAAACGAGCACCGTAGCCATCTCCGTTGTGACGGACCCCATCCAGCACCTTCTCCTTGCTGAACTGATTCGACGCGCAGCGGGGGCAGGGTGGGTAGTCCGGAATAGTCGTTCCGGCCGGAGGCGTATCGGGCCAGTACGGCTGATGGGGGCGAATGGGTGAAGGGAATCGTGCACGGATGCTGCCGCGTTCGGCCGGTTGCTCGGCCAACCAACCTTCCTCCAGTCTCTGCGCCCGGGATCGGATCTCTGCGGTCTCTTTGGAATAGTCCTCGTTGCTGTACATAGGCGCGTCGGCAGGTGCGCGTTGTGTCTATTTTTCGCATCGCCATCCGATCCCAGCATAACCGGCGGCGTCACGAGCAGGGGCGGCGCGCCGCGCCGCGACGCGGGTCCGGCCCCGGCCGAGCCTACTTTTCCGACTTGGCCTTGTAGGCTTCCATCGTCGGCTTGATCTGGTCCGGGCGGAAACGCAGCACGACGCGAGTTTGGGGTGCTTTGATCTTCTCTACGTTCCCATGGTAGTGGATCTCGACCCCGGGATACATGACCTCGCGCACGATGAGCCGGACCTCTTCGCGATTCCAGCGGTTCTGCGCGTAGTCGCGGATCTGGTCCTGGATGCGCTGTACGAGCGCGACCGCTTCTTGGTATTCGCGAAACTGGATGCGCATCTCGGCTTTCTTGTCGGCCGGTATGTTGCCGCGCGCGCGTTGCACGACCACTTTGATCTTCTCGACCTGTTCGGTTTTGCGGGCCAGGTCGCGCTCGGCTTTCTCGAGTTCCTTGACGGAAATCTTGTAGTACTCCATGTTCTTGAAGTGAGCGCCAATCCAGATGCGGGTGGGCGTTTCGGTCTTGTTGCCGAGGACTCCCACGGTTACATTGCCGAAGACGACGAGCTCGCCACCGGTGATGGTCGATCCGGCGGTGACGGTGTGCACGTTGCCGTAGCAAATGATGCGACTCTGCACGAGCGAACGCTCGACGATGACGTCCCCCTCCACGATGGCCGCGCTATTGTCCACGTAGGTGGCCTGGAGGTTTCCGCCCACCGTCACGGTGCCTTCCTTGCGTGTGTTCAACCCCTTGCGGGAGCGCAGCGTGCCTCCGGTGCGGATGTCTCCGGACTCGACGATGCCCGCCACTTCGACGTCCCCGGACGCGGCCACGGAAGCCCCGCGCTCGATGTTGCCGCCGATCCGGACGTTCCCATCGTAGTTGATGTTGCCGCTCTCGAGGCCGACGTTTTTAGCCACTTCGAGAACCGGGTTGATGTCGATGCGGTCCTTGCCACGGATGAAGATGCCTTTGACGCGGGCAACGAACTGGTTCGTGCCGGGCACAAGGGACACGTTCGGGCCGGTTTCGATGTCCGGTTTGGACGGGTCGGGCGGGGCGACTTCTTCCCCGAAGATGTTCGTGCCGGGTGAGCCGGGAACCGGCGGAATCAGGCGGGCGATCACTTCGCCTTTCTCTACGGTCCGGAAGCGCGTCACGTTGCGGAAGTCGGCGCGTCCGTCCTCGTCGAAATGGACCTTCTCGGCGTCCTGGACCAGGACATCGATACGGCCGTCCTGCCCCTTTTCGGCAGGCAGCCCGCGCGCCACGATCGCCTTGTGCTCCCCGCGGAAGGTCAGGTCGTCGCGGTACTCGCGGAGCACGCGCTCGATGGCCGGTCGGTCGATCCCGAAGACCACGCGGTGCTCGTTGAGGAGGTCGAAGATGGCCTCGACGTGATAGGACGGATCGGGCCTGCCCGAGAGCAGGAGCTCGGCCTGCATCCCGTCAGCGGCCACTTCCAGGGCCATGCGCGGGGCGTGTATGTCCTGTTCGTCCAGCATGGCCCAAGGACCCGCCTCTCCCCCAGGGGGCCGAAGCGGCGACTAGTGTCGGGGCAGGACTCAATTCCTGCAAGTCGCTTAGTTTTTCGGTAGATAGCGATCCGGCCGATACTAAATTCACGGGGCCGGCGGCCATCTCATGACATCCTCCTCTGCCTTTGCACTCGCGCTCGGCCTTTGGGCCTTGGGCCCCGCACATTCGACCGGCACGTCTCCTGTCGGAGCGGTCGGGCCCTCCCTGTGCGCCGAGTCGCTGGACCAGGAGTACTACAACGACAACCTGGACAGCCTCCCGGACGAGCGCGTCCAGAGCCAGCGGACCCTCGAGCGCAACCTGCTGCGCGTGGCCCAGACCGTGATCCCCCGCGAGGACTTCAAAGACGGCCCGGACTTCGCGCGCGGCCTCAAGGAGTCCGACCTCAAGTACGACCAGGTCACACGCGACTCGGTCTTCGTGCGCGGCATCTTCAAGGAGATGCCCTATCTCAAGGAAACCCCGTACATGTGGATCGTCAAGGCCGGTCGCTACCTGATATTCGTGACGTTCCGCGCCGACCCGCGGCGATTCAGCGTGACCTTCCATCAAACGCGCGCCGTCCTCAAGCCCGCACCCAAACCCTGAAGGTCCTCAATTTTGCTTGTGGGAGGCGCTTCCGACGACGGACCGTCCCCGCGTGGCTGAAAACCCGAAGCTTCCCGGCCTGCGCAGACGTAATCGCGCTTTGGTGCTCTCGGGTGGCGGCGCGCGCGGCGCCTACCAGGCGGGTGTCTGGAAGTACCTGCTCGAACGCAACTGGAAGCCGGATCTCATCTGCGGGACATCAGTGGGCGCCGTCAACGCCACGGCCATCGGCAGCGATCTGGACCTCACGGAGATCATTCAGATCTGGCGCACCATCGAGCGCGGCAAGATCTACCGGGTCTCGCTCTTTCGCCAGTTGATGCACCTCATCCTGCGCGGGGACTTCATGCCGGTGATGGACACCGAGCCCATGAAGCGCTTCCTCGAAGAAAAGATTCGCGTGGATCGCATCCGCAAGTCGAAGACCGAAATCGTGATTGCCGCGGTCAACATCCTCAAGTCGCAGCTCAAGTTTTTTGGCAATCGGGAGATCGACGTGGAGCACGTCATGGCGTCGGCGGCCATCCCGATCCTCTTCCCCTGGCAGTACGTGAACGGAGAGCCCTACTGGGACGGCGGCATCATGGCCAACACGCCCATCCTGCCCGCGCTCGAACGCGGCGCCAAGGAGATCATCGTCGTGCTCCTTTCTCCGGTGGGAGGAGCGCGCCTGGACACGCCCCGCAGTCGCCGTCAGGCCATCGAGCGTGTCTTCGAGATGAGCCTCATCGGGAGCTACGAGTCCTTCATGGCCCATCTTGCCTGGGAATACAAAGCCAAATCGCAGCAGAACTTCATGCAGAAACTGGTGAGGCGAACCCTCACCCTCGGTGACGTGCGCATTGCCACCGTGGCGCCCGTGCGCATGCTGGGTTTCCACTCGATCCTCAACTTCTCGAATCGCCAGGCGGACCTGCTCATCTCGGAGGGCTACGCGGACGCCAAGAACCAACTCGGCCCGTTTCTCGGTGACGATGACGACCTCTACTGACGGCCGGTGCGATGAAGATTCCCTTCCTGAGGAGCTCTCTTCTTGCCAGGCCGGATCCGGCCATCGCTGAGATCGTCCACGCCGAAACGGACCGCAACATGCGGCAACTCGCCCGGGTACGCGCGGTCGGTGCCTTCGTCTGGTTGTGTACGTCGCTTCTGGCGAGCGCCGTGACCAAAGCGCCGGACTGGATTGGGACGATCATCCCGCTTGCGGTCTATGTGGCGGTGGGTTTGGTTATTGCGGTCGCGCCCGGTCAGGCGGCGGTGGTGCGCGGCTTGAACCGCTGGTCGCTCCCGCTTTGCGACATTCCCTTCATCTACTGGATCATGAACGAATCGCTCATGGTCAATCCACACCCGCAGATTGCGGCCATGTTCACATGCATGGTGTTCGCCATCTTCATCCTGCCCGCTCCGGCCGCCGTGCATGTCCTACCCGTGCTGCTCGCGGCCGTGGAGTCCGTAGTCCTTTCGGCCCTTCTGCTTTCGCACTCGGGCATCGCCTTCCCGGCCTGGGTTCCCTCCATTGCGCTTCTGTTCGGATTCGTGGCGCTCCTGGCGGTTCTCGTGTCCCGTCGCGTGCTTACGATTGCGGCGCAGTACGCAGACGAACGCGAACGTCGTGCAGCACTGGGCCGCTACTTTTCGCCGGCGGTGGCCGAGCGCATCGAAGGCGGCGGCGCGGAGTTGCAAGGAGAGGTCCGGATCGTTACGGTCCTGTTCTCGGACATCCGCGGATTCACGGGCATGGCCGACACCATGCGCGGAGAGGAGGTGGTCGAACTACTCAACGAGTACCTCACGGAGATGGTCGAGGTCATCTTCCGCAACGGCGGTACCCTCGACAAATTCATGGGCGACGGGATTCTCGCGTACTTCGGCGCGCCGCTCGAAACCGCAGACCATGCCAGGGCAGCCGTGGACTGCGCGCTGGAGATGCAGCGGGGGCTCTCCACGCTCAACGAAAGACGCAGGCAGCGCGGCGAACCGGCTCTGGTGTCAGGCGTGGGTGTGCACACCGGTCTTGCGGTTCTCGGCAACATCGGCCCTGCCATTCGTAAAGAATATACAATCATCGGCGACACGGTGAACCTCGCCTCCCGCATCGAAGCTCAGACCAAAGAGCTGGGCGCTCCGATCCTTGCTTCGGAAAGCACCGTGCTGGCCTGCCGCCGTGAGTTTGCCTGGCAGGATGCGGGCACGGTGACGGTCCGCGGCAAAGTCGAACCGATCCGTTTGTTTGCGCCCGCTGTGGCGGCTCCGCGATGAGTTCGGACCATCAGTGGGAGCACAATATTGGGGTGCCCAAAGAATGGTACGCCGCTCTACCGGAGCGAGCATCGGGTTGGGATTTGTTTGGCTTTGGAAACGAGGCCGAAGCTACGCCGAAGAACACCTGCATTTCCGTCTCGTCGGAGAACCGGAGCTCACCTTGCCTCTACTCGAGTCGGTGGTGCTTGGCCTGGCCCCTGCGGGCTGGCGACCCTGGACGATGATGGGGCCCGATCCGCTGGCCGTGGAACTGGCGCGACTGTCACGAGAACTGCCCGTGGTGCGCCTGCCCGGACCCTTTCTTCCAGGGGAGTGGGCTGCGCCAAGTGGGGGTTCGGTCCGTCTGATATTCGAAGCCCGGGAGTGGGCCGGTCCTCGTTGGTTTGTCGCGGATTCGCGCCCACCGCACGCCTGGGTTTGGCTGCCGGTCGCTTCAGGATACGACGCGCGGTTGCTCGACTTGGGTCCCGTCCCCTCCACCGGAGAGCGGGCCAGTTTGCGACTTTCGCGGCCCACCGGCCAACCATTTGATCCTCCGGGTTTGGCTCTGTGATTGGCTGCTGCGCTTCGAGGAACAGGAGGAGAAGCCTGCCCACTACTCAATCGCGCTACAACATCGTTTGGGCGACGGACCTGCCTGCTTCGCGTCCGCCCGTGACTTCGGCGACGGATGGGACAGACTCGAAGGGGTCGTTCTCGGAAGCGGCGCGGTGGCGCTGGCCGACCAGATCCGTGGGGCCCTCGGCCAGCGGGGTTGGAAATAAAGATTGTCATGTTTTACGCAGGGTCGCGCAGTCGACCCATGCGCTTTGTCATCGGTGTATTTCTGGCCGCTCTGGCCATGTTTATGTGGGGTTTTGTTTTCTTTGGCTCGGGCCTCTTCGACATCCACGACCACCTGTCCCCCGCGCAAGAGCAGGCCGCAAGTCAGGCCCTCGCCTCCCAGATCCCCGCGAGCGGCTTTTACATGCTTCCCGACACGAAAAACGGATCAACCACGGAGCTGGCCGCGCGCATGCGCTCGGGCCCGTTCGTGCGGCTGCACTTTCATAAGGGTGGCGTCTCCTTTGAGGATCCCACAGTGATGGGGAAGGGCTTCTTGCACATGCTTGTGGTTTGTTTTCTTTTTGCGCTCGCGCTGCGCGCGGTGTGGAGCCCCGGGTCGCCGTACTTCCGACGCCTGCGCATCGCATTTCTTTTTGGCCTCGGCGCCGCCGCCTTTGCGCAGTTGGGTGGCCCGATCTGGTGGCACGCCACCTGGACTCCCGCATTCAAGATGGCACTGTACGACTTCGTGTCCTACTTCCTGGCAGGGTCGGTGCTGGCCAAGACTTCGTACTGACTCAGGTAGTCTGCCGGCTGGCAGCCGGCCTCGGTTGCCGTGTGGGTTCTTTGTGTGAATGCATTTCCTGCTTTCCCTCGCGCCCGGGGACTTCAAGTTGGAATAGGTTGCTGGCGGGCCAACGCCCGCGCACCCAAGGAGAAATGTTCCCATGGACACGATTACCAAGATTTCGCGCCTACTTCTGTCGTGCGCGGCGGTCATTCTCGCCGTGGCGACCGTCGTCTTTGCAATGCGTTTTCAGCCGAGCGAACTGCACGCAGTCGGTGTGGCGCACAAAGCAAGTGGCTATATCAACTTTGTTTTCACCCAGAGCGCCGACGGCCGCGTGCTGTACCACTGGGAATGGGACGGCGCCAAGCGCAAATGGATGCGCTACCAACACGAGGACGCGGCCAAGTAGGGGCCGTTGACGGCGGCGGTTTTCCTCTGTTCCCGGGCGCGACAGACCATCGGGGCACCCGTGGCCACTTTCATCGAACGGCCCGCCCGCGTGGAAGCGGCTGCGCATCGAGACTCGCTCTGGGGTTCTGGAGGTTCGTGCCGGTCAGGCCATCGTCAAGCATCCAGGCGAAGGGGTTCGATTAGCACACCGGAGGCGGGTGGTGCCGAGTACACAGCCGTGCACAGCCCTGCGTTCTCGATGGAGACGGTCCATAGCGACTCGTGATGGCGCAGGGCCCCGGCTGCGCCCGGAGAACGTCTACTCGAGGGCGCGCCTACTTCAGTGCGGCTATTTGAGCGCGGCTTCAATTTGCGCAGCGGTGGCAAAGCCCAGTTTGGCAATCACATCACCCAGCCGGCCTCCTGCGGAGGCCTGCTCCGCGAGGGCCTTCTGGAGTTGGTCGCTCGTGATGATTCCCTTTTGCACCAGGATTTCTCCGATCTGCATGGTCAGGTCCTCCGGCAGTTGGTGGTGGCAGGTGTTTCGCCCATAGGCAACCAGAAAAAGAATCGGAGCTCGGGACCTGAAACGATTGACCGATCGAGTTGCTCGCTTTGAGTGTAGCTATGCTTGCGCGCCACCCACGCAAAGCAACCTATTCGGACTACGCCAGAACGCCGGAGGGCTCGCGCTACCAACTGATTGCGGGTGAGCTCCAGGAGATGACAGGCCCCACACCGGAGCATCAGAGCGTCGTTGGCCGTCTTTTTGCGGCACTGCACGCCTTCGCCGGAGGGACTGGTGCAGGTGAAGTCTTCATGGCCCCGCTCGACGTGTATTTCTCAGAGCACGAGACCTACCAGCCTGACATCATCTTCATTGGAAGGGACCGGCTGCAAATCGTGGGCGAAAAGAAGATCGAAGGCGCCCCGGACCTCGTGATGGAGGTCCTTTCCCCATCCACGGCCTATTTTGACCTGCGCCACAAGAAAAACATCTACGAGGCCGCAGGTGTTCGCGAGTACTGGATCGTGGATCCCATGGAAAGAAGCATCGAGATCCACGAAAATGAGGGCGGTGCATTCGGCAGAGTTTCGGAGTTCAAAACCACCGGAATTGCCAAATCTGCCTTTCTGGCGGGATTCTCGGTCGACCTGGCAGAATTGTTCGGGTGAGAATCTCTGTCGGTTGGTCCGGTCCGACGTGATGCGCTGGGGCACGTGGTGCCGACACTTGGTGACCAGATTCCGCGCTTGTCGCTCCGAAGGCCCTTGCTGCGGAATGCGCTCCTGTCCAGGATCACTTTCGTATCCGGAACAGCCTTCCCTTGGGAGATGCGACTGCGCCGTCGGCCATGAACGCTTGGGGCACGCGCGCTTTCAGCGGCCGAGCGATTTCGGCCGAAAAAGGTTGGGTCGCTCGGGACCTCTTTCCCTGCTTCCCTGCGGCTGCCACCCTTCCGTGCGCCCTCGACGCCGCACAGGCGGTCAAAGCTTCAACGCGGCAAAGTTGTCCATGTCCATAGTCCACACCTTCCGTATTTCTTTGGGGACGTGCCGGACCGATTCGTCCAGGAGATCGTTCGAGTCGACGTTGTACGGGTCCGCATCCCAGTCGGAGACACGCTTGAGTTGGTCCACGGAGAGTCGCACCCGGTACACCGGAACGACATTCCCGCCCGTCACCTTCTGACCGAAGGTGAGGGCTACTTCGTCCAAATTGCGGTGCGAGCCATACTTCACCATGCGCCAGAGGTATTGGGCGGCGGTGATCAGTTCGATTTCGCGGTAGGATTGGAGGTTCTTGGCTACCGTCAGCCCCCCGCCCACGATGCGCACTTCGACGAGGTACTTGCCGTTGGCCTTCTTCGAAACGGCGATGCGGCGCGAATCGCCGATGTAGAGGTTCCAGACTTCCGCGGCCATGGCTTCGAGCGCCTTTTCATCGGAAAGGCCTTTGTCTGCGGCCAGCTTCTCGACCTTGGGTTTGCAGGCGCCGGCCGCCAGGGCCAGAAGAATTACCACCAGGGGAATCCAACTCGACTTTCGCATGTTTCCTCCGCGCGCGTTTGCGCAGGAGCATGTTACCAGGAGGGATTCGCCGTTGTCATGAAAAATATCAGCTCGCACTATTCATGAAAGACAGGTTCAAGAGTGCATGCGCCCTCACCCTGGCCCCGGATTTCGTGCATCCGTGCACGCAGGGGGCCTATCCAATCAAGGCAAAGGACGCAGCCGCTGGGACGGATCGGGGCGATACCTCAGAGAATATCCACCGTCACCACGGCCACGTCGTCTTCCAGTCCGCGGCTGCCCGCGTACAGGATCAGCTCTTCGATGAGCATGCCCGGGAGACGATCGGCCGGTTCGTGGGAGCGTTCGGCGAGCACGGCGCGAAGGTGCTCGTGATCGAAAGGAACCCCCTGCGGATTCACCGCCTCCGTGAGACCATCCGTATAGAAAAGTAAACGATCTCCCGGCAGGAGCGGAACCGTCAGGTTGGTAAACGGCCTCACATTGCCGAAGCCCAGACCCAGGGGCGGACCCTGAGCCTTGTGCTCGTAGAAGGAGTTCGGCCCCTCCGATCGCCTCTGCAGCAGCAGAGGCAGGTGTCCGGCTACGGCGCAGGTGAGTCGACGGGGTTCGAGCCGGGCGTACACCGCGGTCACGTACATGGACTGCACGCTGTGACGCGTCAGTTCTTCGTCCATCTGCTGAAAAAGCCGCGCGCCGTCGCCGTTGGCAGCCACATGATGCTCGAAACAGATCTTCGTGATGGAAGCAAAGAAGGCGCCCGGGATGCCGTGGCCCGAAACGTCCGCCACCAGCACGTCGAGCGCGCCGCTCTTCATAGAGAAATCGAAGAAGTCTCCGCCCACCTTATCCATCGGCAGCACGGCGGCGCCCGCCACGAAATGATCGGAGCGGGGCATCTGTCGCGGCATGAGATTCTGCTGGATCAAGCGGGCCGTGTCGAGCTCTAATTCCAGGAAGCGGTTGCGTTCGCCGAGCGCGCGCTCCTTCTCCTGAATGATTTCGATCAGGCGCTCGAAGTGCCACGCGCGATGCTTCAGCAGAGAGTAGCCCACCGGCAGAGTGAAGGTCGCCACAAACAGCGGGAGAGGCAGCGGTGCTTCCAGGCCGAGCAGGTTGGGGACATTGTTTTTCAAGAGAACACCGAAGACCGAAAAAAGACCCGCCCAGAAGATGACGCGCGCCCGCGTCCGGGTGACCTGCTCGGTCGCCGTGCGCACCTGAAACGCAACGCGCACGAGACCCGCGGCGTAAGCCACCGCAACGAGCAGCGTGTACAGCCCGTAGAGGACGGTGGGTCGACTCACGATGTAGCCGCTTCGCACGCTGTGGTCCAGTGCCGCTTCCACCAGGGCAAAACGCACACAGTAGGCCAGGCCCAGAGCGCCCGCACCCACCGCGAGCACGACCTCCGGCAGTGACCAACGCAGCGGGATTTCGTTCAGGCTACGACAGAACCAGTAGAAGAGCCCGGCGCCCAGGAGCGCGGAGAGGATCTGTGGCAGGCGCAGGTAGAGCGGGGGTGGCGTCATGCTCACCTGGAAGAAGCCGAGGCCCAGCCAGGCCATCACCGTCATCAGATAGGCGCTCCACAGGCGGTTCGACGGGCTGCGTCGATTGTGGAACAGAACGGCCAGAGCAATTCCGAGCAGCACGCCCTGAGTCAGAATCTGCAGCAGGCTGTCCACAAGTTGTGCCAGGTTCGCAGGGCAGGCGACCGGCTCCCGCCGCCGGCGGAGGCTGTTGGTCAGGCTGCGGGTGTAAGCAGCCAGACGTGGTGGTCGTTTTTGCTGCGCTCGAAGTCCAGCGGCAGAGTACTCCGTGAGATGTCTTTGAGCCGATAGTCCCGGCCCAGCTCTTCCTGGTTGGCTACGAAGTTGTGCAGGCCGGTCGAAAAGATCACTTCCCCTCCGGGCGCAACCAGACGCCGTACTGCGCGTAAGAGCAATACGTGGTCCCGCTGCACGTCAAACGTGCCCCTCATCTTCTTGGACGTAGAAAAGGGCGGCGGGTTTACAAAAATCAGGTCGAATTGGTCCCGGCTGCGTTCGAGGAACTCCATGCATTCGGCCTGGAGGCGACGGTGCCCGTGCTGGGGAATCCGGTTTTCTCGCAGGTTGCGCTCGGCCCATTCCAGATAGGTGCGTGAAAGGTCCACGGTCGTCGTGGACTCCGCGCCACCGAGAGCCGCGCTCACCGAGGCCGTGCCGGTGTAGCCGTACAGGTTCAGGAACCGGCGACCGGCCGCCATACTCTGGATCTTCCGGCGAACCAGACGGTGATCACAGAAGAGGCCGGTGTCGAGGTAGTCGTGCAGGTTCACCAGAAAGCGCGCGTCGTACTCGCGCACGGCGAACAATTCCCGGCGACTGTCGAGCTTTTCGTACTGGTCCGTGCCGCGCGTCCGCCGGCGTTGGCGCAATACCACCCGGGCCGCATCGATCTCCAGGACCTCGGGCGCGAGAAGCAGGATGTCCTGGAGGCGACCGGCCGCCCGGTTGGGGTCGATGTCACCGGGCGCGCGGTACTCGGACACGACCAGCCAATCGCCGTAGACGTCGATCGCGGCGTTGTACGCCGGCAGGTCCGCGTCGTAGACCCGGAAAGCTTCGAGTCCTTCGCGCCGCGCCCAGCGGACGATACGGTGAGCGTTCTTGCGCAGTCGGTTCTGGAATTCCTGGGCGGTATGACCGAGGGTTGGTTTGGCCAATGGAGCAGTCAGCGTCTCTGTTTCCGGTCGCGCGTGCAGGTCGAAGAGTGCACCCACGCAGGGCAGGGCGCCATTGTAGAGCTGGTACTTGCGCGTCGCGCGCAGTCGCAATTGGGGCAGTGTTTCGGGAGAGGCCGTGAGCACGATCGCCCGGAGCGGAAAGCCAGCCTGCTTGAGGAAGGCGCCGAGCTCGGCGTACGTCTTTACGACTTCGGCCGGCGCGCCCTGGCGAAGTCCGTACGGAGGATTGGTGGCCACGAAGCGCGTCTCGGGAACGAGCGGCGCGGATACGAGAGCCCGTCGTTCGAAGCGCACGAATTCGTCGACTCCCGCGCGGCGCGCGTTTTCGCGCGCCTTCTCCAGGACACGCGCCTCGGAGTCGTAACCCAGGCAGCGGATCCGTTCGGGTACGCGCCGCGCCTCTTGGGCTTCGTGTCTCAGGCGGGCCCACAGGGCTGCGTCATGCTGCGGCCACGATTCAAAACCGAAATGCTCACGCAACAGTCCCGGCGCCATGCGCGCTGCTGCCAGGCCCGCTTCGATCAGAATCGTGCCCGAACCGCAGAGGGGATCGAGCAGCAGGCCTTCGGCTTCCGGCGTCCAGCCGCTGCGCAGTGCCAGAGCAAAGGCCAGGTTCTCTTTGAGCGGCGCGCTTCCCGTTTGACCGCGGTAGCCGCGACGGTGCAGACTTTCTCCGGCCAGGTCGAGCGCGATCACCACACGCCGACCGATCAGGCTCGCGTTGAAACGAAGGTCCGGATGGCGACGGTCCACGTTCGGTCGCGCGTCGTGAATTTCGCGGAGCGTGTCGACGATAGCGTCCTTGATGAGCAGCCCCGCATAGCGACCGTCGCGGACCGGACTGCCGTGAGCCACCGCGTCGACGGCAAAGGTGTTGGCCAGGCGAATGTGCTCGGCCCAGGGAATGGTTCGTGCGCAACGGTACAGTTCTTCTGCCGATTCAATCTCGGCGCGGGCGAGCACGAGGAGCACGCGTGAAGCGAGACGCGACCACAGGCAGGCGCGGTAGGCGGTCTCGATGTTCCCGCCGAAGTGCACGCCTGAGCGCGACTCGCGTACGTCGGGCGCGCCCAGAAGCCGCAGCTCGTCTGCAAGCAGGCCCTCCAGCCCGCGGGCGGTGGTGGCAAAAAAAGCCGGTTCTTCTTCTGGCAAGCTCTGCCTCGGCGGGAACTTCAACCGCCCGAGCTCAGGGCGCGCACCATGCCGTCGATGTCCCGGTAGTCCTGGGTCTTGTAGCGCACCGAACCGTCCGGATTCAGTACCAGAAAAAAGGGCAGCCCGATGGTGAGTTCGCGAAAGCGTGCGTCCTTCTGGTAGACCGAAAAGATCGCGTCGGTGTCGTAGATCTTGAGCAATACTCCCTTCTGGAGGGCCTGGTTCAGGCGCGCATCCCGGACGGCCAGTTTGGCCCACAACTTGCAGTTCACGCACCAATCTGCGTAGAAGTCGATGAACAATGGCTTGTTTTCGGTCCGTGCCCGCGCCCGCGCTTCCCCTCATCTCTCAGAAATGTTAGGTTGCCTAACTGTTCGGTCTTCTTTTCTGTTTTTCCCGGCGGCGGTTCGGCCTTCTGGGGGCGGTCGCAGCCGGTGAAAGCGAGCGCGAGTGCAACAACGCAGAGCGGGAGCCAGCGAGTCACGGAGCGACCGGATCCTCGTGGGACGAGCGCAGGCCAGGACATGACCCCGGCTGATAAGGTCGACGCCGTGCCCTCCACAGTCACAGACCGCCTCCGAGTACGACGGACTGAGTACTCGGCGGGTAGCAGACGCGCGTGCGGTCGTTGCACAACTGCGTGCGCACTTTGAGCGTGCGACCCTTCAAATCCTCCGTGGGCGTGAAGACGAATTCACCGAAGCCGCGCAGAACGTGCGCGCCCATCTCGGCTTCCATGACGCCTTTCGGCCGGGTCTTCACGGGAGGCGCCTTCTTGATGACCCCCGCGGTGATCATCTCGTCCCAGAGAAAAGCAATCGGAATCAGGACGCCGTCCCGTCCCGCGTCGAGGTACGCGTGGTGCTCCCGGGGAATGTTCAGGGCAATGGCCACGCTGCGGTCGGGTCGGACCGCGGCCTGGAGTTCCGGTTCCACGGGCGGCCGCGGCGCTGTGCGATCGTCGGAAGTGGGGTTGCCCTGGCCGCAGTGCCACAGCAGCACGAGAGCCACGAAGTATAGGGGCGCTTTCAGGCGCGCGATGTTGCCCATGAGTCCCTCCACCAGCCCCTTGGCCGGTTCGGTTTTGTAGTGTCCCTTCCAACGCTCCCTGCCAGCATGTCAATCGCAGTATGACCACCGGCTTCTGGGAACGGACACGACTGGTGCTTTCGCTGGTACGTCGGGATTATGCCGTGCAGTTTGCCGGAACGGCCCTGGGCCTGGTGTGGCTGTTCGTGCAGTACGCCTTTCAGATCGGCATCTTCTATGTCGTATTCACGGTCTTCCTGAGCGGCCCGCGGGGCGGAGAACAACCGGCCTCCGGAGACTACCTGGCCTTCCTGCTGTGCGGGCTCTCCCTCTGGCTGCCGATTTCGGAAATGCTGGTGCGATCGGGTTCCATCCTTTCGGAAAATCGCGCGCTGATCAGGCGCACCGCCGTAGGCGCCGACCTCTTTGCCCGCGTCCCCTTCGTCCAGGCCCTGTTGCACTTTGCGCTCCTCCTGATCCTGACCCTGCCCATCGCCGGGGCGCGTGGTGCTCTGAACGTGCACTTCTACCTCGCCGTGCCGGTCGGCCTTCTCACCATCTGGTTTTTCTCCGGCTGGGCGCTCGTGCTTTCCCGCATGAGCGTCATTCTGCGAGACGTCTCCCCGATCGTACGGCTGCTTTTGCAAATCGTGTTCTGGTGTACGCCTTTCGTGTACGCAGCGCCCCCGTCGCTCCTTGCGTACTTCGGCTGGAATCCGCTCTTCGCTCCGCTGGAACTCTACCGCGCGCTGTTCCTGGGCCTGCCCCTGCCCGAACTTCTCGCGTGGAAGGGGTCTGCGCTGCTGGTGAGCCTGAGCCTCCCGCTCTTCCTGCTTTCCTCTCTGCGCCTCGGTCGCATCACGGCAGATCATCTGTGAAACTGGAAGTTATACATCTATCAAAGGAATACCACACGTTCGCCTCGTCCGCCGAGCGCATTGCGGCGGCCCTCACGCTCGGTGCGTACTCCGGCTCCATTCGCGTGCGGGCTTTGGAGAATTTGAGTTTTTCGATGGGGCAGGCCCAGGGACCCGGCGAGATCGTCGGTGTCATCGGGCCGAATGGGGCGGGGAAGAGCACGCTTCTGCGAATCCTCGCGGGCAACAGCCTGCCGTCTCGCGGTAGGGTGAACTTCTCGGGTTCGGTGCGCAGCATCCTCGAACTGGGCGTGGGCTTCAGCCCGCACCTTTCCGGCCGGGACAATCTTTTCTACAACGGCAGGCTCTGGGGCTACCGCACCCGGGCGCTCCTCTCGGATTTGGATCGGCTGGTCGCCTTTGCCGAGTTGGAAGAGGTCATCGACCGCCCCCTGAAGACGTACTCCACCGGCATGCAAATGCGCCTGGCCTTTGCGCTGGCCACGCACGAACCCAGCGACCTGCTCCTCGTGGACGAAGCTCTGGCCGTGGGCGACGCCGCCTTTCAACAGAAGTGCCTGCGTCGCTTCCAGGAGTTTCGGGAGGCGGGCAGTCTCGTGCTCGTGGTGGGACATGACCTGCGCGTACTTCAGTCCGTTTGCGACCGGCTGATGCTGTTACGAAATGGGCAGTTGCTCGAGTTCGGCTCACCTTCCGCCGTCTTCGAAGCCTACATGCAGCTCATCGCCGCCGAGTCCTTTGGCAGTCGTCCTTCCCGGACGTTGAACGAAACAGAATTTCAGATGGAGGCGACGGGCCCCTCGGGGGACGCGCGCGACCATTTCTTCGTCGGGGAGCCCTGGGAACTCCGCGTACGCCTCCACCCCGAACAGGACCTCCAGAACATGACCGTGGGCATCCACATCAGCGACGGACACGGATTGCGCGTCTTTGGTACGAACAGTTACCTGCTCACCCGACGGGGGTTCGACTTCCCGTCCGGAGAGGACCGGACGGTCGCCTTTCCCATGCGTATGAATTTGGGCCCCGGTCGATACACGGCCGGCTTCAGCGTTCATCGAGGCCGCGCCCACGCGGAGGATTGCCACATCTGGCGGGAGCAGGAGCTTTCCTTCGAAGTGGAGTTGCCCGCCGGCGTCGAGTTCGAAGGCGTGAGCTACCTGGAGCCCCGGGTGGAAGTGCGCGGAACCGGGCACCGGCAGTGAAACTGCCCAAACTACTGCGGAAGCAAAGTGCCTCGGGTTAAGCAGATCGTTGTGCAGCCGGCGTAAGCCGAGTCCTGACTCAGAGCGAGGATGGTCGTTTCCGAAGAGCCGCTACCGGTTGTGCGGGTCAGGCTGGAGAAGCCCGAAGCCGTGCAACGGCCGTCCCGGGTGTAGCGGTCCCAGAGTTCCTTTTCGCAATCATGGTAGCAGACGCGCGCGCCGCTGGAGTTCTTCTGGCCGGGCGCCGGATAGTTGGGAGAAGCGACGAGAGCCTGGCAGAGTTCGCTGGCCCCTTTGGGTGCGGCCACGCTGACAGAGTAAATGGTCTCGTGGTAGGTCGTGTAGAACGTTCCGGCTGGCACGGATACTGTGGCCCCGGCCAGGCGAACGCTGATGTTACCTGCCGAGGAGGCACAGGAGAGAGCCGCTGATGCGGCCTGCTGACAGCGACTCTGGACGTCCACCGGCAACGTGAGCAGGAGGAACTGCCACTGCTGCTCTTCGAGGTCGACTTCGTCCACCCGACTGTCACAGACGGGGGCCAGAAAACCGAAGCACAACACCAACAGTACACTGACCAACCGGGCCATGGCGAGCAGGTGCCCGTGGATGGGCATCCGGGTCAAGCCCAAGCCGGGTCGTTTTTCGACTTGGAGCGTGTGCAGCTTGCCGTCCGTTGGGTTTGTGTCGGATCCCGAACAGCAAAACTCGTCTGAACACCCGCGGGCCGTGATGGTGGGCATGCGACCGCTGTTCTTGCTGCTGCTCTTGTCCGTCCTCGTCGCAACCGTTTCCGCGGCCCTCTGGATGCTCCTGCGTCAGGAGCGGGCGCTCGCGCACGTGGCCCGCGTGTTTCCGGAGCGTGGGGAACTCACGGCGCGCTTTGGATCCGAGGGTTGGAGCGCGGCCGCGCGGGGAAATCTGCGGGCCATGGTCGGCAGGCGACTGGCCGACCTCCACTGCGCCGGCTGTCATCTCACGCCGCGTCCGTCTGCTCTTCCCAGGGAAGCCTGGCCGCAGGTGCTTTCCCACATGGCCGCGCGCATGGGCGCAGCAGGCGAATTTCCAGAGCTCGCGGACCAACAGAAGGGACTGCTCGAAGGACTGCGCGACGCTTCCGAACTGCCGTCACACTCCGCGCTCGATCGTCGGAAGTGGTTTGCGATCAGCGAGTACTACTATCGAAGAGCACCGGCCACGCTTCCCGAGTTGTCCCGCCCGCCGCTCTCCGCGGTCGATGCGCGTTTCATGCCGCACACGGTCCTGGTGGAGGAGCCGGGTCGCGCGACGGACGTGACTTTCGTGCAAGTACAGCGCGGCCTGCTTCGCGCGGGGATACTCCAAACTTCCGAAGCGACCGACCGACGGCCTTTGTTTCGCCTGCTCGAATTCGGCGCGGACGGGAGATGGGCCGGCCCCTCCCGCGCGCAAGAACGACCAAAGGGCAGGGGGCCGGGGTCGTTTCGATTGCTCTTTTCCCGCGAGCTCACCTCGGCCCCCGTGGGGCTCGCGCTTTCCGCCACCGGTGAGTCGGCCCTTGCGCTCCTGGGCGGTCCACCGGCCGATCATCCCGGGCGCCTGCTGCTCGCTGACAGAGTGGCGCATAACATCACACAAAAGAAGCCTTTGTTCGAGGCCTCGGAGCGCGTGGCCCACATCGTACCGTGGCGGGCGCCCGACGGAGGGTTCGGTTGGGTCGTCAGCGGTTTTGGGCAATTCCGTGGCGGGCTGTACTTTGTGCCTGCCTCGGGAAAACAGGCGCGCCTGCTTTTGGCGGGCCGGGGCTTCGTGGCCGCCGCGGTCGGCGACTTCGACAAAGACGGAACGCCCGACCTGGCCGCGCTGGCCGCTCAGGACCGCGAGACCCTGCACGTTCTGTTCGGTGCGAGTGGCGGTCGGGACACGCGCCACGTCGTGGTGCACGAGCGCGGACCCGAGACGGGTTTCCTGCACGTCCTTGCG
The DNA here is from genome assembly GCA_964585735.1 of uncultured Leptospiraceae bacterium. Lineage (GTDB taxonomy): Bacteria > Spirochaetota > Leptospiria > Leptospirales > Leptonemataceae > CAZPFB01. The sequence continues at coordinate 24,757 of CAZPFB010000045.1, forward strand.
CTGGACGTGAACGGGGACGGTCGCACGGACCTGGCCGTCACCAACGGCGACAACGGCGATTTTCCCGGAGTCGGTCCCAAACCATACCACGGCATCAGCATAGTATTGTCCACGGCCCAGGGCTTCCAGGAGTCCTTTCGCCTCCCGTTGCACGGCGCAGGGCGTGCGGTGGCTGCGGACTTTGACGGGGACGGCCGCGCGGATCTGGCCGTCACGGCAATGTACCCGGCCACCCGAACGCGTTTCGCTCACGAGCGGGCGGTGATCCTGTACAATCGAAGCTCGAGCGGTCGCCTGTCTTTCGAGACGCTCCTGCTCGCGCTACCCGCCGGATTTCGGCCGGGGACCATCGACGCAGCCGACTTCGACGGTGATGGAGACACGGACCTGGTGATGGGCGCGGTCCCCTACCTGAGCGACCCGGCCGGAGACAGAACGCCCCGTCATGCCGGGGCGCCGCGCGTGCTCCTCATGGAAAACCGCGCACCACTTCGGGGTCCTTAGCTGAACAATGCGGGTTAGAACTTGACTTCGATCCCGAGGTTCAGGAGCGGAATGCGGTAGGCGCGCCCCTTGCCCGCGGGTACTTCCAGGTTCCCGAAACCGTCGGCCACGCTCGGGTTCGTTACCGAGTACGGCCGGGCGCGGTCGAAGTTGATACCCTCGGGATTCTTGCGTAGGTAGACGTTCAGCAGTTCCACGAAGATGTTCCCGAAGCCCCAGGGGTAGTTCAGGAAGCGGTCGACGCGGATGTCCAGTCGGTGGTACGGAGACAAGCGCCGAGTGTATGCCAACTGTTCGTCATACTTAGGATTGAAGATGGTCCGGCCGCCGTTGCGCGTGCGGCCCCCGTCGTCCCCGATGATGGGCGTAAACGGAGCGGAGGTGGCGTACTTCCAGCGTACGCCCAACTGCCATTCGCGCGTGAACTTGTAGCCGAAGATGACGTTGACGATCACGGTCTGATCGAAGGGGGCGTAGTGGTCCTTTGTGTTGTCGTACTGGTTCACGATGCGGCGTTCGTCCGCGGAAAGCACCTGCTTGGCTTCGTCTTCGCTGATCAGGTGCTGGTGGTCGTTGCGGATGGAGCGCGACCATGAATACGAGACCCAACCGTACCAGCCGAGATCCTCAGGCGGGATCTCACGCTTGATGTAGACCTCGTATCCTTCCGAGAAGCCGGTTCCGTCGTTGGAGAAACCCAAACGGTCGTTGTAGAGCCAGGGTTCTTCGTAGCGTTTGTAGGGGTCCTGGTTGGCGCGCACGGGCGTGGTCACGTACGGGTCCACGACCACTATGTCAGTGAAGTAGTGCCGGTAGGCTTCGGCTTTGGCCAGCCAGCGTTTGCCGATTCGCTGCTCGATGCCGCCGCCGTAGTGTTCGGCCCGCTCGAGTCGGAGTCCCGGGTTCCCGGAGGAAGGCGAGTACTGATTGGGATCGGGCACGCGATGGTAGACACCGGCGCCGCCCAAGAGCGTGGTCCCCGTGGAGAAGCGATAGCTCAGCGTGCCGCGGGGATCCACCACGCGCTGACGGGTCAGGCCGAAGTAGTCCACGCGAAAGCCGGGCTTGGCCTCGAAGCCGCCCCATCGCTGCGTGAGCATCAGGTAGCCGCTGTTGTAGCTGGCCACGCTCGAATCATGCACCGGCACGTTGGCAAAATCGCCCGGGTTGAAGGGATCGGCGTTGCGATCGTTGGGATTCGTCTGGCGAACCGTCGTGCCGTTGCTGAAATACTGAAAGCTTCGAGCTTCCAGTCCCAGATCGAGCCAGGTGTGCTTGGCCCAGATTTCCCAACTCGACACGTTCTTGACGGCCGCCCAACCGTTCTCCTGTTTCACGCGCGCGTCGATGATGCCGAGCGTGCCGTCGATGAAGAAGATGTTGTTGAAGTAGTAGGCGGTGGTCGTGTTCGTAAAGCGAGAACCCGGCCGGAAAACGTAGCGAATCCCTTCCGTGTGATAGGCCCGGTCCAGCGAAATGGAGGCGCCGAAGAACAACGGATCCGGCTCAGAGGTGGGGTCCCACGTTGGACGCTGCCGCAGTTCGGCGGCAAACGTGTCCTTGGCCCCCATGGCGTACACGTAGAAGGTGTGCGCGGGGCTCGGCCGGTACTGGAGCTTGAACTGGCCGTCCCCGTAGCGCGGGGCCCGAACGCCGTCGGGCAGGTACTGTCCGATGGTCTTCTCCAGATAGGAACCTCTCCCTGCGGCGATCCAGTAGCCTTTGTTGTCGCCGATCGGCGCACTGAAGAGCGCGTTGGCGCTCCAGATGGAGAACGAAGCGTGTCCGCCGAAGCGTTTCACCTCGTCGATGGTCTCGATGGAGATGATGCCGCCCGTGGCATCGCCGAACTGCACGGGATAGGCGCCGGTATAGATGTCGATGGCAGAAATCAGATCGTTGTGCACGACGCTGTTGAGTCCGATGAAGTGAAAGGCGTACCCGATGGGCAGGTCGTCGAGAAGGTAGAAGTTTGCGTTGGGATTGGCGCCACGCACGATGATGTCGCCGGCGCCGAAACTCGGGGCTGTGACGCCCGGCAGGGTCTCCAGGCCGCGTATGGCCTCCCCGAAAGAACCCGGGATGCGCTTGACTTCATCCAGCCGTATGCGATAGCGCGCGAGCTTCTGCTTCTCCTTCTCCCCTGTGATGGTGATTCCCTCGCTGCTGGAAACGTCCTGCTTCTTTTCCACGCGGGGAGGCGCGTCGCTCGTCAGGATCCGGATGGTGCGCCCGGCCGACAGAACGTTGATCCGCTGTTGACGAAATTCGCCGTCCGGCGTGATGACCCGGACGGTGTAGAAACCGGTGGCGGGGACATCCGCCTTCACGAAGCCCTTGCCATCGGTCACGTACTGCCTGCGTGCCTCGATGATGATGACCTGAGCGTCCGGGACGGGGTCGTTCGTCTTGGGATCCACGACCTGGATTTGAAAGGGGACCGCGTACAGGACCGGCGCCCAGAGAAACACCAGACCCAGGAGGACCAATCGCAGGCGCTGCTTTCGGAAGAGGCTCATGGATTCGTCACGGCCCGATCAGCGGCAGGTCGCAGGCCTCACACTCCAGAGTGTACATCTCCAGGCAAAACAGCGGATAATCCCGAAACGGACAGGCCTGACGGAGGATGGTCAGCGAGCACAGGCGCGTACCATAGTTGCTGGGTTTGCCCGGCAGTATCAGTGGATAGGCCGGCTGATGTCCGCATTCCCTGGCCTTGAAGTCGATGGCCGCCCCAATCTCGCTGTAGGCGCCCAGCAGGTCGGCGTGATCTTCCTCCGGCAGGCAGCCCGGAAACATCACCGCGGCAAAGGTGAGCGCAACGAAGGCTCCCATGCGAACCGCGCGCACGCTCAACGTTTGCCCCCTTTGGGACGCCCGTTCTCCTTTGCCTTGGCCTCGGGCGCGGCCACATCGAAGCGGATGACATCGCCCCTGACTTTGAAGACGGAGACGCGGCCCAGCAGGGAGTAGTAGTGAACCTCGTGCCAGGCCCGGATCTTGACCATCGTGTCCCCCTCCAGGCGTTGCACGGCGGTACTGATGGCGTACTCCGGACTCAGGACCGGCGTGACCGGGAATACATTGAACAAAAAGAAAACGGAATGTTCGCCTTCCTGCTCGCAACCACCGCGGTAATCGGCAGGAGCCACCATGCGCACGGGCGGCCCCTGCACGAGACCGGATTCTCCGCCGGCCGTCTTGCCGCCGCCGCTCTTGCTTTCCGCCTTCCCGTCCGGTGGCGGGGCTTCTTTCTCGGCTTCCTGTTCGGCAGCCCGCTTTCGACGTTCGGCTTCTACTTCATCCCAGCACAGAACGTGATACGGCGCACCCCGCGTGAGAGTGGCGGAAGCCAGAATCAGGGGATGGTCGGCGTAGCCGCCCTTGTCTATCAGCCCGCCGGGAAAGCAGGCCAGAAGCAGGCACGGCAGAAAACTGGAGGCTAGCCTGGCGGAGTTTCCCGTCATCGGCAACCTCAGCGTTTCTTGGAACCCGGCTCCAGTTTGGCCTCGGTTTCGAGGCGCACCACATCCGCCGTCAGATGGAAGCGGTGGATCGTCAGGAGGAACAGCACGATGATCTTGTCTGTCCCGTATCTCAGGTTGATAAGGGCATCCCCCTTCTTGTCATCCAACAGGCGACGGACGGCCCGGTCCACGGGCGGCGGTCCCAGCGGAAAGCCCACGATGCCCAAGTCGATACCCACCCAACTCTCGGTGGTGCTGCCGGTACCCACGACCGTGTAACGCTTCCCCTCCAGGGGGACGTTCGACGTGGCGATCCCGGCCGTTGCTGAAACGCAGGCCTGCAGGGCGAGCAGAGCCACGACCACAACCACCGCGCTGGGGAAAGGGAACCTGACTCCCGTTCGTCTCGAATCAAGTGACATGGCGGTAGTGGCCTCAACGGCTTTCCATAACCGTCGCACCAAGAAAAGGGCGCGAACGTTTGCGGGCAAGCGATTTGCGAACGAAGGTCATTGCGGTGAAGGGCGGCCCGCGCGGTCGTCGAGCACGCGTCCGATCGCTTCGGCCAGGCGGATCCCTTTCTGGTTTGCGAGTACCGCCGTAACGAAGAGCAGGTCGCCGAATTCCTTCTCGAGGGAGACTCGGTCCACCCGTTGCCCTGGGCGCGTGGGCAACTCTCCGTCCGTTCGGGCCAGAATGTGAGCGAGCTCTCCGGCTTCTTCCTGAAGTCGGGCCAGATTCGTGAGAATTCCAAAGTAACCGCCGGCGCGCCCGATCCAGGCATCCACCGCCGACTGCAACTCGTCCAGGTTCACCGTTTGCGTCCCCGCCCGGCTGGCTTCTTCGCTCGGCCTCCCCGGCTCTGGTTCCGGCGGGCGCCTGCGGCGGCCGTCGCCTTTGGTGCTCCTCCTGGCCCGTTCCGTGCTTCGGTGGCGGCCGCGGGCGAAGCAGTTGGCTTTCCGTCCACTGTCTGATTGAGGTAATCAACCACCGTGGCGAGGTTCTCCTTTCCAAGAACCAGGTTGTAGTGACCGACCTGATCGAGAATGAGATCCCGGGCCTGGCCGAAATGGGCGAGGTTGGCAGGTGCAATCCATTCGTTGCGCCAGGCGCTGAACGGTGTAATCACCGGGAACAGCAGGGCATTCACCCGATTGAGCAGGAGGTATTCGCTGCCCACAGCCATGTCCCGAAAGGCGGGCAGCACCGAAAGGGGCAGGTACACGCGGGAGCCGTGGAAGGGAGCACCGAGCGAAACAAACTGCCGAATGCGACGACGCGCCGGATCTGAAAGAGCCAGGGCGCACAACGAACCCAGGCCGTGACCGATCAGGATGGCATTTTGCAGCTGCCAGCCCTCGAGGCGGCGGCCCAGGACCCGCGCGTGCTCGTACAGGGATCGGAAGGGGTTGCCCGAGCGACTCAGGAACACGGTGTACCCTTCTTTCACGAGAGCCGAACGCAAGCGGGCATAAACGAGGGGATGGGTGAGAACGTCGGTGGCAATGACCACCGGGATGCCCCGCCTTCCCGGACGCCGACCGAACGACCAGAGCGCACCCAACGGGGCGCTTGACACCACCACGAGTATCCAGAATATTTCTTTGATCCAGCCCAAGAACAATCGAAACTGGGAAAGGGGCGGCATACGTCCAAGGCTGTCGCCGCCTCAGGCGCGGCAAACCAAAACCACGGGGGCAGGGAGATGACCGCGCAATCGCCAGAAAGGATGGAACTCCAGGGCGTTCTGGATCGCGCCCTCGTGGAAGAGGCGGCGCTTTGCCTGGAGGACCGAGAAGCCCAAGGCCTGCCCCGTCCTGTCGTGGATGCTTCCGGCATCACGGAAGTGTTGATGGAGGCGATGATTCGCCTGCGATCCCTTTCCGATCTGCGCGCGTGCGTGTGGGTGAACGCCACGCCCGCGCTTCGTCACTACGCCGAAATCGCCCAGGTTCGACTGGAGTTCCAAACGCAATCAGAATACGCGCAGGCGCACAGACCGAGTGCGTCCACGCCCACGCCCGCGCTGCGGTCGCCTCAGCGCATCGTGGTCCAGTGCCCCAACTGCGCCAACAGCATGCGCGTACCACCCGGAAGGTCGGGCTCGTACGGTTGCCCGCACTGCAACGCTCGCCTGGCGGTGGATGCGGACGGCCGGGCCTCGCTTCCCGAAGCAACCTGAGGACAGGTGAACTCCGCCCGGCTCCAGGTCACCCTGTGCCTCTGCCTGACCGTCTGCCTGTGGGTGGGCGGCGTGATGACGCGCATTCATCACTACGATTGGCGACCGAGCTCACTTGTTGGCTTCGGCTGTCATCCCGAGGTCTGCTTCGCCGAACGCAACCGCCGGTTGCTGCCACAAGAGGCTGTCGTCTTTGTGGCAGGTGGCTACGACGGTCAGTTCTTCTATTATCTGGCGACGGAACTGGCGGAACGAAGTGCGCACCTGGCCGCCCGAGTCCGCGCGGGGATCACCGGGGGGCCGACCCCCGCGGGGGCCAAACCGGTCGCACTCGATTCCGAACCGTTTCGACGCGCCCGCATCGGATTGCCGCTCCTGGTCTTCCCCTGGGGATGGTTCGGCCCGCAAATGCTCCTGTGGGGGTTTCTCGCCACGATGCTGGCGCTGCATCTGGTGGCGGCGGGTCTTGCGTTTCGGCTGTGTTCCGGCGGCGCACGGTGGCCCGCTTGGGTCTTTGCGCTGAATCCTTTGTCCCTCTACAGCTTCCTGCTCGTCACGGCCGATGGGACAGCGGCCGCGCTGGCTGTGTGCGGTTTGGTTGCCTGGCAACGAGGGTCACACTTGGGAACGGTCGTAGGCGGGTTGCTTTTTGCCCTGGCCGGGCTCTGCAAGGAAACCATGCTCGTGATGGCGGCGGCTCTTGCGCTCTCCGCGGTTTTGCGTCGAACCATTGTCGTCTGGCGGGGCGACCGCCCGGCCGATCAGGCGCGGTCCTTCCGAGAAGCGGCAGTGGGGATCCTGGCCGTGCTGCCAACAGCGGCCTGGTGGTGGGTCGTTGGATTTTCTCCCCTGGCAGCGGCCGAACGCGGAAGCGCGCCCTTCGTGGGAATGTTGAGATACCTGTCTGCGCCCGACGCTCTGTGGTCGCCGCGCAGTTTGCTGGTCGTACTCCTGGTCATCCTCACGGCCACGTGCATCCTGTTGCTGGCGCGCGTGTGGCTTGCGACCCGGCAACACCCCGACTCGATCGCGGGGAGTGAAGAATCCGACTTACTGAGTGCGCCGCTGGTCCTGGGAGGCGCGCTCGTCCCCGCTGTGCTTGCGGCCACGCCGGAATACTGGGGGACCTACGCCAATATCGCGAGGCTCTTCACACCGACGGTCGTCGCCTGGCTCTTCGTCCAAATGGCGCTGGGCGGTGCAGGGCGTGAGGAGCAGAGTCCAGGCCGTAGGGGGCAAATTCCGAAAATCACGGCCCGTCTGCTGATACTGGCGGCTTGGGTACTGGCGCTTCTGACCGGACTTCAGCTCTATCGCGAAGCGCGCAGCGGCGGGCTCGAATGGAGGCTGCAAACAGAAGAGAACGGGAGCTCCCGAAAGCCCCGAACCGAAACGACAAGATCAGCCCAGTGAGCTGCCTTCTTCGATCCCCTGGCGCGCCGGATCTTCTTGGGGAGTCTCCTTCTCGGGCAACCGGCCGGAGTTGGAGAAGACGGGGCGGTACTCAGGCAGAATCCGGGAGATGGTCTCGTCAATGGCGCCGCGGTTGTCCCGCAGGGCGGCCTCGTTGAGTTCGCGTATCCTATTGAGGAAGGAGGCCAGGTTCACGTTCCGGGCCATGGCGATGTGGATCTTGCGGTGGTGCGTGGGCTGGATGCCTTCGCCGTCGAGAAGCAGTTCTTCGAAGAGCTTTTCCCCAGGACGCAATCCTACGTAACGGATCTCGATGTCCTGATGGGGCACCAGGCCGGCAAAGCGGATCATGTCCTCGGCCAGGTCCTTGATCTTCACCGGCTCGCCCATGTCCAGGATGAAGATCTCCCCGCCCTTGCCCATGATACCGGCCTCGATCACCAGGCCCGCCGCTTCCTCAATGGTCATGAAGTACCGGATGATCTCCGGATGCGTGACCGTAATCGGACCACCCGAAGCAATCTGCCGCTTGAAAAGTGGAATCACCGAGCCATTCGAACCGAGGACGTTGCCGAAACGCACGGTGATGAACTTCGTGTCCCCGGTGCGGGCGAGGTTCTGAATGTAGATCTCGGCGATGCGCTTGGTGGCGCCCATGATGTTCACCGGATTCACCGCCTTGTCGGTGGAGATCATGACAAACCGCTCGACGCCCGCGTCCCGAGCGGCCGAGCTCAGCACGACGGTCCCCATCACGTTGTTGAGCACAGCCTGCGCCGGGTTGAGTTCCATCATGGGAACGTGTTTGTAGGCGGCGCAGTGAAAGATCGTGTGTACGTCGTGGTCCGCCAGCAGCCGCCGCATCTGCGCTTCGTCCCGTACGTCCCCGATCACCGCCAGGACCTGGGGATGCGGGCCGCCGGGAGAGCGGAGATTGCGGATTTCGAGGTCGATCTCGTAGAGCGCGGTTTCGGCGTTGTCGAGCAGGACCATGGCGGCCGGCCGGTAGCGCAGAATCTGCCTGCAGACCTCACTGCCGATGGAACCGCCGGCGCCCGAGATGAGCACGGTGCGATTCTCCAGAGCGCTGAATACCGTCTCGCTTTGCAGGCGGACCACGGCGCGCCCCAGGAGATCCTCCAGGCTGATGTCCCGGACAGCATGGCCGATCTCCGGCCTGCGCAGAATCTCGGCCAGTGGCGGCAACCGCCGGCAAGGAACGCCCGCCTCTTCGCAGGTCCGGTAGAGCTGACGCAGAGTGTTGCCGCCGAGTTCGAGCGTGATGATGACTTCCTGCACACGCAGTTCGTCGAGGAACGTCCGCAGGCGATCGGCTGTGCCGACCACCGGAACACCCTGGAGGCTCGCGCCCACCTTGTCTTTGTCCGCATCCAGGATGCCCACGATGACCCGTTCGTGCGCCGGATCGGCGCGGAACTCTGCGATCAACCGGTTTGCCGCAAGCCCCGCGCCGACGAGCAGCGTCCGGTGGCCGTGTTGCAGAAGTCGTACGTAGACAATGTCCCGGAAAATCCTCCACCCGAAGCTTCGGAAAGACAGGAAAAGGAAGACGAGGATCGCATCGAGCATGAGCACACTGCGCGAGACACCCTCCAACCGATTGTACAGGAGGAGAACGGCCACCGAAGCCACAGAACCCGCGAGCGTACTTTTCAGTATGGAGAACAAGTCGTGCAGCGAGGCATAGGCCCACAGGCTGCGGTAGAGCCCCATGGAAGCGAACAGGATCCCCTGCGTGGCCACGACCAGGGCGGTCAGCCGGAAGTACTCGGCCCATCCAGGGAACGTGGACCAGGCGGTCGGGTTGAGCCCGTCAAATCGAAAGGCGCCCGCCAGATGAAAGGCAAGTGCTGCCAGAACCAAGTCCAAGGGCAGGATGAGGAAGCGCTTCTTCCCCCCCAATCGGGTGAACGGTGGATTCACGGAGTCGGCGGGCATGTTGGGCCGAGCCTTCGGGATGTTGGCTCTCGATTGCATACGCTCTGGGTACTGTATCGTCCCGAAAAAAAGAGGGGAAAAGGACTCGTCCCGGTTGTTGGCCCTGGGTGTCGATATTTTTCCGGGACAACCGAGCCGACGACCCGTATACAGGTTGCGGCCCAGGCCCACTGTCCCTGAGGACAGACCGGGAATGGCCGACGAACTGCTGAAACCGGAGGACATTCCGCCACTGTTTGAAGCGCTTGCGGATCGGATGTATCGTTACGCTTGGGGTTTGTACGCCGACCCGGACATGGCCAGGGACTTGGTGCAGACCGCGTTCCTGCGCGTGCTGGAAAAGAGTCGGGCCGGGCGGGTTCAGAGAGCAACAGCGGAACAGTACCTGGTCCGAACGATCCGCAACCTGGCCATCGACACGCTCCGACGCCACGGCCGTGAGAAGGCACTCGACTTGGGCGATGAGATTCCGGCGCGCAGCGGTGGTCCAACCGAGGGCGAACTGCGGAAGATCCATGTGCTCGTGCAGGAAGCAACGGTGGACGCGACAGTACCTGAAGACGTGCGGGCCGTCATCCGGATGCGCTTTGTAGAAGAGCGCGACGTGACGGACATGATTGGCGAATTGGGCCGTTCGCGGTCCGCGGTGTATCGACTGATGGAGCGAGCCGTGAAGCTGCTTGCGGAGAGATTCCGGGCGGCCGGGTTCTCGGTGGAGGATTTGCACTGAACGAAGGAGAATCAAAGGAAGTAGCCGACCTGGCTGCGCGACTTCTGGAATCGCCGAGCGAAGCCTGGCCTGCGCCGTGGAAACACTTCGGAGCTCTGCGCACCGTGAGGCTGGCCGATGGCGAACGCGCGCGAATCCGCCGATTGCTGGAAGTGGAAGCGCTCAGGGCTACCAGACGCGCGCCCACCCGGTACGTCGTTTTTGGGAGTGTGGCCGCCGCAGCATGCATCGTGTTGGTAGTTGGTCTTTTGTGGCCAGGACGTTCCGGCGTCCACGAAGCCGGGCCGGTTGTCCTCGACGTCGCCGGCTCGGCTGCCACCGCCTTTGCGCGGGGCGGCAGTCTCGGTAGCCTCGCGGACGGGGGGAGGACCATTGCACTGCCCAAGGCGGGTCGCATCGTCCTGGCATTCCCGGGAGGTGGAACCCTGGCACTCGTAGGCCCGGGACGTTTCCATTTGCGCGAAAACTTGCGCGCAGGCGCACCGCTCTGGCAACTCCGCGTCGACTCGGGACAGGCGCGCATTCATCGGCAGGTGCCGGGCCGCGGGGGCACGGGCCTTGCGTGGGAAACGAAGCGCGCCGTTTACACGATGACCGGGACGACGGCGGCGCTGGCCGTATCGGACAAAGGCGACCGTCTCGTTGTTGTGCACGGGAGCTTCCGGGCCGTGACCGGCAGAGGGGACAGCGGCCTTCACGAGCTCCAGGCCGGCTCGATCCTGATTGCGTCCTCAGCCGAGCAAACGGACGCCAAAACCGAGGTCCGCCGGGATGCTCTTTCCGCCATGGAGGCGGCCGAGTGGGAGGGCCTGGCAGAAGAGCAGGAGCGGGCCGAGAAGGGCCTGCGCACCATCGATCCGTACCGCAGCTTTCCCGATGAGGCCGAGCTCGCTCGTCACTACGGCCACCTGTCTCGCGTTGTGCTCCAGGACGGCCGAGCGTACCGCGGGTTTCTTATTCGCGGTCGCCGGAGCACCCGCGTCCACACCATCCACGGCGTTGTGGAAGTGCCGAATGCCCTCGTGAGCAGCGCGAAGGCGCTGTAGGCGAACCAAGAGCTCCTGCCGCCGTCCGGCTGTTTGTTTCGAATCGCCTTGACCCGGACCGGATGGCAGGTCGGGGTGGTGCCATGGTGGCGCCTCGGTCTTTGGCCCTCCTTCGTGCTGGGAACGGGCTCCCGAGCGGACTTTTGTGGGTCGCTTTTCTGTTGCTCCTCGCCGGGGCCCTTCGGGCGCCGCTGTCCGCTGATACCGTCTTTCTCAAAAACGGCAGCCGTCTTGAGAACGTGGTCACGCTGCCCGGCGAAGACGGGACGCTCGTCGTCTTCCGGAACGGCCAGGTGCAGCGGTACCGAACCGGGGAGGTCTTTCGGGTGGCCATCGGCCCCGTCACCTGGCCTCCGGCCCTGTCCCGAGCAGAAATCGACCGCATCGTTCAAGAAAAAGTCGCAGAATACAGGAAACAGGAGAATAGGACGCCCGTCTCATCTGTTGAGAAGGGTATGCAAGAGCCCTCATCCAAGCGGGGGTTTGCCTGGCGTACCCTGGTTCCCGGCTGGGAGCAGTGGCACGGCGGCAGCCACGTCCGCGGCGCAGCTTTTTTCGGGGCGGCCACCCTAACGCTCATCGGGTTTCGCGGGCAGGAAGGCAGAAGGCAGAATGCGAGTCGCACCTATGAAGGCGCGCTCCTCTGGAGCGGGCTTGCCAACGTGATGGGAGAACAGACGACCTGGCTCTCCCTCGTCGCCTACAACACCGGTCGGGCGGCCGCCCAGGAAGCCCGCGTGGCAACCAGGAATGCGGACGCGCTCGCGCTCACTTTCGCCGGGCTGTACGCGTGGAATTTCTTCGATGCGACCGCCTGGAAGGTTCAGGCGGTCGTTCCCTTCGACAGGACCTCTCGATTTGGAGTGGCTTTGACATGGACATTCTAAGAGTTAAACCATTAGCATCCATCATTCTTATCCTCGCGTCATCTTTCGGCGCCTGCCGCGGAGGTCTGTCCGGAGAGAACCTGCTCGAAGCCAATATGCTCGTGGCGGTCGGGCGGGCGCTCCGTGACGGTCGCGAGACGGTCGCCCTGTCCGGACGCCTGAGAGAGCAGAGCGGCTCACCGCTCGAAAACGCCCGTGTTTCCTTTGCTCCTTCCGGTGGTGGCGGCACCTGGGTCTGCACAACGGATCAGGAAGGATTCTGGAACATCGACATGACCATCCCCGGTGGCTCGGTGAGCTTCACGGCCACCGTCCAGAAAAACGCACAGACGATTGCGGTCTTTGTGGTAACCATCGGTATTGGCGGCGGCCGGAGCGGCAGCCTGCTGACCGTCAGCACCAGCGTGATTTCGGGTGCTATTGAAGCGGAAGCAGCGGGATACGTGCGCTCGTCGCTTTTGGTCACCAGGTACCCACCGCTGCTTCTGGAAGGCAAGACGTCGCCGCTCCGATTGAAATTCAATCAGGCGCAGAACGAGACGCGAACCGTGACAGCTCGAAGCGACCTTCCTTCGTTGACCGTTTCGGGTCTGGAGGCGTCCACACTCACGTTCGAGCCCTCGAACAGCACCGTGGATCAGACGCTCTCGCTGGCGGCTCTGGCGGATCCGAACATCACGTCGGAGAGTGCCACGGTCACGATTCACAGCGAGGGCATCCCCGACATTCAGCTGCGCATCGTTCTACAAGACGCAGACGTTCCTTCCATGCAGGTGACCGGAAGCACCACGCTGTCGGAAAACAGCGGCTCGACGGTACTGTGGGTGCGCCCGGATTTTGCATTGGAGGAAGCGACCACGTTTGCGCTTTCGACAACCGATGCAGGCAGGCTGGCGGTGACTCCCGCAAGCATCACCTTCACACCCGAAAACCAGACCTCCTATCAAGCGATCACCGTGACCGCGGCGTCCGATCCCGATTTCACGACCGAGTCGGTTTCCGTACGCTTCGAGGCGCCGGACCTGCCCTCGATCCTCCTTCCGATTTCCCTCAGCGATGAGACCGCCCTGTTCGAAGCGCCGGTGAATGCCACGGCCGGCGCCGGTTCGAGCGCGCTCTCCTGCGACCTCAATCAGGACGGTCCGGCCGAGGCCATCGTGGCGCTTGCGTCCACTGCGGAATTGCGCGTCCTCCCGAACGAGTCTTCGGGCGCGCCCGTCGTGCTGGGCGCGGCCGGATCGGTCCCGCTTGCTCACGCCGGGGCGCGGGCCTTGGGATGCGCGGACCTGGACGGTGACGGACGAGTCGATCTTGCCCTCGTGCATCCTCTGGCCGGTCAGTTGGAACTCCTGCGAAACACGACCGCGGGCAGCATCACCTTTGCCGCGGGCACTACGCTTGCCGTGGGCGCGGGACCGACCGATGTGCTCCTTGCGGACTTTGACGGCGACGGACTGGCCGATGTGATCACGGCGGATCGTTCGGCAGGTTCCCTTTCGGTGTGGCGCAACACTTCGACGCCGGGCAGCCTCTCGTTCGTCGGCAGCACGGTTCCCGCCGCCGTCCGTCCCGCTTTCCTGGCCGCGGGCGATTTCAACGGGGACGGAAAGCCGGACCTGGTGGTCGCGCACGACTTCCTGAGCGCAAACAGCATCTCCGTCTACGAGAACACGAGCACCATCTCTGCGATCAGCTTCGCTGCGCCGCGGGTGGTGAGCGGCCTTTCGGGCTTCGGGCTGGTTGTGGCCGACCTCGACGGCAACGGGCGACCGGAGATCGTCACGATCACTGAATCGGGGACTCATCTGCGCATACTCACTTCCTCCGTCGCCACGCCGTTCGTGTTCGACGTCCACCAGTTGGACAGCGGCATGGATGGGATCCCTTCGGATGTCTTTGCCAGACACCTGGCCGCTGCAGACCTGGACGGGGACGGACTTGCGGAACTCGTGTTGGCCAACCGTGTCGACGGACGGGGCGTCGTCTTTCGCAACCTGGGAGGCCTGCTCTTCAGTGGAGCGCACGTGGTCGCCACGGGAGACTTCGTCGCAGCGCTGCTCTCGGACCTGAACGGGACGGGTCGCATCGATGCGAGCTTCCTGAAAGCAGACGGTTCCTGGCTTGCGCTCGGAAACGCGCTTCCGTAGACAGACCGGATGGCTGCCGCTACGGGCCGAACAACTGAGGCCATCGTCGTTTCCGCACATGGCGGTCCGGAGGTGCTCGTTGTGTCGCGGGTGGCGTTGCCGTCTTTGGGTCCTGGCGACGTCCTGATCCGCCAGTCCGCATGCGGCCTCAACTACATCGACGTCTACCAGCGCACCGGTCTGTACCCCATGCCGCTGCCGTTCACGCCGGGAGTGGAGGGCGCGGGCGTAGTTGAGGAGGTCGGGGCGCAGGTGAAGAATCTGGCTGTGGGCGATAGGGTCGCTTACGCCACGACCAGTCCCGTCGGTTCGTACTCAGGACTTCGGGTGATGCCCGCAGAGCGAGTGGTGCAGTTGCCAACCGAAATCGACGCGGTGACCGCGGCCGGAATCATGCTCAAAGGCTGCACGGTCGAGTATCTGGTTCGGCGCACCTACCCCGTGCGTCCAGGCCAGTGGGTCCTGTGGCACGCGGCCGCCGGCGGCGTCGGACTCATCGCCATGCAGTGGTTGCGCTCGCTCGGCGCGCGCGTCATCGGCACCGTGGGCTCTCCGGAGAAGGCGGCGCTTGCGCGGGAGTACGGCTGCGAGCATACGGTGCTGTACCGGACGGAGGATGTGTCCTATCGCGTGCGCGAACTCACCGGTGGCGCAGGCGTCGACGTCGTCTTCGACTCGGTCGGCCGCGACACGTTCGAAGCCTCACTCGATTGCCTGCGTCCGCGCGGGATGCTCGTCAGCTTCGGCAATGCCTCCGGACCCATACCCGCCTTTGCACCGCTGGTGCTCAGCCAGAAAGGATCTCTCTACTTCACGCGCGCCGGTTTCAAGGACTACTACAGCAACGCCGAGGAGATCCGGGACGGAACGCAGGCCCTCTTCGCGATGGTGCGCACGGGCAAAGTGCGGCCGCGCGTGCAACAGACCTACCCGCTGCGCGAAGCTGCCAGGGCGCACACGGCGCTGGAGTCGCGGGAGACGACCGGGTCGACGGTGCTTTTGATGGAGGCGTGACGCGGCGGCGGCATGGGTTCCGTCGGCCATGCGGAGGCGATTCGGCCGCCTTTGCGATCGTTGGTGAACGTGGCCCGCAGGTTCATTGCGAATCGCCGCGGCGGCGCACCAGTCGAATCAGAAACTACAGCAGGCAGGCGGCCAGCCAAACCGGCAGGCCCAGCACGGCTCGCTGCGCCTCGGTTTGGAACTCGCTGTCGACCACACCCTCCACGCGACCGTCCCTCCGTGCTCTTCAGTCTCCCAGGGATGTACCGGAAGTCAACGCGGTTCGCGCACGATCACACAAATCCGCTCGCGACATTTGGGCACGTTGTGGGTCGTGGGTTTGTCGCAATCGGCGACGGGGCAGTCAGCCTTCCCCCAGGTTCTCATCAGCCGGATAGTACTCGCCCAGCCGGAAGGTCGGGAACTCTTCGAGGAGTGAGCGGACGACTTCCTTGCTTGAGTCGTCTTCCATGTCGTCGGCACTAATTGGACACTTCCGAAATCAGAGTATCATCAAATCGAGTCCCCGGATACACGCTCAGAATTTCGAAGGCAACCAGGTATCGTTCGTAGGACCGAGAAGGCCATTTCCAGGCGGGCCTGATGGTTTGCCAACCGAACCGATCCTCCAGGGCAAGGGCGCCTTCCGACCATGCTGTCGCCAGCTTGCCGTCGGCGGCTTTTGACGGCGCATACATACAGGTCCAGAGGTCGTATTCCATCGCCGGCCGGTCCTCTCACCAGTATTCCCCCATCCTTCGCCGTGTGCCGGACCAACCCGCTACCCGCAGCTGCCTTTGATGCTCAAGTCGCCCTGCCGGACGATCCTGTGGGACTCCAAACGGCTCCGCGCAGTTAGGGGAGAGTGTTCGGCCGCTGCGTTTCAGGGGAAGCGAACCCGCTCACAAGGCCCTTTCGGTCAACCCCTGCCCGCTGCCTCGGGCGACCTCCGGTCGGGTGGCCCACCGGCTACCCCAAACAGCCTCGTCCCGCTGAGGTAGATCAGCTCTCTTCGAGGTCTTTGAAGCCGGTCCCGCGACGGTGGGCGCGTTTGGCTTTGGTGCGCAGCGCCCGCTTGGCGCGTTTGGCGGCAACGTTGATCCGGACTTTGCGGGGTTTGCGGAGTTTCTTCATGATCTGCTCAACAACTTGCGGTGGGGACCGGTTTTCCAACCATGGCGACCGGAGGCAAGTACTTTGGAGGCCCCGACCGCCGACCCCCGAACTGCTCCCGGCCTGATAGAGGGTCACACCAGAGTCGAGATCGACTCGGCCGCTCTGCTGTCCAACGTCGCTTGCTTTCGGCAGATGTCGCCCGCGAGCGCCTTCATGGCCGTCGTAAAGTCAAACGCGTACGGGCACGGCCTGCCGGAAGTCGTACGTGTTCTCCGTGGGCGGGCCGACTGGTTCGGCGTCAACAGCCTCGCGGAGGCCGAAGCGGCGCGAACCGAGGACCGCAACACTCCGATTCTCGTGATGGGTCGCTTTGCAGCGGAGGAGCTCCCTCGGCTGCGCGCGCTCGCCGGCGTTCAGGTCGTCGTTTCCAGCAGCGAAGACGTTCGCGAGCTGTCGCAGGGGGCGCCCGGCGTTCCCTTTCACCTCAAGGTCGACACGGGCATGGGGAGGCTCGGCTCCCACTCGGATGAACTCGACGGCGTTCTGCGCCACCTCGCCTCCGATCCTGGTCTGCCCTGGAAGGGCATCATGACTCACTTTGCCAACGTCGAGGACGTGACGGATCAGGAGTACGCCCATCGTCAGTTGGAACGATTTGCCGAAGCGTGCCGCGAAGCGGAAGCGGCGGCGGGGCCGCGCCGGCTCGTTCGACACGCCTGCGCTTCCGCGCCCGCGCTACTCCTGCCGGAAGCACGGCTGGACATCATGCGCGTCGGGATCTCCCTCTACGGCCTGTGGCCTTCGCGCGAGACCCGCATTTCGGCCAGGACGATCAGTTCCGCGCCGGCCGCGCTGCGTCCGGTCATGCGCTGGACCACGCGCGTCGTGCACATCAACCGCGTGCGTCGGGACGAGTGCATCGGCTACGGCTGCACGTATCGGGCCGACCGGGACATGCGCATCGCCGTGTTGCCGGTGGGCTACTACGAAGGTTACGACCGCAAGCTCTCCAACCGTTCCTTCGTATCCATCAACAATCGCCGCGCGCGCGTCGTGGGGCGGGTGTGCATGAACATGATCATGGCGGACGTGACCGACCACGCAGAGGTCAAAGTCGGCGCCGAGGCGGTCCTCATCGGGCGGGAGGAGGACGGTGAGCCAACGGCGGACTACCTGGCCGATCAGGCGGGCACCATCAACTACGAGATCACCACACGCGTCCTCGAATCCTTCCCGAGAGTGGTGGTATGACCAAACCGATCGCCTGCCTGCTCCTTGCAGTCGCGATTCTTCTCGCCGGCTGTGACACGCGCAAGGATACCTTTTCCGATCCGCTGGCCACCCTTCTGTGTGAGTCTGCCGCGCAGTGCGCTCACGGTCGCAGCACTGCTTTTGGGCTGCTCGGCGACAGTTGGACCGATCTCGCGATTGGTCAGCCCCTGATCAAAGACCTGCGCGACTTCCTGGAGGACGACTACGGCTTCCATCTGACTGCAGCCACGGTGGCGGGTCAGCGCCTCCGGTACACAGTTCGTTCGGGACTGCACTTCGAAGTCATCCGACGCGGCGGCGCAGGGCTGCGCTGGATGATTGTTTCGCTGGGCGGCAACGACATGATATTTACGTCCACGCAGTTTGCCGCAAACCCGGAAGGGGAGCGCGCGCGGGTGCTCGGCTTGATTGAGAACGACCTTCTGGAGTTGGTGCGAACGGGCAATGCGTACAAGCAATCCACGTACGGCGGTGAGCCCCTCGTGTGGTTCGTGCACGGCTACGACTACTCGAATCCGGACAATGCGTACGTGACCACGGCCTTTACGTCGGAC
>CAZPFB010000046.1:0-42249 GCA_964585735.1 uncultured Leptospiraceae bacterium
ACGTCGAACACACCGTCATGGCCCGGAAAAGTCGGGCCGGCCGCGGGAAGAACGCGCAGTTCCAAAGGCCAGGACTCCTCGGCTGCAAAGAGCCGGCAGAGTTCGCCCAGCGTGAGGCCGTGGCGATGCACCATACCCGCCAGTCCGACAAAGGACTCGTACTCGGCCGGGAGCGGAGTTCCTTCCACCTGGCGCCCCGCCGGATTGGGTCGATCCAGGACGCAGACGACGGCGCCGGGTCGAACCCGCGCGAGTGCGCGCAACAGGTAGACGGTCGAGACGAAGAACGTGTAGTAGCGCGCGCCCACATCCTGCACGTCCACGACCAGCGCGTCAATGTCCGCGAGTTTATCCGCATGCGGAGAGAGAGAGGACTCTGCCGAGCCGTACAGCGAAACAAAGTCGGTCCCACCGGCCGCATAGACGCCCGGGTCATCGAGCGGCACTTGATCCTGGAGCTCCGCAAAGAGCCCGTGCTCCGGAAGGAAACACCGCACGAGGTTTCCCCGGCGCCCGAGGAGTCGATACAGGTAGTCCTGTTTCTCGAAGCTGAAAGAAACCTGGTTGCAAAGAAGCGCGACGCGACCGGCGCGCAGAACGTCGTCGCCGGAATCCAGAATCGCCGAAATAGAATCCACCGGGGATTTGGGTCTGACACCCAGGGGCGGGACAACCAAAAACCGAGGCACTTTTCGATTGACCCGACGGCTTGGCGTTATGTCACCTCTCCGCGTGCGGGGACTCAACCCACAGCAGCGGGAGGCCGTGCAGGCGGTGCGCGGCGCCGTGCTCGTTTTTGCGGGCGCGGGCACCGGGAAGACACGGGTGATCACGCACCGGATCCAGGAGATGGTGGGCAGCGGGATACCCCCGTCCTCCATCGTGGCCGTGACCTTCACCAACCGCAGCGCGCGAGAGATGAAAGAGCGCCTCTCGAAAATGATGAAGCGCCCCCAACTGCGCGGGATGATCGTTTCCACCTTTCACTCCCTGGGCAACCGGATCCTCAAAGAAGAAATCACGCGACTTCCGGGCTACCGCCTGCCCTTCTCGATCCTTTCTCAGGACGACGCGCTCGCGCTGTTGAGCGACATCTACCGCGAACTGAAGCTGGATCCTTCCACCATTCGGGATGACGGCATCCTTTTTCGCCTTTCCCTCTGCAAGAATTCAGGACAGTCGCCGGAAGCCTTTGCTGAGGATCACGGGCCGGAGGCCGACCTGTTTTTGGAAATCCACGACCGTTACACGAAAGCCCTGCGCGCCAACAACGCCGTCGACTTCGATGACCTGATTTTGTTGCCTCAGCGGATCTTTGCCTCCCACCCCGAAGCCCTGGCGCGGTTTCACCGCAAGCACCAGCACTTCCTGGTCGATGAGTTCCAGGACACAAACCCCACCCAGTACTCGCTGCTGCGGCTTCTCGTGGGCGAAGGCCGCAATCTGTGCGTGGTTGGTGACGACGATCAGTCGATCTACGGTTGGCGCGGGGCGGATGTCAGCATCATCCGCAACTTTCGAAGGGACTTCCGGGGGGCCGCGGAGATCCGCCTGGAGTGGAACTATCGCTCGACGGCCGTGGTGCTGGAGGCTGCCAATGCGGTCATCGCCAACAATACCGGTCGCGTCGACAAAGAACTCAAGCCAACGAGCGAACGGGGCCGCCCCATCGTGCAGCTCATGTGCGAAGACGAAACGGATGAGGCCGCCCAGGTGGCGGTCACGATCGAGGAATTGCTCCGCAAGGACCACCGCCGTCCGGCCGACATTGCGCTCCTCTATCGAACGAACTACCAATCGCGCGCCTTCGAGATGGAGTTTCGCAGACGGGGCATTCCGCACCACGTGATCGGAGCGTATCGCTTCTTCGACCGCAGCGAGGTGAAGGACCTGGTCGCGTACCTACGCGCCATCGCCAACCCCCGCGACGAGCTCAGCCTCAAACGCATCATCAACCGCCCGCGTCGGGGGATTGGAGCTACGTCCCTGGGGAAGCTGCACGACCACCTCATGGGTCTCCCGGACGAGAACCGCCCCGCCCTGTGGGACCTGCTCGTTCAGATGATGGCGGAACCGGGCCTGGTTCGGGGCATCAAACCGGACACCGTGGCGGCCATCGTCGAGTTCGCGGGGCTGCTCGAGCGCCTGCGGCGCGAGTTCGCTCAGGCCAAACGCCTCACCGATGCCATGCGTACGCTTCTTGCGGAAGTGAACTTCGAAGCCGAGTTCCGCCGCGAAGGGGGCGAAGACAAGGCGGTCACCGCGCGCATGATGAACCTCTCGGAACTCGTCAACATGGCCGCGCAGTTCGAGGAGTCGGCGCGCGCGGACGGAGAAGAACCGGACCTTTTTGGTTTCCTCGGTCGCCTGAGTCTCATGGCCACGGACAACGACGACGAAAATCCCAGCGGTCGCGTCCATTTGCTGAGTTTTCATCTGGCCAAGGGATTGGAGTACCCGGTCGTGTTTCTGACGGGCCTGGAGGAAGGACTCCTACCCGCGGCACGCTCGCTGTCGGAGTCTGCCGATCCGGAAGCCTCACTGCAAGAGGAGCGTCGCCTGTTTTACGTGGGTATCACCCGCGCGCGTGAGGAGTTGTTTCTGACGCTCGCCGCCGGGCGTCGCAAGTTCGGCGAGATGACGCTGGCCGAGCCGTCGCGCTTCCTTTCGGAAATCCCGCCCGAGTTGCTCGAAGTGCGCGGTGTCGCCGAAGCACGGGAAAACGCCTTGACGGGACTCCTTGCCGGGTTGGATAAGATGCGTGGCCCCTGAACTTTTGCAGCAGGTCCTGCTCGTCGTGGGCACGGCCATTCTTTCGAGCGCACTGACCTGGTTGTCCGCGCTCCTCCTCTTCCGTTGGAAACTCAAGGAGCGCCTGAAGGCGGAGCTCGACGAACTCGGCGATGCCATGAAGGAACGGCTGCGCGCCGGCGTGCTCGAAGCCGGCCGGGAGCTCAAACCGGAGTTCCGGGACGAAGTGCGCGAAGGTTTCAAGGAGGCTCTGGCTTCCGCCATGGCCGGTGACCTCATCGAACAATCGGCCAAGCAGGCCGTGCAGAAAGGCAGCACGATCGTCGAGTCGGGTCTGCGCTTTCTGATGGGCAATCAGGGGCGACCGGGGGAGAAGTAGGGGCTCTTGCTCTTGGTCCGGGCACGAAGCAGTCTCTGTGCCACCGCCCGCCTCCCGCACGCGGTCATGTCGATGAGGCAATGGATGGGCAGTTTGCCCAAAGGGCAGAAGCTTTTGGACAAGTGCCGATGAGCGAGAGAGTGAAGAGAACGTGCGCTCTACTTGTCGCCTCCCACCTCCTACTGGGCGGTAGTGAGTCTGCGCTGTCCGCTCCAAGCAAGAAGATGATTGTCCATGGACGCTTGAGGGCGCCGGACAGGCTTGCTCTCAAGGCTGCCACCGAATTCTTGGATCGGTTCCTCGGACCGTCCTGCGCAAGGCGGCACGAGTCTACATGAGCGACATAGACGATCAGAACTTGGCGGAGATCCAAGCTCAATTCGGCGGCCACAAGTATCAGATTTTGCTCGAATGCAAACACACGTGGGCAGTTGTCCGGGTAGGGATCGAATCCGGGAGCCTGCACGTTGAGGATCCGAACTGACCGTAGGGTGGAGCAACCGCCAGACCTCACCTGCGCAGCGAGCCGACAGATACGCAGACAAACGAACCGGGCAGCACCCTGAAACGTTCATAGGCTACGAATGAGCAGCAAAGCGGCAATGGGAGTGTTGTTCCTGCTAATCGCGCTCCGGAACGTCTGGATGCAGACGGACTCAGGACGAGGAGCGTAGTCGCGGTGAGTTGCCCATGGCCGATCGTCTTTGCGCACAGGATTTCCTCCGGGTGCTCCGGACTGGGCAGCGCAGAGAGATCGAACGCTTCCTGCCTGGGCAAGGCCTAGCTACCGGTCCGGGGTTCATCCCGTCGGGAGTCGCCGTTGACCCGTAAGCGCATTCTCCAGGAGCCTGTACTCTGTAGGATGCATGCAAGGTAGACTGCATGGGGTCGCAGTGTACTCGGGTGAAGGGCCGCGCACGAATATTGGTTGTGCGCGCCCTTGCTCCCGACCAGATTCAGGTGTTCGCGTCAGATATCCCTGAGATCGTCCGTTTCTACGAGAAGTCTGTGCATGTTCGGCTACCCCAGCAGGATGAGCGAGGACGCGTTCGGAGTTGGGCTGCAGATGTGCGAGGCCGACGGACAATGCCAGAATCCACGGAACACCTTCCAGTGGCAGCCCACCGATCGCCCCTACTCCTCCCCCACAAACACCGCAAACGCCGGGTCGTACTGGCTCGCCCGAAACTCCACGATCTCGTAGGTGGCCAGACCCCTCGCCACAAACGGATCCTGGTCCATGATGGCGGTCAGGGCCTTCCGGTCGGACGCGCGGGCCAGGATCACCCCGCCCGAGCGCGGGATTCGCCTGCCTGACACGATGAAGGTGCCATCCTTGTATCTGGCGCGCAGAAAGCTCATGTGGGCCTTCATGGCCGCATCCACCTCTTCGAGGGGTCTTACGTACGTGAGCAGGACCACAAACACAGGGGCCTCCTGAAGGTCCGGCCAGCGAAATTCGGCCTGCGCGGGCGGCCCACTCCCCTCCCCGGCCCTTCCGGACACTTGGGCGATGCCTTTCCCAGCGCGTCAGCCCACTTTGGCGACCCCGGCAAACTTTTCATTTGACCGATCCCGGGACGGGTTCTTTATTCGCCGAATCCCTTTGCTTATGTGACATAATCTACTCGGGCTTGTGCGACCGGCTTGCGTCCCGCTTAGCGGGCCACAAAAAAGTAGTATACATCCGAGAAGTCACTGTCACCTCTACCGGGGGCGCACATTTTCCTTTGATTGGGAGAGCAGGAGCACGAGATGCGCATCGATCGTTTTTTCACCCGTAAAACATCCGACTCAGGAGCGCCGTCGGGCGGCGTGGCCACGCGAATCACGTGGGCCAAGCGAACCTCGCGAATCGTGAACCCGGACGGCACGGTCGTTTTCGAAGCAAAGGACATCGAAGTGCCCGCCGAATGGTCGCAGGTGGCGGTCGACATTCTGGCCCAGAAGTACTTCCGCAAAGCGGGAGTCCCCAAGCGTCTGCGCCCGTTTGCCGAAGCGGGAATTCCCGAATGGTTGCAGCGGCGCGTGGCCGATGAGGTCGAACTCGAGCGGCTGCCCGAGGGCGAACGCTACGGCTCCGAAGTCTCCGGACACGAGGTGTTCCATCGCCTGGCCGGCTGCTGGACCTACTGGGGCTTCAAACATGGCTACTTCGACTCCGAGGAGGCCGCTTTCAACTACTATGAAGAAATGTACTACATGCTGGCCGCCCAAATCGCGGCGCCCAACTCTCCGCAATGGTTCAACACGGGACTCCATTGGGCTTACGGGATCGACGGTCACGGTCAAGGCCATTACTATGTGGACCCGCGCACCGGAGAACTGACCCGCTCCGAATCTGCTTACGAGCATCCGCAGCCGCACGCGTGCTTCATTCAGGCCGTCGGCGATGATCTGGTCAATGAGGGCGGCATCATGGATCTGTGGGTGCGGGAAGCGCGCCTCTTCAAGTACGGATCCGGCACGGGCACCAACTTCTCGAACCTGCGCGGAGAGGGAGAACCCCTGTCCGGGGGCGGGCGCAGCTCGGGCCTGATGAGCTTTCTCAAGATCGGAGATCGGGCGGCGGGCGCCATCAAATCGGGCGGCACAACGCGGCGGGCCGCAAAGATGGTCTCGCTGGACATGGACCATCCCGACATCGAAGAGTTCATCGGCTGGAAGGTGAACGAAGAACAGAAGGTGGCCGCCCTGGTCGCAGGTTCGCGCCTGGCCAACCGCCACCTCAATGCCATCATGAAGGCGGCACACTCCTTTGCCGATGAGACGCAACGCTTCGATCCCCGCGAGAATATGGACCTTGCTCGGGCCATGCGGGAGGCGCGTCGCGCGCAGGTTCCGGAGAACTACATCCAGCGTGTCCTCGACCTGGCCCGCCAGGGATACACGGAAATCCTGTTCGAAGAAATGACGACCGATTGGCAGTCGAAGGCATATCAGACGGTGTCCGGGCAGAATTCCAACAATTCGGTGCGGGTGACCAACTCCTTCATGGACGCAGCGCATCGGGACAATCCCTGGCCTCTGTACTGGAGGACCGAGAAAGCAAGGGCGGCGCAGGACCACCGGTCACCTAAGGCCATGCGCGAAGTATCAGCCCGCAAGCTCTGGGAAGACATTGCCTACAGCGCGTGGTCTTCCGCGGATCCCGGAATCCAGTACGACACCACGATCAACGAATGGCATACCTGTCCGGAAGGAGGCCGCATCAATGCGAGCAACCCGTGCTCCGAGTACATGTTCCTCGACAACACGGCCTGCAACCTCGCCTCCATCAACCTGATCCGCTTTCTGAATCCGGAACGTCTGGAGTTCGACGACATCGGCTACCGACACGCCACGCGCCTGTGGACCATCACACTCGAAATCTCCGTCACGATGGCGCAGTTCCCATCCAAGGAGATCGCGGACCTTTCCTACCGGTACCGCACCCTCGGCCTCGGATACGCAAACCTCGGCTCCCTGCTCATGGTCATGGGCATTCCCTACGATTCCGACGAGGGTCGGGCCATCGCCGGGGCGCTCACCGGCATCATGCACATGAACGCATACGCCACCAGCGCCGAGATGTCCGGCCAGTTGGGCCCGTTTCCCGAGTTCCAGCGCAACCGCGAACACATGCTGCGGGTGATCCGAAACCACCGTCGGGCTGCCTACGATACGCCCCCCGAAGAGTACGAAGGACTGACCGTGCGTCCGGTCGGCATCCACGCGGCTCACACTCCACCCGAGCTGCTGAAGGCAGCGCGAGCCGAAGCAGACCGCGCGCTTCAGTTGGGGGAGCAGCACGGCTATCGCAACGCACAGGTGACGGTCCTTGCTCCGACCGGGACCATCGGCCTGGTCATGGACTGCGATACCACGGGCATCGAACCGGATTTTGCCCTGGTGAAGTTCAAGAAACTGGCGGGCGGCGGTTACTTCAAGATCATCAATCAATCCATCCCGCCGGCTCTGCGGCGGTTGGGTTACTCCACCGCCGAGATCCTGGAGATCGTGAACTATTGCAAGGGTCACGCCACACTGAAGGGCGCACCGCACATCAATCATGAATCCCTGAGCTCTCGCGGTTTCACCCCTGAGGTCCTTCAGCGCATCGAGGAAGCCCTGCCCTTCGCTTTCGACCTGGCCTTCGTTTTCAATCGCTATACGGTCGGGGACTCCTTTCTCAAGGAGACTCTGGGTCTGGGCTCGGAGATCGAGGCGCCTGACTTCAATCTGCTGGGTCACCTGGGTTTCAGTCGCGAACAAATTCGCGAGGCCAACGACTACGTCTGTGGCACCATGACTATAGAGGGCGCTCCGCATCTTTCCACGGAGCACTATCCGGTCTTCGACTGTGCCACGCGTTGCGGTCGCTACGGAACCCGCAGCCTGCACTACACGGCCCACATTCGCATGATGGCGGCCGCGCAGCCGTTTCTGTCCGGCGCCATTTCCAAGACGATCAACCTGCCGAACGAGGCCACCGTCGCTGATGTCCTGGATGCACACGAGCTGAGCTGGAAACTGATGCTGAAGGCAATTGCCATCTATCGAGATGGGAGCAAGCTTTCGCAGCCGCTCAACAACCAGACGGATGATGACAGCGTGCTTGTGGAAGCGGATGGGGATCGGGAGCGGGTTTCCATGGTCGAGCGTGTCGTAGAGAAGATCGTGTACCGCGAAGCCACGAGGCTGCGCCTGCCCAACCGTCGCGCCGGGTACACCCAGAAGGCCATGGTCGGCGGCCACAAGATCTACCTGCGTACGGGCGAGTACGAAGACGGACGCCTTGGAGAGATCTTCTTGGACATGCACAAAGAAGGCGCGGCCTTCCGCTCGCTCATGAACAGCTTCGCCATTGCCATCTCGCTCGGGCTTCAGTACGGAGTTCCACTGGATGAATTCGTCGAGGCCTTCGTGTTCACGCGTTTCGAGCCCAACGGGATCGTCCAGGGCAACCCCCACATCAAGATGTCGACTTCGATCATCGATTACGTTTTCCGGGAGCTTGCGGTCACCTATCTGGGACGTAATGATCTGGCGCATGTCGAGCTCGAGGACCTTCGCGCGGACGCCGTCAATCGGGCAGGAGATACTCCGGCCAGCACGCCGGCACAACCGGCAGCCCTTCCAGAACGGGATTCCCTTTCGGCCTTGGAGGCCGAGGGCGAAGTGCCTTCCACGGACAGCCCGGCAGAGGAGCGGCTCTCGTGGATGCCGGAGGCTGGCGGCGGGACACCCGATCAGGGCTTTCTCGGCAACGCGCGGACCGGCGGCGCTCAGACGCAGGCCACGAGCCGCACGCTGGCACGGATGCAGGGCTACGAAGGCGATGCCTGCCCGGAATGCGGTCAGTTCACGATGGTGCGCAACGGCTCCTGTCTGAAGTGCAACTCGTGCGGCGCCACGACCGGCTGTAGCTGACCGCGCGGACGGACCGCAGTGGCGTTGGGGACCGGTGCCGCGGGCTGTCGAGTTAGGTCTCGGGGAGTTAAGTCTCGGGGTCCGGGAGGGTCCCTGTGGCTTCGGCGGGAGCGAAGGGAGGGTTGCGAGGATCCGGCTGCGGGTGGCGGCGATTGGGGAGCCAGGCGCCGGGTGCCCGGGGGTCCCCTCGGGATTTCGGGCGCGCGGGTCCGATGGGGGGCTGGCGCTGCTTGCTGAGCCGGACGGAGCAGTCACGGCCAACGGGCCCTTGGCCATCTGGGCTTCGATGCAGTAACCACCTCGCGTCCGCTTCATCGTAAGAAGAGATGGCTGATCTTCAGGCCTTGCTGCGCGAAGTCCGGGCCTGTCGCGTCTGCCAAGAGCATCTCGAACTCGGACCGAGGCCCGTGCTGCGCGCGGCATCATCGGCTTCCATTCTCATTGTGGGCCAAGCGCCTGGGAGGCGGGTGCATGAGTCGGGTGTGCCCTGGTCGGATCCCAGCGGCGTTCGCCTGCGTTCCTGGCTCGACTTGGATGAGCGCGAGTTCTACGACGAGAAGCGAATCGCCATCGTCCCCATGGGCTTCTGCTACCCTGGGACAGGCAAGTCCGGCGACCGACCTCCGCGCCCGGAATGCGCTCCCCTCTGGCATGCACGCCTGCGAGCGCTCCTGCCGAACGTCGGCCTTACGCTGCTCGTCGGCAAGTACGCGCACGCTTTCTATCTCAGAGAACGCCAGGGCGACTCCCTGACCGAGACTGTGCGCGCGTTCCGCGACTATCTTCCGGACTTCGTTCCTCTCGTTCATCCATCGCCACGGAACACTGCCTGGCTCCAGAGGAATCCCTGGTTCGAGCAGGAGGTCCTTCCGTTCGTCCGAGGGCAGGTCGCCCGGCTGCTCGGGAAGTCCCGCCACCACGCCGAACGCCGTTGACACAAGAGGCGACGGGGCCGTCAGATGTCAGCCTGTCGCCCCCACGAATGGGAGACGGGCGGCTCTGGAGAAAACATTGAAACACCGACTGCGCCTCATCCTGGGCCTCTCTCTCGGCCTGCTCATCACATCGTTGCTCGTGCTCGTGTGGCTGCTCTCGCCAATAGGCAGCGGCTATTCGGCAAAGTACCTTTGCTCCCAGCTTTTTGTTTCCAGGCGACCGGATCCCAATCAGGTCATTCGGGAGGAGATTGATCCGACGCACGCCATGTTCTCATTGGTTTCCAACAGGGTGGACACGACGGCAAAGACCGTCCGATCTGTGACGCTGGGTGTCTTCAGCCCCACCCTCGCCGTTTACCGGGAAGGCTTCGGGTGCACTCTTGCAGTTGGGAAGACGGCCCAGGAGCTCCGCGATCAGGCGAAAGGCTACCGGAGGCCGGCATCGGTAAGCGCACAGGAAGAATGGCCCCGCGGACATCGCTCGGCGCTGGTTGAGGAATTCGAGCGGCGCGCGGCAGGAGATCGTGCCAAAGGCGAGGTCCTTTCCCTTGGCGGCACGCGTGTTCAGGTGTCCCGGCTCCGCGAAGCGCTCGACCGGGCCTTCAGCGAGCCCGCCACCGGGCGCAGGCAGACGCAGGCGGTCGCCATCGTTCACCGCGGCCGACTGATCGCGGAGCGCTATGCGCCGGGCTTCGGCCCGCAGACGCCGGTACTGGGTTGGTCCATGTCCAAAACAGTGACGGCCATCCTTGCGGGGATGATGGTCCAGGATGGAAGGCTTTCGGTCAGCGCTGCGGCCCCCGTGCCCGAATGGAAAGGCGACGGACGCAAGTCAGGCATCACGACAGACCACCTGCTGCGAATGTCGTCCGGGCTCGATTTCACCGAGGAGTACGCTCCGTTCGGAGATGCCCCGGAGATGCTGTACGCGAACGCGGACATGGCGGCTTTTACCGCGGGAAAACCTCTCGCTCATCCGCCCGGCGCGCGGTGGTACTACTCGAGCGGGGACACAAACCTGGTCGCCCGTATGATCCGGATGGCCTCAGGAGGAACTGCCGTTTCGGGGCAAACCTTCGCCCGCACGCGACTCTTCGACCCGCTGCACATCGAAACGGCGGTCATCGAACCGGACCCCAGCGGTACTTTTGTCGGTTCGAGCTACATGTACGCGTCGGCGAGGGATTGGGCCCGGGTCGGGCTGTTCCTGGCCCAGGACGGGGTCTGGGAAGGGAAGCGACTGCTGCCGCCCGGGTGGGTGGCCTACATGCGCACGCCGGTTCCCGATTCGCACGGACAGTACGGGGCACAAACGTGGCTGAACGCGGGCCGGGACAATCCCAAAGCGCCCGCCAATCGGCGATTCCTCAAACTCCCCAAGAACCTGTTCTATTTCTCGGGATACAACGGTCAGAATGTGTTCATCCTCCCGGACCAAGAACTGATCGTGGTGCGCCTGGGAGTGACGCACAAATCCGCCAACTGGAGCACCAGCGATTTCGTTTTCGATGTGATGCAGGCCCTGGGACTCAAGGGCGACTGACGGCGCGCGGAGGATCAAGCGCGTTGGCGGCAGGGTCAGGGCTTCTCCGGCCGCAGCAGGGGGAAGAGGATCGTATCGCGGATGCTGTGCTGCCCCGTCAGCAGCATTACCAACCGATCGATCCCGATTCCCATACCGCCGGCGGGCGGCATGCCGTACTCCAGCGCGCGGACGTAGTCGTGATCCATATAGCCGCCTTCGCCTGAGCCTGATTCCCGAGCTTTGACCTGATCCTCGAAGCGCTGCGCCTGATCGATGGGGTCGTTGAGTTCGCTGAAGGCGTTGCCCAACTCCCTCCCCACGATGTAGGGCTCGAAACGCTCCACAAACTCGTGATTCTCCGGCCAGGTTTTCGCCAGCGGAGAAAGCTCTTTGGGATAATGGGTCACAAAGATGGGTTGAATCAGGTGTCGTTCTACTTTCTCGTCGAATACCGCCTCGGCAATCGTCCAGACCGTCCGAGCGTCCGCCATCTCGGAATCCTTGAGGCCGGCCCTGGCGGCTTCCGCGCGCGCCTCTTCCACGGTCATGTCGGCTCGAAATCGTGCGCCCGAATGCTTCTCGATCACTTCGACGAAGGTCATCTGCGTCCAGGGCGGAGTCAAATCGATCGTGTGCTCTTCGTACTGAACCTTCGTTCCGCCGGTGACGAGGCGCGCGGTGGAGACGATGAGGTCCTCGCACAGTTGCAGCATGCTGTTCATGTCGCCGTAGGCCTCGTACAGCTCCAGCATGGTGAACTCGGGGTTGTGCTTGTAGCTGATCCCCTCATTCCGAAAATTTCGATTCACCTCGAAGACGCGCGCGAACCCTCCAACGAGAAGGCGCTTGAGGTACAGTTC
The DNA here is from genome assembly GCA_964585735.1 of uncultured Leptospiraceae bacterium. Lineage (GTDB taxonomy): Bacteria > Spirochaetota > Leptospiria > Leptospirales > Leptonemataceae > CAZPFB01. The sequence goes on from CAZPFB010000046.1 coordinate 11,866, forward strand.
CGGCGCAACGCGCAGGTACAGCTCCAGGTCGAGCGCGTTGTGGTGCGTCACGAAGGGGCGAGCAGAGGCGCCGCCGGGGATCGGGTGCATCATGGGCGTTTCTACTTCCAGAAAGCCGCGCTCCGTAAGAAACGACCGCACATGCGCCAGGACCCTCGAGCGTACCTCAAATGTGCGGCGGACATCCGGGTTGACGATCAGATCGACGTAGCGACGACGGTACCTCTGCTCTTTGTCGCTGAAGGCGAAGTAGGTCTTCCCATCCACCTCTTTGACCGCGGGCAGGGGTCGCAAACACTTGGCCAACAGCTCGATCTTGTTCAGGTTCAGCGAGGTCTGACCCGTCTTCGTGCGAAAGAGGTTGCCCTCAACCCCAACAATATCTCCCAAGTCGAGCGTCTTGAATAGCTCGAAAGCTTCGTCTCCCAACTGCGCCTTCTGTCCGTAGAGCTGAAGCCGTCCGCTCTCGTCCTCCAGGTCCATGAAGCCGGCCTTACCCATCAATCGACGTGAGCGAATTCTCCCGCCCAGCCTGTATTTCGTGGTTTCTCCAAACTCGTCTTCGGGCACCGACAGCAGAAGGGAGGTGGTGGAGGTCCTTTGAAATGAAAGGTCGTAGGGATTGTGTCCCTTGGATTTCAGGGAGGATAGCTTTTCCAGCCGCATCTCGAAGAGGTCTTCCGGATGCTCGGCACTCGAAGCCTCGCTTTCCTGCTCTGGTTTTTTCCCTGCCATGATACCCTCCCGACCGACCCGTCCGGTTCCTCCTCGGCCCTCCATCCGTAAAGTAAGAAAACAATTGACCGACCCCCACCAGAGCTCGAACTCGCCTCCATGGCGCGCAAGGAATCACTCCTGACTCGAACCGTCGGTCGCCACATCGACAATTCCCTGCAGCGTGTTCGGGACAAGGGCCATGAGCGGCTGACCATCATGGTCATCCCCCACGGAAAGGAGAGCGTCATCAGCCTTCAGCTGAACTGGTCGATGATCTTCTTCTTGGTCGGCACGATCATCCTGGCGGTCATCCTGGCTGGCTACGGCGTTTACTGGCAGGCCGTCCGCAGCCGCGAGATCAGCCGGCTCGAATTGATGTACGGGATGAATCTTCGCACGGCCCTCTCCGTGAAGAAGGGCATCGAAGAGGGCATGGAACTCCAGGACGATCTGGCGGGACGGTTGAGAGAAGTGGCGCGCGCGCTGGGAGTCCGTGACGTTTCCCTGGCCGAAGAGAGCAGTCGCAGTGACGCCCGCAGCCTGGCCAAGCGCGCACTCGAGAGTGAAGTGCTCGAACGCCTGGACATGGGTCCGGGCACAGACTACCTCCCGCCCGTGTACGCGCAGCGGACCTTCGCGCACTTTCTGCATCAGGATGCGCCAATGCTGGCCGTGGTCAACGAGTCCATTCGACGTGGCGCGGGGGTCTTCAGCTTCATGCCGATTGGTCGCCCCATCCGGCCCCACCCTCACCTGGTGGACACGTCTTTCTTTGGCAGAAGAGCCGATCCGGTAACCGGCGCGGGGCTCGAGTTCCACACCGGCCTGGACATTTCCGTGCCGCACGGGACGCCGGTGTTTGCAACGGGCGCCGGAGTTGTGGTCGATGTGGCGTACGCTCGCACCGGATACGGGCTTTCGGTTCTCGTTCAGCACGAGAATGGCTACTACTCTCTGTACGCGCACCTTTCGGCCATCCTTGTTCGCGAGGGGATGGAAGTGAACCGCAAGACGATGCTCGGGCGCGTCGGTAAGACGGGGCGCGCCACCGGGCCCCATCTGCACTACGAGGTGCGCCTCAACCGCGAGGTCCGTATCGACCCCGTCCCCTACATCTGCGGAACGGACTTGGCCAGCGCCACCTGCGCTGCCTACAACCGCGCCAACACGCTGTAGTCGTCCCCGAACGGGAATTGTCCTGGACAGCCAGGGCGGATCGCGCGGCTCTGTCCTGCCGAACAGGTCCCTCGGATGCCCAAACGCACCGACATTCGCAGCATTCTGATCCCCGGAAGCGGTCCGATCGTGATCGGCCAGGCTTGCGAATTCGACTACAGCGGCACACAGGCCTGCAAAGTGCTTCGGCGGGAAGGCTTTCGCACCATCCTGGTCAACAGCAATCCGGCCACCATCATGACCGACCCGTCGCTGGCCGACGCCACGTACATCGAGCCCTTGCGCGCCGACATCCTCGAGAAGATCATCGAGAAGGAACTGCCGGACGCCATCTTGCCCACCGTGGGCGGGCAGACGGCCCTGAATCTGGTCATGGACCTGCACAGCTCCGGATTTCTGGAAAAGAGCGGCGTGAAGTTGATCGGCGCCAACGTGGCCGCCATTCGCAAAGCGGAAAGCCGCGAAGAGTTCAAACTGGCCATGCAGAAGATCGGCATGGGACTGCCCGAGTCGGTCTTCTGCAGCGACGAGGGTACAGCGCTTGACTTCCGAGCCAAGATCGGCCTGCCGCTCATCATCCGTCCGTCCTTCACTTTGGGTGGCGCCGGTGGGGGGATCGCCTTCACGGACGACGAATTCGTGCACATGGTTCGGTACGGCCTAAAAGCGTCGCCGGTGAACCAGATCCTCGTGGAACAGAGCCTGCTGGGCTGGAAAGAGTTCGAGCTCGAGGTGATGCGGGACTCGGCTGACAACGTAGTCATCGTCTGCAGCATCGAAAACCTGGACCCGATGGGTGTGCATACAGGGGACTCCATCACCATTGCGCCGCAACAGACGCTCACGGACCCTCAGTACCAGGTCATGCGGGACGCGGCCATTGCCATCATCAGGGAGATCGGCGTGGATACGGGCGGCTCGAACATTCAGTTTGCGGTGAATCCCGCCAACGGTGACATGATCGTCATCGAAATGAATCCGAGAGTTTCGCGTTCCTCAGCCCTGGCCAGCAAAGCAACGGGATTCCCCATCGCCAAGATTGCCGCACTCCTGGCGGTAGGCTATACGCTCGACGAGATACAGAACGACATCACGCGCACCACGCCGGCCAGCTTCGAGCCCTCCATCGACTACGTGGTCACCAAGGTGCCGCGGTTCACCTTCGAGAAGTTTCCAGGTTCCAACGACACTCTCGGGAGCATGATGAAGAGCGTGGGCGAAACGATGGCCATCGGGCGTACGTTCAAGGAATCCGTCCAAAAAGCCTTCCGGTCCCTCGAAACCGGTCGTGGTGGTCTGGGATCGGACGGGAGTCTTTCGGAGCTCCTGCTCTTCGTCGAACTCGAAAAAAAACCGGAGGAGCTCCAGAACTACCTCCGCGAATGCATCAGCCGCCCCCACCCCGAGCGGATCTTTCTGGTGCGCCAGGCGCTGCGTCGTCATCTGGAGGGTACCCCTGGCGGCATGTCCGTATCGGAAATCCACACACTTTCCGGAATCGATCCCTGGTTCTTGGACCAGATTCAGGACCTCTGCCAGCTCGAGTTAGACTTTCTGGCAACCGGCGTGCGCGACTTCCGAGGTCTGACCGAGGATGTCCTGCGTCACATGAAGCAGGCGGGATTCTCCGATCGCCAGCTCGCCTTCTTGGTTCAGCGCGAATCGATCCTCGGCACCCTGATGTCTGCGGAGCCCCTCCACCTCAAACGCAATCGTGTGCTCAAGCTGCTTTCGACCACGGAAGCTGAGATTGGCGCTCATCGAAGACAGCTTTCTGTTCGGCCGGTGTACAAGCGAGTCGATACGTGCGCCGGTGAATTCGAAGCCCACACGCCGTACCTCTACTCAACTTACGAGGACGAGGATGAGTCCGAGAGCAGACCCATGCGAAAGGTGATCATCTTGGGCGGTGGCCCGAACCGGATCGGGCAGGGCATCGAGTTCGACTACTGCTGCTGCCACGCTTCGTTTGCCCTTCAGGACCTGGGCATCGAGTCCATCATGGTCAACTCGAACCCGGAGACCGTCTCCACGGACTATGACACCTCCGACAAACTGTACTTCGAACCGCTGACTCTCGAAGACGTACTCCACATTTGCGAGAACGAACGCCCCACCGGTCTCATTGTGCAGTTCGGTGGGCAGACTCCGCTGAAACTCGCGCACGGTGTTTCGGACGCAGGCTTTCCCATCATCGGGACGCAGCCCGATTCGATTGACCGGGCCGAGGACCGGGATCGTTTTGCTTCGCTCTTGCGCGCGCTCGGTCTGCGGCAGCCGGACAATGGCATCGCCTTTACCCTGGAGGAGGCCGAAGCTGTCGCGGACCGGATCGGCTATCCGTGTTTGGTGCGCCCCAGCTACGTGCTGGGCGGGCGGGCCATGGCCATCGTCTTCGACCGTCAGGGTCTCGAACGTTTCATGCGCGAAGCAGAAAACATCAACCCGGAGCATCCCATCCTGGTGGACAAGTTCCTCGAAGATGCGGTGGAGATCGACGTGGATGCCCTGGCCGACGGTCAGGATGTATTCGTGGCCGGAATCATGGAGCACATCGAAGAGGCCGGGGTCCATTCCGGTGACAGCGCGTGTATGCTGCCGCCCGTTTGGGTCTCCCCTCAGCTGCTGGAAGAGATCCGGGACGCTACCCGGCGCATTGCCCTGGAGCTCGGCGTAATTGGACTACTGAACATTCAGTTCGCGATTCAAAATGAGCTTCTCTTTGTGATTGAGGTGAACCCCCGGGCCAGCCGAACGGTGCCGTTCGTCAGCAAAGCCATCGGACTTCCCCTGGCCGGAATCGCAACGCGCCTCATGTGCGGAGAAAAGCTATCGCAGATGAACCTTCTGGGACGACCGGAACCCGAAACGATCGCCGTCAAAGAAGCCGTATTGCCCTTCTCCCGGTTCCCGGGCGCCGACATCATCCTGGGACCCGAGATGAAATCCACGGGCGAAGTCATGGGGATCGCCCAGACGGCCGGCGAGGCCTACATCAAAGCCATGCTCGGGGCCGGGGACACGATCCCGGAGACGGGCGGTGTGTTTCTCAGCGTTGCGGACCCGGCCAAGCCGCACCTGGTCGAAAGCGCGCGCGAGCTGCATCAAATGGGATACAGGCTGTACGGAACATCCGGCACCTGCGAGTACCTGGCTGGGTTCGGGATCGCGATGGAGCACCTTCACAAGTTGCGTGATAACCGCTCACCGAATCCGCTCGAGGGCATCCGCAGCGGGGACATCCGGATGATCGTGAACATTCCGGACCAGCGCCAGCCGCGCGACGACGCGTTTCTCATCCGTCAGGAAGCCATACGCAACAAGATCCTCTGCATCACAACGGTGGCTGGAACCGAGGCCCTTGTACATGGTCTCAAGCAGGTACGTTCCGGAAGCTTCACCGTTCGCGCCATTCAGGAGATTCACAGCGCCGCGCGTGTTTCGCGGCCCTGAGCGCTCCCGCCTTGGGCGCAAAGCGATAGCCTCACCAGCCACCCCACGGCCGCGATTGGCGGAAAACCACGGCAGCTTGCGGCGGTTTTCATCGTTCTACGCCCCGTCAGAGGTCGAGAAGTTGCTTGAGGTGTCCCAGGATCTCCGCGTTCTGCGGCGCCCGCTGGAGGGCTTTGGTGAGTGCGCGACGCGCATTGTCCGTCTGTCCGCGCCGCGCCAGAAATACGCCGAACGAATCCAGATACGCCGGGTTGTTGGGACTGGCTTCGAGAGCCTTCTTCAAGGAGTCATAGGCTTCACCGGCGTCGGTTGCACTCCCGTGCAGGGTGAGAAGGTAGCCCAGAGAGTTCAGGCTGTTGGTGTTGGCCGGGTCGAGAGAAAGGATGCGTCGATGTGCGTCGATGGCTTCCTGCGTCCGGCCGGTCTTCTCGAGGACGAACGCAAGCATCGCGAGAAGTCGTACGTCCGTTGGGCTTCCCGGAATGCGTGCTCGGAGCAACGCTTCGGCTTCTTCGTACCGGGAGACCTGGATCAGGCAGTACGCGCGCAGTCCCGTGGCCGCGCCCCCCTCCAGGTAGTCCGGTGTTTGCTCCAACAAACGAGCCAGGTAGTCTGCAGCCCGTGCGAAATTCCCCAGCAGGCTGTAGCAAATGCCCAATTCGTGCAGGCTGATCGGATCCTCCCCATCCTCCCGAAGCATCTGCTTCAGAGTCAGGATACGATCCAAGATCAGCTTTTCGCGACTTGCTGTATTTTCTCCTGCCATCGTTCCCGTTCCGTATGATCCGTCTGATCTCTCTGGAGCGGCGTCACCGACACCAAGCCCCTCTCCAGAGCCGCAAAATCCGTTCCCTCTTCGGGATGGTGGCCCAACTCCGAGTCCGCCAGCCGGAGGGTCGTATACTCCTCGGCTTCTTCGACTGCCACATAGACATCCGCGTAGCGTCGCCTGCCCTGACGGGTCACCTCCCAATTCGGCAGCGGCCGTTGGGGTTCCTGGACCACTTCGTGCGGATAGTTGATGTTATAGACTGTCCCCACCTGGATGTGGATCAGGTTCGCCGAGAGCCACTGCGCAAGCCACCGTGCCGGCCTCCGGAAATCATCTTGGGCGGAAAGGAGCGCGCTCATGGCGATAGCCCGGTGTCCGTGCAGGGCGGCGTGACGCGCCGCACCGACTGTACCGCTGTAGTACACGTCGTCGCCCAGATTCGGGCCGTGATTGATGCCGGATACGACCAGGTCGAACTCTGGAAAACCCTCGGAGAACAGGCACACGTTCACGCAATCAACCGGGAACCCTGTGACCATGAAGCGCCGGGCGCTTTCGCGGATGAGCCGCAGGGGCTCGCGCAGCGAAATCCCCATGGAGGTGGCGCTGCGTTCCCGATCGGGGGCCACGGCCCACACTTCGCCGAACTCCGCCAGCGCCCTTTCGGCTTCCAGCATGCCGTTGCTGTTGAGGCCGTCGTCGTTCGTGAGCAGGATTCGCATGGGCGCCCGAAGGCACTTCACGCAAAGAACTGCGTCAGGTCCAGAGCAAAAAACAAGGCAAGCACCACCGGATAGACCAAGATCACGAGCGTGGCCTGCACCGACACGGTGAGAGCGCGCCGGAGAGGAATCTCATACAGATACTGCAGGCCGCGCACGGCGACCGCGAACACCCAGATGGCGAGTGCGATCAGGATCGGGAGCATGAGGGCTCCGGGAGCAAAGCCGATTCTCTGCGCCAGGAAACGAATCGGAAAAGCGAGCGGAAGACTGAAGGCCAGCGGGAGCACCGAAAGGAGCGCTATGGCAATGACCTGCCCGGCCTGCCTGGGGCGGTCGGGCGCCGTGCGCCGAACGAGAACGTCCGAGAGCAGGCCGAACAGGAAGCCGCCACCGAGCAGCGTCAGCATGTGGACAACCGAGAGCAGGGGGAGCAGAAGCCAGACGCCCGCGTCGTAATAGTCACGAATCGTGTAGAGCGCCAATGCCGAAGAAACCGACGACAAACCCACGCAGGTAAGAACATGCCGCGGCAGCTCCGGTATTCGCCTCAGGTAGACCGGGATCTCGGTGGGGTGCTGGAGAACCGCGTAGGCAATCTCTAAGAAAACCAGAAGGAAGTTCTTCATGCTTCTCTCCAGGCAAAACGGCTACTGCGAGGGGCCTTCACCGAGCCGCTCCGGACGGAAACGCGGCCTTGAGATCGGCAAGGAGCCCCATGTTGTCCGGATACAGGTACAGAACCGGCTCGGACAGGAGCGCACCCCAACGCCCCGCCGAGGGTTGCGCTTTCACGCCCGGTAGCGAGCGCAACAGATCCTCGAAGAAGTCTCGTTTGGGTTCGAGCAGCGGAAGGTCCCGTTTCGTATCGAGCTTCTTCTTGATGTATTCGAGGGCCGTTTGGTTGTCGCCGAATTCGTCGATGAGCTTCTCGCGACGGGCCTGCTCTCCCGAGAAAATCCGCGCGTCGGCCCACTTGTTCTGCACGTCACTGAAGCGTTCTTTGCGCCCGTCAGCCACGTCGCGGATGAACTGCGTGTAGGCAGCCTGCTGCACGCTTTCGCGCATATCCAGCTCTTCGTTGGTCATGTTGCGAAACGGATAGCTGGAATCTTTGTATCGCCCCGATTTGATGGGAAGAACCTGAACCCCGTACTGACGCAGCAGACCGGACACGTTCAGATGAAAGGAGATGACGCCGATGCTGCCGAGGATGGCGCTGGGATACGCATAGATCTTCTCCGCTGCCGCCGCCACGTAATAGCCGCCGCTGGCGGCAATGCTGGAGATCACCGCGACCGTCGGTTTTGCTTCCCGAAGGCGAATGACTTCGTCGTAGATCTTCTTGGTTCCACCCACGGAGCCTCCGGGGCTGTTGATGGCCAGAATTACACCGCGCACGCTGGAATCGTGCCGGGCTTCCTTCAGCCGCGCGACAATGCGATCCGCCCCGCTGTCGCCGCCCGAACCGTACCCGTCGACGATGGGACCCTCGATCCTGACGACAGCCACACCCGCTCGTCCGGTGGAGAAGAAGCTCTCGGCGCTGGCCGCAAACTCTGATCCCCGGCCCGCCACGGCCACATTGACCAATCCGATCAATAGAGAAAATGCAATGCTTATGAGTAGAAAAGCAATCAGGATTCGGGACCGGTCCATTCGTCCTCCTCGGGGCGGGGCCGCGCGGCCCTTTGGGTGTTTATCGGAGTCCTGAGAACGACCGACGAGCCACCCGGACTTTTTTCTTTTTTTTGCTTGTACTTCTGCCGACGTACGAAGAGAGTACCTGTATCGACGGCCGGGGTTCGATTTTGCGACATAAGCAGTCGGGAGGCTCACCATGCAAGTTTCCAGCCGAGTCATACTCAGTTCCGCAGAAGGCATCCTGAGGGATCGTCGCGGCGACAACCACCCCGCGACCGGGCTCTCCGGCCCGAGCGATGCGTCCGCCAGGCGATCCCCGGAGACGCTGCTCCGCCAGGACGCGCTGAACGCGCGGATCCTCGACCTCCAGGCACAGCTCAATCGAACCCAGAGCCAGTACAGCCGGGAACAGGCGCGGCACGCCTATCTCACCCGGTTCAGCGGCGAGATCTCGAGCTCCCTGGTGTACGACGGAGAACCGCTGTTTCCGGAGCTCGCCAACGGGCGTCTCCCCTCCGGCCTGCTGCCCGAAACCCAAGAGCGTCTCTCCGTCCTCACGCGTTCCCTCAAGACCGCCCAGGTGGAAATGGAAAACATGCTGGCGTTGAGCTTCGGGGCGCGCGTGCCTCTGGCGGCTGAAGCCAGCGAGCTGCTTCGCGCGGGTGGCCTGCGAGATCTCGATCCAGAGCGCGTGGCGAAGTTGACCAGGAGCTAGAAAGGGTGCGGCGCTTTGGCTTCGCTATCGCAATCTGCGCGCTGATCCTGCCGGAGGGCGCGCGCACTGTGCCCAGGGCGGGACCCAACGATCCTCTGGGGCAGGTCGTCGCTCTGGATTGGCTGCTGGCGAACGAATCGCGCCGCTATTCCCTCTTAATCGCTGAGCCTTTTGAGGATGTTCGGCCCTGGCGCCCGCGGGCAGCATCCAACCCGCTTTCGTCGGCCGCGTACATCTACAAGACCCCGGACGGTCCGGCCTTCGATCGCGAGAAGCTGCTCGTCGAGCCCAGAAGCTCGGCGGAGAACCTGCGCAGCCTGTTCGTTCACACCAGCTTCGAGATTCCCGGCCGCGAAAGCTACCTCCTGCAACCTGCCGAGCCGATTCCACTGACGGGTCAACTCCTGCGCTGCAGCCTTTGGGTTCACAGCAACGGATACCTCCATACGCTGAGCCTGATCTTCCGCAACGCTGACGGGCGGGAAGTTCGTGCTGCGCTCGGGAGCCTGCATTGGCATGGGTGGCGTCGCGTCGAAGTGCAGCTCCCGCCTGCGCTTTTTCGGCGCGGCCGCCGAGCGGTGAATCGATACAAACACGAACTCACCGGGATTCTGATCTCTTCGCACCCGCTCGCGCCTCCTGGGGACGTGGCCATTCTTCTGGATCAGCTTCTGATCTTGGCGGACACGAGCGAGTTTCGTTATCCGGGTTTCGAGCTGCAGGATTCCTGGTAAGACCGGGGAGCGCTCCTGCTGCGCAGACGGGGGAAGGGGCGCCGGTCAGATTGGCTGGTCCGCCTCGCAGGGGCCCGAGTACTCCAACAAGAACAGAGTACTGTCGTCGCGCAGATGCTCACGCCCACCGACGAACGACACCAAATCGGCAAACGCCGCTTCGCAGGTTTGCTCCGGGGTCGGCGCCCAGTGCCGGTGCAATAGCTCGGCCGCCCCTTCGTCCCCCAGCATCCGGCCGTTGGGATCCACGGCTTCGGATACGCCATCGGTGTACAGCGCGAGGCGATCGCCTGCCTCCAGGACAGTCTCGAACAGGTCGCAGCGCTGTTCGACTCTCTCATGCAGGATCCGGCCGGCCGGCTTGATGAATTGTGTGGCTCCCGACTTCTTGAGGAGAAGCATGGGCGTATGCCCGGCGTTCACGTAGCGGAGGCGACCATTCTGCAGATTCAGATAGCCCAACCCGACGGTGACAAAGTCATCGCCCAGTTTGCCCATGAGCATGCGACGCATCTTCTCCAGCGTGCCTGAAGGGTCGTCGATGTACTCTCCCCAAAGCTGAAGACTCATCTTGAGCATCGCCGAAATCAAGGCGGCCGGAATGCCGTGGCCGGAAACGTCACAGATGACGAAGCCCAACTCCGCCGTGGCACGCTTGTAGAAGTAGTCGAGGAAGTCGCCGCCGATGTCGTAAACCGGAACGTATCGAAAGGCGAGGTGAGCGCCCGGAATCGTCGGGAAGGCCTGGGGCAGGAGCATCTCCTGAATCATGCGGGCCTTGCCCAATTCCTTTTCGAGATCGCGCTGCGCGGGTTTCTGTTTCATTCCGACGAACGCCCCCGTTTCTTCCACAGGGGGAGTCGCAGTCGAAACAGGAATCTCCTTTACGGGAAGTGATTTTTTTCCGAACCGCGAGCCGTGTGTCCGGCGGGACCGAGCGGGACAGGGAGGGCCCCCTGCCCCGTCGGTCTACCGGGAAGGATCAGGATTCGTCCTGAAGCCAGGTGCGCAGAAGCTTGGCCACCTGGTCGGGTTTCTCCCGCGCCAGGTTGAGAGCGTTCTCCAGCATCTCGCGCCTGGCCTTCTCATCCACCGAGAGTTCCACTTCGGCCGCGCCCTCGTCGGCCACGCGCAACGCAGCTTCCCGCATCAACTGTTGCTGTGCCGCCAGTTCCTCTTCGCGCAACCGCCGCCGACGGGCGATCTCCTTGCGGATGGCCCGATAGAGCAGGAAGATGAGCAGGAAGACTGCGAGCGCAATCCCGGACACAATCAGTAGGCGTTTGATCATCATTTCGCGACTCAAGGCCGCGTCCTCGGCTGCAAACTCCGCGCTGCGGTCCTTCTGCATGTGTGCCACGATGATTTGGTCGCCACGAGATGACTTGAAGAGGATGGACGCCTTGAGAACGTTTTCCAGCGTGCGCAACTCATCCTCGGATGGGGACACGTACTTCCGCGTAAACTCCCAGCCCGAACCGTCCGCCTTCTCGCGGCTGCCCGTCTTCTCCCACCGGCCATCGAGCATCACTGATATGGAGCGCGCCTTCTCCTCCCAGGGCTGTCGCACGATATCCTTGGCAATGCGATTGAACTCGTAGTTGGTGATGTTGTCCGTGTTGCCGTACTCGGAGCGCTGGTAGTCCAAGTCCCTGTATCCCGGGGGTAACTGCTGCTCCGTGCCTGTGGGGCCACCCGGAGTGAAACCATTGCCACGAAAGCGTTCCTGGCGCTTGTTTTCAGAAAGCTTGAGGGTGCCGCCCTCCATGAGTTCCCGATCCGGGTACGGGGTATCGGGATCCTCGGGCGTTTTTTCCACGGGGGCCACCAACTTCTGCTGTTCTTTGACCACGTCCCAGTTCACGTTGAGAGCGACTCGCACCACGCTGATGCGGTCAGCGGCAAAGAACTGGTGGAGGCGGTCCTGGATCTCTCCCATGATCATGCGCCGTTCTTTTTCTTCGAACCGCTTTTTCCGCTCTACCAGGTCCAGAGCGCGTGCTTCCTGATCCAGTTCATCGGGCTCGGTGAACTCGCGTCCCTCCTGGTCGAGGATGCTGATGTTTTCGCGTTTGAGGTTGGGAATGGCTCGGGCGATCAGGTTCTTGATCCCCTGGATCTTCTTGGGTGGCACGGTCCCGGTTCCCGGCTTGAGCGTCAAAACGACCGAGGCGGTGGCCTGGTTCTGATCGCGCTCGAAGATGCTCGCCTTTGGTATGCCCAGCTCGACGCGGGCCTTCTTGACGAAGTCCAGGGTCATCAGCATCTGCTCGAGGGCGCCCTTCATGGCTTTGTGCAACTTCACGTTCTTGTCGAAGGTGGTCTCGTCCCACTTGCTGAAGTTGAAAATCTCCCAACCCTCCACGCCGGCGGGCAGAAGGTTGTCCTGGGCGAGCATGGTCACGATGGCCTGACGCTTGTCCGCGGCCACGTAGATGCTCGAAGTGCCATCTCCCTTCCAGGAGTACCCAAGGGCGTCCAGCTTCTTGCTGATTTTCCCGTAGTCGGTCGCGTTGAGATTCTCGTACAGCAACACCTTGGCGGGTTGAGAGGAGAAGGAGCCCATGGCCACAAACGCCACGATGACAACGACAATGACTCCACCAATGGTGGCCTTCTTAACCGTGTCCAGGCCGTTCCAGAGCCCGAGCACCTGATCGATGATTTTCTGAATCCCTTCCGGCATGACGACGCCCTCCCTTGCTGAGTGCGTTCGGAGTATTATGTCCCCTCAGAAAGTACAAGCATTTTTTTTCTGAATCCGCAAAACATTAGTGTGTTCCTGAGTTTCTTAGGTCGAGCGGTGCGAGCGGGTCCCGCAAGCCGCCCGACCGCTTTCCTGTTCAGGAGGGGACTGCGGGCCGCGCTTTCACCCCCCTGTTCGCGGGCAGGTTATCAGCGACCCGTCGTCAGCTCGCGGTAGGCTCGAATGGCGCCGTCAGCCACCGTTTTGGTGAGGTTGAGGGCAAATCGGGCCTTTTCGGAAGCCAGGATGAGCGTGTGCGCGTCCACGGAGTCCGGATCGTAGACCGCCTGCGAAGTCAATTGCTGCGATCGTGTATCGAGCTTTTCGACTCGCGCGAGTGCCGCGTTGAGCGCCCCGGCAAAGCCTTCCGTCACCCGCTCGGGGTCCGGAAGCTCCCCTGCCCTGCGCATATGCATTTCATGGCCGGTCAGCATCGACGGACCGCCAAGACCGCGGGTCCCGACGATTTTGGGCTGCCCGTTGGGGAACGAAACGCCGCGACTTGTGAGAATTTCCATTGTTGTGCACTCCTATGCCGGACTATCTTTTCAGAGTCTACTAATTTGTACGTACAAATCAAACGCTGCGAGAAATGTCCAGCGTTTGATTGAACATCTGTCGGGTTCCCGAAATCATTTGAGCGTTAGCCTCGTACGCGCGCGACGCGCTGATCATATCGGTCATTTCCTCGACGATGTTGACGTTGGGCATCTCGACGTAGCCCTGCTTCGGCCCGACCTTGATGGCGTCCGGGTGGGTGGGATCGTACGTCAGGCGGAAGGGACGCATATCCTTCTCGATTCGCTCCACCTTCACCCCACGGCCCATGCCGGTTTCCAGGCCCATGGGGTACACGGGCGACTGCCAGCGACTGCGCATGTTGATAGGAGTCATTACCACGCGCGTGCGCCGGTACGGTCCATCTCCCTGAGCGTTGCGCGTCGTCGTGGCGTTCGCCAGGTTGTTGGCGATGACGTCGAGCTTGAGCCGCTGCGCGGAAAGGCCGCTCGCCGAGATGTTGATGCTGTCAAACATGCCCATGATCTACAAGACCCCCGCCCCCGCCCTAGGCGAGGCGCACCAATTGGTTCAGTTGCCGAAAATTGTTCCCGATGCGGTTGGCCAGCAGGCTGTAGTGCAGTTGGTTGCGGACCACCTTCATCGACTCGTCTTCCATATCTACGTTGTTCCCGTCATTGCGCATGCTGGACAGATAGTCGACGTGCACCCGGGGCGTCACCTGTCGGTAGTCGCGGTAACCGGAAGGAGAACGCGGAAAGTGCAGCGGGTCCGAGGTCCGCAGGGCCGTGGACTGTTCTTCGAAGACACGTTCCGACTCCACAGCACGCTTGAGGTCGGCCTCGAAGCTGACCTCGGAACGCTTGAAATGGGGCACGCTCACGTTTGCCATGTTGTCCGCCAGAACGCGTCTGCGGAGCAGCGACGCGTCCATCCCGCGCTCCAGCATGTTCATGGTGCGCATGGTCAGGCTTTGCTCGAAAATTCCCGCCATCTCCTTGGAAGGATCGGAAGAAAAGCCGCCGGGCCTGAGCAAAAAATTATGTCCCTTTCGGCCTCCGGCTGCGCCCGGACAACTTACTTTACATGGGCCGGGCCCTGCTCCTCATGGACCGCATCATGTCCAGGCTATTCTCGCTCCACCTCGCCTTCGGCCTTGTCGCTCTGGGGGCCGTCGCCTCGTGCAAAACACTTGAAACGAAGGTGTATTCGAACGTGGATTCGGCTCCTTCCAAGCCAAAGGAGGCTTCCGCAAAGGGCCCGAAGGCCGCCAAGAGCCCGGCCAAAGAGGAAAAGACGGCCGCGCCGGCCATTCTGCAACAGCGCGGTTTTCGCTTCTGGTTGGTCTCCGAGGAGAAGCGCGATGAGAGCGGCAAACCGGTCAAAGAGAAGTTCGATATCCTGCGTCTGCGGCCGGACGGCTACCTGATCGGTTTCATCCAACTGCAGCCCCAGGCCGGCGGGGCAGCCTTCTGTCGCCTCGAACCAGGTCGAACCTACTCCTTCGAGGTGACCGGTCAGGAATACATGCCGAAGAGCGGCACTTATGTGCTGAAAGGTCGCTGCTTCTTCGACCCGGATAGGAGCGAGAACAAAGGCATCAAGGTCGAGTCATCAGAACCTAAAACTGGAAGTAAATGAACTGCGGGCTGGTCGTAACGGCGTAGATACAGAAGGCCAGCGTGAGAATGCTTCCGACAAACCACAGCGAAGCCCAGGTGTTCTTCTCGACAAAATCGAAAGCCTTCTCGTCTCGCTCCTGAAATATTTCTCCGGCAAACAGCAGCCCGATCGCAAGCGCCACACCCCAGGGGACATCGGCGGCGCGCCCTCCCGCCAATCCGAACATCTGCCCGAACATTGTCAGCGCAGCGTCCATGCTGCCCACGTAACGATCGCTTCCAGGAACGGGCTGCGACCGAAAGAAGAAGGCGGCCAGAGTGAACAGTGTCACCGTGTAGGCCGTCCGTAGGACGCGGGGGATGCGGGCGTACCACGTGCGGATGTCCTCCCTGCTGAAGGCGAGTCGCTCGACGGTAATGAACAGCGCGTGGCTCAACCCCCAGAAGACAAAGGTCCAGGCCGCTCCGTGCCAGATTCCGCCGATCACCATAGAAGCGGCCACGTTCAGGTAGACTCTCACCGCGCTTACCCGGCTGCCACCCAGTGGGATGTACACGTAGTCACGAAGCCACGTAGAAAGTGAGATGTGCCACCGGCGCCACAGGTCGGTGATACTGTCGGCCAGAAGCGGGCGATTGAAGTTCAACGGAATGTGAAAGCCCATGACGCGACCGATTCCGATGGCCACGTCCGAATATCCGGCAAAGTCGCAGTAGATCTGGATCACGAACAAGAGACAGCCCAGCGCCACCGCCCCCGCGTTGTACTCGTGGGGCGCGCTGAAAATACGGTCCACGACGACACCGGTCGGGTCGGCGACGAGCGTCTTCTTGAAGATGCCGACGGCCACGAGTACGAGTCCCGAGCGAGCCAGAGCGGGATCGAAACTGTGCCGTTCGGAGAACTGAAAGAGAAGGTCCCTGGCCCGCATGATGGGTCCGGCCACCAACTGCGGGAAGAAGGAGAGAAAGAGCGCAAACTGGTAAGGGCTCCGCGTGGCTTCAATATCACGCCGGTACACATCCACGAGGTAGCCGATCGACTGGAGGGTGAAGAACGAGATGCCCATCGGAATGATGACGCCCCAGGGTGGGAGGACCGCCGTGTCGCAGGGCCCGAGACCCAACGCCTGGTTGATGACGCTGATGGCAAAATCGATGTACTTCAGGAAAAGAAGTATGGCGAGGTTCGCGGCGATTCCACTCCACAAGAGCAGTCGGCGGACAACCTCCGAACGGGATTGCTGGATGGCCAACGCGCCAGCGTATGTAACCCCAATGGAAGCAAGCAAGACGATTGTGAAGGGAACCCGGAAAACGGCGTAGAAGTACAGGCTGGAAGCGAGCAACAGGAAACGCTGGCCCCGCAATGGTAGCGTGAAATAGATGAGCACCACAAACGGCGCGAAGATCAGGAAATGTATAGAGTTGAAGAGCATGGCGCGGCTACAGTTTGAGGCGACGGAGCTCTCGCCGCAGCGCCTCGGCCGCCCAGCGGTTTCCGAGAACAGTGAAATGGCCATCCATGGGTATGAAGTAGTCTTCGACCCTGGAAGGACGCAGTCCGCGAGCCTCCGGCACCGGTTCGCCGCACATTTCCATCACATACGGGCGCAAGTCCAGAACCTCGACGTTGCGGCGCTCGAAATAGGCCTTCACCCGAAGCGCAAAGTCAAAATTGCGTGAGTACTTACCATTTTGCGTACACTGAAGGACCTCGTTCTCAATCGGCAAAAGGACGACGACCAACCGGACACCCCGCGCCCGGGTCGTTTCGATCATCCGGTCGTAGGCACTCGTCGTGGTCGTCGGCAACGGCTTCAGGCTCCGCGCATCCGGTTCCCGGTCCAGGCAGACAGTCCCCGCCAGCGGCGGCACGGGACAGTAGCGCGTCCGGAAAGTGCCCGGATCCCCATGGTCGGCATGGCGCAGTCGCACCGGCCGACCGTTCACACATTGCGGAGGTTTCGGCGAGCGGTAGAAAGCACCCGTGAAGTACGCCCCCGGATCCTCGCGGCGACCGTCCGGTCGGGCCATGAGACCTGCAGCGCGCAGTTCTTCCCGGATGCCGGCAGCCGTCTCGACCCGGCGAATCCGCAACTGCTCGAAGGCCAGTTTGAGCGCGTGCAGCGCGTAGGAAATCCGCGTGGCTTCGAACTGGATCCGAAACAGGGTCTGCCCTCCGGGGTTCGCTTCGCGCAGGGATTCCTTGTCGTCGTCAGGGACCTCTCCCAGCGCGCGCAGTTCCTCGGGCATTTCGAAGTCATTGGGCGAAGGAAAGAACAGCGCCAATTTCAGATTCAACTTCGCCAGAGACTCTTCGAGACGCTGAGCGCTTCCCAGCGATCCGAATGAGTCGACCCCCAGGTTCATGGCTTGGTAGCGTTGACCGGAGATTTCGATCTCGTTGAGCCTGCTGCAGAAAGTGTCCGCGTCAGAGACGCCGAAGCCCATGACGATGCTGTCCCCCAGGCAGGCCAGTTGGGGGCGCGTGCGATCGGGTTCCGGGCTGGCCCGGTACCCCAGACTGTTGGTTGTGAACTGGCCTTCCCAGAGCCCGGCGTGGTGTTTCACGTACAAACTGACGGAGGGGGGCAGGCCCACCAGGTACGTCGGGTGGTAAACATGCAGGAGCTTGACGTTGCGATAGTACTGAAGCGCGGGCGGCTGGAACAGTCGCAGGGCAAATTCGACCGTCAGCAAGACGGCCACCGGGACCGCGACGGACAGGGTGGCCGTGCGGGCAATTTGAGAGCGGCTTCCCAACGCCGGACAGCTTCTGGCGCGCGGGGCTTCCTGTAAAGCCGGATGACCTCCTACGCAGAGAGCCGTAGGGATTCCAGGCGCTCGCGAACCGACTTGCCGTACTCCGATCCGGCGAACGGCTCGAGCGCGGCCCGCAGGCGATTGAGCTCCTCATCCAATTCGGCCCGCAATTTTTCGGGGAGCCCGGCTTCGGCCGCCATGGTCTGAAGCAGAGCCACTCCTTCCGCCGAGTCCCGGCGGGAAGGGTCGGACCAAACGGAAGCCAGTTCTCGCCGCCGGTCCCGCGCAAGCAGGGAACGCAGCACGATGACCGGCCGCGTGACGAGACCGCGGCGAAAATCCTGAAACGGATCCCGTCCGTTCGAATCGACAGTGCCGAAGTAGTCGAGGTAGTCGTCCCGAATCTGGAACACGCGGCCCAGTCGGTCTCCGAACTCGCGATAGCGTTTCTGTTCCGTAGGAACGAGACCCGCAAGAATGGCGGCGGCCTCGGTCATGGCTCCGAACAGGCCCGCCGTCTTGCCCTGAATGATCCGCTCGTAGACGGCGGGTTCGATGGACAGGTTGGCTTCCTCTTCCATTTGGATCAGTTCGCCGATGGCCAGCCCGCGGATCACGCGCGTGAACACGGGAAGGAGTTGCGAACCGGCCTCCAACCGGGACAGGTGATCCAGGCCACAGGCGAGCAGGTAGTCACCCGAAAGGATGGCCGTCTTGTTCCCGTGAAGAGAATGCACGGTCCGGCGACCGCGCCGCATGTCTGTCTCGTCCACGACATCGTCGTGCAGGAGCGACGCGGCATGTATCAGTTCACCGATGCCACCCACGTCGATGCACTCGCGTCCGCTGTAACCCAGCATCCTCGCGAAGTAGTAGTGGATCAGCGGCCGCAGGCGCTTCCCCCCCGAAGATACGACGAAGCTGCGCACCTTCTTGAGGATGGGAAGGTCGACACCGATGATTCGCTCCAGCGTTCTGTCGAACCGGGCGATGAGCGCTGCGCTCTTCGGGACGCTCATGCGGGCGGCGAGAAACCCTTCTGGAGTATGGAGAAATGGCGACGCAGTCTCTTTTCCATACCGGAAGCCCCGTGAGAGACGTAGTAGTTGATGAGATTTCGATACATGCGCTTGAGAATCGTCAGCGAAGAGGCAGGCTTCAGCAGCGAGCCCGAAGGCCGGATCTTCTGACGCAGCAGGAACTTCACGCAATCCCGCTTGCGCAGCAGATTCCCTTCGTTGAAGGGGTCGAGGTAGACCGAAAACTCAGGCGACTCATATTTGAGAAGAAAGTGTCCCGGCATGTTGATCCCGAAAATCGGCAGGCCCACCCGCCTGGCCAAGAGCATGCAGGCCACTCCCAGCGAAACAGGGATTCCACGCCGGGTACGCAGCACTTCGTGCAGGAAGCTGTTCTCCGGGGCGTAGTAGTCGCTCGTGTTGCCGCGAAAGCCCATCTCCCGAAACACGTAGCGCCGGAAAACACGCAGGCGTTCGGTTCCTTCGACGCCGGAGAGGCGCTCCCGCAGGGGAACTGCCAGTCGGTTCAGATGCTCCCGAATATCCTCCGGCGTCAGTTCGAAGTCGCCCCCGATCCGGGAGATCAGGCAGATTCCCTGCTCCAGGTCCGGTTCGACTCCAGGGCGGCTCATCAACTGCTTCCAGTCGTGGCGAAGCTTGAGGTCGTTCAAGGACTCCGCTTCCTGGAGGCGAATCCGACTGCGCAGGAGGGGATCGGAAAGCGCCTCCACGTACAGCAGCGGATGGTGACCGAATGGGACAATCTCCACGAGGCGTTTCAAGACCGGGCGACGCGCTTCCGGGTCCGCGCTCTCCACGAGGCGTTCGAGGAGGGCCTCCAACTCGGCCAAACCCGCGTCCCGGTCCAGACTCATGTCCAGAACCCACCACTGCGGCGATTTCGCGTCAACCAGAACCAGGCAGGAACGTAGCAGAAGATCGCGAAAACGAAGAGGCCGTAGTCCCACCTCCCGTCGAAGCGGAGGGAGGCCACGGGCAGATAAAAGAGGACCAGAAGGCCCGGGAGAAACGACACCGCCTTCCAGCGCCCCGAAAGCGCGAGAGCGGGAATCCACCAGAGGAAATACCAGGGATGCCAGACGGCGGCCCAAAGTACGCCCAGGAGTAGGGTCCACACCAGGATCTCACGAGCCAGTCGGCGAAGGAGGCGCCGACCGGGCACGGCCAGGAGACGGGGAGAGCGCATTCTGGCGGTTGCGAACAGCGGCATCAGGCACAAACCCACTACGAGAAGCGTCAGCATCTCGCGGCGGAACTCCACAATGGTGGCGCGCTGCTCCGCTTCGGTCCAGGCAAGCTTGAGGAGCACAAAGGGGTTGTACGCCACGAACCAATCGGCGAAATGGCGACCGGTCTCCAGAAAGCCCGCGAGGGAACGCGGGCTGCTCCACAGCCAAACACCGACACAGCACACGAGCAGCAGAGCCGCGCCCATTCCCAGGAACCACTGACGCTCCACCGCGCGCCGTCGCAGGGCGACGTCGGCCGCAAGGAAGAGCATCCACACGACACCCAGCGGCTTGAGCCCGGGAAGAAGTCCCGCAGCAAATCCCGCCGCAAAGTCCCTGCCTGGGGATCGCGACCGAACCAGCGCCAGGGAAAGCACGACCAACAGGAAGCCCTGAGCGTCGGCATGCCGCGATGATGAAGCAAACAGGAAGTACGGCGAAAGCGCGAGCAAGATCAAGAGCCGGCGGGCACGCGGAGGCAGGAACCAGGCAGCGACCGCAATACCGCAGGCCAGGCACAGATGGTAAACGAGGGGAAAACCCAGATCGGGAAAGGCGACCGGACTCAGCAGGGCGCCGAGGACGGCCTGCATTTGCGTAAACGGAAGATAGATCGTCGGAAGCTCGGGGTGGTTCGGAAGCAGGCCGCCGATCCGGCCGAGCATGGCGGGCGGTTCGGCGTACACATCCCGTCCGGCAAGAAGTTGATGCCCGTCGTAGACGTGACGAACGCTGTCGTCGGAGAAATACACTCCGGTGAAAACGAACAACAGCTGTACGAGCACCGCGACAGCGCACGCGCCCAGAAAAACCAGGCGAGCCCCGAGCATGGGACGGTGGGGACGCAGTGCGATCCGCAGTTGCACGGGCAGGAACGCGGCGCACATGCCCAGTAAGGCAAGTTGTACCAACAGGGGAGCGCGCTGCAGCGAGGGGGCCGCGACCACCAGCGCCACGGACGCCAGAACGGTGAAGGACAACAAGGCCAGGAGGCGCGGACTCACGCCAGCTCCGGACGTGGAACGACCGGCGCGCAGGCCCTTGGTTACGTCGAACCGAGTTCTGCCAGTGCCTTCTGGGCCTGCTCGTCGTTGGGCGCCACGCCGTGCCACTTCGGGTTGTTCTCCATGAAGGAGACCCCCTTCCCCAAGATCGTCCGAAAGGCGATCATCTGGGGGCCTGCCTGGTACGCCCGGGCTTCGCGGAAGGCGGCGCGAATAGCGGGGATGTCGTGACCATCCACGTTTTGAACGCGCCAGCCGAATGCGGCGAACTTGCCCGGAATGTCTCCCAGATCGCACACGTCTTTCGTGAACCCGTCAATCTGAATCCCGTTGAGGTCGAGAAATGCAATGACCGGAGCGCGATAGGCCACGGCCGTGGTGGCCGATTCCCAGGTCATCCCCTCCCCGCATTCCCCGTCGGAAACACAGACGAATGTACGAAAGCTGCGGCCCTGGAGACGGGCCCCCAAAGAAAGGCCCACGGCCGTCCCCAGACCCTGCCCCAGAGAGCCGCTGGAGTTTTCGACGGCCGGCAGGAACTTCGTCGAGGGATGCCCCTGGAGCCGGCTTCCCAGGCGTCGGAACGACAGAAGTTCCTCCTCGGGGAAGTAGCCGGACAGGGCCATGGCAGCATAGCGGACGGCGCAAACGTGGCCGTTCGAAATGAGCAACCTATCGCGGTCCGGCCAGTCCGGTCGCGCGGGATCGTGCTCCATGGCCTCCATGAAAAGCACGGCGAAGATATCCGCAAGCCCAAGTGGCCCGCCCGGATGTCCGCAGGTGGCGGCGTGCACCATGCGGATCACCCAACGCCGAATATCCAGGGCTCGCCGGGCAATCAACTCGTCTGTCATGATCGTGTCTTTCCTCTTCGTTGTGGTTGCGGTCATACTGCCCCGGCCTTCCCGTCAGCTCCCCGAAAAAAAGAGAAACCCCGTCGTATAGACGGTCAGGTACAGGGGAAGAAAAAAATAGTGCAGACGCACATGGATGGACCGGAGGCGACGGACCCCTGTGTACACCATGGCAAGCATGAGAGCGGTGGCGGCTGTTGCGGCCACGCGATGCGCCAGGATGGCCCAAGGCGGTACCGTCGGCACGAATCCGGCCCGGCGAAAATCGCCTTGCCCAAAGGCGTAGACGGACACCACGAGAAAAGCCGCGGTGAGCAGGTTGGCCGCCGTCCCGCCGATCATGAAGGCGCGGTGGACAGTCATGGTGCGCCGTTTCGCGTACCCCGCCAGAAACAGGATCACCGAAACAGTCATCCCCGCGGTCACGCCCCAGTATGCGTTCATCTACCTGCCAGGTCCCGAAACAGGATCTGTAGCCCACGCAGCGTCAACATGGGATCAACTACGTCGAAGACTTCCGGAACCTCCCGGTGAATGAGAGCGGAAAGTCCCCCGGTTCCAATCACCCGGTACGAACGCTTCGGCTGCGTGGCGCGCACTTCCTCGATGATACCGCGCAGCAGGCCAACCCAGCCAAAGAAAAAGCCGCTCTGGAGTGCATGGATCGTGGAGTCGCCTATGACCCCACAGGGCGGCCGCGCGAACTCGATGGGCGGCAATTGCGCCGTCTTCCGCGAAAGTGTGTCCATGGAGAGCTTCAGTCCGGGCGCTATGGCACCGCCCAGGTAGTCGTTGCCGTGCAGAACGCAGAAGGTCGTGGCTGTGCCCAGGTCCACGACAATGCTGTCTCCTCCATACAATCGCGCAGCAGCGACGGCGTTGACCAGCCGGTCGGCGCCAATCTCGAACGGGCGCGGGTACGAGAAGGTGAGTGGAACGTTCTCGTGAGTCACCGAGTAGGGTTCGCAGTGGAAGTAGTCCCGGGCCATTCTGGCCACGATGGGGTTGAAGTTGGGAACGACAGAGGAGTAGATGAAGCCGCCGACGCGAGCCGGGTCGTGCTGCCCGGATTGAAGGAAGCCCAGCAAGAAGATCCCCAACTCGTCCGAGGTGCGTTCCAGTCGGGTAACGGTACGCCAGTGGCTGCGCACCTCACCCTGGCCGTCCGCGTCGAAGAGCCCGAACACGGTGTTGGTGTTCCCAATGTCCACGCCCAAGATGTATCCGGCGCCACTCATGCTTTCGCGCCGCTTTGCCCGCGCCCCAGGGTCCAGTCATTCCCTTTCCCAAATTCCGTCGTGGGCAGAATCTCCAGATCCGGCTGCGTGTCTTCTAAACGCAGGACACCGCCTGCTCCGTCCAACAGGAGCAGCGCGCCGGTCGCGTCGATGCCGGAGGCGCGATAGAGCTTCTCCCCCACTCGAACGGCGCGGTCCGAGAGGTAGTCGAAACGCCGGAACTCCGCGATCCATGCGCCAGTATTCTGATCTCCCCGCGCAGCCAGTTCTGCCGCGAAGCATGCGATCAGCTCGTCCCCCGGCGGGGCCTCCGTTTCGATCGCGAACAGGTCCACCGCAGCCGGAGCCTCGACGGGAGCGCCCTTCCAGTTCAAGCCGACACCCATTACCAGACGCAGGCAACGGACGCCATCGGTCTGAAGGACGCGACTTTCCAAGAGAATTCCGGCAAGCTTCCCTGACCGATCATCCGGCGACACCCAGTAGATATCGTTCGGCCATTTCAAGCGGGCCTCGCCGGGTCGGACGGGATGCGTCCGGCTGATTTCGGACACGGCGGCCCTGAGGGACAGACCCACCAAGAGGGGAGCCAGGCGAAGCCGGGCCTCCGAACCTTCCAGCGGACCGATCAAAACGGCCGAAAACAGGACCGATTGGCCGGGCGCGTTCTGCCAATTTCGTCCACGTCGGCCTCGACCCGCGGTCTGCCGCACTGCGACACAAACCGTCCCGGATGGGTGGCTGCCTTCGAGTAGAAATCTATTCGTCGAATCTATCTCGTCGAAGCGCAACCACCGGCCCGGCTCCGACTCGATACAAAAATCCCAGTCGCTCACTTCCCTGCCCGTACGGCCAGACGGGGCGCCTTCTTGTTGAGGGATCCCTGAAACCCTTCGCGACAGACAGCCACCAGATCCGCTCCATAGTGCGCGAGCTTCCAACTATTCAGCAGCGTCAGTCCGCCCAAAGCTTCCACGTCCGGCGGCGTCTCGAGGGCGATCACTTCCAGTACACGATTGCTGACGATGAGCGACGTATCCAGGCCGCGATACTCCGCCATGGCCGCTCGCCACTTTTTCAGCCATCGCAGACGTTCGGCCACCCGCGCATCGAGCTCCGGAGGCTTCGGCAGGTCGGCGTCCGTGATGGGTTTGCACTCCTGCGCTGCCCGCACGATTCTCGGTCCGTCTTTGCGTAGCATCTTGGGGTTCACGAGGCCAGCCCGGCGCAATTCGTCCTCCGTTTTCGGCAGCGCCCGTGCGATCCGCACCACGCCGTCATTCGTCAGCAGGCGAAACGCAGCCACATTCTCCTTTGCCGCACGGTCCTCTCGGATCTCGAGCAGCGCTACCAGGAAGCCGCGATGGAGAGGGTCCAACGCCAGCGCACCCGGGATGCGCAGCCAACGGTTCGGATCCACCTCCCGCTCCCGCGAGTGAGAGGTGTCACAGATCCAGTCGCAGTCCGCCTGCAACTCCGGCAATAATTCCTCGGGAAGTTCTTCGAGCATGCGGTGGCGCAACTCTTCCAGGTGGACCGTATCGTGATACGCGTACTCGAGCTGCGCCGCTGTGAGGGGCCGTCTCTTCCAGTTTGACTTCTGCTCCTTCTTTTCGAGAGGCACACCCAGGTAGCGCTCGGTCAGATTGCCCAGGGAGCAGCCCTCATGCGCGAGCAGCCGACAGCAGAGCAGCGTATCGAATACGTTGCGGAACTCCCAATCCGTTCCGCGCCGCAATTCGGCGATGTCAGAGGCGGCGCCGTGGAACACTTTGACGATGGATGGTTCCGCAAACACCTCTGCCAGGCGCGATAGATTCAGACCCACCAGCGGGTCCACCACGTAGTGCCGTCCGCCGGCGCTGATCTGGATGAGGCAAACTTCGTTATAGTACGTATAGTATCCGGAAGTCTCAATATCGACGCCCAAAACGGTGGCGGCGCGCAGCTCACTGAGTGCGAGATCAAACTGGTGCTGCTTGGTGATGTAGGTGAAAGCCGTCACTGTTGCGGCCAAGTTCGCGGGACCCCGCGCTCCTGCATCCAATATTTCCTTGACCGCACTCCTGCTCCTCTTGATTTCGGCGGCTGTGCTGCGCAATCGCGACCTCGTCCCGGACCGAAAGAAGGGCGGGTCTTCCAGGTTCCTTCCGTTCTTCGGAGCCGGAGTCGGCACCGCCCTTGTGTTGGCGCTCGTGGTCCGGGCCTTCTTTCTGATACCGGTGCGTCCGCAGACAACGGACATGGAGCCATCTCTCAAGCGGGGTCGCTGGTACTACGTACGATTGGGCGCCACCATGGGAACGATTGCGGCGGGGGACCTGGTGTGGATTCGGCACCCGCAGGCTCCTGAGCTGCGGCTCCTGCGCCGCGTGATCGCCGTGGGCGGGGACCAGATCCGCCAGGCCGAAAAGCTGACCGTGAATGGATCCCCATTGGCTGTGCCTGGGGTCCGCCTGCCCGATGTGGACCGCGGCCTCCTACAACTGGAGAAGGCGCAGGTCTTCGTCGTGGCGGATGCAGCGGCTGCCGGAGCCCTGGATTCGCGGACGTTTGGACCGGTCGCCTTACAGGATGTTCTCGGAAAGGTCTGGTTCTGAAATCAGGGCGAAAGCGCCACTTGGAGAAACTCATAATGATCGGTATCTCACTACAAAATGCTTCTGCCCCAGCCCGGATTTCGTTGTTGGCTCTGCTCGCTCTCGTCGCGGCCCTCGCCGGCTGCCGGCGCGAAATGAGCATGGATGATCGCTACAATCAGGAAACCTTCGAGATCCTGAGGCGTGCCCTGGCACCCAACTCCGTTGCGGTCGATGTCGGCGCTTACCGCGGGGAGATCCTGACTGAAATGGTGCGTTTGGCGCCGCGCGGCGTGCATCACGCGTTCGAGCCGCAACCGGAGAGCGCAGCCTTCCTGAGAAAACAATTTGCCGGCGGGCCTGCAGTCATCCATGAGCTGGCCCTTGCTGACCGCGCGGGAACCACACAGTTTCATCAAGTGGCAAGCAACCCGTCCTATTCCGGAATCAAAGAGCGCAGCTACGAAAAGAAAGAAGAGATCCGCATGATCACCGTTCGTGTGGATACGCTGGATCGCGTGCTGGCCAAAGCCACCCGCGTGGACCTCATCAAGATCGACGTGGAAGGCGGAGAACTGGGAGTTCTGCGCGGCGCGGTTGACGTACTCAGGCGCTTCCGACCCATTGTCGTCTTCGAGCACGGCCGCGGCGCCGCCGAGTACTATGGCACCACGCCGGACCAGGTGTACGACGTGTTCGAGAGAGCAGGCCTGAGCATCAATGTGATGCAGCGGGCCCTTTCGGGCCGGCCGCCTGTCGATCGCGCCGAGTTTCGCAGACAGTTTCAGGAGAAGGTGAACTACTATTTCGTGGCCTATCCAGCCGAAGCAGGCCCCAGGCTGGCCGGCCGCAGTGGCGGCAACTGAAAGCGCGTGCGGAGCAGGCTGGGAGTTCGAAGCGCCGAGGCGCTGCAGGCCTTCGTGCTATTTGGCATACGGAATGGGGCCGTGGTCGCGCGAACGGGCGCGGTTGCGGCCCGGCGCGTCGTCAAGGTTTCAGCAGTACGCCACGATGCGCTCTAGAGAGTCAGTGCCGGCAAAAACTCCCGACCTCTCTGCGGGACCCATCACGCCGCGCGCCTGAATCTCGGCGAATCCGGCGGCCATGGCCGTAAACAGCCTGCGCTCGTCCCCAACGGCCTCCAGTGCTTCGCGGCAGAGGATACCTAAGGCAAACAGACCGTAGAGTGCGTTGCAGAAAGCGAGGCGATTGGTTTCGATCCAGTTGTCTCCCGCGTGCTCCATCTCCCGCAACCGCTCGGACAGTTCGTCGTACCCCTGGCAGGCGCGCTCGAACTCTTTGTGCGCTCGCACCGGTTCCGCCCAGGAAGCAACCTCGCGGAAGAAGGCCTCCCGTACCTTCGGCCTGGCGAAAGCCTTGGTGACATGCTCCGAAATGATCTGGTGCGTCCCCTCCCACGTCTCGTTGATGATGGCATCGTTGTGGAGGCGCGGGAGGCAGCTGAAGTCTCCGAGGATGCCGTTGCCGCCGTGAACCATCATGGCCTCATGCGTCAGATACGTGGCGTGCACGGTCCCTGCGTACTTGAGCAGGGGCGTCACCACAGAAGTGGCCGCATGATTCGTGTCCATGTAGACGAAGTTTTGAAAGGACGCCATGGTGAAGGCGCATTGCTGAATCTGCATCTCGGCCAGAGTCCGCAACAGCGAAGGAAATTCGATGATCTTGCGGCCGTACGCTTCCCGCGCGCGCGCATACGCCGCAGCTTCCATGTAGGCGCGACGGGCCATCCCGGCGGCCGAGACGGCCACGTGGATCCGCGACGTATTGATGATGTACTTGATGAGATTGGCCAGCCCGTGCGCCGGTCGCCCCAATTCCTCCGCTTCGCAGTCCTCGTAGAGCGTTTCGACGGTGATCTTCCCGCGCGAACCGATGATGTCCTTCTTGCGAAGGAGGTGACACCCGTTTAGAGTGCCGTCCGCCTTCAGACGTGAAACCAGAAACATACCGATGGTATGGGTCCCTTCGATCCGCGCCGTGGTGACCCAGAGGTCCCCCGGGTTGGAACAGAACCACTTTTCTCCATTGAGAATCCAACGACCGTCATCTCGCTTCCGCGCGACCGTCCGATTCGCGGCTACGTTGCTGCCACCGACGCGTTCGGTGACGTACTGACCGGCCATGAAGTGCGAGGCGCTGCCCTGCCCCGCCACCAGGGGCAGGAACCTCGCCTTCTGATCCTCGGTGCCCAGGGCTTTGATGCCGCGAATGATGCCATCGGTCATGGCCAAAGGACAGGTCACGCCGTGCTCTCCATTCTGATTGCTGAGGTAGGCCAGCGCCATCCGATGTGTCATCGTGAAGGGATGCTTCCAACCGGAGTGGAAGTCCAGATTCACGATTCCGTGCTCGTAGGAAAGCCGCCGGGCCTCCTCCTGCTCGCGGCAGTACTTCACCTGATCGATGCGATTCCCGGCTCGATCGAAGTGCACGATCTCACCGAAGCGGCCTTCTTTGTGACTCTCGCGCGCGAGCGCGTTGATGGGCCCGCCGACCAGCGCTCCGTACGCTCTGAGGTGAGCGGTCATCTCCTGCTTGTGTTGCGGCGAGCAATCGTGCGAATGACGGGCCACGATCCTCTGCAAGAGCAGGTCCATGTCGTAGAAATTCTGCCCTTCGACTCCGCGATACTCGGAGATATCAAAGGGTTCGAGGCCGGGATTCTTCGGACGCGCGGCCACCGCGCTGGTCGGGGACATGAGCTTAGGAGACGTTGGAGGCCTCTCCATTGAAAAGCCTTTTTTCTTGACCCGACTCGTTGGTCTCGTTTGGATACAGCATCGCTACCGAAAACCGCAGATTCCTGACTCGTGCCCTGCAAACGTACGCAAGGACCGCTGGGACCGCACGCCCCTACCTGCTCGCCGGCCCGGTGTTGCTTCTGCTCGCGCTATCACCGAAGGGGGCCGCACCGGGGCGCAGTGTGGGCGAAACGCACGATCGCCTGGTCCGTGATCTCACCGGCCTCTTTCAGGGACACGTGGAAACGTTTGCAGTGAGCCTGCTCGATCCGCACACGGGGCTGCGCGTTCGCATCGAAGCAGAACGACCTTTCCCCGCCGCCAGCACAATGAAGATCGGGATTCTGCTCGCGCTCTTTCGGCGATCCGAACGCGGTCAAGTACGACTCGGGCGGAGCCTGGCCGTGCGGAACAGCTTCCGGTCTGTGGTGGACGGCAGCCGGTATCGTGTCCCGGCCGAGGACTCCGAAGATTGTGCCTGCCTGACCTACGGCGCCCGCCGCAGTCGTCTTGCCGTGCGCGTGGTCGCTCGGGACATGATCCAGTCGTCGAGCAACCTGGCCACGAACATCCTGATCGAGCGCTTGGGAGCGCGAACGATCGAAAGGGAGCTGCGGCTCCTCGGGCTGAGCGGCATGCGCATCGTCCGCGGGCTGTATGACATGAAGGCCTATGACCGCGACATTCACAATACGCTGACGGCCGATGCCGCCATGCGAAGCTTCTACATACTGGGTCGGCCGGGCGCTCTGGGCTGGAAGGCACGCGCCGAAATGCTCCAGATGCTGCGTCGCACCGAGCACCGCGACAAGCTACCGGCCGAGTTGCCGGTCGGCGTCTCCGTCTCGCAGAAATCAGGCTACACAGAAGACGTGAGCCATGACGCGGGCCTTGTCTACCCGGAAGCGGACAGACCCTATGCGGTGGCGCTGCTCACCAAGGGGCACAAGGATCGTTATATCGTCGAGGAGCGCATGGGGCGTGCATCCCGGATGATCTTCGACGCGGTGGTGCAGTTGCGGGAGAAGTAAGGCGTCGCCCCCACGTCCGGTCCCGTTCATGGGCAAGCTGCCACCCCTGTTTTCAAACTCGCCACCACGAGGACCCTGGATGTGACCCACCTCACTGAAGCGTCAGAGCCCCCGCCCCGGATGTATCAGCTGCGTCCCGACTCGAGTCGCCGCCGTTCCAGAAAGCTGTTCCCGTGCCCCCAGATCCAGTAGACCACGAAACCGGCGAGCACGATAACCAGGCCGACCATTCCCTTCGCGAGATTTTCGCGACTGTGGAGAACGAAGCCGACGAGTACTGCAGTCGTCGAAACGATGTAGAGGATCGGCATGGCCGGATAGCCCAAACGTTGTTCCGGCACCCGTCGGCCAACGCGCGCCAGGCGACGGCGCAGCACGAAGATGGAGCTGATGGTCACGATGGAGATGAAGGTCATTGTGATCGTCGTGTATTCCAGAATGGTCTGGAATTCGCCGACGAACAGGATGATCCCGGAAGCCCAAGCGGCCTGCAACCAGAGCGAACGGCTGGGTGTGCCATGTCGAGGATGAATCTTGGCGGCCTGCGCAAAGAACATCCGATCACGCGCCATGGCGAAGTAGATGCGGCTCCCAGCAATGATCGAGGAGTTCAGGCTGCCCAAGATCAAGACGGCGATCAGGATGGCCATGACGACCTCAGCGCGCCGACCCAGAAGAAGCCCGCTGAAGACCTGGCCGAGACCCGAACCCCAAGCGTGGGACGCGATATCCACCGATCGATTAGGATCGTTGAGTACGGAGTAAGGCACGGTCGAAAGAATGACGGTGCAAAAGAGGATGTAGACGGCGGCCACCAGCGCAATGCCGATCGTAAGCGCGCGCGGTATGATCTTCTCGGGTTGCTTGATGTCCTCACCGAGATAGAGCGCTGCGTTCCAGCCGCTGTAGGTGAAAAAGATCGGGATCATCGCCATGGCCATGGCGGAAAGGGGCGGCATCTGCGTGATGCCCGGGCCGGCCAGATTGGCGCCGAGTTTGGAATCGCCGCTGCCCAGGGAAAATGAAAAGATGATAACTACGGCAGCGGCCGCCAGGGC
>CAZPFB010000047.1:0-41586 GCA_964585735.1 uncultured Leptospiraceae bacterium
AGTACATGGCGGTGAAGGTGAGCGCGGACGGATTCCGTGCCCGGCAGCTTGCGGTGGGCGGCTTCCAGGCGGGCCTCACCGCTCTCAAGAATGTGCCCGAGGAATTTCTGTACAAGACGGGCCTGGCCCTCGAACCGCCCGACATTCGGGTGAGTCCCGCCGACAAGGAAAAACCGGAACAGGATGCGTGTCGCCCGAACTGCTTCATCACGTACCGCCTGCTCCCGGAGGACGGCAGGCTCAACGTCAACAACCTCATCGTTCCCAACACGGATGAGGTGAACAAGCAGTTCCGGGGGATCCTCGTGCGGTTCTTCCGCACCTACGAGTTCCAGGAACCCGATTCCATGGTGGACGCGATCATCGACTGGGTGGACGAGAACAGCAATACGGAGTCGGCCGGCGCCGAACATCAGTACTACTCGACCCTGAAACCACCCATCAAGATCAAAGACTTCCGGATGTTCAACCTTTCGGAGATCACCCAGATCAAGGGAATCTCCTACAAGATGATCTACCAATCCCAGGCGCCAAAAGGATGGGCGGAGCGCCAGGCGGAGTTGCGCTTCCAGACCGAAGACGAGAAGACCCTGATCCAGGAGCCGGACTGGATTCCGGCCAACAACCTGACGGCTTTCATCCCAATGGAAAGTGGGGTGGAGGAGAAGGTGAACGTCAATGCGGCGCGCTACCACACCTTGATGAGCCTTTCCGAGAACATGACCAAGCAGGCGGTCCTTGCGCTCTTCAAGCTGCGCAGGCAGAACGGCAACTACATCAAGAATCTGAGCGATTTGCGCAACCTACCGGAGTTCCAAACCAAGAATGGGGAACTGACCCTGTTTGACGAGCTGGTCGGGACCGGCACCCAGCTTTCCGGGGTCATCAAGAGCAAGGGGGAGATTTATCGGTTGGTCGGTATAGGTTCCATAGTGACCGATGCCGAGAATAAGAGCATCAAGCCCGTAATCCGTCGGATTACCGGGCTTTTCGACAACAACAGCAAGAAGCTGATCTACTACGCTGAGGACTGATGGCCGTCTTTTTCGAACAGTACCTGGTCATTGACTACGGGACCACGCATATCAAGGGGATCCTCTATCAGGTGACCCCCGGCGGGAAGCGCATCCTCCGTGTGGAGAGCCTGCCCATGGTCACGCTCCAGGAGTCCGACGCTCCTACTGTGGAAACCGAGAGCATCGGCGAGTACGAGTACAACATCGTCCGCTTCGTGCAGTCCTTTTTTCCGGAAGAGCAGAACTGCGTGGTCAACCTGCCGGTTTCCCGGGCCTACGTTCGGGATCTGGTGGTGCCAATCACGAACACCAAGCAAATCCAGGAAGTCATCCCGTTCGAGGTGGAACAGCACATCCCGGTCAGCCTGGACCAAGCCGAGGTTCTCGGTCACGCCTGGGACGTCGGCGAAGAATCCTCTCAGGTCATCACATTCACGGCGCCACACGAAAGTCTCGAAGCGGCAGTCCAGCCCTTCCTCAAGGGCAACGTCATCGTGCGCATGCTGTCTTTGGACTGCGTGGGCTTGGCCGGAGTCGCGCAATTGCTCCAACCCGACGAGGTTCGGGACCGGGTCATAGCGCAGCTGGACATCGGTGGGATGCAGACCATTCTCAACGTGCTCGTCGGCGGGGAGTTGGTGTTCACGAGAACCATCCCGATCGGCGGGCACGACGTCACGCTGGCCATCGCCGAAACGCTCAGCATCGACGCGGTGAGCGCCGAGCAAAAGAAGATCGCGCTCGGGCTCGACCTGGTTTCCGCCGTCGAGAAGTCCGAGGCGTTCTTCCGCCGCAATCGGCTCACCCCCGCGGACTACAAAAAGGTGCTCCAGGCTTCGAAGCGAGTGTTTCAAGACCTGGCCGACGAACTCGAACGGTCCGTCCTTTCTCTGCCCTCGAGCGACCCGGTGGTGTACTACCTGTCCGGCGGTGGCAGCCAGATCGCCGGGACCGCCCAGTTTCTCGAAGATCGTCTGGAAGCCCGAGTGGCGCCGTACCCTCTGGAAATGTCCGGGGAGGAGTCCCTGGCCAACTGGGCCACAGCTCTCGGAACGGGCGAGCACTACCGCCTCAAGACGCAGGACCGGATCGATTTCCTGCGCAGCCCCTTTGGAAACACGCTGCGGCAGGGCGAGTTCAACTTCAACATCTTCGCCACGCCGGTCCTTTTGGGCATCACCTCCGTCATCATCTTGCTCGCTTCGTTTCTCGTGAGCATCTGGTCTGACAACCGCCAGATCCGGGAATACCGCGCTCAGATCGAAACAGTCGCCAGGCAAATCCCGGGCATGAAGGCCGACGGGGGCACCACGGCGATGGTTGCGCTGGCCAAGCGATTGTGCGCCCAGAAGCTCGCGTCCCAGCAGGGGCAGGGCGAGGGTGCGAGCGTCCTGGATCTCATGAAGGACCTCTCGGACAAAACCCCCGGCCGCGACGAAATGTTCTTTCAACTCAAACGTTTCAGTTACGCCGGAACGGACATCCAGTTCGACGCGGACCTCGACGGCTACGACAAGATCCAGAAACTCAAAGAGAGTCTCAGCAAAAGCGCGTTCTTCTCGGATGTGCAGGTCACCCGCCAGAACAAGATCCTCAACGACAAAGTCCGTGTCTCCATGAAGCTTACCGTGAAGGCGGAGGCCAAAGGGTCCTCCCGGAGGTGCAACTGATGCTCGATAAGCTGAACCCGCGCGAGCGTTTGCTGCTGACCGGACTCATTGCGCTCCTGGCCGTAGGTGTGCTGGTCTTGGGCGGAAGAAAGATCCGCGAGATGCGGGCCAAGAAGAGCGAGGACGTGGGCGGCTTCCGCGACATGCTCAGCCAGATCACGAACATCCGCGATACCATCCGCGAACTGCCGGAAGCGCCTCCGCCACCGGACAAGACGCAGTTGGTCGCGGCCGCTTCTCAACTTGCCGAGAAGCACAAGCTCAAGGCCCAGGACATTCGGGACCGCGACGAAACCACGCCACGCTACATCCAGGTGCACGTGGAGCTCACCTTCAACGGCGTGCCGCTGCGCAATGTTCTCGAGTTCATCCACGATGTCGAATACGGTCGCCAGATTGCCGCGCGCGTCAGCCGGCTGGTGTTTCGCCGCTCCCTGCCCACGAAAGAAGTCTACGACGTGAATCTCACGCTCTCCGCGCAGAAACCCCGCGAGGCCGCGGGCGGGAAGGAGCGCTGACGATGGCTGAATCCAAACAAGACCTCCTCGAGGACCCACAGGTTCTCCCCGGAGCCGAGGCGGCGCTGGACGAGGGCGAGGATCTGGAGGAGGCGCCGCGCCTCTCCATCAAACAGAAGATCCTCACCGCACTGACCGTGCTCCTTTCCTTTGTGGTATTCTCGATCATCTTCCTGCCGATGGAGCCGGTAGCCAGGTACGTCCTCAGAAAGTTCGGGCGTGTCGTGCGCGTCGAATTCAAGACCCTGGATCTGAGCCTTTTTGGCTCAGATACCATCACCGATCTCCGCGTCACGACGCCGGATGGGTCGTCTCTGCGGGGCTCCTCGGTTCAATCGACGGTCAGCTACCTGGGCCTGATCTCCGAACAGGCGCGCGGCCGCATCACGATTCCGCGCCTGGAACTCGATTCGGACGGTTTCGAGGCCAAAATCAACGGCGTCCGCCTCGACCTGAACGTTCGCAGGCTGTTTCAGCCGACCGGCCGCTGGGAAGGGATGATCTCTCTCGAAGCGGCCTCCGCACAGATCGGTTCGCTGCCTCCCATGGTGCGGAACCTCGGGCTGGACCTGGATCCGGCCACAGTGAAGATCCGCAGCGTCAGCCTGAAGGCACGAATGGAGAGCGGGGGTCGGCTCCTCCTCGACAATACATCGCTGGCCAGCAACCTGCTCAACATCTCCATCAAAGGTGGCGGCAAAATTCGGGAGTCCTTGTTTGCGCCCGACCTGGACGCTACCATCTGCCTGACTCCCGACCGGGATCTCGAAACGACGAACAAATCACTCTTCGACTTCTACATTCGCCTCGGCGGAACTCGCGGAGGGTCGCTCTGCCCGCGGGCCAAGGGCGTACCCGGCAACATTCGGTGGGAGCTTCCGCAAGACACGCGCGGACCCGAAGCTGGCGGGGGCAAGGCCGCACCTCCAGAACGATGAAGGCGGCATCGACCAGGCTCTCGCTTCCGGTTTTCGGCCTCGGCCTGGTGGCGGCGGCTCTCGGCGCCGCGCCCTTTCATGTGGAGGTCCCGGGACCGGGAGAGAACAAGACCCGACAGCAGGTCGCGCCGGAGGCCACGAATTCGCGCGGTGTGCGGGAAGCTCCTGCGCGGAAGGCAGGACGGAAGCCCGGACGGAAGGCGGCCCGCTCTCAAACCGAACCCACAAACCGCAGATCTGTCCGACCAACCAGAAAAGAACCTCCCTTCCGCGCGCGTATCCGCAGACCGGTTCCAACAAAAGCCATCGAGACCGCGCGATCGACCGGCACCATCGACTTCCCCGGTCGACGACTGGGAGTTCTCCTCGAGGAATGGAAAGAGCGCCCCGCGCGATCCTCCAAGCAGATGGCCGCCGAGCGCCACGCACGTATCGACGGGCTTCTGCCACCGGGTCGCTATCGATTTCAGGGACACTGCGCGTTGCTCCTGCAGGGTCGCAGGATGCGCGTCCGCAACGAATGCCTTGGCAGTGCGGACCGTACCGCGCTCCTGGGCGACTTCACCACCCCGGGCCCGAACATCCGCGGCTACTTTTCGCCCGAAGAGGGCGAACGCGAACTCCGGGGGGTCGTGACCCTGGAACGTGCTTCCTGGCGGGAAGACCGGTTGGAGCTACGTTGGGGGGAGAGCGAACTGCGCTTTTCCAACCCCTTTCTCGAACTGCTCCGGGAGAGACTGCCGCATCTGCCGGAGGAGGCCCGACGCCATCCCGAATACGTGTCCCTGCTCCTGCCGGAGTTACTTCGAATCGCCTTGGCCAAGCCCGACGCCGTTGAGCTGCGAGCGGTCCTGGGCGGTCAAATGACCCTCACATTTTCTGACCGTTGCCCGCTGCGCCTGGTGAATGGACCCACCTGGCTACCGGCAGAGGGACGCAGGCGGCTGGTTCTCTCCATGGCCTGCGGAGCTACGGGCCGTTTGGGGCGCATCGACCTCTACGTGCCGGCCGACCTGTCGCTTCCCAAGGAACTGCGGGCGGGGGTGCGGCTTTCCGCGCAGGTCCGGCTGGCCGGAATTGTCCGGGACGGACATCAACTGCGGCTGGTCTGGGACTCGATAAGTAACCTGAGACCCCTGGACCCATGATCGCCCGATTCAAAACGCAAAACCTGTTGCTTTTCGGTCTGGTCCTGTTGCCGCTGTGGCACAATGCGGCAGGGCCGTCCGAAAGCCCGGAAGCACCTGCGGGCATCGTCGGGCTCGAAATCGTGTCCGCCGAAGTGCCGGCCGATGTTCCGCACGCCACGCCAACCTTCTCACGCCGACGTGCCTCGGGCATTCTTGTCGGAGCGGGCTTGGTACTCACGAACTTGGACTGCGTTCGCGATAGCATCTCAATCAAGGTGCGCATGGGCTCAGCGACGGCAGACGCCACTCTGCGTCATCGCGCCTACGACGCCGGCCTTGCGCTCGTAAGCGTTCCCACCGGAGGGACGCCCATTTCCATCCCCTCAGACTCCGCTTCGACCCCGACGGGAACGAGCGTGGATCTGATCGGCTTCGACGGCGGGTCGGGCACCGTACGCCTCACGAGGCGCCGTGTCGCCGGTTCCATGCAACGCACCCTTCACAACTCGGACGTCGATGTGCGCCCGGTTTTGCTCCTGGACGATCCTCCTGGGGAAATTTCCGCGGACCTGAACGGTGGGGCGGTCTTTCACGAGGGCCGGTTCTTGGGCACGTATCACCAGGGCAGGCCGTCGTACGTCCTGCCGGCGCAGTTGGCGGCGCATGTGCTGGTGGATGTTTCCGATAACACCTACCATGGATTCCCGAACGCCGGATTTCTCTTCCAGAACATCTCGGGCTCGGTCCACCGCGCGGCTGCCGGCCTGGGCGCGGATGAGCAGGCAGTCCTCGTGCGCCGCGTCCTTTTCGGTTCAGGCGCTTGGGAGCGCGTGCGGACGGGTGACCTGCTCCTTTCTGCCAATGGAAATCCGATGACTGCCTCCGGTGAATTGGCCCTGCGCGATGGCCCTCAAACGCTCGGCGGATACTTTGCATCTCTCCAGCATGGACCGGTGGAGCTGGAGGTCCGTCGCGGCACGCAGAAGGTCAAAGTCTCCGTCATCGCCACACCGAATCCCACACACTCCTGGAAGAGACGGAGGCAGCGCGACCTGCGGCCCTACCTGGTCACGGGCGGCTTGGTCTTTCAGGAATTGGACTACGACCTCATCCACCGCAGTCCGGCCGGTCGCATTCCATTGCTACGATATCGATACAGCAACTTCGACGAGGACGGGCTGGGCGAACAGGTGGATCGCGATGTCGTTCTGACTTCGGTGCTGGCCGACCCCGCCACGCACGGCGCCGTGGGCTTTCGGTTCGGGATCGTCGAGTACTTAAATCAGCTGCGAATCCGCAACCTCAAACACCTGGCCGCGGAGCTGCGTCGTTCGCAGGACAGATTTCTCGTCCTGCGTTTCATGGACCGAACGGCGCCGCTGGTCCTGGAACGCGAAAGCCTTCCCGGGCTCGATGAGCGCATCTTCTCACGCTACCGCGTGCGTGCGGGTGGCACGGTGGAGGCGGACCCGTGAAAGTCACCGCCGGAAATGTTCTGCGACGCTTCCCGTCCGCCTGCCTGCTCGGCCTGCTCCTGGTTTCGGGCATTCAGGCCGACGACGTACGGCGGATTCCCGGATTCCAGGATGGCTCTCCGTTCTTGGTTCGCGTCGTCTCGGTGCGGCGCACGCCACCGCCGTCGCGTCCGTGGGAATACCATCGGTTGGTGACGGACGAGAGCGCCGGCTTTTTCGTGGATGGTCAGACGCTCATCGCCGGGCGCTTTCCGCCGGGGGACAT
This sequence comes from uncultured Leptospiraceae bacterium, assembly GCA_964585735.1. Lineage (GTDB taxonomy): Bacteria > Spirochaetota > Leptospiria > Leptospirales > Leptonemataceae > CAZPFB01. Next base: position 7,013 of record CAZPFB010000047.1, read on the forward strand.
TGTATCGGTGCAGGTGCGCCTGCCTGGCGTGCCCGAGCCCTTCGAAGCCGAGGTCCTGGGTATCGAGCCGGAAATGCAAATCGCCGTGATCCGCATCATCGGCAGGCCGGTCTCCCCCACGCCTCCCGTGCTTTCTTTCGTTGCCGACGAGAAACTCCTCCTCAGCCTGCGTCAGGTCGACTGCGTTTCACGAGGCGGGCGGGCGACCGAAGTGCGCACAGCCTTTCTCAAAAGACCGCGACCCGGACCGACCCCTTCCGGCAACGCCACAATTCCGCTCGTTCGTTTTTCTGGGTGGGAAGGTCGCGTCGCGCCCGGTGACGTACTTGTGAGCGAAAGCGCGGTGGTGGGCATCGTCACGCGCTTCTCGCCGCGGACCCGGATCGGGAGCGCGCTGCCCGCCACACTGGTGGCTTCCTTTCTCGAAGCTGTGCGGACTCGGGCCGGTCGCGTGCAACCGGTCGCAACCATCGAAACGGATGGAGGACGCGCCGAAACCCTGTCGGTCCTGCCGCATCCAGGCTTCGAGGCCGTCATTCCCACGGGCGCGGCCCAGCGGTTGTACCTCGGCAGCAATCGCGGTGGTGTGATCGTCACGCGCGTGCTCCCTTTCGGCGGCGCGGCGACGGTCCTCGTCCCCGGTGACATTGTGGTCTCCGTTCGAGGTCAGGCTGTGAGTCCCGGCGGAACGATTACCGACCCGCTCTTTGGTCCGCTGCCGGTGGAATCGGCCATCGTCCTCGAAGGCGGCCGCTTCGTCCCGTCTGGAACGGCGGTGCGACTCACCATCTCCCGCCAGGGAGATGTTCGGGATGTCAGCTTTCCGGTCACGACGTTTGCGAGCGAGAATCGCGCCGTTGCTTCCGGACGCGAGCAACCGCGGTACTGGATCCTTGCGGGGCTTGCGCTGGTGGAGCTCACCGACACCTACGTGAGCGAGACCGGTGGCACTTCTCGGCTCCGCTACCTGGCCACGTCCATGCGTTTTCGCCGCGAGCGCAACGACGACGCCTACGTCGTCCTCCACCAGGTTCTTCCCACGAAAGCGACGTCGGGCTACGAGAGCTTCGAGAAGCTGCTGGTCATTGGGGTCAACGGCACGGCCGCGCGGAATCTGAAACACCTGCGCGAACTGGTGGAAGCGTCCGTTCAGAAGAAGTTCCCGGTTCGCTTGATGCTCGAGGGCAATCGTGAGATCGTCATGGACGGCGCGGGCTTTGCTGAAGCCGACGCCCAGGTGCGCACGCAACACGGCATTCAGTTCCTCGACAACCTGCCCCGGTGAGCGCGGCGCGCCCCGGGCTCGCAAAGAACTTGCCGCGCGCGCGTATCTCCGTCATCCTGCCGGATCACGATGGCCGCCCGGACCCAAAAGGAAACCGCGCAAATCCTCAACAAGCAGGCCCGCCGCAAATTCGAGATCGTCGAAGAGATCGAAGCGGGGATCGTGCTGCAGGGGAGCGAGGTAAAAAGCCTTCGCATGGGCAAAGCTGAGATCGCCGATGCGCACGTGGTGCACAAGTCAGGTGAATTGTTTCTCATCAACCTGCGCATCGAGCCATACCGGAACGCCGGGGCCTTCAACCACGAGGAAGCACGGACTCGCAAGCTGCTGCTGCACCACCAGCAGATTGGGCGGCTGGTGGCGAAGCTGCGCGAAAAACAGTTGGCTATCATTCCGCTCCGCGTCTACTTCAACGAGCGCGGTCGCGTGAAGGTTCAGTTGGGCGTCGGGCGCGGCAAGAAGCAGCACGACCGCCGTCAGGATGAACGCAAAGCGCAGGCCGACAAGGAAGTGGCCCAGGCTCTCAAAGCCCGCGGCCGCGGATGAACATGGCGCTCCCGCGTATCGTCCTGTGCGGCCGGCGGAATGTCGGCAAGTCGACGCTGCTCAATGCGTTGGCGGGCCGTCGCCGCGCCATCACTGATTCCACGCCGGGACTCACCCGGGACCTGCTCGAGGTCGAGATCCACAGGCCGCCCTATCGCTTCCTGCTCACGGACATGCCCGGTCTGGACCTGGAAGACCCGGATCAGCTCGAGGCGCTTGCACTCGAACGAGCACATCGGCAGTTGGAGGAGGCGGACCTGGTCCTGTGCCTCTTCGAAGCGGGTCCAATCCATCCCTTCGATCGACTGCTCTTCGATTTGCTGCGCAGGCAGAGCCGACCGGTCGTCTATGCGGTCAACAAGGTGGACGGCCAGGAACAGGAATGGGAAGCGCTGACCGAGTTTTACGAAGAAGGCATCGAAGCGCCGGTTTCCGTTTCGGCCAAAGCGGGCCGCAACCTTTCCTCCCTCCTCAAACGCATGGCGGAGGCTCTGCCGGAGATCACCCGGGGTGGTGAAGAGCCGAGGACCGAAAAGCTCCGCAGCACGGCCATCTCGGATTTTCAGGCCACGGAGCTGCGCATCGCGATCGTCGGTCGACCCAACGCGGGCAAGAGTTCGCTCCTCAATCGGTTGGCGGGACGCGAGGTTTCGCTCGTCTCCGATGTGCCCGGCACCACCCGGGACACCGTCGACACCGTGTTCGCCTTCCACGGCCGGTCGATCCGCGTCGTGGACACGGCCGGCCTGCGCAAGAATTCTTACTTACGTGATCCCAAGCGTCGCGTCGACTTCTTCTCGGTCAGACGGACGCGTCGGGCGATTCGCGATTGCGACGTGGTCATCCACGTCTTCGACTCGGTGGCCGGGTTGACGGATTTCGACAAGAAGATTGCCGCGCTGATCCTGGAGTTCAAGAAGCCCGCCGTACTCGCGGTCAACAAGTGGGACGCGATTGAAGACAAAGAAACGGGAACGATGGAGGAGTTTCGAGAGCGACTGCACTTCCTGTTTCCCAAGTCCGCTGCCTATCCAACAGTGTTTTGTTCCGCCAAAACGGGGCGGCGGCTTCCGCAACTCCTCGAAGCCTGCATCGACCTCAAGGGCCGGCTGGATCATCGGCTGCCGACGCCACGGTTGAATCGCTTGGTGGAAGGGTGGAACGCGAGGTTGCGCGGGCAGGGAACAACCGCCAAGATCCTCTACGCGGTGCAGGCCCCCGGCGCCCCACCCACCTTCGTCTTTTTCGTGAACGATCGGAAGGCTTTTCGCGCGAGCCAGCTGGCCTTTTTCGAGAACCAGATCCGCGACGAGTACAAACTGATGGGGGTCCCCATTACAATCCTCTTGCGCACCAAGGAGCGTGGCTGAAGCTGGCCCGACCCCATGGTGGAAATCCTCCTCATCCTTGTCGCCGTCTCGGCATTCATTCTGGGGTCCGTGCCGTTTGCCTTTTTGGCCGGTCGCCTCTTCGCTGATATCGACATTCGTCGCTTCGGTTCGGGGAACCCCGGTGCTTCCAACACGTTTCGCATCCTGGGCCCGGGGCCGGGAGTTCTCGTGCTCCTTCTCGATGCGGGCAAGGGGGCCGGGGGTGTAGCCTTGGGCATCCTCGCCGCGGGCTACGAAAGCCCCGAGTTTGCCGCCTATTTTTCGGTACTGTGCGGCCTTTGCGCCGTGCTTGGACACGTTTGGTCTCCGTGGCTTCAATTCCGCGGAGGCAAAGGGGTGGGGCCTCTCTTGGGCGTGTTCTTGGTCGTTTTCTTCTGGGGCACGCTCATAACGGCCGGTGTCAGCACCGTCGTAGTTCTGCTGTCGAGGAAGTTCTCGCTGGGCAGCCTCGCCAGCGCCGTCTGCCTGCCGCTTGCGTTCGTCGCGCTCTCGTCGGATCCGTGGAGCCCGGAGCAGAGGCCGCTCGCGCTTCTGATCGTGGCCGCCTTCTTCATCGTGATGGTGCGTCATGTCGGCAACCTGCGGCGTCTCCTGACGGGAACCGAGCCCGGCCTGCGGGAGAAATGAGGAGTGTTCCGTTACTCCGAAGACGGGGACCTGTCCCAAGATCGCAAGACCCGCGTGGCGGAGTGGTTCCTGGCCGAGTACGCTGAGTGTGAAGCCCGCGACCTGTACAGGTGGGTGTGGGAAGGCGAGTTCGGTCGCAGGCAGGAGCAGACCGATCACTCCCTGGACGTTCTGACCGAAGACATTCGGCGCGCACGTATCCACCCCTTCAAACCGCCGCGCGTCTGGGAACCGATGGGGCTCTCCGGCATCCTCGTGAAGGTGAATCTCGTAGCGTACGCGGACGGTGGCTACCCGCTCAAACGGCTGCTTTCGATGGAAGAGCGCGTCCAGGAACAACGCCCGAATCCGATGCGCTTCAAGCACGATTGGGCCTTTCTGAAAGCGCAGTTGGTTCCCGGAATGAAAGTAACCCAAGAGCAGGTGGCGGAGTTCGAAAACAACATTCCCATCCACCTGTCACCGGATATTCTGTACAGCGATGAGTTCCTCAAGCAGTACGGGCTGGGTTACCGAATTGTCCCCCGACTGCTCCTGTTCAATCAGTACGAGGAGTTTCAGCTCCAGGATGAGGAGGGGTTGTTCCAGCCGGTGTAAGCGGCATCGCTCCGCGTGAGTTCTTGCTATCCGCCGAGCGGTCAGGGCCGCAGCGGGCTCGCCGGGCGTGGTCAGTTTTTTTGACTGGACAAAAAAAGCGACCTCTATTCATTTGTTACGTATGGAGACCATCGCGGCCAGCCGGTTCAAAGAAAGGTGCCTCCAGATTCTGGACGAGCTGGGGCCGGAAGGAATCATCATTTCCAAGCACGGCCGGCCGGTAGCCCGGCTGCTTCCGCTGCCCAATACTCACCAGCAGAAGATCGGTCTCTTGCGGGACAGCTTGAAGATCCGCGGGGACATCCTTTCCACAGGGCGACGGTGGGATGCTCAATCTTGACACGCACATACTGATCTACGCCCTCGCCGGACGTCTGAAGGCCACAGAAGAGAAGCTCCTCAGAACTCAGGACTGGTGCATCGCCGACATCGTGCTCTGGGAAATCGCCATGCTGAATCGCCTGGGCCGCATAGCACTGGACATGGCGGCGCTGGATTTCGTTTCTGTGATTAGAGATCTGCGTGTGTTTCCGATCACGCTGGCCATCGCGCGCCAGAGCACGGACCTGGATTTTCGTGGGGACCCGGCTGGCGAAATCATCGCGGCAACGAGCATCGTCCACGGCATCCCGCTTTTGACGCGGGACAGACATATCCGCAAGTCGAAGATCGTTCCCCTGGCCGGTTGAAGCAGTCGCCCGCAGGCTGGCGCATGGGTGCGTCTCACCCTTGTGATCGCCCGCCGGCTGGCGCATAAGTGCGTCTCTCGCTTGTGATCGGGTATGCGGCCACGACATGGGCCACCTCCGCGAAAGACACTCCAATGTGCAGGTTCGTTCCCCCGTGAACTCGACGGTGGCGCGGATCTGCGGTGCGCGCTTCGCAATCGGATTCGAACCAAAGCGCCCACAAAAGACCGCTTCCAGCCCCTCCACATGCAGCCTACACTATCCGATGGGACCCGGAATCCGGGAAGCTGACAGTCCACATGTCCGACAGATTCTCATCGTATTCCTCCGGGAGCTTGCACGTCAGCGGGCCAAGTTCCTGCTATTGTCGGGCACGTTTGAAAAGAAACTGATGCGCCGTGCGGGGGGATCGTTCAGCGCCGGGGCCAGCCCGGCGGGATGACTGGCACGTCGATTGTGAGTACAACCGTGCGGCCCTGCTGGCCCGAACCTTCTCGTGATCGAAGCGAAGACGACAGCACGGCTCCCCAACCGCGACGACATTGAAAAGCTGAGAGCCTACCGTGATCAGCTACACTACCAACATACAGCGTTCGTGTCGTTCAGCAAGCCATGCAAACACTGGATGAACCCTGGTCAACCGACCGACATTTCCGGTGACGCCCATGGGTGACCACCAGCACCAACCCGCCGCCGTCACTGCACCACCTTCACCCGGCTGCCCTCGGTCACCAAGTCCCCCGGATACAACACCACCTCGTCGCCTTCGTTCAGACCGGACTCCACCAGAGCCTCGAGCGGGCCGCGCATCTTCAGCTTCACAACCCTCCTGGCCGCCCGACCCTTCACGACGCGAAACACGGCCCAACCGGTCTGGTCTCGAAAGAGCGCGCCCGTATGCACCTTCAGTCCGCGTTCCTCGCGGTGGGTGATGATCTGACACTCGAGGCGGAAGCTGTCGCCGACCTCCTTCCATACTTCCCGCGGCGTGGTGATGTCGGCCACAACGCGCACGCGCCGTTCCTCGACGCCCAGCGACGAAATCTTCAGAAAGGCCTGCGGTTCCACCAGGCGGACTTTGGCCTCCAGCGGTTGGGGACCACCCCAGCGCAGAATCCGTACCGGATTTCCGGCCTTGACCTGGACGGCGTCGGCGGAAAGGACATCGATGACCACTTCCAAGTTTTCCGTATTGCCGATCTCCATGATCGGATGCCCCATTTCGATGGGCCCGGCGTCCTCGCGAATCACTTTGAGAATTGTGCCCGTTGCCGGGGCAGGCACAGGCGTCGGCCGGTCCCAGTTGATGAAGGCGATGACTTCTCCCCGCCGCACGCGATCTCCCGCATGCTTCTGAACGCGTAACAGTTGGCCGCTGTAGGGCGAAAGGACCGTGAATTTCTCGCGGACGCGCGTCAGCCCGTCCTCCTGAAGGATCTGCTCGTACGCGCCACGACTGACCCGTCCAAACTCAACCGGTTGCGGCTTCGGCCGAAAGGCCCATACCAACAGCACCAGCACAGCCACGGCCACCACGCCGTAGAGCACATGCTTGCGTTGGATCCTCTCCAATACGGGGGGTAGGTTCATCTTCACTCCCGGAGCTTCAGTACGGCAACGAGGTCGAGCTTGCGAATCCTGCGCCTGACGAGGAGGGCCGACAGGAACGCCGCCGTAACCAGCGTCAGTACGCTCAAGACCGCTGACGAGGGCGTCACGACAATCGGGAAATTGTAGGCTTCCATCTCCGCGGTCGAAACGGCCATGACGCCCTTCATGATGTAGTAGCCCAAGAGCAAGCCGATGGGCAGGCACAGTACCACCTGCACCACCACTTCACCCGTAAGTACCCGGAATACCTCCGCACGCGTGAAGCCCAGGACCCGAAGGCTCGCCAATTCCCAAGAGCGTTCCGAAAGGGCCACCATAATCACATTGTACACGACGCCCACGGCGATGATGGAGGCAAACACGATCATTCCGATCGCCATGCCCAGCATCATTTCCGTCACCATTTTTTGGAACACCTTGGCCATGGCGTCTCTCGTCTCGACGGTAGCCACCAGCGGCAGCCTTCGCAATCTCGAAAAGAGGTCCGCCGATTTCTCCGGATCCACCGTGATAGCTGCCATGGAAACCCGATCCTCCTCGCGCGTCAGACGATTCAGGGCTCGAATCTCAAAATAGGCACCGGCCCCCAGCAGTTCCTCGACAACAGCGGCAATCGGCACGACCTCGGTCCGTCTCTCTCCCTCCAGGAACTCCACGGACACGAGATCCCCGACGTTCAGACCCAGGTTCCGCGCCAGGCGTACGTTGAGAAGCATGCCATCGGGTGGTATCGTTGCGTATTTGAGGTCCGCATCGAGCAGGCGTTTGAGTCGGGCAGACGAGGGAATGCCGTAGAGGCTCACGTCCTTCGTACGCTTGCCGTTGCGCAGGCGCGCGGGCGCCACGCGATAGCCCTCCGCGTACAGGACGCCGGGGACCGAACGCAACTCGCCGATGGCGCGGCCCGAAACATTGTTGTTGAAGACAACCGTCGCGTCCTCGTGCTGCGCCACATTGAACTGAAACTTCAGGAGAAAGTCGATCATGTCCACGTATATGAAGGCGATCAGCACGATGGACAACGCAAGCGAAAGCCCCAGGATGGAAAGGGCGCTCCGCACGGGCCGCATGAGGAAGTTGCGAATGGCCATTTTGGACACGGCTGAAATCGGCGCCCGTTCGAGGATCGAGCGCCGAAAGAGCGTCGGCGCGGGCGGCCGCATGGCCTCGGCCGGCGCCAATCGAAACGCTTCCCGCAGCGCGCCGAGTGCACCCAGCGTGGCGGCGCCAACCGCCACCAGCCCCGCGGCCGCCGGAACGGTCGGCCGAAACACAAAATCGAGGTGCGGCAGGCGAAAGAACTCGCGGTACATTTCCGTGTACCATTGCCCGATCCAGATACCCGGAGGCAGCGCCAGTAGGACACCCAGAAACCCCATCAGCGCAACCATGGTCAGGTAGTGGGTCGCCACGCGCAGGTTCGAATAGCCAAGAGCTTTGAGTGTGGCAATCTGCTCCCGCTCGCGGTGCACCAGCCGCGCAATGACGATGTGCAGGAGGAAGGCCGCCACGCCCAGGAAGATGGCCGGTATGATCCAGCCCATCGTTTCGAGCTGAATCAACTCATTCTGCAAGAAGAAGTCGGATGGATGTTTGCGTCGTTCGATCGCGCCCGTTCCACCATAGCCGTGAAGGATGCGGTCCACCGACCGAATGACCTCGGGCACCGAAGCCCCGCGTTCCAAGAGCAAAGAAAGAGAGTTCCACGAGCCCGCCATGTCCAGGAGTTCGGAAAGGGTCTTTTCCGACATCCACATGATCCCGAAATGCCGATCGTCGGGCAAGAGACCGCGCATCGGGAACACGTACTCCGGTGAAAGGGCGGTGCCGACGACCGTAAGCTTGCGGTGGCGGCCGTTGATGACGGCGGCCAGTTCGCTCCCGGGGGTGAGGTTGTTGGACAGGGCGAAGCCTTCGCTGACGACGATTTCGTGCAGGCTCTCGCTCGCAGGCAGGCGGCCTGTGCGTATGTAGGTCTTGTTGATCGCCTCGCCGCGCTGATCCGGAAGGGACACAAATCGACCCACGACCGGATCCCGAACCCCTTCCACGTCCAAACTCGCTTCGAATACGATGCGGACAGACGCCACCTGCACGCCCGGTATCGCTTCGATTTGCGGAAGAAGGCTGCGCGGCGCCCGCTTCACGGTAGCAAACACATGTGCGAAGCGCGAAGTTCGATAGAAGTTCTCTCCTGCCACCCGCAGCGAGTCATAAGCAGACAGAAACGAAATGAGGATCGACACACCGGCGGCCACGACGAGGGCAATCGTAAGGGTCTGGCTGCGCATTTGGCGCAACTCCCGGAGGGCCTTGAGATCGAGCGCCTTCACCAGCGAATCTCCGAGGGGTCCAGCTTCTTCTTGTTCCGCGTCTCCGAAGCAAAACGTCCGTCGGCCATGCGGAGCACACGGTCGCCCATGCCCGCGATGGCAGCGTTGTGCGTGATGATGACCGTCGTGGCGCCCAGGTCTTCGTTCACGCGCCGCACCGCTTCGAGCACAACCTGGCCGGTCTTGTGGTCCAGAGCACCGGTCGGCTCGTCGCAAAGCAGCAGGTCGGGTCGCTTGGCGATGGCGCGCGCTATGGCCACCCGTTGCTGCTCTCCACCTGAGAGCTGAGCCGGGAAGTGGTCGGCGCGGTCGGCAAGTCCCACGAGCGCCAACGCCTCTTCGGCCGGGATGGGATCCTCGGCGATCTCGGTAACCAGGAGGATGTTCTCCCTGGCGGTCAGACTCGGGATGAGATTGTAGAACTGAAAAACGAAGCCGACATGCTCGCGCCGATACCGCGTGAGCTCGGCCTCGTCCGCGCGCAGCAGGTCATGATCGCGGTAGCGCAACTCGCCGGAAGAGGGAACGTCGAGCCCACCCAGAATGTTCAGGAGCGTGGACTTGCCGCTGCCGGAAGGCCCGAGCAGCACAACGAACTCACCGGGCCACAGGTCCAGATCCACTCCGTCCAGAGCACGGACGGAAACTTCGCCAACCACGTACACCCGCCTGAGCGCGCGCGCAACACAGACGGGAGGGCGCGTCGTCTGGGTCCTCTTAGCTTTCAGCCGCGGTAAACCAGACGACCTTCGAATCTGCTGTCCGGGTGAATTTCGAACTTGAGCGCGTTGAGGTCACCCTGAACGGAAGAATTGGGTTCGAGTTTGATCCAGCTTTGCGCGTAGATATTTCCGCGAACGGTGCCCTGAACGATCACAGTCTCGCCGTGCAGTTCCCCGTTGACGCTGCAATTCTTTCCGATGAGCAGTGTATTGTCCCTTGCGTCAATCTTGCCCACGTTGAGCGGACAATCGATGATCAGATCCTCGTTGGCCTCGATGCTCTCGGCATTGTTGATGGCCACCCGGCTCGATATCCGGGTCTGCGTTGAGATCTGATTGCGGCTCATAGGGGCTCCTGGCGGCTTCGGCCGTGGTATTGGTGCCATCACGGTGCGACCTGCCACCAGGGCAGCAAGTACTTTTTCGCGAACCGCGCGCGGGCCCGGCTTCGGGGGCGACCCGAACCGCAATGAGACGTAAAACCTGCTCCTCCCGAATGAGGTTCAGCGAATGTTGGCCTGCGAGTCGCGGTCAATCCGGGCCTTCATCTCTGCGTACTGCGGGGACTCTTTGCCGTACTTCAGTACGATGAATTGCTCGAGGTGCTTGTTCTTGCGGGTCCGATACTGGTGCTCCGCCTCCCCGTTTCGCATCCGCTGCGCAACCAACTGCTGGTGGCGATAGGAGGCCGCCAGGAGCCGGTGGGGTTCCGGGTCGTTTGCATGCTGGGGTTTCAGGGCCAGGTATTGTTCAAGGACCGGGATGCAGAGGCCCAGGTTGCGAGCCCGAAATTGCAGCTTCACGTACTGCACGAAAACCTTAGCTTTGAGGTCCACGAACTGCTCGCTGCGAACCACTTCCGGGGATCGAATGGACTCCATGGTCTGCATGGCGCGAACCAGATCGCCAATGGCCTGGCTGCGGTAGTGTGCTTCGATTCGCGCCGCCTGCTGCTCCTGCTGCTTCTTGCGTTCTATGGCCATCCAGGGATAGCGGTGCTGCTCCCCTTCCCATTCGACGCGCTTGCTCTGTATGGTGGATTGCGCGGCGCGCAGGCGGGAGTTGGCGTGGTTGTAGTGCCGCAGAACCCGCTGCAACTTCTTCAGCGACTCACGGCTGGAAAGCGTGTCGAGGACTCGCAGATCCGGAAAGACCCGGGAGAGATCCTCTTCCTCCCACTGGCCCGGCTTGAGTTCTTCCGAGCGCCCCGAACTCTCGCCTTCCTTCCGGAAGGCGCCGTTGTAGAACTCGTCGGAGTGCTCTTTTTTTGTATCCGCCGATCCGAACACCAGGTGCGTGGTCACATCGTGGTCGTCTGCGGAAGGGGCGGGGCCCGCTGATGGCGCGGAGTTCGCCGAAGCGGTCAGGACAATAAGGACTCCCAGAAGACGAGCTTTCATAAGTACTCTGTCGGCATTCTGGCCCACAGCATTAGCGACCCCATGGATCACCGGCGCCTTTTGTCGTACGAAAACGGGGTCATGCTCTTCGATGGTTTCTCCCTCGCGGACGCGGCCAGGCACTTCGGGACTCCAACCTATCTGTATTCCGCCTCGGACATCCTCGGCCGGTTGGAGGCCCTGCGCTCGGGATTGTCCGGAGTCGCTCATCTGATCTGCTACGCTGTCAAGGCCAACAGCAACATCCACATTCTCCGGATGCTTTCCGAAGCGGGGGCCGGCGCGGATATCGTGAGCGGAGGAGAACTCTACCGTGCGGGCCAGGCCGGCGTCCCTCACGACCGGATCGTCTTTTCAGGCGTGGGAAAGACGAGGGCGGAGATGCGCTCGGCGCTGCGAGCAGGCATCCTCCTGTTCATCGTCGAGTCGGAGCCGGAGCTCGAAGCGCTGTCGGCAGAAGCCGTCGCCATGGGGCGCAGTGCGCCCGTGAGCATCCGCGTGAATCCCAACATCGACCCCAAGACGCACCCCTACATCAGCACGGGTCTGCGCGAGAACAAGTTCGGGATCCCTCAGGAGGATGCCCTGCGGCTATTCCGACGCGCGCTGGAGTTGCCCGGAATCGAACCGGTGGGCCTGGGTTCACACATTGGCTCGCAGCTCACCGACCTGACCCCTTTTCGGGAAGCGGCCCGACTGCTTTCGGGGCTCGCCCGGGAGGTGCGCGCCCTTGGCGTTCCGCTGCGGTTCGTGGATGTCGGGGGTGGCCTCGGAATCCGCTACTCACAGGAAACGCCGCCTTCTACGCAGGACTACGTGCGCGCGTTGCGCGAGTCGCTCGATGTCCCCGGTTGCACGATCATTCTCGAACCGGGCCGCAGCCTGGTGGGCAACGCGGGCATTCTGCTCACGGAAATCCTGTACCGCAAGCCGGGCCCCGAAAAGAGTTTCGTTGTGTGCGACGCGGCCATGAACGATCTGCTCCGTCCCGCCCTCTACCAGGCGCACCATGACGTCCTGCCCGTTCGGGAGTCCGCGCTGGCTCGCACGGACCGGGCCGACCTCGTAGGTCCGGTTTGCGAGAGCGGGGACTTTCTCGCGAGGAACCGCGAGCTTCCTGAGTTTGCCGCCGGGGACCTCGCCGTGCTCGCGTCTGCGGGCGCGTACGGCTTCACGATGTCTTCCAACTACAACTCGCGCCCACGGGCGGCGGAAGTACTGGTTGAGAACGGCCGCGCGCGCCTCATACGGCGAAGGGAAACGTTTGCGGATCTCGTGGGACCGGAGTTGGACCTGGAGCCCCGGCAAACCTAACAACCGACCGGGTCCCTGAGGCCAAAAAAACTCCCGCCTCCTGGGCGTCGGGTCGATAGTGTACCCAAAGTCCCATGAGCATTCCCACGAGCAGCCTGAAGATCGCTCTGGCCGTCCTGCTATTGCCGACCGCTCTGTTTGCGGAGGCGCCTGACCTCACCAACATGGGGAGGCTCTTGGTTTCCAACAAGAACTCGATCCAGTTCCTCGACAACGCGATCAGCAACCTGGCCCGTCCGGAGGACACGACGGTCCGCACGGAGTTTCCGGCACAGATGCAGGAGCTCTATCGCAAGGCGATTCAGCACGACTTCTACGCGCAACTGTGGTATCTTCAGGGCAACTACTCCAACACCTACCGCGAGCTGAAAGAGAGTCAGCATCAGCTATCCGAAGCGTACCGGCGCATTCTCGTGAACTACATCGACGAGACCTGGGTGCTCCTGGAAGAATCGGCCCCACTCGTAGTGCGGACGCGCGACCACGGAGCCCGTCATTTGCTCCGTCTCGGCTATAGGGACCTCGAAAGCGCACGCCTGTTCTTCCAGCGCGGCTACAACATCAAGCCAACGTTGCACCAAAATCAAATCCTCGAGTATGAAGAGGGGATCAAACGGATTCGGCGCGGCCGCCGCTATGCCATACTGTCCCTGGTGGAAGCCAAATTGCCTCATTCGGAAAAGCCGAAGTATCGTGTGGTGACCCTGGACGACGTGCGCCGGAAAAAGGAGGACGCGCTGTTCTCCCAATCGGACTACGAGAGGGTCCTCAACGTGCTCGTCAACCTGATGGGACGGAGGCTTCTCCCCAGGTTCGTGCGCAAGCCGCTGCCGCGCGAAAACAGCATCGGCGGCGAGGGACGGACCATCCAGCTCGAACTCCTCGAGATCCACCAGGACAACTACAACCGGCTCCTCTCAGACCGACGTTCCACCTGGCGAGAGCTGGTGGGCAAGTTGGACACGCGTGATTTCAACCGCGACAAAGTGCTGCCCAACCGCGACAGCAAGAATCGCTACTTCGTGCCACGCTCTGATTCCGCACCGAAAGGCGCCCAGCCCGCAGGCGAGGGGAAGGAATCCGAGAAGAAGGGCTCGGAGAAGAAGGAACCCGACGAGAAGAAGGAACCCGCCAAGGGACCCGAAGCCGCCAAAAAGGGTACGCCCTGATACTCATTGAGTGGAGGAGCGGTCCAACTCTGCCTCGAGTTGGGCCCGGGTGTTCCGCGAAGGATCTTCGAGAACCAGGTCCAGCAGGCGACGGAGTTGCAGCCCAACGGTCGGGCCCGAAATCCCACGCCGCAGCAGGTCCTCGCCGCCCAGGGCCAGGTCGCTGATGGCAAGCGGATCCTGGGCGAGAATGCGCAGGCAGGTTTCGCGGGGAAAATCAGGGAAGGCTCGTGGCGGGATGCCCATGAGGAAGGTGGCAGATTCCTCCCTCGCCACTTCGCGGACCTCGGAAAGAAAGCGACGCAGGGCAACGTCACTGGCGGTGCCTGCGCCCGCGGCGAATTCGATGAGCCGCCCGTATAGTAGAACAAACCGTTCTTCGTGCCGGGAAAGCTTCAAAGACCGGGCGGTGGAGGCCGGGTCGGAGAGTCCGATTCGCCCCCACCAGTAGGCAAGCTTCAGCTCCAGGGGGCCTGAGCCCAAGTCGTCGAGTCGCTGCAACTCGCCGGCGCTCAGGTCCTTCGGCGCAGTAATAAAGATGCCGCGCAGTCCTGTCGCCTCGAGCAATTGCACCATCGGCGAAGCCTGCTCTGCCCGGAGGCCTTTGCGCAATTCATCCGCGAATCGCTCCACGGCAACCAGCGCGACGCGCTCCTGGACAGTCTCTGATCTCAACGCCGCCAGAACCGCCTCGTCCGGGTGGAAACCCAGCGTCGCAGCAAAGCGACAGGCCCGCACGGGGCGAAGCCCGTCCTCGAAGAACCGATCCTCCGGTCGACCGATCGTCCGCAACGTGCGTGTCTCCAGATCGCCGAGCCCACCGTGTTCATCCACCAGCTCGCCGGTCTCGGGGTTCCAGGCGAGGGCGTTTACCGTGAAATCGCGCCTCTGGAGGTCTTCGGAAAGAGTATCTGCGAAGCGGACCTCGTCCGGCCTACGACCGTCCGAGTAAGCGCCTTCGCCCCGGAACGTCGTGACTTCGAACGCTTCCCCCTCGAGGAGGACGGTGATCGTGCCATGGCGGATTCCCGTCGGCACCGTACTGCGAAAAAGACGACGTACCTCTTCGGGTCGTGCATCGGTAGTGAAATCCAGGTCCAGAACCGTGCGGCGCAAAAGCAGGTCTCGAACGCAACCACCCACCAGCCAGCACTGGCGACCGGCGCGCTTCAGCGTGCCCGCCAGTTCGAAAACGTGGCCCCGCGTGCTTTCCGAAAGGTCCGCGAGAAACACCTCGGCGCTGGCGTTCCTCATAGACGGCAGTACTGCTCCCTGGCGCGGATTTGCAGGAGCCTACCCGACTCGACGTGCGCCGCCGTCAGGTACCCGCCGTACACGCAACCGGTGTCGATTCCCAAGGAAGCCGTCCCGGCAATCGGCGCTGCTTCCCGCCCGAGGCCGTTCACGTGGCGGGTTGGCGTGTGCCCGTAGTACACGGTCTTGCCCTGCCAATCGTCGCGCGCGTTCAGCCAGTCTTCCCGGATCCACACGAGGTCCTCCCGACTCTGTTCGGCCAAGCTGGTGAACCCTTCGAGGCGCAGTCCCGCGTGCACCGCAATGAATCGGGACTCTTCTACGTACGGCTCCAGATCGGTGAAGAAGAGTCGGTGTCCCTCCGGCAGATCGGCCAGGACGGCACGTTCGTCGAGACCGTACGATTGGAGAGTGGCCATACCCCCGTTGCGCGGATGAAGCCAGGCGTTCCAGGCCCGCTCCCGCTTGGGGTTCATGTGCTGGAGCAGCATGGATTCGTGGTTCCCAACAAGGAAGCGCGCACGATGCCGCAGCTTCAGAAGCTGCTTCACGACGCCCGCGGAGTCCGGTCCGCGGTCCACGTAGTCGCCCAAGAAGACCAAGAGATCGTCTTTGGGAAGCTCCTGAAGCAGCAGCGACAATTCGAGGGCGCAACCGTGTATGTCACCGACGATCCAGGTCACTCTGGCTCCCGCCGGTGGCATTGCGAGCGCTCACGTAGCGCCTTCAAGGATAAAAAGGATTGCCCACAGAGCACGCGAAGGAAATCGTTCCCGGACCAACTCCAAGAGGTACCCATGAAGGTCCACGAGTATCAGGCAAAAGAATTGCTCCGCAAATACGGCGTGAACGTCCCGGAAGGGCGCGTCGTCGAGGACCGCGCTCAAATCGCCCCCGCGTTCGATGCGCTGTCCGGTTCCATCGTCGCGGTCAAGTCCCAGATCCACGCGGGCGGCCGCGGTAAAGGCGTGGTCTACGACGGACCGGACCCGAAATCGGCCAAGAAGATCCAGGAAGGGGGCGTCAAGGTCGCCAAGAGCCGGGACGAAGCAGTCACCTACGGCGGCAACATCCTGGGCAACTTCCTGGTAACCCACCAGACGGGCGGACACGGCAAGCGGGTAAATAAGATCTATTTGGAGAAGGGCACCGACATTGCCCGTGAGTTCTACCTGAGCATCCTCGTGGACCGGGCCGTGTCCAAGCCGATCATCATGGCCTCTACGGAAGGAGGCATGGACATCGAAGAGGTGGCGGCCAAAACGCCGGATCGCATTTTCCGCCTCGTGGTGGAGCCGAACATCGGGTTGCAGCCTTGGCAGGCTCGGGACATTTTGTTTCGCTTGGGGGTCCCCGCCGAAACGCAGAAGCAGGGAGTCGCTTTTCTGCGCGCGCTGTGGAACGCCTATGAAGGGGAGGACTGTTCGATGCTCGAGATCAATCCCCTGGTGCTGACCAAGCAAAACGAGTTGGTCGCTCTCGACTGCAAGATGGACCTGGATGACAATGCCATGTTTCGCCACGCCGAGAATGCCAAGCTCCGTGACACGACCGAAGAGGATCCTCTGGAACTCAAGGCGTCCGAATTCAACCTCAACTACATCAAGCTGGACGGCAACGTCGGCTGTATGGTGAACGGGGCGGGACTGGCCATGGCCACGATGGACATCGTGAAACTCGCCGGCGCCGAACCCGCCAACTTCCTCGATGTCGGCGGAAACGCCAATCCGCAGACCGTGGCCAACGGCTTCCGGATCATTCTGGGGGACCCCAACGTGAAGGCCATCTTCGTGAACATCTTCGGTGGCATCGTCCAATGCGATCGGGTTGCCAACGGGATCGTGGCGGCCGCCCGCGAAGTGGATATCCACGTCCCGCTCATCGTTCGCCTCAAGGGCACCAACGCCGACAAGGCCCGCGACATCCTAAACGGTTCCGGCGTTAAGATCATCGTTGGGCAAGAGTTGGGAGACAGCGCGGAGAAAGTGTCCAAGGCCATCGCCTGAACGGAGCAGCAGCCCGCCCGAACACAGTTGGTCGAACGACAAGAAGGAGAAACCAATACATGGCAGTACTGTTGGATAAGAATACGCGCGTCGTCGTGCAGGGGATCACCGGCAAGGAAGGTTCCTTCCACACGGGCCAGATGATCGACTACGGCACAAAGGTCGTGGCCGGCGTGACGCCGGGGAAGGGTGGGCAGAAGTCGGAGCACGGCGTTCCCGTTTTCAACACGCTCGCGGAGGCCGTTGCCGGGACAGGAGCCAACGTCTCCGTCATCTTCGTGCCGCCTTCCTTTGCGGCCGATGCCATCCTCGAGGCCGTCGGCGCGGCCATGCCGCTCTGCGTTTGCATCACGGAAGGGATCCCCGTACGAGACATGGCCCGCGTCTTTCCGATTCTCAAGAGCAGCCAAACGCGCATGATCGGCCCCAACTGTCCGGGCGTGATCAGCCCCGGAGCCAAAGCCAAGGTGGGCATCATGCCGGGCATGATTCACACACCCGGTACCATTGGTGTGGTTTCCCGCTCCGGGACTCTCACCTACGAAGCCGTGGGTCAACTCACCAACGTGGGTTTGGGGCAGAGCACCTGCATCGGAATCGGGGGAGATCCCATCATCGGCACCAAGCACAAGGACGCCATCGAGCTTCTGAACAACGACCCCGAGACTGAGGGGATCATCATGATCGGGGAGATCGGGGGCACGGACGAAGAAGACGCCGCCGCCTGGATCAAAGCCAATGTCAAGAAGCCGGTAGTGGGTTTCATCGCCGGGCAAACAGCACCCAAAGGAAAGCGGATGGGGCATGCGGGCGCCATCATATCCGGTGGGAAAGGAACCGCGCAGAGCAAGATGGCAGCCATGAAAGAGGCCGGCATTCACGTCGTCGCTTCACCCGCGGACATGGGCACCACCATGAAGAAAGCCCTCGGGCGATGAAGTCCGCCGATCGCCCCGAGCGATCTGTCTTTGCACAGCGCGTGGAGCGGATCATTGCGGCCATCGAACCCGGCCGTGTCATGACGTACGGTGAAGTGGCCGAGCGGGCCGGCCGTCGCGGAGCGGCCCGCGCAGTGGTGGCCATTCTCCGAGTCCGGGATTCCGATCTGCCGTGGCACCGGGTCGTGGGGAGCGGGCCCCGCATCAGCCTCCAGGGCGCGGCGGGCGCCGACCAGGCGAGAAGACTGCGGGCCGAGGGTGTGAACCTCCCGCGCAAGAAACCACCCAAGAAGTAGTCAAATCTCGCGAAGGTCTTTGATCTCTGCCATGTAGAGGTGAACGAGACCCACGTCGGTATGCAGGACGAGCACCGTCTTGCTGATGAAGACAACGGTACCCGTCGTGACCTGTCCCGAGGCCATGACGACCTCGAGTCGCTTGCCTTTAGCCACGAAGAAGGTAACCGACTTCGGGGACGACTTGGCTTGGGCCGCCCCGACAACGAGCGCATCGTCCGGTACCGGAACGCGCCCCACAACGCCCGACCGAATCGAATCGATGCGACCGCGACTGTGTGTCCCCTTGATACGCAGGCCGCTCGTCAGGATCAGAACGCCACTCTCTACGACTTCCTCGTCGCCCGCGCGACGGACTTGAGCCGCATCCAGCGTGCGCGTTCTCTTTCCGTCGGTGTACGTAACGCGGACTAGATCCCGCGTCTTGAGGGTTACCGGTCCAACGCTCGTTCGCACAGTGAGTTCGTCCTTCTTCAGCGAGAGAATCTCGGTCCTGAGCAGCGTGCCGCCCGTCATGAGGACCTCCACCGTGCGCCCTACCAGCACGAGCTTCGGCGGCGGAGGAAGTGGCGTCCACGGCGACCACACGACATCTCCGCCTTCGGGCGGCAGGACTCCCACGCGCACTTCGTACGAATCGTTGCGGGGCAGGGGAAACCGCGCGGAAAGCACCTTGGTGCTTTGGGCCAGTACGACGCGTTTCGCGCGCCCGCGCACCTCGAAGCGGTACTCCGACGCCGACTCGTGCGCCTCCCACTCCACAACGTAGTTCACGAGCTCGCCGGCGGGCTCGCTGCCCAAACCCGGCGTGATCAGGACCGAAGCCAGCCACAGGGCGACCCAAAGCGAACGAAAAGGCGCCCTCATCTCAGTCATCCTCCACGCGCGTCTTCGTAATGCGTGGTGGCTCTACTTTGCGCGGTTCCTTCTTCGGTTCGACCTTGGGCTCTATCTTGGCCGGTTCGACTTTCTCCTCCTTGGGAGGCTCCTCTTTCGGCGGCTCCTTCTTCACCATCTCCCGCCTGGTGATTCTCCGCGGACGTTTCCTCTTGACCCGCTTGGCGCGCAGGTGTCGCGATCGGTACGAAGCGTGTGGGCCTTCTGCCACCAGGCTCGCGGCAGCCCAGGGACCGGGCCATCCTCCGAGGCCGACTGCGCGCACACGCCAAACGAGGGGCCCGTTCGCACTTCGGGGAACGGGAAGGTCTGAGGCGGGAGACTCCGTCCGCTTGCGTGTCATGACGCGCCCCGCCTCCAGGAGTTCGATGTCATAGCCGATAGCGCCCGCGACCGGCTCCCAAGAAAAGGATACGCCGCGAAGGGACGTAAGCACCCGTGCGCCTTCCTCGGGAACAATCGGAGTGGGCGGTGCGAGCCGGTCCACGCACACAAAAGGTCGCTCCTGTCGCGCGCCGCCGGTCGGTGGCGGCTGAAGTCCCCGCAAGGTCTCAAAAGGCGAACAGAGCACTGTCGCGGCCGCCGAGGGCCCCGCGCGCGACTCTTCTGAGGACTCCTCCTCTGCGGCAAGGACTTCAAAGGTCGCGGGCCCCCGCCCCATCCACTCTCCGTCTGCCGCCCGAGCAAATACGCGCCATTTGTAGCGGCCCGGAGGAAGGCGGCGCGTCGCTGTCGCAGCCGACAGGACTACGCCATCGGAGCTTCCGCCAACGTCGGACGGTTCGATCAGCAATCGGAAGGGACCGCGGTCGCGCGTCGCCCATGAAAACGTGATGGCGGCTTCGCGACCGACTCCCGAAGCAAGGAAACGTGCTCCGTCCGCGGGCAGGTGCCTCGCCGGCGGAAAGGATCTCTCGACCAACAAAGCGCGGATCTCGTTCTTGCCGGCGGCGTCACTCCGCACGACGCGCCAGAAGTACAGGCCCGGCGGGAGCCTGGCGACGACCGTTCCGGTTTCGTCGCTTGCGATCTTTCGCGGATTGTGCAGCCAGGGGTCGTCGGACGAGATTTCGACGTCGATAGGTTCGTCTGTGGCGGAGGCGGAACGAAAGGCGACCTCCCGCCGCGGCTCGAGGGCGCTCAGGCGGGCCTGGGGCCCGGGATCCAGCTTCTCCACATCATCGGCTCGTTGGGCCTGTCCCTTGGCCACGCGGTAGATCCCGGGATCCAGTTGTCTGCCGCCAAGAGATGCATTTCCATCGCGGAGGGTGAGCAGGGCTCGTTCTGGATTCTGCACGCGGATCTGCGCTGACGTCAGATTCAGGAGAACATCTCCGGACCTGCCGACCCCGACTGCCAGGGGAGGCGTGCGCGAGTCCTCGCCGGCCGCCTTCCTCTGGAGTTCCATGAAGCCGGCACCCAGCTCGATTCTGACGTGGGCGGCTCCGAAGAAAGGACAGACGCCCCGGACAATCAACTCCGAGTCCGGCCCGATCACGATGGAAGTCCCTTCGAAAAGGTCCGCCCAGAGGGCGGAAGAACGCCCGGTCCGGACTGGGACGCCGGACACCAGCGGGCTGCCTTGGGGAAGCAGGCTCCAGGCAACGTCGCCGCCGGGTGGTCCGGTCCGAGTGTGTCCGTGGCTGTGCCGGACGATACCCGCGATATCGGGGCACCGCGTGGCGTCCTTGGATGCCGCAAACAGGATTCCTCCGGAGGTCACTACCGACACCGACGCCAATGCGAGCGACCGAGTCCACAGGACGGGCCAGACGCCTGGAGCAGAGACACCCGCTGCAGCGCGCTCGCTCCGCGACAGCGAGAGAACTCCAAAGGCCATCAGCCCGATGAAAGTACACAGCAGGGCGGTCCATGAACCTCGGGTGTTCCCACGCAGGCGACCCAGCCATGTCACCCTTGCCGCCACGACGACGGCCACATTCGTTCCTGGAAGCAGGGAGAATCCCAAGCGCCAGCGCTGCCCGTTCCCGTCGCGGTAGGCGGTCCGGCCGAAAGGCTCCCCGGGCGCAAACACGGCTTCGAGCACCTGACTTTCGAAAAGACGCGACGGGAACTCCGACCCTGAATGCATGAGGAACGAACCGTTTTGGTCCAATACGAAGACTTCTCGTTCATCGCGCAGACCATCGGCGAGCATGGGTCGCATCAAAGTCGCGGATGGAACAACGGCAGCGATGGCGGTTCCGTCCTGGAGCGGATTCGGGATGATCAGGCCCAATAGAGCAGGGCGGCGCGGATCCGCTGGCGGAGCCACGACAATCAGATCGTGCGCGCCGCCACCCATCTGGATGGCCAAAGGCCTCGTGAAATCTCGCAATGGTTCCGCGCCCAAACCGAAGCGTGCAGCCAACGCGCTGTCGATCCATTCGCTCTCCGATCCAGTGGACGCTTCGCCCAGAATCCTGAGGAAGAGGAGTTCGTCCCCCGCGGGCGGAGCTTGGTTCCGGACGCGCCCACGCAGAGCCGCCCATTTCTGCGCCGTCAGGGTGAACCGCGCCAGACTCTGCGAAAGCGCCCGTCGGTAGCGGGCCGCCTGCCGATCCTGATCGTCTCGCTCGGGCAGCAGCGCGGCCTCCATGGCCAGCGCCAGAACCGACAAAAACAGCGCGAGAGTCGTGACGGCAAGAACGAGGAGCCGAAGTGAGCGCCGGTCGGCCCGTCGGCTCGAAGTCTTTGTGAGGGTACTCATCCGTCCCTCGACCGTTTAGAAAACGAACTGAACGCCCGCCTGAAGTCCGCGCGCATCTTCACTCCTCACGAAGGCCCGCTGAAGCCGAGGGCCGTCGGGCAGGCCGCTCGTACTCTCACCGTTGCCGTCCAGAAAGTGGAAGTAAAAGCCTGAGGCGAGGGCGCCGATGACGCTGATGCCCACGTACCGATAGAACGCGAGTTCATGCTGGTCTCGCAGATGCTCCTTGGTGTAGAAGCTGTTTCCAATGCGATAGCCGTAGACGGGGAACAGCCGGATGAATCCAGTTGCGTTGGCGAGGATATAGGAGTACTCGGGTTGCTGGAAGATCGACGCGAAGGGGTTGGCAGCCACTCGGGATTGGAAAGCGACCGTTGCCGCATAGTAGAGTCCTTGGTGGAGACCCGGTTCCTGCCAATGGATGTACGGGACGCGGTTCAGACGAAGGTACACGACTCTCAGCACCAGAAACCCGCTCGCCAGGCCAAGCGGAACACCCAGGGAAGGGTTACTCGACTTGTACAGCGGCGAATAGAAGGGGACGAAGCTCTGCCAGACGCATTCGACGATTCCCGGCCTCGTGCGGGGCAGGGCGACAATGGTATTGCCATCGCCTTTTTCGAGTTCGAGGACCTCCTTTCGATTGAGAACGACCGTGCCGGCCTCCGTCATGATAATGATTGTCTCAGCGGACTCGCGCACGACGCGTCCCCGCACAACCTGACCGCTGGACAGCCGAATCGTATCGGCAGCCAACGGGACAGCGGAGGCCAGGGCCAGGATCCCTATTGTCAGCAGACGTCTCACTTCTCGTCCCCAAGCAGAATCAGCCGCTGTGTGGCGCGAGTAACTTCGATGGAGCCACCGTTCAAGGACACCTCCCGGTGATTGATGTCCACAAAATCAACCTGGACTCCGGATGTGGCGTTGGCCAGAAAGGGTAGGCCCAGGCTGAACGTACCCCAGAGTCCGGCCCCGCGCGAAGCCGCCCGACCGAAACAGCCCGACCCTCCAAACGACGGGTACGAAACCGAACTGCCCTTCACCTGGATGTAGGGCTGCAGGTAGAACAAACCGGCCATCCAATGGAGTGGCCCAATCAGGCAGTCGAGGATGGTTCCCGTTCCGGTGAAGACGCGCTCAGTGATGTACGTTTTGGACTGCCCGGAGGCATCCACGTGCCGCACGATGAAAGCCGAACAGGCGGTTTGAGACAGCAGAACGAGGCAAAGCAAGGCCCGCAGATGCAGTGGCCCCGCCACCATCCCCTGGAGCCTGGACGTCCGACCTGAGGGCAATCCCGGGGATCCCAACGTATACATAGGACAACTATCGGCTCGGCACAGCGACCGGGTAAGGGGTCACCTCGAAAAGCTACAGGCCGCTTGGCGGCCGTTCAGCCCCAGTCGCGGGAGGCCGCCTGCGGATCCGGGTAGATGCCCAGGTAGTCCGTCAGCCTTGCGGCTTTCAGCACCCGCAACACGTCGGGGGGGACGGCGGCAATCCGAAGACCACCTCGCAGGGCGTCGAACTGGGTGTGCAGCCCGACCAGAACTCCAATGCCGGTAGAGTCCACCAAATTGGCTTCCGTCAGATCCAGCAGGCACTTGCGAAAGCCGGAGTCCACGCCGGACTGCGCGCGGCCGCGCAGCTCATCTGCGTTTTCGAAACCCAGGATGCCCCGAACGCGGAAAATCAGAATATCCCCGGCTCGTTCTTCCGTGATCATGCTTCAGGAGAAATTGAGGGCGGCTTCGGTGACGTTCGAGAAGATTTCGATGTAGCTGTCCAGGTGCGCCGCCTTGAGAATCCTCATCACATTGTCCTGCACCGCGGAAAGCCGAATGGCCCCGCCCGAATCCGCAAGGCGGTTGTGCATGGATACCAGGATGCCGACACCGGTCGAATCAACGAGCGGAGTCTTCTCCATGTCAACGATGAACCTCACGAGCCCCTCGCTCATGCCAGCCTGAATCTTCTCTTTCAGAACCTCTGCGTTGGCGAAGTTCAGCGGTCCTTCTACAAAAAGCGTGAGCGCCCGCGCAGTACGCGATTCTCGAATGGCCATGCCTCGGGAATCGGATCAGGCGATCGCCCCTGTGTCGACCGATTTTTTTGGCACCGGAATGCTTGCCTGCCCGTCAATAGTACGATGGAAGGGTCGTGGGTCGTGGAGACACCAACGACCGAGGAGAAAAAGACATGTTTCAGTCTCGCAGAATCCTGATGGCCGGCCTGCTCGCCTTGATGACGTCCATGCTGACCGGATGCATCTATTCCAACGTTCGGGGGCCCGGTCCCATCAACTACATCACTCAGTACACCCTGACCGCGAATGACTTCAAGATCATAGGAGAAGTCGAGGCCACCGGCGTCATCAAGACCTACCTGGCGCTCGTTGCCGTCGGCGGAAACGGCCACGAGGAGATTCTCAAGAAGGCCCGGGCCATGGGAGGCGATTCGATCATTGACTACACGTTCAACATCGAGTCCTACGCGATTCTGACCTTCGTGTACAACGTGGCCACCTGGAAGGCCTCGGCCAAGGTCATCCGCTACAACGACAGTCTCCGCGCGAGCCCCGGCAAGGCCCCGGCAGGCCCCTGATTCCCTGGCAGGCCAACGGCGAGCTGCGGCCGGTTGCCGCCGCAGTTCGCGCGCGTTTCGCAGGCCCTGGTCCGACGGCGCCTGGAGCCAGAAGCCGCTACTTCCGATAATGCGCATTATGTCGCATACGGGTGCCGTCGCGGGCGTGCAGCCGCGCTGATCCTTTGTGCGACGGACCGGCCTGACAAATGGCAGAATCGGCTCCGCGGCGAGGTTTCCCGATTCCGCTTGACCGTATTGGACGAAGAGCTTCCGATCGAATCATGCAAAAGGGGCGACTCAAGGCCCGGATCGACGGCTACATGTACCTCGAGATTGCCGGCCGCATCCAGATCAATCGATACGAGACGGCTGGCGATGAAGTCCGCATCTTGGGATTCCAGTCGATCGACGCGAACTTCGAGTTCGACGACCAAACGGCAGAGGGCACTCGCGAGAAGCGCTCCGCCTTGATCATCTCCAGCCGTGTCATCAAGACATCTGCCGGTTTCGAAACGCACTGTGTTCTCGATATATTCTGACCGTTGCCGAACGGTGTGACGTGTTCTCGGAACTCATCACAGAATCGGATGTCCTCATTCTCCGCGCCGAGTCTTACGACGGCGCGGTCGCCGAACTTCTGTCCACTCGGCCTCCCGAACTGCGGGGCGACCTCACCACCGCCTTCGAAAAGGCCCGGCTGAATGCACATGCGTTCCTGGGCTCCGACATCGCTCTGCCGCACGTGCGCGTTGCGGGGCTCGGTCGCGCCGAACTCATGCTCGGCATCTCGGCCAAAGGAATCGAGGTCGGGGGACGAAAGCCGCACATCATACTCTTGTTGGCTACCCCGGATGAACGCCCTGCCGCCCATCTTCAGTTCCTTCAGGGCCTGTCTTCTCTGCTTCGGGCCACCGCCGAGATCCTGCGGACGGCAGAGCGCCCCGACGATGTCCTCGACATCCTGCGCTCCACGGAAGCCAATCTCCGACCGAGTTTCATCAACCTCACCCAGGAGCAGGTGGCGTTCGAACTGCAGAGTGACCTGACCACCGGGCTTTCGTCGGTGGAAGCCGGCCGTCGCCTCCAGCACTACGGGCCCAACGAAATCACACGCATGCGCGCGCTTCCCTGGTACGCGCGGCTCGCGGGGAATCTCTTCTCTTTCTTTGCAGTTCTCCTCTGGGCGGCCGCGGCCCTCTGTTTCGTTCCCGGGGTGGACATGCCGCAGCTCGGCTGGGCGATCATCATCGTCATCGTATTGAACGGATTGTTTGCATTTCTTCAACAATACCGCTCCGACCGAGCCGTGGAGTCGCTTCAACGGCTCATGACACCCACCTGCCGTGTCCAGAGAGACGGCGCCCTGTCCGAGGTTCGTTCGCCCGAACTCGTCCCGGGCGACATCATCTCTCTCGAAGAGGGCGACATCGTCCCGGCCGACGCCCGCATCATCGAGGCCAACGGCCTCGAGATCGACAACTCGTCGCTTACCGGCGAGTCCACCTCTGCCAAGCGCTACAAGTCCGACCGGCCGGTCCTCATCGAGGGTCGCTTCCTCTGGATCGAAATGCCCAACATCGTTTTTGCGGGGAGCTCCGTCCTGCGCGGCAACGCACGCGCCGTCGTTTTCGGGACGGGCATGAATACGGAGATCGGCAAGATCGCCGGGATCACGCAGAGCATCCGCCAGGAACCCAGCCCGCTGGAAAAGCAACTGCGCGGGACGGTCTACGCCATCGCGGCCCTCGCGTTCACCTTGGGAATCGCGCTGCTCATTTTGGGGCGCATGGTGGCGGGACTCGAATTTCTACAGGCGTTCGTATTCTTCATCGGCATCTTCGTGGCCAACGTGCCGGAGGGCCTTCTGCCAACGGTCACCCTTTCTCTGGCGATGGGCGTCAACCGAATGGCCCGTCGCAACGCCATCGTGAAGAACCTATCCGCCGTGGAAACACTGGGCTGCACGACCGTCATCTGCTCGGACAAGACCGGGACGTTGACCCAGAATCTGATGATGGTGACGGAGCTGTACGTGGACGGCGAAGTGATTCGGATCGAAGGACGCGGATTCGAACGAGAGGCTCGCTTTCTGGGCGCCGAGGGCGAGCTCATCCACACCGATCTTTCCCGACAGAAGACGCTACAGACGCTCCTCGAGTGCGCGCACATCTGCAACAACGCCCGCCTCACCGAAACCGGCGCCACGCTGGCTTACACGGGCGATCCCACCGAAGGCGCGCTGCTGGTTCTGGCAGCCCGCGCCGGCGTACGCGGAACGCACCACCGCATTCACCAGAACCCGTTCGAATCCGTGCGCAAGCGCATGAGCGTGGTCTGCCGGCGCGAACGCGGCGACGAACGCATCGCCTTTATGAAGGGCGCGCCGCTCGAGGTGCTCCCGCTGTGCACCCACATCGCCGAAGCTGGCAACATCCGACCGATGACCGAGACAGACCGAAAACAGATTCGGGACCGCGTGGACTCCATGGCGAATCGGGGGCTCCGAGTCCTCGGCTTTTCGTTTCGGGACGACGAAGCACTCCAGACGCTGGAGGACCTGGGCGTCGAACAGCTGGAGGCGGACCACGTCTTCCTGGGCATCTCGGCCATGTCCGATCCGGTTCGGCCCGGCGTCCCCGAGGCCATCGCGGCCTGCCACGGAGCGGGCATCCGCGTGATCATGATCACCGGCGACTACCCTTTGACCGCCCAGAGCATTGCGCGGGACATCGGGATCGGCGGCGAAGGACAGGGAGGCTCCACCGTTCTCACCGGCGTGGAGATCAGTTTCAAGAGCGACGCCGAACTCAAGGAGGTCCTCGCAACCGGAGAACCCATCTTTGCACGCGTCTCCCCCGAACAGAAACTGCGCATCGTCACCCTGCTGCGTGAACTCGGCGAAGTGACCGCCGTAACGGGAGATGGCGTGAACGACGGCCCCGCGCTGCGCCGGGCCGACATCGGCATCGCCATGGGCATGCGGGGTACGGACGTGGCCAAGGAAGCCGCGCAGATCATTCTGGTCGACGACAACTTCGCCTCCATCGTGGCGGCCATCGAGGAAGGACGCGCGGTATTTGACAATATTAAACGATTCGTGGGTTACATCTTCAACAGCAACCCTCAGGAATTGTATCCCTACATCCTCTGGATGCTCGTTCCGGGCTACCCTCTGGCCATGACCGTCATGGGCGTACTGGCCGTGGACGTGGGCACGGACCTCATCCCGGCCATGGGCCTCGGGCTCGAACCGCCGGAAAAGGGAGTCATGCGGCGCCCTCCCCGCCCGCGTTCCGAGCGCCTGCTTTCCCTGCCCTTCATTCTCCGCGCCTACTTCGTGCAGGGCTCCATCCTGGCTTTCTCCTGCTTTGCCACGTACTACTTCTTTGCGTGGTTCACCGGTCGCATGTCGGCCGGTTTCTCCTGGTTCGCGCCGCCACCTTCGCCGCCGCAACTGCGCATGGATCAGGCGACTCGCGAGTATCTCATGTCGCTTTCGGCCTTTTTCTTCCCGACGATTACGACCCAGATCGGCAACGTCATGTGCAAGCGCACCCGAGAGGCCTCCCTCTTCTCCCGCGAATTCCTGACGGATGCCGTGCGAGCTTCCGGCCTGGAGCGGCTTCGCACCTGGAAGCCGGCGCCCTACCGGATCAGCGTCCGGGTCGAGGCCAGCATAGGTCGGTTCTCCGGACGGGAGCTTACCACCGTCGCGCTGACGCTCCTGGGACGGACGCTGCTTTTGCCCTTACAAATCGTGAGGCTTGCGACGACGCGCCTCCTGGTGCATTGGCATCGTCCGGTGTGGGGTCCGCTGCTGTTCTGGCTGGCCCGCTTCTTCGAGCGACACTATGTCCTCTACAATTTCGTTTCGAATCCGCTCATCAACCTCGGGATCCTCTTCGAACTCATGCTGGCCTTTGCGTTCTTCTACACGGACCTCTCGCATCTGTACTATTTCGCGCCCATCCCCTGGCCGGTGATCCTCTTTGCATTCCACGGCACGGTTCTCATCATCGCCTTCGAGGAGGTCCGCAAGGCCCTGCTCCGCGCCAAAAGCCGCAAATCACCGTGAACTTTTTTCGATGACGCAGGCGACGGGCCCGACCGCATGACTGCGGCAGGCCTTCCAAAGGGAGGAGCCGCGGCCACGATCCCATGAACACGCAGCAGCTACGCGAGAAGTACGACGATCTCCTTCAACTGGCGGCCGACTTTGGTCGCGGCGAGTTGGAGCCCTACGAGAAAGAAAACGATCCGCCCGCACAGTTTCGCAAGGACCTCTTTGCGAAGGCCGGTGAGCTCGGCCTCACCGCCATGACAGCTCCGGAGGAATTCGGCGGGCTGGCGCTGCCGATGGTGGCGTTTGCCCTCGCGCTCGAGGAGATCGCGCTCTACAGCTCCTCGTTTGCCGTGACCATCGCCGTCAACGGACTGCCACAAACGATCCTCGAGAAGTTTGGGTCCGAAGAACAGAAGACACGTTGGCTGGGCGAGTTTGCGTCGGGGAAAATCCTCGGTGCGTTCTGCCTCACGGAGCCCCACTGCGGTTCGGACGCGGCAGCCCTCACGACTTCGGCCCGGCGCTCCGGCTCGGGGTACGTGATTCAGGGAAGCAAACAGTTCATCACTCACGGTGGCGTGGCCGACGCGTACATGGTCATGGCGCGGACGGGAGGACCGGGCGCGTCCGGCGTCTCCTGCTTCTTCGTCGAGGCTACCAGACCGGGCGTTTCCGCGGCGGGCAAGGAAGACAAACTCGGCTGGAGGACGAGCCCAACCACGGGCATGAACTTCGATTCCGTCGAGGTCCCCGAGGATCATCGGATCGGCCCGGAAGGCGCGGGCTTTCGTGTGGCCATGCAGGCCCTCGACTCCGGTCGGATCACGATCGCCGCCACTGCCGTCGGCATTGCCCGTCGCGCGTTGCTAGAGGCCACCGCCTATCTGCGGAAACGACAGGCTTTCGGTCAGGACCTGGCCGAGTTCCAGGGCCTTCAGTGGATGCTCGCCGACATGGACACCGCCATCTCGGCTTCCAGGCTCCTGGTGCTGGAGGCCGCAGCCCTCAAAGACGAAGGCCGCCCCTTTTCCACCGAGGCCAGTCGCGCCAAACTGTTCGCCACCGACACGGCCATGCAGGTCACCACCGATGCGGTCCAACTGTTGGGCGGCTACGGCTATTCCCGCGAGTATCCGGTCGAGCGGCTCATGCGCGACGCCAAGGCCACGCAAATCGTGGAAGGCACGAACCAGATCCAGCGCAATATCATTGCAAGAGCCTTGCTCCGGTGATGCGTAAGGAGGAACAGTGTGAGCTCCCGGCGGATGGACGACCTCGACAACGCGGAGTGGATTGAGGAGACGCTCCTCGCCCTCATCCGGCACTACGGCGCCAGCCGATTCCAACGGAAGATCCCCATCCTTCTCGCCGATAGCTACGGTGACCTGCGCCGCGGACCGCCCGCGGACTTTCTCAATGCGGTGGTGCGGGACATGGCGGATGCCGCACGCATTTCGGTTAAGGGGATCTCAGTCGAGGTCTATCGAGACGAGAACATCACCGAGGTTCTTTCCAACCTTGGTCTTCCCCATTCCATGGAAGACGCAGACGGCACTGCTGGCATCTTTCACGGCTTCACTCCCGATGGTGCGGCTCGAATCGCCGTGGAAGAAAGCGGGATGGACGATGACATTGCCCTTGCGGGAACGCTGGCCCACGAGTTGGCACACGTCTTCCTCCTCGGAAACCGGCCCGCGGCGGATGCCGTCTGGCCAGCCGAGGATGAAGAGCCGGTCACCGATCTCATGGCGATCCTGCTTGGCTTCGGTGTCTACATCTGCAATTCGAACGAACGCTTCCGCGCCTACGATGACGGAAGGCTGACCGGCTGGTCGGCATCGCGTCGTGGCTACCTGACGCTCGAAGAAGCCTGCTACGCGCAGGCTGTGGTTCACGCCTTGTTCGCCCAAGAAAGCCGGACGTACTTTGCTCATCTGACCCCGAATCCGCGCGCGCTGTTGGAGGAAGCCCTGCCTCTCGTTGGAGACCGCATGGAACAGGTTCTGGCTACAAACGCGGACCCGCGCTCCCTTCGCGAGCAAAGCGCGCCGGGCCCGACGGAGTTGCCACGATCAAAGCTGGCATTGCCTTCCGCTGTCAAGAATCCGAAGTCGGTAAGCCGAACCAACGCAGCGGCCACCGACAATCGGGAAGCGAATCCCCGTCCGGCATCGAGGCGCCGTGCTCTGCAAGTTCATTGGCCTGCGTTCGTCTGTTTGGCTTTCGTATTGCTGGATACACTCCCGTCCCGATGGGTCGCCGCACCGGCTTTTTGGGTGACATTCGGCTTCAAAGCGCTGGCCATCCTGTGCGCACTCTATTGGTACCGATCCTTGACCGAGGATCACGGCTCGCGTCACGGTCGTCGACCGAGTCCGCCGGCGACAGCCCTGCGCTTGGGCGTGCACGGTATCATGACCATCCTTGTCGTGGGGGTGACCGCTGTGGCCAACGAATTCCGGGATATCTCAAATACCCAGGATCAACCGTGGCACCTGGGCATGGCTTTGGCTACGGCCGTCTTCGATCTGGCCCTCTGCTCCGTGGCAATCGGTTACTACGGTTTCGTATCCGGCCGCTTTCGAATGTAGGCACACGCAGGACCAAGAAAGGCGAGACGCGGGACCCAATGCCCGAAAACCTGCCCCCGCGACCGGCTCCCGGTCCTTCGCGCCATGAGTTCACCGGAACTTTCTCGAATCCGCAACTTCTCCATCATCGCGCACATCGACCACGGCAAGTCGACTCTGGCCGATCGGTTGCTGGAGTTGGCGCGCGTCACGGATGCCCGTACGAAGCGTGATCAGATTCTCGACACGATGGATATCGAGCGGGAGCGCGGCATCACCATCAAATCGAACTCGGCCACGTTCGACTATGATGCGGCCGATGGCAGTCGCTACGTCTACAACCTGATCGATACGCCCGGACACGTGGACTTCACCTACGAGGTTTCGCGCAGCCTCAAGGCCTGCGAGGGCGTGCTGTTGATCGTGGATGCCACCCAGGGCGTCGAGGCGCAGACGCTGGCCAACCTCTACCTGGCCATGGAGCAGGATCTGACGATCATCCCGGTCATCAACAAGATCGACCTTCCCGCTGCGGACGTGGACCGCTGCCTGGATTTGATCGAACGGTCACTCGGCTTGGATCCGGAATTGGCCATTCCGATTTCTGCCAAGACCGGTGAGAACGTACCCGCCGTACTCGAGGCGATCGCCCGCATCATTCCTCCGCCCAAGGGAGACCCGGCAGCACCGGTACGCGCCATCATCTACGATTCGTACTACGATACTTACGCGGGCGCCATCATGAAGGTGCGCTTGTTCGACGGGACGATTCGCAAGCAGGACCGCATCCGCCTCATGGGCGCCGGAACCGAGTACATCGTGACCGAACTGGGCATTTCGGCCATCGTCCAAAAGCCGCGCCCGCAGTTGGCAGCGGGAGAGGTCGGCTACATCGTGGCCGGGATCAAGTCCGTGGAAGACACGCGCGTAGGTGATACCGTTACGCTGGCTTCTCGGCCCGCGGCAGAACCATTGGCCGGCTATCGCGAAGCCCGACCCATGGTGTTTTCCGGTCTGTTCCCGGTCAACGGCGAAGACTTCGAAAATCTGCACGAAGCCATCCTGAAACTGAAGCTCAACGATGCCGCGCTCGTGTTCGAGCAGGAGAACTCGTTGGCTCTGGGCTTTGGCTTTCGCGTGGGATACCTGGGTCTTCTGCACATGGAGATCGTACAGGAGCGCCTGGAGCGAGAGTTTCAGCTCTACCTGATCAACACCGCTCCATCGGTCAAGTACCGCGTGACGACAACCCGCGGTGAAGTCGTCGAAATCGACAATCCGGCTGCCTGGCCGAACCCCGTCACCATCGAGAAGATGGAAGAGCCCTACGTGCGCGCCACGATTCTGACCCCGCCCGACTACCTGGGCAACCTGCTCTCGCTGCTCCAGGAAAAGCGCGGCGAACAGGAGAGCATGCTCTACATGGAAGATGGCAAGGTCCAGTTGATCTACGCGATGCCGCTTGCGGAACTCATCTTCGAGTTCTACGATCGCCTGAAGTCCATCTCGCGGGGATATGCTTCCCTGGACTACGAACTCACCGACTACCGCGAATCGGACCTCGTCAAAGTCGACATCCTGGTAAACGGCGAACCCGTGGACGCGTTGGCCATGGTCGTGCACCGTACGCGCGCCGATCAGCGGGGACGCCAGCTCATCGAAGCCCTCAAGGAGCTCATCCCCCGACACCAATTCCAGATCCCGCTCCAGGCGGCCATAGGCTCGAAAGTAGTGGCGCGTGAGAACATCAGCGCCCTGCGCAAGAACGTCACTGCCAAGTGCTACGGCGGAGACATCAGCCGAAAACGAAAACTCCTCGAGAAACAAAAGGAGGGCAAGAAGCGCATGAAGCAGATTGGGTCTGTGGACATTCCGCAAGAAGCATTCCTTGCCATCCTCAAGTCGAAGGACCGCTAGACTTCATGAAACTGCCCGGCCGCTGCGACCGACTGAGCCTGCTGTGCGTCGCAGCCTGCGCGGCGGTCGGCCTGGTTGCGCAGGGAAACGCGTGCGCGTCGTCCCCGCCTCTCTTTCGTACCCTCGCAGCGGAAACGGGAACTCCGGTGGTGGTCCCCCGTATGAGTCGCCTCCGGCGCGGGAGCACGGTCGTGGACCCGTTCCCCGCCTCCGGCTTTGCGTACGTTGCCTACGCGCGCAGCACACGCCTGGCCTTCTTCGGTCGGCAGGGCCCGTTTCGCGCGGAGATCGGTATCTGGGAGAGCGAGGATCTGCTGGGCGTCATGGACACGCTGCAACCGGGTCAGAAACACCGGGCCACCGCGCGCTATCCGGACCTTCAGCCGATCCACATTCGCATCGAGAACGCGACGACCGAGCCGCAGGAAGTCAACCTCGAGCTCGTTGAAGTGGCGCGTGTCGGCGGCAGCGCCATTCGCTGCATGACGGCCGAACAGTACGTGGAAGGATTCTACTCGCCCTCGATGTTCCCGCTCAGCTACGAGTGGGCGTTTGCCCAAAGAGATGAGCACCGCTTCTGGCATCCGATCCCGGACTACGTTGTCGAATCGCGCGAAGCGCGGAGCGGGTCGGTCCAGGAGCATCGCGAAGCACGACGGGCAGCACTCGACGATGCCGCGCGGCGCCACCAAGGAAGCACGAAGATTGCGCCGTTGGGCTCCGTGGAGGGTGTCTGCCTGTTCCCCCTCCTCCTGCCGGGCCGTCATGAACTGCGCTATGTTTCCGACACCCCCGGCCAACGAGCGCCGTTTCCACCCCTACGGTTCGTCGTAAGGATCGGAACCGACCACGAAGGCGCGAGACCCGACGTAGGCAGGCCCGAATCGCCGGAAACGGAAGATCAGGATGACTACATGGAACGTCACGAACGAGCCATGGCCGAACGACGGCAGTTCCTGCGACGGGAATTGTATACCATGCATAAACAATTCCGCGAGCACGACAGACTGCGCCGCCAGAAAGCGAAGTCCAAAACGAAGGCCAAGCAGGTGGGACCCTCCCGGAGCGTGAAGAAGCCCGGGCTTCAGAAATCCGGCGCCACGAAGGGTTCCTCTCCGTAGAGGAGAAACGGGCGGACCCTTTCGATCCAGTCTCGCTCGCCCGCGCGCAGCTTCTCACGCACCTGATTCTCGGGGGCGCGGCCGTCGAGGAAGTCGAGAAGTAGCCGGTCCCCCACGAGAATTTCGATGGCCGGCCGGTCAGAACGGAACTCATAGATTCCCGAGCGATACCGAAAGGCAGCGTAGCTCCCCCTCAGATGGCGAATGAGTCCGAGAGTGAAAGCCAGGGAATGGAAGCTCCCCCTTGGATAGACCTGCCACCCCTCGCAGACTTCGCCTGCGTACTTGTGGAAGGCGGGCACGAAACGTAGCGGTCGGAGCACACCACCGCCGAACCCCAGCGCACCGGACTTGCCCTGAAGCGCCTCGTCGAAGGCACGGATGTAAGGCGCGCCAAAGATTTCGAAGGGCCGCGTGGTCCCCCGCCCCTCGCTCACATTCGTTCCCTCGAGCAGGCACTGCCCTGCATAGACTCGCGCTGTGTTCCAGTTGGGCATGTTCGGCGACGAACTGGCGGAGATCCGGCTGG
>CAZPFB010000048.1:0-41381 GCA_964585735.1 uncultured Leptospiraceae bacterium
GGAAGAGGTTGAACTTCACTCCGAGCGTCATGATCAGGAGAATGCCAAGCGCATAGCCGGGGACGACGTAGCCGGCGAAGATGATCACCGACGAGGTCGTATCGAAGGCGCTGTGATTCTTGAGCGCCTTCTGTGCACCCAGGGGGACGCAGATCAGGTAGGACAGCAGGAAACCTGTCAGGCCGAAGAAAAGGGAAATGGGCATGCGCGCGCGAATGACCTTCCACACCGGCTCCTGGTAGGTGTAGGAGTCACCGAAATCCAAGCGTACGACATTCCATAGCCACCGCAAATATCGTTCGTGGGCCGGCCGATCGAAGCCGAAGTAGGCGCGGATGTTGGCGAGCTCCTCTTCGGAGATCCGTTTGCCCGCGTCCCCTCCCCGCTCGGCAGATGCAGTTTGGACGCGCGCGATCAGTTCCTCCATGGGGCCGCCGGGTACGAACTGGATGAGGGCAAAGCAGACCACCGTGATCCCGAGCAGCGTCGGGATCATCAAGAGCAGGCGACGGAGGACGTAGGCTCTCACCGCTCGGCCCAGCGAACCACAGACGGCTCGGCAGGCAGTCCCGCGCCCTTCCGGCGAGCTTCCGTCAGAGCTTTCTCGCGGCTCGGTTCCACCCACCAATAGACCAGGGCCGCATCCTCGCGATCGAACTTGCCGAGGACGGAACGCGGTTTCCCAAAACGATTCCAGTACAGGAGGCGCGTCCGATCGGATTGCCAGAGCAGGACATACGGCCGAATCTCATTCAGTCGCAGGTCGATCCTCTTCAAGATGTCATTGCGCTGGTTGATGTCGAAGTTCCCGCGCTGCTCTTCGATCCAGGCGTCGATCCGGGCATCCTTGACACCGGGGAAATTCTGCGAAGCCTTCTGGTCAGCCGTGGAGGAATGCCACATGGACTCAGGATCCCGCAACCGGGAGGCTCCCCAGGCGGCCCAGTACAGGTCGAAATCGTGTTGGTCGAGGCGCGTTCGTATAGTTGCATTTGACGTAGTATCGATCTTCGGCTGAATACCCACGGCTTTCAGATCACCGGAGTACAGCTCCAAATGGCGCAGGTCCGTCATGCTCGTCAGAAAGACGACCTCGAACGGCTGCCCGTCCTTTTCCAGGGTACCCTGCGCGCCCACTTTCCAACCCGCCTGTTTGAGGAGCGCGCGGGCTCTGGCAGGGTCGTAGGGGCACGACCGGACGGCCGGGTTTCGATTCCCGGGGAAGAGATCCGGGAAGTAGGAATTCAAGAGAAAGTACGAGTTGAACATGAACTTCTCGTTCATCTGCTCGCGATTCAGAAGGAGGCACAGGGCTTCGCGCACGAGCGGATCCTGAAACTTCTTGCGGCGCAAGTTGATGGCGAACCCCTGAAAACCGCGTGGCTCCTGATTGAAAACTTCCTGTCGGACGACCCAGTTTTTCTTCTGAGCTTCAAAGTCGGTTTGCACCGCCCAGATTTTGGCCGTATAGATGGCGTAGACGTCCAGGTCGCCCTTCTTGAAGGCTTCGAGCGCTTTGTTCCGATCGCCGATGAAGCGATAGCGGATGTAGTCGAAGTTGTACTTGTGTTGGTTGAAGCGCCGCGTGCGACCCCACCAATCCCCGCGCCTCTTGAGAAGCACGTAGCGGTTTTTCTTCACGTCCTTGAGCTCATAAGGACCGCTCACGACCGGGAACTCGAAGTTGATCTTGTTGAAGTCCTTGCCCGACCAGATGTGCTTCGGAAACGCCCGCATGCCGGCCGCGTTCCAGAAGTTGCGCCAGTGTTTCTGTTTGGCCTTCACCCGAAGGGTATGCGGATCGACCACCTCGGGTCGTGCGAAGCGCGCCAGATCGATGCGAAAGATCGGCGTGAGGTGCTTCTTGTCCATGATCACGTCGTAGTAGAACTGCACGTCTTCGGCAGTCACGGGCCGTCCGTCGCTCCAGCGCGCCGCCGGATCGAGATGGAAAGTGAACACGCTTCCATCCGGTGACCGGCTCCACGTGCGCGCCAGGAGCGGAACCGGTTCGTTTCGCACCGTATGCAACCCGACCAGGGACTCAAAGAGGAAGCCATTGATCTCGGCGGAGGTTGAATTGAAGTCCAGCCATCCGTTCAGGGATTTCGGAAACTCGCTCCCCCAGGTCGTGAAAGAACCGCCGCGCCTGGCGGCTGGATCCGCGACAGGGTCGAGTTCTCCGCCTGATTCCAGGGTCAGCTCGACGTCCTTCACCGCCGGCAATTCGACGGACTCGTCGCCATTTCCGCAGGCGGAGAGGAAGACGATCAGACCGAAGAACGCAAGCGCCACGGGCAGGCGCCGCGCAGCGGCAGAGGGGAAGCTCGATTTTCGGGGGGAATGTGGCGATCGCATCGGAGCGAACGTTTGTTTCCCGGGAACCAGGTCACAAGCATTTTTCCGTGAGCGGCGCGACACGGCGGCCGACCCCACCGGGGCTTGCCCGCTTGCGGTGGCCCCTACGGCAGCGTCACGGCATTCAGAAGGAGCTTCGTGGTCTGATCGTTGCGGGCGAAGAAGTCCATCCCCAGGAGAATGACCCAGCCTCCCCCCACCTTGCGCCCAATGACGGGTGAATCCGTCTGGTGCAGCGCCCAGGCGGAAGCGGGAAGTTTCGTACCGACCGTATAGAATTGTGTGGCATTTGTCGAGCGGAAGCTACGTCCGATCCCGCGCGCAATTGCGGCCCCCTCCGGCGTGAAGTTCACTTCGACGTTGTCCAGACTGCGCGTGGCGTTCACGTCGAGCAGACCCGCGTCGCGCAGAAAATCCGTCTGGTATCGCGACGGACACAGAATCACGACGTTCCCACCCGCGCGCAGAAACGGCCCGGTCATCGACCGCAGGGCCGCCGCCAGGTCTGCCGGTTTTGGTCCACCGTCCGTCCGAAACCGTGGTGACTGCCAGCGTTCCATTTCCGGAATCACGAGAGCGCGCGACTGCATGAGTTTCTTGCGAAACTCTGGCGTGAACGTGTCGCTGAAATCTTCGTCCAGAGTCCAGCCTGCGAGGCCTGATTGGAGGGCCTCTACTGTCCGCTTGAATTCCTGGTAGCGATCCGCGTGTTTCCCCCAGAGCAGCACTCGCTTGAACCCGATCTGCGTGCCGGTTCCCACGAAGGCCATTTCTTGGAGCGCGTCTGAGGAGAGCTTTACGCGGTGATCTCCGGCGATAACGATGCTCAGTTCTCCGGAGGAAAGCGTGGGCGAGCGACCGAAAAGCTTCGTGCCGTTGCGCAACGTCACGGTCATGCGCAACTCTTTCTCACGCCGGGTGGTTTCAGCTGTCGGCTCCTTCTTGGGCTCCTTGGAACCCTTTGCCTGCTTCGTATCGGTTCCTTTCGGCTCCTCCATCTTGGGGGCCGGAAAGTACACGCCCTTCACCGAGGCATAGTTGATCGTGGCGCGGAGATCTTTACCCTCTACGACAATCGTTCCGTCGGCCCCCGGAAGCAGGTTCCCAATCAGGATGTCACCGGCCTGGGTGGAAACCACGTGCGAATCCGCAACGGTACGCGGCGGTGAACTCTCTGCGCCGGTCCGGAGAAGAGAATCAGCGGCAGCCCGCGGCACGGCCACTTCGCCGAGCCCGGCCACGCGAAAAGCGATGTCGCCTTTCGTGATGCGCACGAAGGTTCCCTTGAGAACCGAGCCGTCGTGCAACTGCAGGGTGTCTTCGGTCTTCGTGGTGTCCGCCGGGCAACGATCGCAGTAGATGCTGTCGATGGCGGACGCCGGGACCGTCACCGGACCCTTCGGCGCGACGTCGGGAACGAACGTCAGCTCACCATTCTGAAGGGAGACCGGCTTGACGTGCAGGAGGTCCCCATTGCTGAACCGGATGACGAAATTCGACGCGGGCTTGTCCTGTGCAATGGCGACGCCAACGAGCAGAAGCCCCAGGAGAATCCCGGCGGAGAGTTTGATACCACGATTTCGTTTCACAGAAGACATCTCGCTTCATGTTCGGATTTCGGCACGCAAAAAAAGAGGTCACGTCCCATCGAATTTGGGATGGTCGCCCTGTCTGGTTTGTTCGCCCTTTTTTCCCGGGCACGGCGAGCCAAATCGTTGACCGAGGACCCGACCTGCCCACG
Source organism: uncultured Leptospiraceae bacterium (assembly GCA_964585735.1). Lineage (GTDB taxonomy): Bacteria > Spirochaetota > Leptospiria > Leptospirales > Leptonemataceae > CAZPFB01. The sequence continues at coordinate 4,100 of CAZPFB010000048.1, forward strand.
ATGCTTCTGAAAATGCGCCCCTCATACCGCATCCTGACCGTCCTCTCGACTTGCTTTCTCCTCGGATTCTCGGGCTGCGCGTCCGGTCGGACGGCGGCGCTGCGGGAACTGCATGCGGGCAATGCTGCTGAAACGGAAGGGCGCAACGACGAAGCCGTGAAGCACTACCGAAAGGCCGTGGCGCTGGACCCCACCTTCGGGGACGCGCACAACAACCTCGGTCTGGCCTACGCCAAGCAGGGACGCCTGGAAGATGCCATGGCTGAGTGGCGCCGCGCCATCGAAGTCCAACCGGGACATCCGCGGGCCCACTTCAATTTGGGGCGCGCGCAGGAAGAACGCGGGTCCCTGGCCGAGGCTGCAGAGTCGTATCGCAAGTCTGTTGCGGGAGACCCCCGCAACGCGGCGGCATTCGTGAACTTGGGGAACGTCCTCAAAGCCCTGGGCCAACTCGAGCAGGCGGAGCGGGCTTACCAGCAGGCCCTCGAGGTGCACCCCGAGTATGCCGGGGCTCACTACAACCTGGGCCTCCTGTATTCGCGCCAGCGTCGCTATGCCCAGGCTGTGACCGCTTTCGAGAAAGCCTGCCGCCTCGGCATGGCCCCCGCGTGCGAAAGCGAGAAGCAGGCACGCAGCATCCTCAAGACGCAATGAAAGGCTCGGACCATCACCCGGATTCGACCGCTTCGTGGCCGACCTTCTGGCAGACGTTTCGCGCCGTCTACGCGAAGGATACTCGCGCCGAATGGCGAAGCCCCGGCGCGCTTGTTGCGCCGCCGTTCTTCGCGCTGGTCCTGGCCGCGGTGTACGGCTACAGCCTTCAGCCTTCGGTATTCGTGGACACACGCAATGTCAACGGGGTTCTCCTCGCCACGCTTTTCTTCACGTCTGCCTTCATCTCCTCGCGTAACATCCAAGGTGAGAAAGAAGATGGGGCTTTGCGGGTCATGCTCCTTTCGCCGGCAGATCCTATGGGACTCTTTCTCGGCAAAGCGGTAGCGCTCTGGCAGGTTCAGGCCGCGTTTGCGCTTGCTTACACACCCATGTACCATCTGTTCCTGCGAGGTCGCTGGCCGGATTGGGGCACGGCGCTCCCTCCGCTGATCTTCCTGCCGATCACTGCCCTCAGCCTTGCGGCTCTCGGCGTTCTCCTTTCCTATGTGGCTTCTGGAAATCGCCTGAGGGAGGTCCTGTTGCCGCTGCTGCTTTTTCCTGTGGCCCTTCCGGTACTGCTCCTTTGCGCAGACGGAATGTCGGCGTGGGCGCAATCAGGCTTCCCCTGGACGAATCTGATCACGCTGCTCGCGCCCGCCATCCTCTTCTTGGCCATGGGGAGCGCGTTGTACAGCTACCTGGCCTCGGAGGAATAGCTACAGTTGGCGACACCCGATCAGATGAATTCTCCCAAGGCACGCGTGCTGCGCGCAGCGCAGGGCTCCTCCTTGCCGGACTGGCTGTGGGGCCTGGCGGGCCTATGCTTGGTTCCTGTAACCATAATGGCCCTCACGTATCCGCCGCCCCTGCCGGCTCAGGGGCAAGCGCATCGCATCTTCTACATCCACACACCCACGGCCTGGGTGGCTCTTTACGCGCCACTCGTGGCGGCCGTCTGCGGAATCCTGTACATGATCACACGGCGCGAGAGCTTCGACGTGTGGTCGTCCGCAAGCGTCCGCGTGGCTTTCCTTTTCGCCCTGAGTGTCCTGATTTCGGGACCCATTTGGGCCTCGACCGAATGGGGGACCTACTGGAACTGGAGGGACGAACGCCTGATGTCGTTCTTCGTACTCCTCATGTGTCTCCTCGGTTACTTTCTCGCGCGCTATCTCACTGAGGATCCGGGGCGAGCCGCGCTGTTCGGTTCGATTATGGCCACGCTGGCGGCGCTCGCGTCCGTCCTGACCTGGTTTGCCATCCGCGTCACGGATCCGGACACGCACCCACCGTCGGTACTCGGAACCATGTCTCCCAAAATCCGACACACCTTCTGGGTTTCGGTGCTTGCGTACCACATCCTGTTTCTCATCATCCTGCGCTTGGCGCTCCGCCAGGAATGGCTGAGGCGCGCCGTAGCTCAGGCGGAGGCTCAATCATGACGCAGAAGTCCGTTCGCGCGCGCGGGGCACGCACCTACCTCCTGGCCCTGGCGCTCTTTTGCTTTTCGGCAACACACCAGCGCACGGTTGCAGAGCCAGCGGAGCTCCAGACCCTTCGGGCTGATGCCGTCCGCTACCTGGAGTTGGACCCGAAGGCGGCTCGGGAACACGCCGGAAGACTCTCCGCGGTCCAGGCGGCGGCTTTGCTCTCCCAGGTGCAGCTTCTCGCGCGCACCCGAAACCCCGATATCGATCGTCTTTCGTACCTGGTGCGCCAGCTCGAAGAGCAGCGCGCCACGGAGGTCGCCCAGAGGCGATTGGACAACCTCCTTCTGGTCATCGGGCTGTCGCTCGTTCTGTTCACCGGCTTTCTCGTTTACGTGCTCCTGCAGCAGCGGCGAGACCTGGCCCGGGCGGCACAGCTTCTCGCGCGCCACACACCGAACGCGGGCAGCGGGCCCGTCTACCGCGGAGAGTAATCGCGGGCGGCCCATGAGCGAAAACGCGACGGCCCGGATGAACCAGCGGCTTGCGGGCCTCTCCAGTGGGGCGTCGGTCGAAGTGGGCGTCGATACGATGCGCCATCCATACGCGCGGTTGCGAAGCCGAATCGCCTGGCCCCCCGTCACCGTGACCGGCATTCTCCCGGAAGAGCAGGAAGCGGTGGTCGCGCTGGTTGCCGAACACCTGCCTTCTTTCGCCGTCGATTGCCACGTCCTGCCGGAAACGCGACCACGAAGAAACACCAACGAGGTTCAACTGGTTCGACTTCACCGATTCGGTTCGGTCGATTTTCTGTACATGCTTCGAATCTCGGCCGAGTACATGGGTGGCGCGGACAGCCAGGAAGTGTACGAAAGCGCGCGCCAGGGACGGAGCCCCGGATTCTATACGGATCGGATCTACTTCCGAGCCCGACTGTTCCCGGTGCGCCGGGTCGAGCTGGCAGACTCAGCCATCCATGATTTCGACGCCTATTCGATCCAAGACGCCAACTTCCTCGTGCGGGACACTCGTGACCCCGAATTGCGGGCGCTGTTCGCAACAGCTCTCTTCGACCAGATCGATTTCGGTCCGGTGGAAGCCAGGTTCCAGGACCTCTTCTCTTTTGGCGCCGAGTGGAGGGCGGGTCGAATCTTCCAGCCCATGGTCATTGAACAATTGACGCTGGCCTTGAACCTGCTCGTCCCCGAAGTGGACCTGGTGTCACACGCCGGGGCGCACTTCGCGCGCGCATTTGGTGAGATGGCAGAAGGCCGCGAGGTGTCAGGCCTTTCGGATGGGGAGCAAGCCTTCTGGAAGGCCTACTACGGCGCTTGGGATTTCCGCAACGAGGCCTCTCGCGCAGGAAATCCGCAATGGCGACTCGTGAGCTACCCGAATGCGGAGTGGCGCGCGCGGAACCCTTGAACCGGCGCTGCGACAGCCGCCCGGGGAAAGGGCACGTGGCGTGCCATTCCCCGGAACGGCTCCGGTCATCAGAGGTCGAGACGACGTCGAATCGTCTTGAGGACTTTGGCCTTCTGCTCCGGATTCAGTGTTTCGTAGAATTCCGCAAAGTATCCGGGAAGACGTGAGAAACTCTGTCCGCGATCGAGGATTACCTTCTCCATCGAGGCGCTGGCGGAACGAACGTCCGGAGCCTCCTTGCCGAATTCCGCGCGCAGGGATTCGCGAACCTTCTGCCGCGTCCCGAACGATTGCTTGAGTTCGGTCGCCACCTTGGTGCGGATCTCGGCGTATTTTTGTTTCTGGGCCTCGGACAGGTCGAGCTTCTTGACCTTGCGGTCCATGCGCTTGAGGATGTGCTCCGTCCGGTCTCCTCTGTGGCAGCCTGCCAGGCCCAAGCTCAAAACGGCGAGCCCGGCAACAATCAAAGCCTTCTTCCAATGTGCTCTCATGGGGTAAACCCTCCCTAAAGGTTGATGGCAGCAGTGTAGCCCCCAACGACACTGAAGTCTTTTCCCACACGTTGCGAACTCGGGCTCAAATGTAAAACTTCGTAACGAACCGCAGACCCTGGTTTACACATTTTTGCCTGCGTCTTCGCCTGCGCATATGGACGGGCGACTTCTCATCGTGGACGATGACCAGAAGCTGCAGGATCTGCTGCGGGACTACCTGGTCGCTTTCGGCTTCCAGGTGGAGGGCCTGGCGGACGCGCGGCAACTCGAGGAACGGGTGGCGAAGGGGTCCGTGGATCTGATCATATTGGATGTCATGCTGCCGGGCGTGGATGGCCTCGAAGCCCTGCGTCGCCTGCGGGCGCGCTTTCAGCTTCCCGTGCTGATGCTCACAGCCCGCGGGGATGACACGGACCGCATCGTGGGCCTGGAGCTCGGGGCCGACGACTATCTGGCAAAACCCTTCAACCCGCGCGAACTCCTGGCGCGGGTTCGAGCCATCCTCCGCCGTACGCGGTCCGAAGAGGCGGATGCCTCCGGCGCCCGGGGCACACCCCCGCGTATCGTGCAAAGCGACGGGCTCACGCTCGACCGCTTCGGCCGCGAGGCCCGCGCCGGCGGTGTTGCCGTCTCCCTCTCGTCGGCCGAGGCCGCGGTGCTCGAAGTGCTGATGCAGCATCCGAACGAAACCCTGAGCCGCGATGCCATCATGAACCATACCCGCGGCCGCGATTTCATGGCCTACGAACGGAGCATCGATGTGCACGTCAGTCGCATCCGCGCCAAACTCTCCGAACTGCCGGGGCAGTCCGAGCGCATCCGCACGGTCTGGGGCCAGGGCTACGTGTTCACCACGGTCGAAACCCCTCCTGAGGAGAAGTCGCAGACGTGAAGATCAGCCGACTCCATATCAAGATCTTCGGGACGTTCCTGGTGGTACTGGTTGCCGCAGAGATCGTGGTCTTCACGGTCTATCGCTTCGGGTTCGATCGCGACAGACTGAGCCGCTTCGGGGGCGTTGCGCAGAGCCACGCCGAACTCCTCCGCGAAGCGCTGCGCCGCCGGGTGGACGGCCCGTCCGCCAACCTGAGTGGTCGCCTCGCTCCCTTCGTGCAGGGGCTTTCCCGTTCGTACGATGGTCGCGTTTGGCTCCTGGCGGGCGATCGCGTCCTGGCCGACTCGGGCAGTGGACCGCCGCCCGCGTTTCCGATGTGGCGCTCACGCGAAGTGGAACCATTCCGGATCAGTTTCGACCTGTCCGGCAACTTCCTGATTCGACTGCCGGTCGACGACGTGGGTCTGGGGCCGGCCGCTCTGCTCGCGCAGTTGACGCGCAGAAAGGAAGGCCCCGGAGAACTATTGCCTCTGCTCCTGGGCCTCGCGCTCGCCTTTGTGGTTCTCTCCGTTCCCGTGAGCCGTCTCATCACGCGCAGGCTCGCGCATCTGAGGGACAGCGCGCTCCAATTTGCTGACGGGAGGTTGTCTTTGCGGGCACAGGAGTCCGGCCGCGACGAGATCGGAGAACTGGCCCACACTTTCAACATCATGGCCGATCGCATCGAGCGCATGATGGCAGCTCAGAAGGACCTCTCGGCGCACGTGTCGCACGAACTCCGGTCGCCTTTGGCGCGCATCCGGCTGGCGGAGGAACTCCTCCGGCGCGCGCTGCCCCGCGAAGCCGCAGAAGCACGCAGTCGATTGGACTCCATTCGATCCGAGGTGGAGCTTCTGGACGGCCTCGTCGGTCGCATCCTCCAGTACGCGGCACTTGAGGCGCGAACGACTCAGGGCGGTCGCGCGGATGCGGGCAGCGCACTCAACGAAGCCATCGCGCGCTTCCTTCCTCTGTTCGAGGCCGCGGGCCTGCGCTTGCATTTGTCGCGGGATGGCGATTCGATTGCCGAGTTCGGGTCCGTTCCGGTTCAGGGTCCGGCGGATTTGCTTTCGGCGGCTTTCGCGGCAGCCTGCGACAACTGCGTTCGACACGCTCTCCCCGACAGTGTCGTGCACGTTTCCGTCCACTCCGCCGCAGGCGGAGTCCGCGTCGATTGGCGCAACCGCGCCAAACATGTACCCGCCGATCTCGAGTCCATTTTCGGGCCGTTCCAGCGCGGCACCGAGCACTCGGACGGGCATGGCTTGGGCCTGGCCCTGCTTCGCAAGGCGACGGAACTCTGCGGCGGCACAGTACGGGCCCACATGGAGAACGGCGACTTCGTGCTGGAAATGCACCTGCCGCCCGCAAGCGAGGCGGCAGGTGCTGGTCTCTCAGTATGATTTGGGATCCGGACTGTTGTCGGTCGCCAGGTTCGTCATGCGGTGGCAGTTCTTGCAGCCGTTCATCTTCTGGTCGGCCAGAATCTGAGACTGGAAGCTGCGGTCGACCTTGAGTCCGCGGAAGTACTTCCGAAAGTCCTTGTTCTGCGGATTTCCCTTGGCATCGAAATCGGCCGAATAGCCCTTCACAACGCCCTCTTCGGTACTCCCGGCAGCCGCCTTGCGAACGCCGACCTCGCCTTCGCACACGCAGGTGGCGGTACCGGTTGCATCGTGCACGACCGCGAACTTGGTCCCGCGCACGCTGGCAATTGCCGTCGGCGATGAAACCGTAAACGGACGCTTGTTTACGCGATACCAGCTGAAGCCCTTCGAAACGTGAACATCCCCCGGCTTGGACTCGTTGCTCAGGTTGTTGATCTTGAGTTTTGTGCCGGCCGCCAGTCGAACCTCACTGCCGCGGTAGAAGATCACCAGTTGGCTCTGCGGAGCCGTTTCGACCCACGAGCTGTCAGGCACGACCTGGCCAATTTGCAGGGGCTTCCACTTCTTCGACGCATCGTCGTAGATCCGCGCTTTCCCGCGCAGACTCTGGACCAGTGCTCTGTCCTTATTGGCGAGCAGCGGCCACAGCCCGAGCGTCGCGGTGCCCAGGACACAGGCCCAAACCAGAATGCGCACGTAGCTTCCCGTCATTTTCCATCCCATTCGTCCCATCATTGATTCCTCCAACGAACTGCATTGCAGCACGGTCCAACACGGAAGGCAAGCGGCCCGGACTGTGCGGTTCGCTCCCCGGAATGAACGCTACGTCTGGGAGAATGAACGGAACTCAGAGGCCCAGGCGCCGCCGCAGCGCCGCGGCAAAGCTCTTGCCGACCGGCAGCGCCGTTTCGTCCCGGTCGCGGAGGTAGGCTGTGTAGCGCCCGCCGATGAAGTACTGGACGCGCTCGACGAATTGTAGATTCACCACGTACTGTTTGTGAATGCGAATGAATTGGGCGGGCAGTCGCCCCTCCAATTCCCCGAGCAACCGGGCCGTCTCATAGTCCCGCTCCTCGGTATGAATGGTGGAGCGCTTGCCGTGAGATGCCAGGTAGAGAATGGAGCCGTACGGCACCAGAAAGTGGTCGTCACCGGTGCGCACGGGCAGTCCCAGTTCGCTCGGCTGGCGCGAACCTCCCTCCTGGCTGCGCAGTGCCCGATTGACGGCCTGGTCGAAACGTTCCTGGGTGAAGGGTTTGAGAAGATAGTCCGCCGCGCCGATCTCAAAAGCGTGCACGGCGTGCTGCGGATGGGCCGTTGTGAAGATCACGGCCGGAATGCTCGGAAGCTGTTCGAGCAGTTCGAGTCCCGACGTCCCGGGCAGTTCGATGTCGAGCAGCAGAAGATCACACGGGGTGTTCTTGAGGCGACGGACGGCCTCGTCCGCATCCCGGGCCGAGCCGGCCAGGCGCAGGTCCGGGCGCGCCGAGGTAAATTCGATCAGGAGTTCGCGGGCGGGGAGCTCATCCTCCACGAGGAAAACCGCGGCCGGTTGATTCATGAAACCACCGAACCACTGCCCATCTGTCCCGCCGGGAAGCGCAGCTCGACGATCGTGCCGCCCTCCGGTCGAGGCGAGACCTGAATGCTGCCTGAACCGAGGAGGTGCACGAGTCGAGTGCGGATGTTGCCGAGAGTCCCGCGGTCCACTTCGGGCCCCACCTCCCAACCAGGTCCGTTGTCTTCTACTGTAACCACCCAGTCGCCACTTTCCTGACGGGCGCGCAAGCCCACGTACGCAGGCCCCGTGATGCGACGCACCCCGTGACGGAAGGCGTTCTCCACGAGCGGCTGGATCGAAAGGGGCGGTACCATGCCGGAAGCCGTCGTGTCCCGGAGTTCGATGTCCACGGTGAGTCGGTCGGCAAAGCGGATGCGTTCGAGTTCTATGTAGGAACGGCAGAACTCCCACTCACTCTCGAAGGGAACGAGAGTACTCTCGGCTGCTTCGAGCAAGAATCGGTAGGTATCGGCCAGCGCGAGGATGGCCCGGTCCGCAGCGGCCGCGTCCTTGCGCAGCAGGGCATGAATGGAGTTGAGCGCGTTGAAGAGGAAGTGCGGTTTCATCCTCTGCTGAAGAACCAGCAGTCGCGCCTCTCGGAGGGCGGCCTGGCTTTCCAGCCGCCGCCGATTGAGGCCGCGGTTCCAGCGATCGAAAGAAGCAAGCACGATCGCCAAGAGAATCGAGCCGAACACCAGTCGGTAAAATTCCCCGGACTCGCCGGCAACGAAGGCGCCCAGGCCCAGCAGGCGTCGATTGAGCTGTTCGGCCAACAGGGCACCCAAGAGCGCGGCGCAGATAGCCGTGCCCAAGAGAATGGCAAACGACACCAGGCGACGCAGGGTTCCCGCGGCGCGCGCATACAGGCGATTCCCGATCAGGACGATGACCACTTCCACCAGCACGCAAATGGTGTGCGTCGTGAGCTGCGCCGTCCAGAAGACGCTCCAGAATGGTTGGGGCGAATAGAAGGATATCAGGAGCGCATTCATGGTGCCCAGGACAGTGTTCACACCGAACCAGGCTACGGCCCCGTACACCAAACTCGGGATCGGCCGTCCGAACGCGGAGTCAGGAAGGGGGCGGGGGTCCAAAGAAGAGGATGCGCTTAACAAACGAGCCGTCCAATGACAGCCCGAGTGTGGAACCGGCTCGCAGGTGCGAGTCAATCCTTTTCATGAGTTGGAGGCAATCGCCTGAGGCAGCGCAGGGTGCGTGCAGGGCGTGGCTGCGTGCATGGAACGCCCAGTAGTTGGGACCGTGCGTCAGTATGAGCGTGACGACCGGCGTGCCGCCGCGGACCTCGTGGACAATGTGGCTCACGTAGCGCCTGTGGACCAAGACAAGATCGAAGGAGCTGCGCACGTGCGGGTGCTCCTCGGGGACCTGGAAAACGGCGACGGGCGGCCGGGGCCCGGAACCGGCCGCGAGCGCCGTCGCGCACAGGACGCAGGCAATCAGGAAGGAAGCGCGCACCCGAGATAGCCGGGCAGCAATATGAGAACGCATCCTCAAAACAGGAGCTGCTCTCGCGCTGGCGGACGGTGCTCGAGTACCGGAAGGGTCACCGACGGCGCTGCCGCGAGCGGGAGGGGACGCTCAAGTGTTTCGTGCAGCCTCAGGCGCACGCGTTCGCCGAAGCCGCCCTGCTCCTCGCGCACAACCAGACGACCCGACTTGAGCAGAAGGAGCAACCGTCCGATACGTTCGCCGTCGCCGGGCGACAACCGCGTCTGCGTTTCGGAAAGCGAGTCGTACAATCCCAAAACGCCACGGTGATACCAAGCGATAGGATGAACGAGCGGATTGTCCGTGAAGTACTCTTCGAGACGCTGACCGCGAAACTCCGCGGCGGCATCCGGTGACTGCTCCTGCTGAAGACGGGCCACCTCTCGATACAGCATCATTTGCCTTTCGCGATCGTTGCGGGCCTCGGACAGGGAAAGCCAACGTGCCCAGCCCCGACGTTCACGCGGGCTCAGGTTGTGAATGTGCGCAAAAAGATAACCCCGGCGACGGACCCGGATGTCCTGGGAGAGCCGCTGGAAAACCTCGGCGGGGACCGTGCAGAGTTCGGGGGCGGGCCAAAGTGTGAAGGGGCTGCGCTGAAGAGCCGCCCGCTCGCCCTCCGTCATCTGACTCGTGCTAAGTCGTCCAAAGCCCCCGAGCAACCGTTCGAAAGCCAGCCGGGCCTCATCGGCGGCCGCGGCCAGAAAATCGAAAGGCAGACCCAGGCGATCGAACGCCGTTCGAATCAGGCGACGTGCATTTTCCCTGGCCGGATGGTTGAGGATGACGCGGAGCACCCGCTGGAGTCGCCTGATCTCTTCGACCGGAAGGCAATGCAACGACTCTCCCAGGTGGATTCCCATGGATCAGGCTCTCCCGACTCTCATTCCGATATCTCTTCGGTAGAATGTGCCGGGCGCCTCAATCCTTTCGAGGGCCCGATAGGCCTTGCGGGCGGCTTCTCCCGGATCGGAACCGAGCGCGGTGGCGCCGAGGATACGGCCACCCGTGCTTGCCCAGCCGGAGTCAGTTCGCCGCGTTCCCGCGTGGAAGAGGATTATGTCTCCTAGATTCATGTCAACATTTTTCAAGGGAATGTCGCGGAGATAGTCCTCCGGGTAGCCCTGCGCGGCAAGGACCACGACGGCAGCAGCACCGGGCAAGAAGCGCAGCGGCCGATCCGGCAGCGACCCAGAAGCTGCTGCGAGGCACAGGGAGGCCAGATCCTCGTCCAGCAGCCGCAGGAGGGCTTGGGTTTCGGGATCCCCAAAGCGCACGTTGAACTCGACGACAGAGGGTTGGCCCTCGTGGATCATGAGCCCCGCATACAGAAGGCCCCGGTAGGGTGTGCCTTCCGCGGCCATCCCGGCCATCACCCGATCGAGTATCTTTTCCTGAACGAGGCGCATGACGGCGGGTGTGGCCGCGGCGGTGGGAGCAAAAGCCCCCATCCCTCCGGTATTGGGTCCCAGGTCCCCATCGAAGGCTCGCTTGTGGTCCTGGGCCGCAACGAAGGGCAGTGCTTTCTTTCCGTCGCACAGAGCAAAGACCGATGCTTCGACACCGAGGAGGAAATCCTCAATAAGTACGGAGCGACTGGAGTCACCGAAGCGACGCGCCTCCAGGGAATCCCGAATGGCCGACCCGGCTTCCTCGAAGGTGGCCGCCACCGTGACACCTTTGCCGGCGGCCAGTCCGTCGGCCTTGATCACGATCGGAACCTGGCGAGTTTTCAGGTATGCGAGTGCCTCGTCGGTTCGACCGAAGGAACGGGCTTCGGCCGTGGGTATGCCGTGTCGCAGCATGAACTCCTTGGCAAAGGATTTGGAGCCCTCCAGTTGAGCGGCGGCTGCCCGCGGACCAAACGTGGGGCAAACCGGTTCGAGCAGATCGACGAGGCCATCGACCAGCGGCTGTTCTGGTCCAACGATCACGAGGTCGTAGCCAGCGCCGCGCACGAACTCGACAAAGGCCTGCTGATCCGAGGGCGACGGAGCGTCAGGTATGGCCGAGACGGGGATGCCGCCGTTTCCCGGCGTGACGTGCACCAGTGAAACCTGCGGACTACCGGAGATCTTCCAGTACAGGGCATGTTCGCGACCGCCGGAGCCGATGATGAGCACCTTCATGCGGTGGACACCCGAAACGGCTTTGCTTCATGGGTCAATCATGAACACCGAGCTGGATCCTGACTTCGGCGAGGTTCCCGCCTATATGGCCGAGCGGCTGCGCGCCGCCGATGCGCGTTTCCGCGAAATTCAGGGCGACCGCAATCCCTTTCGAGACCTCACCGAACTGGCAAGAGAAACGATCTTTGGAACCGAGTTCTTTGTCTACGACGCGCGCGGTCGCAGCGTTGTACTGCCGGGTGTGGAAGGCGCACAACCCGTCCCCCTCTTCGCGCTGTACGCCAACCAGAGCCGCTTCCTGACAACCTGCGATCTCGTCTCGCGCCGGTGGGTCCCGGAATTGCCCGCCCTCGTCCGGGCGCTGGAACGGGTGGAACGAAGGCAGCAGGGAATCGCGCGCGAGCCATTGGACACGAACGAAGCAGGCGACGACCCGGAGGAAATCACGCTTGATTCTTTCGGACTGCAGGCGGCCGTTGATTGCTACATCCTGGGCTACCGAGACGCCCGGTCTCCGTTGGTGGTTCGCAAGGAGTGGGTGATCGCCGTGCTTGCTCTCATCGCGACCGCCCTGAGCGGAATCGGGTTGGCCGAGGGGTCCGAAGTCCAGGGCATTCTGAAGTCGCCGGTTTTCGTTTTCGCCCCCGACAGTGGCGGGAAAATGGATTGACGCGGCAACGGAAAGGGTCGGTCATCCGTACCCCATACGGTCGCCGAGACAAAGTTGGGAGATCTAAGGAATAGTATGGAAAACAAGGAACAACTCACCCTCTACCACTTCCTGACGGAGGCTGTGGCCAAGTATGCGGACCGGCCGGTAGCGCGCACACGCGCGGGCGGCACCGAGTGGCGCGAGTACACCTACAGCCAATGGAACACCTGGATCCAAGAACTGGCCATGGGTTTCGTCGAGATCGGCGCAGCCCCGGGAGACAAGATCGTTCACATTGCGGACAATCGGATGGAGTGGATGGTCATCACCATGGCCATCAATTCCCTCGGCTGCGTCGATGTTCCGCGGGGAACGGACGCCACCCTGGACGACCTCAGCTACATCATCAAGCATACCGAAGCCACCATCCTCATCATCGAGAGCGACAAGGCCCTGGCCAAGCTCGACGGACGCTGGGGAGATTTCCCAAGTCTGAAATGTGTCGTGAAGATCGACGGAGCGGAGCCGAACATTCCGGGCAAGAAGACATACAAACTGGACCAACTGCGGGAGATGGGCAAAACCAAGATCGCGTCGAGCGGCCTGGAGACCTACCACAGCCGTGGGCGCGCCATCAAGCCGGACGATCTGGCCACGATCATCTACACCTCAGGAACGACGGGAACCCCCAAGGGCGTGATGCTGCGCCATGATAGCCTCGTCTGGGAAGTGGGCCTGGCAGGCAAGGTCCTGGACTTGAACACGTATGACTCCACCATGTGCTTCCTTCCGCCGTGGCATATCGCGGAGCGGGCCCTGGAAACGGCCATGATTTCCGTCGGCGGCTGTGGTAACTTCACCTCCGTGCCGACTATGGTCGCCGACCTCGCGGCCTGCCGGCCTACGGTAATGCTCGCTGTCCCCCGAGTTTGGGAAGGTTTCTACAATCGTATACACGATCAGGTTCAGAAGGCGCCCGCAGTGCGGCGCGGTCTGTTCGGTTTTGCCAAAGCTGGCGCCTCCCAGTACACGATGGCCAAGCAGTACATCCTGGGCTTGGTCGCGTACGCCGAGTCACCGTCCATCACGGAGTACCTCAAGCGACTGGGATACCTTTTGGGTTTCCCGCTGTTCTTCCTTTGGGGAGCGTTCGGTGGGCTGATTCTCGGTCGCATTCGCAAGCTTTTGGGAGGACGGGTTCGTCTGGCGTTCAGCGGCGCGGGCGCTCTGCCGCACAACATTGACCTCTTTTTCCGCGCGTGCGGCGTTCCTATCGTCGAGGCGTATGGCATGACCGAAACCACGGCGGTCTCCACGATCCGCCGGCCCAAACGAAACAAGTTCCAGACCTTGGGGCCCACTCTGCCCGGCATCGAGATCCAGCTTCGCGACGAAAAGGGTGCCGTCATCAACGAGCCGGGTGTGAAGGGCATAGCCTGGCACAAGGGTCCGAACATCATGGTGGGCTACTTCAAGGAACCGGAGAAAACCAAGCAGACCATCGACTCTCAGGGATACCTCAACAGCGGGGATCTCCTCGTGCGTACGCGAACCGGCGAATACCGCTTTGCGGGGCGCGCCAAGGACACGATCGTCCTGCTCGGCGGGGAAAACATCGAACCGGTGCCCATCGAGGACAAGATCAAGGAGTCCCCTTACGTCACCAATGTCATGGTCGTCGGTCAGGATCGGAAGACTCTGGGCGCCATCGTCACCCCCAACGTGGACGCCGTGAAGGAATGGGCCTCGGTCACAAAAGTGCAGCTGCCGCCGGATGCTAACCGGTGGAACGAGAATCCAGAACTGCGGAACCTGTACAAAGGTGAGATTCGCCGTTTGGTTTCCGACAAGAACGGGTTCAAGTCGTTCGAGAAGGTCACAAACTTCCACATCCTCCACAAAGACTTCGAAGCCGGCAAGGAGATGACGGAGACCCTCAAGGTGAAGCGGAACGTAGTGGCGGATATGTATGCCAAGGAGATCGACACACTCTACAGGGAGTGACGTGGCCGGGGTCCCGGTTGCCGGGTCCGTCGCTCCTCGGAAACCGGTCCGGAGACCCATGCATACCATCGCGGTCCTGAGCAACGACGAGCAGATCAACAGGAGCATCGAAGCGGCCTGCGCCGGTTTCGCGGAGGTGTTCTCGCCGTCCTTCCTCCAGACCGAAGAGCAGTTCGTCCAGTTCCTCAACTACGAGCTGCCCGAGATCGACATCGTTCTGTATCGACGGAACCGCTTCCCCGTGGACCACGCCTTTGAAGTCATCAAGGATGACCCCTGGCTTCACTTCGGCGGAAGCGTGGTTCTACACGATGACGTTCCTGAGAATGAACTTCTCCAGAAGTTCCGCGGGGTCAACATCATCGCCTTCATTCGCGAAAGGCTCATCGATGCTTACCTGCCCAAAGTCCTTCAGGTGCTCAGCAACAATCGGGGTATCCTCTTCCAGCGGGACATCCATGCTCTGCTCCAATCCAATCTCTCCGGCGTGTTCACCATGGGGAACGATCCTTTCGAAGCCTCCGTGTATTCGAACCTGCTGGCCAACTTCCTGTACAACAGCAACCTCATCAACCTGGACCAGAAGCACCAAGTGAACATGGCCATCATGGAGCTTCTCGTGAATGCCATCGAGCATGGCAACTGCCGCATATCCTTCGAGGACAAGCGGCGCTTCTTGGAAAAGAACCCCGACATCATGGATCTGATCCGGGAACGAGCCAAGGAGCCGGAGACAAAGGACAAGCAGGTGCGGCTGGTCTACAAGATCACGCCGGAGGAATCGCAGATCCTGATTCGTGACGAGGGGAATGGTTTCGATTGGCAGGCCTTCACCGCGCGCGACACAACACCCGGAAGCGACGCCATGCACGGCCGCGGGATCGGGATTGCCCGCCACTATCTGCAGAGCGTGACCTACAACGAGAAGGGCAACGAAGTGCGGTTCTCATTGGCACACCAGGCCAACGAAAGCAACGTCGTTCCGCGCGTCTTCACGGACCAGCAGGAAGTCGACTTCCAGCCGGGAGAAATCGTGTTTCAAGAAGGCGAAAAGTCCAGCTACCTGTACTACATCATCTCGGGACGGTTCGATATCATGCACAACGGCCGCAGGCTATCCACGCTGACCCCGGCCGACATTTTCCTCGGAGAAATGTCCTTTCTATTGAACAACAAGCGATCCGCCACGGTCGTGGCGGCAACCAAGAGCACGGCCATCCGTGTTTCCAAGGAAGACTTCATCAACGCCATCCGCCGTGAACCACACTACGGAGTGTTTCTGGCCAGGCTGCTGGCACAGCGCCTCCAACAACTGCACGACGTCCCAGTCTGAAAAGGGCCTTCGGTGGAAGTTTGATTCAGGCGCCCATCGCCTGAATCTGGGTGCGGATCATCTCGGTGGAAGGAATCGGCAGGAGCTGCCGCAGCGCGCCACCGGCGCGCAGGGTCTCGGCAAGCCTGCGGCGAACGGTCGTATCGATCTGAAGCAAACCGAATTGCTGAATCGCGGCCACCAAACCGGGCAACACGAAGACAGGGTGTGGCGCGTGGCCGCTGTAGAGTCTCCCCGTGCCCGATCCTTCGGGGCGCGGGCCGCCCCAGCTGGTGAACGAGAGCACGATCTGCTCGGGTCGCAGGCGGCTCTCGTCGAGTCGAACCTGGAAGTCCGGCGTGGCGACGATCACGTCCGCATTGTCATAAACGTGGTCGAGAGAGGCGGCCATTCCGCGACCGCGCTCCAGACGCGTGAGCTGCCGCGGATCGCCGTCGATGCCGAAGACGCGACGAAAACCGAATGAGAACAGAAGCTCAGCCAGCGAAAGCCCCGCGGGGCCGAGCCCAATGATTGCTGCGCTCAGCCCTTCGAGGTTCACTTCGTGGCGCTGGGCCGCATTCAGAACGACGGCGGCCATGGCCACGGCGGTTTCGTCTCGCTCCGCATGGATGACGGGAAGCTCCACCTGCTCCGAGATGCGCGCTACGATGTCGTCGGCGCTGCCCCGCGCCAGGGCCGAAAGGCGCAGGCAGAAGAAGTTGGGCGCAAGCGACACAACGGTCCGGATCAGCTGTTCTTCGTTGGCCGTCTCGATCCAAAGCGGAAAAGCCTGCAAACTCGCGTACCTTGCGATCAGGTAGCCGTCACGCTCGAGTTGCATCGTAACCTGGTGGGGCTTCGGCAGGGCCAGGCCGTCAGAAAGCAGGCCGAGGCGGAACCGGGTCAGCTTCAGCTCGCTCAGGCGGGACCGCTGGGGCAACAGGGATTCCTGAGCAGCCGCGAGGGCCTCCGGCGAAGTCACCATGAAGGACTTGCGAAACTCGATTCCCGAACGGGGCAGTATATCGACGAGCGGCCGCTCGTACAGGCTCAGATCCTCGCGAATCTGAAAAACGACATCTTCCCCCTCGCCCTGAAGAAGCTCGCGCAGGCGATCCTCGGCCGGTCGCGCGGAGAAGATCTCCAGGCGATAGTAGGAGGCGTTCAGATCCGAGTAGAGGACATTCGAGGAAACGACCTCGAAACCCCCCAAATCCCGCTCTACCTGCAGCTTCTGGAGCACAGAGGCCGCACGGTTCTGGGGAACCTGTAGGTCCAGAGTGTAGAGCGACATTTGATTCGAGTATCGGAGGCCGGGAGGTCCATTTCTGAGGGCAGCCGCGCACAAAGATGAGCGCGGTGCGCGCAGTGGATGATCCCACCTGAGCGCGGACGAGGCCGGTTCCCGCGCTATCAGGGGCGCACCGTCCGGCGGCCCGGGGTATGTCTCGCCGCTACTCTGCAGTCGACGCGTTCACTTCGTAGCGGAGCAGGGCGTACAGCCCGACGCGCTCCCGCTCGAAATCCCGAAACACGTTGTCTTCGTGGACCTTCATCGTGTTGCAGCGAAACGAAAAGAGGAAGGTACGCTTTTGGTCTGCGGCACGAAACTCCACCCCGTAGTCCCATACGGGCATACACCGCTTGCGGTACTCGGGCTGAAACTCCGAGTTCTGTTCAATGAGCCCGCGGAACCGGTAGATGATGGAGGCCTCTGACAATCGTTGGACCGAGGAGTAATCTTTGCTGGGCTGAAGCCCGCCAATCTTCTCCGGATACGTGTACACCAAGATCTCGGTAGCGTTGCGCATGACCCGCAACGTCTCCTGCGAGATGGGGCCCGGATTCCGGGCCGCAGGGGCAGGCTCTGCACTGAGGCCAAAGGCGAGCGCTACCCGGGGCGCCGGAGCCGCAGAGAACAGGCAAACCGCGAATACGACGCCTCGAACCCCCAACGCGGGGACGCGCAACGAACGGCTCGGTACGCTCCCCCTCATCAGGTTGCTCCCCGGTCTCGAAAGGATCATTGTCAGAACATGTGACCGAAGGAGAATGCGGTGAAGCTTTCGTACTTCGACCGCCCGCTCGAAACGTTCACAACCGTATTCGTCTGCCACACCAACCGTAGACCCGCTCCGGCCGCCTTGTGGATTCCTTCTGAGAAGTTCATCTCACCACGCGTCGGCGCCACACGACCGGCGTCGTAGTAGCCGAGAAGAACCCAGTTCATCCCCCCGAGCCACTTGGGCTTCTTGGAGAATGTCCAGCGTACTTCGAGGTTGGCCATGGCCATCACGTTGTCGACGAACTGGTTGGATGCGTAACCACGCAGTCCGTAGGTGCCGCCCAGGCCCTCGGACTCTTCGTTCTTGGTATAGATGCGACCGAGCTCGAAGAAGGGCGCGTCCCCAAAGGTCTGCTGACCCTGGAGGCGATACGCGAACACCAACTCCTGGTCGGAGCTTTTCATGAGCCCGGGCGTCACGTCCAGGTAGTGGCGCCAGGTAAGGGTCACTTTCGAGAACTTGTAGTCGCTGCCAAAGGCAGGGTCCGAGCCGGCGAAGTGCGCATCGGCAAAAATCCCTTCGTTCGGATCGTTCTCACGAATTCGCGGGCGCGAGTCGTAGACCAAGGCCACGCGGCCTAAGTTCACATAGCGGCGACGCTCCAGGGCGTCATATCCGGTCGGCCGATCGATGTCGATGAGCGTGGCGCTGTTGGCTTCCGCTTCTCCGTCATCGAAGTCGCCCTGAAAGGACTGGATACGATAGCGACGACCGAGGGCGGAAACCCACCACTTGAAGTTCGTCTTCCCGACCCAGTCTTCGGTGCTGACCTGACCGTAGGGCTCCACGCGGTCGTATTTGAAATACTTGTTCTGGCGTTCGCGCAGAACCCGCCGACCGGGGTTGAAGTCGGTTTGGTTGAAGGTCTGCGGACTTCCAGCCAAGGACGCATGCAGTTTGCGGGCGCCCTGGCGGTTCAGTTGAATTTCCCCGTCCGGATCGAAACCGGGATTGAGAGGAGTTTCCTGCCAGTCCGCATTCAGGTTCGCGATGGTCGGCACGTTCTCGTTGATCGGCGTGCGACCTTCCTGAATGCTCCTGTTGCGCTGCATGTCCTGGAAGTTCCCGACACCATAGTACTGGGCCGACTGGTAGCGAACGAAGCCGCCGCGGATGACAACACGGTAAGGCGTTCCGAAGAAATTCAGAATGTCCGCCTTGATTTCGTGGTTTTCACGAGCCTTGGTGGTTTTGTAGATCTGAGCCCAAACCTGCCAGCGGAAAGGCGCGAAACCTTCTTCGTAGAAGGTGGCGTACGCGCGCAGACCGAATCCGAAACCATCGTCATCATTGTACGACGGTAGCGGGAGGCCGGTCCACTTCAGACCCTGCTTGGCCGGCTGTTTCGGCGGTTGCACATCCGGCTGCTTGCCGGGCTGAGGATCGGCCGGCTCGGCCAAGAGAACTGCCGGGAGCACCAGCAGGGCCGCCAGGAGGAAATTGCGAGCGTTCATCGATTTCGTTGTCATAAGTGTAGTCCGTTTCGTGCGGCTCCGTCAGAGCTTCTTGTCCAGCGTGAACGCGTACGTTATGGTCGAGTCTTCCGCACGACCGGTTTGCGTGAGGCGGACAGTCATGGTTCCGAGCAGGCTGCCATTGAGCTGTTCGGCCCGGAAAGAAGTGAGGCTCATGTTGAGGTCCGCTTGGGCCACGTTCGCTGTGACACTCGTTTGAGACAGCGTGAGCGTCGTGAGGTTCGTGTCTGTGGCCAGGGTAGAGGAACCGGCCACGCCCACGGTGTAGGAGTTGGGAGCTGCGTTGAAGTGCGGGACCGCCAGAAGCAGGCGACCGCTCACGCCGTTGTTCTGGAGGTCGATGATCAGGACCGTATTGTACTCCACCTGCGCATCCACCTGCCCCTGCGCCCATTCGAGACCGACGCAGCCGGCCGATTCAATCGGCACAAACGTGCAGTCCTCGAACTTGGAGACACCTTCGAAGTAATTCCCGTCGATCTGGGAGACGTGGAGGAGATCCACCAAGTCCTGCCCCAAGAAGACCAGGGGGTTTTCCGGAGGGGCTTCATCTCCCGGGGTGCAGGCGGTGAGGAAACCCGCGCACAGGAGCAATGACAGAGCCAGCTTGCGCAACATGCGGCATACCTGCCTTCTCTCAACAATGACGGTCAAATCAAAAAGGGCACGAGCCTCCAAAAAACCGGATTGTGTCGAAGGGCGGGCCGTTCAGATAGCCGCAGATGGCTCCGCAGACAGGCAGGGACTGGGCGGTGTTCCGGTGGAAGCCGGCGGCGTTGGCCCTCCTTGCGATCCTCGAATGTCGGCCCCCGTTTTCCGTGGAGCAGGCGGCACGCCACTCGGACTACGTGCGCCTCGAAGAGGCAGCCGGGATTCGCGTTCTCCTCCGCTACAGCACAACCGACAACTTCCTCGGCGAGGATCTCTATGGCGACCGCGTTCCTGCCCTGCTCCACCGCGAAGCGGCGGCGCGTTTGCAGCTGGGCGCGGCCTTCCTCGGGGCGGAAGCGCCGGGGCATTCTCTCCTGGTGTGGGACGCCCTGCGACCGCGCTCCGTCCAGCGACGGATGTGGGGGCGGGTGGCGGGCACTCCCGCCGAAGGGTACGTGGCCAATCCAGAACGGGGCTCGGTCCACAACTATGGTCTGGCCGTCGACCTCACGGTCGTGGATGCGCGGGGAAGGACCCTTGACATGGGGACCGACTACGATGATTTCCGCGCGCTGGCCGAGCCCGCCCGTGAGGCGGAGTTCCTGAGAAGCGGTCGACTCTCACGAGCCCAGCGAGAGAATCGCCTCCTGCTGCGACGTGCCATGCTGCGGGCCGGGTTCGAACCCTTCTCGAAGGAGTGGTGGCACTTCGATGCGTTTCCGGGTTGGTGGGTTCGCGAACACTACTCGATTGTGGAATGAACGGCCGCCATGGAAGCACGGGATACTGATCAGCCGAGCGCGACAACCGACCCCCGCCCCTCACGCTCCTGGCGCGACTGGATGCGCGTCCTGCCGGGTCAGAAGCGTGACTACTTCTTCTTGGGGTTGGTCGCCGTGGACATACTGCTGTTGCTCTTCGGCGGCACGTACCAACCGCTCTTGCAGAAGACGGGGCGGGACATCAGCCAAATCCTGCTCGTGTTCGATCAGGTCGTCGTGGGCTTGTGGTCGTTGTACCTGCTGGCGCGCGCACGCCAGAGCACGGACCGTTGGGCTTTCCTGCGCACGCACTGGTACGAGCTCGTTGGTCTGCTCCCGCTCGGCGCCATCACGCGGTCCTTTCTGCTTCTGAGAGCCGCCAAGTTCGCCATAGCCTTCTACAAGTTGGGACGCGCGGATCAGGGCGATGTGGCAGGCATGATCACCCGCGACATCACGTTCCGCTTCCGGGACGTCATCGTGGATACGATCGCGGATGCGGTGTTTCTTCAATCGCTGCGGCGCGTGGAAGAAGTCATGCTCCGCCTGGACTACTCGCGTCTGGCGCACGGGGCCTTCAACCAGTACCAGGAGGAACTGCGCGTGGCCGTCAACGATGCGGTTCACAAACAGTCCCTGGTCGGTCGCCTGAGGACGATTCCTTTCCTGGACGGGGTCGGAGATCTCATCGGCGACGAACTTTCGCGCGTGATCAAGGAGGTGCTGGAAACGGAGGTGGCTGGCAAGATCATGAAGGATATCACGAAAGGCATCTTACAAGAAATGGCCGGCCAGGTTCACAAGCTCGATGTGGAGCGCATCACCGGGACCCCCCGCCCCCCGACAGAGCCGGTCGCGGAGGTAGAAGCGGAGGCAAAATGACTTGTGCGCTGTTCGCGCCGATTCGAAAGTGCAGCCTATGATGCTCGGCCGCCAGGACCATCGCATACTGCTCGTTGCCGCGGGGCTGGCCCTGCTGTTTTGGGCCAACATTGGCTTCAGCGTGCTGCGTCCGACGAGCGGCAGCTTCCTCCTCAAATGGCTGCCCACGGGCCTCTTGGCTTGGCTGGTGTTTCAGCACCGGAGTTCCCCCCGCAGCATCTGGCTCTTCACCGGGCTTCTGGTTCAAAGCCTCGGCGCCGTGATCCTGGACTTCGACCGAATCGGCTACGTCCTGTACGCCCTGGCTTTCACCGCGGTCGCCCACCTCTGCTTTGCTGCTGCGTTTGCCCCTACGAAAGCCGCGCTGCGCGAACTGCCGCGAGTCCGGTGGATCCTGGCCGTGGTCTTTCTGGCCTACGCGCTTTCGTATGGAAGCTTTGTGGCCCTGCGAGCGGGCACACGCGGGATGACCCTACCGGTGCTCATCTACATGCTCTGCCTTTCCGCCGGGGCCCTGTCCGCCCTCCTCTCGGGCCGCTCGTGGCTCGCGTTTGCCGGGATGGCCATGTTCGTGCTCGACGATACGGTCTTCTCGTATCATCTTTTCGTCAGCCCGATCCCCCCCAACCACTTCATCACCTGGCCGACTTACTTCACGGGTCAGGTTCTGATCACCCTGGGACTCGTGGCCGGATCGGACGAACGTGAGCGCGCGCCTCTTTGATAGACCTCCCTACCGCGGGGAGCTCGAACCCGCGCCATTCCTTCCGATGTCGCCGGAGGAGATGGAGGAACTCGGGTGGGACTCCTGCGACGTCATCATCGTCAGCGGGGATGCGTACGTCGACCATCCCAGCTTCGGGGCGGCCATCATAGGTCGCCTTCTCGAAGCCCAGGGGTTTCGCGTCGGCATCATTGCACAGCCCGACTGGCGCTCGGTTACGGACTTCCGAAAGCTCGGTCGCCCGAACCTGTTCTTCGGCGTTTCGGCGGGGAACATGGACTCCATGGTCAACCGCTACACGTCGGATCGCAAACCCCGGTCCGACGACGCCTACACACCGGGGGGATTATCGGGGAAGCGACCGGACCGCAGCGTGCTCGTGTACTCGCACAGGTGCAGAGAAGCGTTTCGCGACGTGCCCGTTGTCATCGGCGGCATCGAAGCGAGCCTACGAAGAATTGCGCACTACGACTATTGGTCGGAGCGGGTGCGTCGCTCCATCCTGCTCGATGCAAAGGCCGACCTGCTCGTCTACGGCAATGCGGAACGGGCCATCGTCGAAGTAGCTCACCGGCTTTCCCTAGGAGAGAATCCGTCTGAGCTGCGCGACATCCGCGGCACTGCTTTTGCCGCGCCTACGATCCTGCCGGGTTTCACCGAATTGGATTTCACGACAGTGGGACCCGCGCCGCACATCCCCAACCTGCCGCGCGAACAGACGGTCGTTCGCCTGCCGGCCTACGAAGCCCTCGCGGAGGATCGGGTGCTCTACGCCCACGCCTCGCGGACCATGCATCTCGAAACGAATCCCGGAAACGCGCGTGCATTCGTGCAACGTCACGGCGACCGCGAGGTTTGGCTGAACCCGCCACCGATCCCGCTTTCCACACCCGAGATGGATCGCGTGTACGAACTGCCGTACGCGCGTGTGCCGCACCCGGCGTACGGCGAAGCGAAAATCCCCGCGTTCGAAATGATCCGGCATTCCGTGACAATCCAGCGCGGCTGTTTCGGGGGCTGTTCGTTTTGCTCGATCACCGAGCACGAGGGCCGGATCATCCAGAATCGCTCGGAGGAATCCGTGCTCAAAGAGGTGGAGCAGATTCGGGACACGTCGCCCGCGTTCACGGGCTACATCTCGGACCTGGGCGGCCCGACGGCCAACATGTATCGCCTGGCCTGCAAGTCCCGGGAGATCGAGGCCGCCTGCCGCAGGCCATCCTGCGTGTTTCCGGACGTATGCTCCAACCTACAAACGGATCACAGCGCCCTCATCTCGCTCTACCGAAAGGCCCGCGCCCTTCCCGGCATCAAGAAGGTCTTCGTGGCCTCCGGCGTGCGCTACGACCTGGCCGTGCGCTCCCCCGAGTACGTGCGTGAACTCGCCACGCATCACGTGGGAGGCTACCTCAAGATTGCGCCGGAACACACCGAAGACGGGCCGCTCGACCTGATGATGAAGCCCGGCATCGGCGCCTACGACCGGTTCAAGGAACTCTTCGACCGCTATTCGAAGGCTGCGGGCCTCGAGCAGTACCTGATTCCGTACTTCATCGCCGCGCATCCCGGAAGCACGACGCAGGACATGCTGCAATTGGCGTTGTGGTTGAAGGCGCACGGGTTTCGCGCGGACCAGGTGCAGGCGTTTCTGCCGTCGCCGATGGCGCTGGCTACCGCCATGTACCACTCGGGGAAGAACCCGCTGCGCAAAGTCACCTACGATTCGCCGAATGTTTTCGTGGCGCGCGCGGCCCGCGACCGCCGCCTCCAGAAGGCCTTTCTGCGCTACCACGACCCGGCCAATTGGCCGCAGCTGCGCCGCGCGCTCATGCGCATGGGACGCGCCGACCTGATTGGCCGCCGCCGCGAGCAGCTTCTGCCCGCGTTCCAACCGCGAAGCGCCACCACCACGAAGACAGGCCGATCGAATCGGAAGTCGCAGTCGTTTCGAACGCAGCACACAGGCTTGCCGCCACTGCCAAAGAATACGGCGGGCGCGCGCACTGGCACGCACGCCGGCTCGACGCCGTCTTTCCGCAAGCGTGACCGATCTCAGAAAAAGGCGACGTCACGACCGGGGCGGGAAAGTCGCAAGCCAGGCAGGTAGTTGGGGTTCTGACGATCGAGCCAGCCGCGCCCCGGAGGCGGCACGGGCCGATTTGCAGGAGAGGGCGCAGTGCCCCGACTCATTCGGTCGTGCAGAGCACGAGTAGGGCCGTCGTCTTGGTGGCCGTCCCGGTAGTCACGCTGCCGTTCGTGCTGTAGTAGCCGGTCCGCGCCGTCGTACTCGTGGCGGAATATCGCAGCCAGAACATCTTCGCGCTGCCGGTCGGGAAGGCGGGGTTGAACTCGACCAGGTTGACTGTGGAGATCGTGGTCCCGGTTCCGGTGAAGGTG
Organism: uncultured Leptospiraceae bacterium; assembly: GCA_964585735.1. Classification (GTDB taxonomy): domain Bacteria; phylum Spirochaetota; class Leptospiria; order Leptospirales; family Leptonemataceae; genus CAZPFB01. The sequence continues at coordinate 28,488 of CAZPFB010000048.1, forward strand.
GTCAGAGAATTGGCGAGCTTCCAGGTTCTTCCAGCGGTCGTGTCTGCCTGACAGCTCTGAGCGGCCGGACTCGTGGCGGGGTCCGCATTGGTATAGTCAATTGCCGACGTCTGACAGGCGTTGGTGGCCGTGCCACAAAAGGCCAAAGTGGTGGCGTTGTAGTCGTTGCCTGCATTTCCGGCTCCAAAACAGTCGTTGCTCCCCGCCTGGTACGTCTGTCCCTGTAGGCACTTTTTGTAGAACGCGGTCGTCGTGGTGGTGGCCGAACAGTTGGGTTTCCTGGTTGCCACTCTCCGGATGGTCCCGTCCATCATGTCCGTGTCCGAAACCGTTGTGGTTGAAAGGGAGCACTGGAATTGCAGCATCTTCAGGAGGAAATACGTGTTGTCTACGTCGTCGCTTTCCAGAAGGGAACAGCCGGATACAGTCGAGCAGAACAACACCAGACAAACGAGCACCCGCCACGCAGACCTTCTGCCCGGCCGGAAATTCGCCAGCAGTGGATGGTTCACGCCTGCATACTAACGGAATCCGCACGATCGTGCAAGCGTTTCGCGTGCAGGCGACCCCGCGCGTGGTGCCATTCACCCCACCGAGAGCCCATCCGACCCGCGAGAGACGTGCCGCGGACTCACCCCCTCGAAGCCGCCAACGCCGCCGCATCATCCTCCGTCTTTCTACGAAGCCCCTGGCGAAAGGCGGTAAATCGCTCGGCAAGCGCCTCATCCGAGAGGGCCAAGATCTGCACGGCCAAGATCCCTGCGTTTCGCGCCCCATCAAGAGTAACGGTGGCCACCGGAATTCCTGGAGGCATTTGAAGAATGGAGAGCACCGAATCCCAGCCGTCCAGGGAGATCTGCGAACGCAGCGGCACGCCGATCACCGGCAGATGCGAGTAGGCCGCCACGACGCCCGGCAGGTGAGCGGCGCCTCCCGCGCCGGCAATGATGACCTTGAGCCCGCGCGCCTGCGCGTGCAGAGCAAACTCGTGCGCGAGGTGCGGAGCGCGGTGCGCGGACGCGATCGTCATTTCGTAGGCCACCTTCATCTCCTCCAGAAAGTCAGCGGCAGGTTGCATCCTTTCCAGATCCGAGCGACTGCCCATCACGATTCCGACGCTTGCATTTCCCATGGGGACTCACGTACCGCGGGGGACCTCCCGGTCCACTCTTTCGCGCGACTCGACCCCATTCTGGGTTCTTGGGTTCGCGCCGATTTTGCGATGGACTCCGTCGCCTCCGGGACCGACCGGGGCTCATGACTGCCCCCACTCCTTCCGAGATTTCCCGAGAATTGGACCGTTACGAGGGAGGTATCGCCCTCTTGTCCGACGTGTGCGCGGGCCTGAGCGCGAAGCAGGCCACGGAGCGACCGGTGGCCGGTAGGTGGAGCATGCTGGAGTGTATGTGCCACATTGCGGACTTCGAGCCAATCATCGCCTACCGGACCAAGAGCATGCTTGCCTTCGAAGAACCGGAGTTGGTGGGCATCGACGAAACCGAGTACGGACGAGGGCTGCACTACCAGAAGCGAGACCTGACCACCGAGCTGGACGTGTTCGTTTCGACGCGCAAGCAACTCTTGCGGATCCTGAACTACGCAGCGCCCGCCGACTTCGCGCGCACGGGCCGCCACACGGAACTTGGTACCATCAACATATGGACCTATCTCCTCGCCGCGAGCGGACACGTAGAGCATCACATGCGCTTCATGAACGAAAAGCGGCGGGCTTTCGGCCTGGCAGAGATCCCATGCGCCCAATCCCGGGACTACCCGGCCCGTGGCACCGGCTGACGCGCGCGCCACGCCCGAACCGCGTCGTTTGGGGCTTCCAACTCGGGGGTCAACCGAAACGCGCGCGATTGCGTTCCCGTGCTTTGGCTGCTTCCACCTCCCGATTGCGCGGGGGTGAGGCGGTGTTCAGCGACGCGATGAGACGCCCTGCCGTTGCGGCCACTTCCTCCACAGCCTGATGGAACGCGGTCTCGTTGCTCCGCGAAGGCTTCTGGAAGCCTGATAGCTTGCGCACGAACTGCAATGAAGCCGCGCGGATTTCCTCCTCCGTGGCCGGTGGGTCGAAGTTGAAGAGCGTCTTGATGTTGCGGCACATGGGCCCATCCGGACGGCCAGAAATCGGACCGTCAAGCGAGCAAATTTCCACAGGCAGGAGCACCAAGGAGCGTTGCCAGGGAGAAGCGCACGTGTGTTGTTGGCCCTGTGCGCACCAAGTGGATCCCGATCGTCCTGTGCTGCTGGGGGGCCGTGGCGCTTCCGGGCAGCCTTGCTGCTGAGACGGCTCCGCTCCACCTGCGCAGCCCGGAACAGGTGCAGATGTTCCACCGGATCACCAATCGCTTGAACTGCCTCTGCGGATGTCACGGCCTCGTTTCGCAGTGCGGCCACGTGGCGGAAACATGTTTCGCCGTGCAGGCGCGCATCTTCATCGAAACCCGCATTCGCGAGGGCCAAAGCGAAGAGGCCATCGTCCGTGGCTTTTCGGAAGGGTTCGGGGACCGCGTGGTCAAAGATGCGCAGCTCCAGGAACTGTTGCGCAACGGCAATGAGGGCGTGGTGCGCGGCTTCGTGAGCGGTTTCGGCCCCAACATCCTCCACGAAGCACCTCCCGTCTGGCCGCGCGTGTTGCTTGTCGCCGTGTCTGTCCTTTTGCTCCTGCTATTGATCTTGCGCCTGCTACGCCCATCGCGCCTGCGCGGCAGGGAAACCCTGGCACCCCGCGAAGCGGCGGCCGGGCCTGGGGAATCGACAGCGGCCGCGTCGCGGCCCGCGGAATCGATCGCTTCGCCGCCAAAGCCCCAGGACGAAGACCTGGCCGCCGCACTCGGGCGGTTGCGGGAATTGGATCGCTGAGCGCTGCGGCGCCTCCGCTTGCGCGCACGATTTCGTTTGTCGGCGGACAAGTCCGACCGCAGCAGGGCCCATGCTCACCATCCTGCTCTTGGTCGCGTCCAACGTATTCATGACCTTCGCCTGGTACGGCCACCTGAAGTACAAGGGAACGCCGCTGATTACGGCCATCCTCGCAAGCTGGGGAATCGCCTTTTTCGAATACTGCCTTCAGGTTCCGGCGAACCGGTTCGGTCACGAAACATTCTCGGCCCCGCAGTTGAAAGTGATCCAAGAAGTGATCACCCTGGTTGTCTTCGCCGGCTTTTCTGTTCTCTATCTGAAAGAGCCCATCCGCTGGAATCACGGCTTGGGCTTTCTCCTGATTGTGGCGGCGGTGTACGTGATGTTCAAACGCTGGTGAGTTCTGAAAGGCGGGCTACGTCGCCTCAGCCCGCTCCCACAGGTCGTCCCTCTTCGACCAAGAACTCCTCTTCGAAGAGTTGCTTCTGGTTGCTCTGTTCGCCCGGGGCAATGGCCACGGGATACTGACCCGAGAAGCAGGCGTCGCACCAGCGGCGACGCGCGGGCGTCCCAATGTTGGCGGCTTCGTGCGCCTCTTCCAGGCTCATGTAACCCAGGCTCTCGACGCGCAGGTACTTCTGGATTTCCTCGGCCGTGTGACTTGCGGCGATCAGCTCCTTCTGCGTGGGGATGTCGATCCCGTAGAAACAGGGGAAGCGTGTTGGCGGCGCGCTGATCCGTATATGGATTTCGAGCGCGCCAGCCTGCCGGAACATCTTGATGAGCTTGCGCAGCGTGGTGCCGCGCATGATCGAATCGTCAACCAGCACCACGCGCTTTCCGGCCACAGCCGAGCGCACGACGTTGTACTTGAGGCGGGCACCGAAGTCGCGGATGCGTTGCTCCGGCTCGATGAACGTCCGGCCGATGTAGTGCGACCGAATCAAACCCAGCGAAAGAGGAATCCCGCTTTGCTCGGAATAGCCGAGGGCCGCCACGCTGGAGCTGTCCGGAACAGGCACGACCACATCGGCTTGAGCCGGATGCTCCCGCGCGAGTATCCGGCCCAGGTTCAGGCGCACGTCGTAGACAGATTGGTCGAAGATGCGGGAGTCCGGGCGCGCGAAGTAGATGTGCTCGAAAATGCAGAGGGACTCTTGAGAAGAACCCCGCTTCTCAAAGGGAAAGAACGACGCTTCACCTTTGTGATCCACGCGCACCATTTCGCCGGGCTCCAGTTCCCGAACGTACTGCGTGTCCGTGATGTCGAAAGCGCAGGTCTCCGATGCGAAGACGTAGGCGCCATCCGCGCGACGGCCCATCACCAGCGGACGAAAGCCGTTGGGATCCCGAACCGCGTACAATGCCTCGCGCGACAGAACCAGCAGGCTGTAGGCCCCCTGCACCCGGCGCAGAGCAGCGGACAGTGCACCGAGCACATTTCGCTCGCCGCTGCGCGCCATCAGGTGCACGATGACCTCGCTGTCCACGGTTGTCTGAAAAAGCGAACCGGACTGTTCGAGTTCCCGGCGAACGTCCCAAGCATTCACCAGGTTCCCATTGTGGGCCAGAGCAATACCGCCCAAGTGCGACTCGACCCGGATGGGTTGTGCGTTCTTGAGAAATGAGGCCCCCGTCGTGGAGTAGCGGTTGTGGCCGATGGCGATACGCCCCACCAAGCCGGAGAGCTTCTCTTTGGAGAAGACCTGCGCGACCCGGCCCATGCCGGCATACCGGTAGAGGCGTTCTCCATCCGTGGAAACGATCCCCGCACTTTCCTGGCCGCGGTGTTGGAGCGAGTAGAGGCCCAGGTAGGTGAAGTTGGCCGCCTCCACGGCTCCAAAGATGCCGTAGATGCCGCACTCGTCGCGAGGCCGGTCTGAGGAGGCGCGAGCCCGCTCCCGCATGGCGGCCACGAAAATACGTCGACCGGGCCGGAAAAGCAAATATTCTTTGGGCATGAAGTCGATCGGGGGCGCAGGCGGACCACAGCGCGATGTGACCTTCTTGGCGTCGCATCCGCTGTTTCGGTCGATCTCTCCGCGCAGCCCTGCCCTCGACGTCTTTTTGCGAAGTGTACGGCTGGTGCGCTTCGCGCGGGGCGAAACGATCTACGCGCAGCGCGAGGCGGCCGACGCCCTCTACCTCGTGCGCGACGGCGAAGTCCACATCGAACACACCAACCCGCAGACCCACACCATCGAACTGATCGGCATCGAAAGCCGCGGCGCTGTGTTCGGGGAAGCCAGCCTGCTGTCGGGAGAGCCACGGTCTTCTGACGCGCGGGCCGCTCTGGACTCGAACATCTACGTGATCCCCGGCGACGCTTTCCTGCGACTGCTGCACCGAGAGGGCGCCGTTTCTTCGGCGCTGGCCCTCCTGTTGTCGCGACGCTTGCGCGAGCGGATCAGCGGAACTTCTGCGGGAACTCCGGCAAAGGTGGTCGCCCTGCTGGGCCCCCTCGATGCACTGCGATCAGCGCGCATTGCAAACGAATTGGCGGATCAGTTGGCGCAGGAGAACAGGGGGCGCGTCGTGCTGTGCGCTTTCAACGGCAGTTCAGGAGGACCGGGCGAGAACTCCACCGGCGATGTGGGCGGGTTGCTCCGACGTTGGCCTCAGGTCACGATCGCTGCGATTCAGGAGATGCTCGAATCGCCCGGGAGACGATTCGACGTGATGACCGGGGAGTCGCTCTTTCTGGAAGCCCCGACGGACGAAACCCTGGCCCGCATTCCGGAATTGCTCGGGCGTCTGCGCACCTACTATGCTGTCATTCTCATCGATATGGGCGCTGACTATCGCCACCCGGTGCTGTCGCGTTTGCTCGGCCAGTGCGACCGGGTCGTGTTGGTCCGGCCGGTGGAAGCTGGCATCTCCGGAGACGACCGGGACCACGAGCGCTGGCGCGCCTGCGCTGCTGCCTGTACGGACCTGGTTCCGGACTTTTTCGAAAGGGTCATCACGGTCAGCGACGAGGCGCCCGGGATCGCACTCGAACAGTTGAATCTACGCATCAATCGTGCTTCCGCGCTGTATCGCCGCCACATCTGGCTGCGTGCCGACTTCGGAAACTCCGCCGGACGGCCCGGGCTCTATCTGCGCGGACTGCGGCGCCTGGCCCGCCACCTCAACGGCACGTCCCGCGGACTCTGCCTCGGCGGCGGCGGCGCGCGCGCGTTTGCTCATGTCGGTGTCATCGAGGTGCTCGAGCGCGAGGGGATCGACTTTGATGCAGTGGCGGGCACTTCGATGGGCGCCATCATCGGCGCTTGGGCCTGCATGGGTCACGATGCACACGAACTGCGCGAGGGATTGCGGGACATTCTGCCGACCTCGGAGGCCATCCTGGACAAGACGCTGCCTCTGGTGAGCTTCTTCCGCGGCCGACGCCTGAATGGCGCCATTCTGCGCGGTTTCGGCCGGTCGCGCTTCGAGGATCTCGAGCTGCCCTTCTACTGCAACGGCGCCGACCTCAACAGCGGTCGGCAGATCCTCTTCGAAAGCGGCTTCCTGGCCACCGCGCTGAGGGCTTCCGTGAGTCTGCCGGGTGTCTTTCCGCCGCTCGCGCTGGGAAACATGAAGCTCATCGACGGCGGAGTCATCAACAACCTGCCGGGCGACATTCTGCGCGAGCGCGGCCACTCGGTTGTAATTGGCGTGAACGTGACCCCGCTCGAGGACGAAAATTCGGCGACCACCACCGTGCGCAGACGCCGGGGGCCCTTCGGCTTCCTCAGAGGCCTGCTCGACTACCTGAGTCTGCCACCCATCCTGAACATCGTCTACCGGAGCATCACGATGGAAGGGCGGGAACTCATTCGGTTTCGTATGGACGACTTCGACCAGGTTTTGGAACCCAACGTGACCGAGTTCGGGCTCTTCGACTTCCATCGGATCGACGAAATCATCGAGCGGGGCAGGCGTGAAGCGGAGCTTCACCTGGACACGATCCGAGAGGTTCTGCGCGGCGGGCGCGGGTCCGAACATTGAGCGAGTGAGAATTGGCCCGCGCGCCGCGATTTTTCTTGAGCACAGAAGCACATGATGCTTTGCTGCCTGCCAGAGAGTGGCGTTCCGACGCCGCCCGGTACAAGCTGCATGGCCATCGAACGCAGCGCGCGCATCGCGCCCAAGGACTTCCGGGACTTCACGGTCCAGCTCCACTACGAAGATACGGTCACGCTCGGGCACCTCGGGAACATCTCGGAAACGGGGTTGTGCATCGTCCTTCCCGCAGGCGTGGACTTCCCCCCCGAAAAGACCCTGGTCGAAGGCTTCGTGATGAGCCGCCGACTTCCGACCACCCTGGAGTTCACCGGAAGAGTCGCCTGGAAGGCCCGGGGCGATGTCCAGGGAGAAGAGAGTCTGCTGGCCGGCATCCAGTTTCACAAGAGCGTCGATCTGCCGGACGCGCTCATGGCCGTTTCGATCTCGCTGGACGAGCCTACCTGACGGTTCGGGCCGCCGGCCGCGCCTGAACGAGAAGCGGGCATCGCCAAGTCACTCGGCGTTCAGCACCAACCGGAAACCCGCGCTCCTGTCTTCCTTGAGGCTCGGAAAGCCTCCGTAGTCGCGGTAGTCGGTGCGCGCGAAAGAAGAGGGCTGGGAAAAGGAACCGCCCCGAATGACCTTGTAGATGCGACCGACCGGCGAACTTCCCGAGAGGCGATGCCCCGGGTAGGCGGCAAACCAGCTCGAAGTCCATTCGCGCGCGTTTCCACACATGCCGACCGTCCCGTAAGGTCCCGTGTCGCTGAGGCGATCGACCGGCAGGGTGTCACCGAGACCCGTTTCCAGGGTGTTGCAGCGTTCGGAGTCGAATTCGTCGCCGAAGGGAAAAATCCGGGGGCTGCGCAGAAGGCTCCGTGGGCCGCTTGCATCCGCCAGGAGATTCAGAGAACCGCGCGCTGCGAGTTCCCATTCCCACTCGCTTGGGAGTCGTTTTCCGGCCCACCTCGCGTACGCCTGCGCGTCGCGATAGCTCGCTTCCGTGAATGGGTGATGACGACGCTCCGGAGGATAGTGCCCGCGCGTCCACGAGAGAGGCATCGGGTGTCCGCCTTTTCGACAGAAGGTCCAGTACTCGTGGTTCGTGACCTCGGTACGATCGATGTAGAAAGCAGGAATGCGCGGCACCACCGGCGGATCGCGGAAAGAGAAGTACGGGTTGTAGTTGTCCTGCGCGGGCGCGTGACCCTGGCCGTAGATCAGAAGAGAAGCCGGCACGAACACCATCCACTTTCCGTCCACCGAGTTGCGGATTTGTCGCAGGGAACGACGCGCCTGAGGCTGGAAGGTCGGCGGAAGGTAGCCCGGTAGGTCGCGAAAGTACCCCACGGCGAAACCAACAGAAAGATTCGCCGTGGTCTCCGGTCCGGGCTCCAACCGGAACATCCCGTACAGCGTGATGGCGCGCATGGTGCCCGGCCGGATCCCGTGCTCGACTTGAACACGGGTTACCTCGAAGGAACCCACGCTGCGCGCGTGGCGATTTCGGATCGTGAGTGTGCGTCGCCTCTCCAGAAAGTGGCGGCGAATCTGATCGGGCGGCAATCGGGAAAGGCGCCCCAACTCGCGCGCGCCCAGTCGAACCGCACCCTTGCTGCGTTGCACCGCTATGACCGTGCCCATCGTGACGAACATTCGACGGCTCGCGTCCGTCGCGCGTCGCGATGCCTTGGTGCCCGAATGGGGCAATCCCTCCGGAGTATCCTTCTTGGCAGCCGCCTTTCCGCCACCGGTCGGTTCGCGGGTGGGAGCCTCTTCGGGGGGAGCTACTGGCCTAGATTCCTTCGAGCCCGGGGACGGCTCCTCGCGCGACGGCTCCTTCTTCGGAAGCGGCCGGACGCGAGGCAGGTAAGGCGAGTCGGGCGCGGAGGCAAGCCCCCCGGCAACGCCTACGAGGCAGATCGTTCCAAGTAACAGCTTTCGTTGACTCGTTCGCATGGGAGCGGAGGCGCGCCTCGTTTGATTTTCGGCCACCCGGAGCCCGCGGAAAAAAAAATCCGCCCCCGTCGCCGAGCTGTCACAGGCGGCGGCTACCATGACACCTGTGCGGCAGAGACCCGCGGATTTTTACTATACGGATGTTTTTTAGCTCGACATTTGTGTGGTAGTTCCGATATTGAGAAAAAGGTTATGTCGCAAAAACTGGTGGAAAGGCCTCAAAATGCGTGTTATCCTACTGAAGAGACATAAACTCTGGGGCCTGAAATCCGTCTATAATGGACAAGGGGGTATCCCATGATTGTGAAGAAGCTCGAAAGTCCGGTATACCACCGACGGCGGGCCCGCAGCCTTCCCGGTCGCGGTGTGGAAAGCAACTCCTCGGCGGACAAGTCGTTCGATCAGTACCTGATCGAAGCCTTCCAAGGTGAAGTGGTGCAGAAGGGGGACCAATTCTCCAAGAAGGTCAGCGCTCTGCAGCAGGAGAATCTCATCCGCCTCAGCCGCGCCTGAGGCGGATACCCGCGCAGTCAGGGCCTTCGGGCCCGGCCGGGTCGCGGGGCTGCCGAGGACCGGCCGCGCTTCGCGCGCTGGCGCGGTGCGGCTTTGTGCTGAACGGAGCGCCTGCTGGACGTTCCGCCGGGCTCACCGGAGTCCGTGACGACTCGATCCGCGTGGCCGCCGTCAAAAAGCAATTTCGCTACCGGGTGCCATCTCAGGGGTGCGTCTTGGATGGCGGCATAGCCGCTGCCCATGACGCCCAGCCATAGAATACCGTACGCGAAGACGGACCAATGAAAGCTGTAATCCGAACGCAGCTTGATGTCGGTGTGGATGGTGCCCGGGAAAAAGAAGCCTAACAGGATCAGAAGCCCCGCCAAAGCCTGAATGACCAGAAACACCGACATCCGAACGCGAAAAGCAAGGACCCCGCAGGCAAACGATACGATCGGAGCCACCAAAAAGGCCAGCCTCCAGTGACTGCCTACACTTGCGTGGCCCTCTTCCACCAGGCTGCTCCGGTAGACGATCCAATCGGGCAGAGCAGCCGCAGCCAACAGGAGATTGAGGAGCAGAAATAGGCGCAGCCGTCCTGAAATGTGCGAAAGCGCTTCTGTTAGTCCCGCCCGGCTCAACAGTCCAAAGGACTTCCAGGCGGCGAGCACAGCCAGCGCGTACCGCCGCAGGAGCGAGCCCACGTCCCGCAGCTCGGCCACAAACGACGATTCGCTCAAGCAGTCACCTCGAAAGCTACCTCGAGCTCCACGGCCGCATTGAGGGGCAGAGCGCTCACGCCCACAGCGGCGCGCGCGTGCTTTCCACTGTCGCCGAACAGCTCCAGGGCCAGGTCCGACGCGCCGTTGGCCACGAGGTGTTGCTCCGAAAACCCGGGTGTGGAAAGGACGAAGGCCCCCAATCGAAGGACGCGCAGGATCCCGGAAACAGGCACACACGTCGTGGCCGCCGCCAGCGCGTTGAGGAAACACTGCCGCATGGCGGCCTGCGCGTCCTGTACGGAGGCGCCGCCATTGCCGACCGGTCCGGTGAGGAGCAGCCGCCCCTCTTTCAACGGAAGCTGCCCGCTCACGAACAGGATCCTCCCCGACTGCACGGCAGGGACATACACCGCCACCGGCTTGGGAGCCGGAGGAATCTCAAGGCCGAGTTCGCGAAGTCGCTTCTCCACCATGGCTCATCCCGAAGCGCGGCTTCCGCCACGCAACCAAAATGCCATGGCACACCGACGGTGCTGTCCGTCGCCTCAGCGCAGCACCGCGCGGGATCCTGCGTAGCGCTTGCGCCAGTAGCGCAGCCGCATGTCCGCGTACCCAACACGGCTGCCGCTGCGCGGTGCGTGGAGGAAGCGATACCCGCCGACGTAGATGCCCACGTGCGAAACCTGCGAACCGCGGGTCCGAAAGAAGACTAGGTCTCCCGGTCGCGGGACGCGAACCGGCCGCAGGTGACGATACTGGTTCCGCGCCCCCACCGGGAGACGCAAACCGTGCCGTCCGAACACGTACTTCGTGAACCCCGAGCAATCAAACCCGCTTCGGGGCGTGCGCCCCCCGTAGCGATAGGGAACACCCACGTACCGACGGGCCGTAGCCACGATTCGCGCGCCCGAACCGCTCACCGCCGGCTCTCGATGTAGACTGCGACCCCTGGAGGACGCGCATTGGCCAACGACCAACGCGACAAGAATCAGGGCCACCGCGTACGGAGCCCCGCGTGCTGATCTCGGCCGCCATAGCGCCGGGCGCTCGCGGTAAGGGCGTGTGGCGTCCGGCCTGCTCATCACGCTCAGTATCGACGCAGGCGACACGCCGCTGAAATCGGGGAGCACAAGCACGACGCCGACAAAAACCACTTGCCTCGGTGCGCAAACTGCTGACCCTGCGTGCGTGAACGAACGCCTGCAAAAGAGCCAGGTCATCCTGGACCGCCTGCGAACCGAGATTCAGGTTGGGATTGTCGGACAGAAGGAACTCGTGGACGGCCTGCTCCTGGCGGTCCTCGCAAACGGGCATGCGCTGATTGAAGGCGTACCCGGGCTTGCGAAGACGCGCGCTGTGAACCTGCTCGCCAACATGACGCGCTCGGAGTTCCGCCGCATCCAGTTCACGCCCGACTTGCTGCCCGCGGACATCATCGGAACCCGCATCTACAACCAATCCACGGCCGGCTTCGAAACGAAGAAGGGGCCGGTCTTTGCGAACTTCATTCTGGCCGACGAGATCAATCGCGCCCCGGCAAAAGTGCAATCCGCGCTCCTCGAAAGCATGCAGGAAAAGCAGGTCACCATTGGCGAAGAGACGCACGCGCTGCCGCGGCCGTTCTTTGTGTTCGCCACGCAGAATCCCGTAGAACAGGAAGGAACCTATCCGCTCCCGGAAGCCCAACTGGACCGTTTCCTCGTGAAACTCGTCGTCGACTACCCGCAGAAACAGGAGGAGCAGGACATCGTCCGCATGGTGATTGCCGAAACCAGACTTCCCGCCGTGAAACAGCTCATCGATGGGAAAGCCATTGAGGCCTTACAGGACGTAACACGCGGCATTTTTCTGGAAGATCGGCTCATCGAGTACATCGCCGGGCTCGTGTTTGCAACGAGGGATCCCGCCGGGCACGGCATCGACTTCGATAACGTCATCGAATACGGCGCTTCGCCGCGCGCTTCCATTGGCCTGGCGCTCACGGCGCGCGCTCGCGCACTGCTCGACGGCCGCGACTCCGTTCAACCGGAGGACATCAAGAGCGTGGCGTTTCCGGTCCTGCGCCACCGTATCATCATGACCTACCACGCTGATGCCGAGGGTATTACCTCAGAACAGGTCATCCAGGAGATACTCAATCGGGTGCCCGTTCCATGACCATGATGCGCACGCGGACCGCGCGCCTTCCACCGGGAGACGACTCCGTGGCCGCGCTGATTCGGCGCGTGCGGCAGCTCGAACTCGTGGCGCGCAGGAACGCCGCCGGCTTTTTCGGCGGCAACTACATCCAGTCGGTGCGCGGCCGCGGGATGATCTTTCACGAGGCCCGCAAGTACGTCCTCGGCGAGTCCATCCGCATGATCGACTGGAACATCACGGCGCGCATGAACGAGCCGTACGTGAAGACCTTCCTCGACGAGCGCGAGCGCGAGGTCTTCGTGGCGGTCGACGTGAGCCCTTCCATGCACACGGGCTGGCAGGAGCGCACCAAGATCGAGTACGCGGTGGAAGTGGCGGCCACGCTTGCCGTTTCGGCCACGGTGGCGCGCGATCGACTGGGATTCCTCACGTTCTCGGATCGGGTTCACTCCGTATCGCGCCCGATTCGCGCCCGGCATCAGCTCTTTCGAGCGCTGAAGACCTGGCTCTCCCACGTCGAAACGGGCCCGATTCCCGCGCGCGAGTCGGACCCGCGGGCCGCCATACACGCCATTCAGCAGTTCCGTGGAAAACGCTTCGTCGTCTTCATCATTTCAGACTTCATGGACCACGACGTTCCCGAGGATCTCCGCTACATCCAGGCCCGTCATGACGTCTCACTCATTCACGTGTACGATCCGGTCGAGTTCCTGAGCACGAA
>CAZPFB010000049.1:0-16080 GCA_964585735.1 uncultured Leptospiraceae bacterium
GCGCAGGCGCACTTGCCCTTTTGACGACGGTGCCCAATTATCCAGGAGTCAGTAGTCAGCACCCTGGCTGGGACACAAGAAAGACCCCACAAAGATCAGCGCTGCGTAACCCAACGATCGTCGAGGTACTTGAGGTATGCCTGTAGAGCTGTCCGCGCTGGACCAGGGGGTGCTTCGATGGAAAGCGTGGCCGAAGAAGCGTCAGAGCTCAGCGAATAACGGTACGCATTCTGGTGGCGCGCCACTGCCGCGACCAGCGGGCTCTCCTTGAGTCCGGGAAGGAGCGTGATGTCGAACTGGCCGCGCCCAAAACGCCTGGAGAGGAGTTCCAGGTCGGTGCGATAGCGCGCCACACGCGCGGCGCGGTCCGGTACGCCCGTGGGAGCGGTGTACACGATACGGCCGCCGACCGGCGAGGCTTCGAACTTGCGCTCGTGACGGATCTCGGCGTCCCGCGCCTGGAGCGCTTCGCGCGCGATGGGTACGCCCAAGTAGAGACCCAGCGCAGAAGCAAGTGTAAGCCCGGCCGCAATCAGCGCGATCCAGAGTTCGTGCAGAGAACGGCGCGCCGCCTCTCCCGCGAGAATATCCGCCATGCAGTCATGCCGCCGTGAGTGTGGCGTTTGTCATTCCTTTTCCCCTGGCGCCGACGACAGTCCGCAGAAAGAGCGCAGTCGTCGAACAGAAGCACTCATGCCGGGAAGCCGGTCCGGATCCAGAAGGCTCCAGGCAGCGGAACCTTCGCGGACGGGAGCGATCTCGCGGCAGGCGGCCTGGCGCTCGAGATCCCGCGCCCGCACCCACGCTCGCAGCATGTGGCGGCGCTGGTCCCAGAGTTCGGCGCAACCACTGCAACCCGCAAACAGCGTTCGGCCTTCCCCTGCATTGTCCGCCCATTTCTGTGCCAGAGGCAGCGGGATGCCCACGAGGACCGCCAGGAGCGCGGCCGCGGTCCGTCTGGCAAGCTCCTGAGTGTCGGGCTGCCCCCCGCCTTGCACCTCTTCGTTCGCGCTGAGGACCACTGCCCAGCCTTCCAGGCTCGGGCGGCCCTCCGCGGCCGCAATTCGGGTGCGCACGCCGCCGAGGCGATCGCGTTCATCGGGGAGGCGCTTGTGACGCAGGTCGTCGGGGAAGAGGAAGGCATTCGTGAGTACCAAGTCGTAGCGCCCCTGATCGCGCAGAAACGCGCGCCAGGCGAAGTCCGAGGATGGCAGCTTGTCGTAGAAGAAGGGCTGGCCGTTCGCCGAACGTAGGCGACGCGCGGCCCGCCACGTCTCCCGGGACTCTCGAACGGCCGGAGAAGCTCCCAGGCGAGCCCAAACGGCCGAGTTGTCGGCGTCGGCGGACAGATCCAAAAGGCCATCTCGGGCCGCCCGGATGGCAGCCTTCCTTTGTCTCGGCGCCGTTCTCTCCATAATGAACTGGGCGTCCATGGGTTGATCCGGAATAAAACGCACGGAAAGGCCCGGAACCGTACCCAGGAGCCGCTCCACGGGCGCGGCCACGGCGCGAAAGGTGGCAGGCTCGATGGCCGGGAAGTCTCGGTCGTTGAGGCAGCCGGCGCTGACCTCCCAGTGCAGTTGGTCGTCGCGCAGGGTCAGGGCGAAAGCGCGGGGTAGATCAGGCCCCGGTCGACAGGAAAAGGCTGCAGGGAGGCCCAGAATGAGCAGAAGGAGCAAACGGCGTACAAGGTCGGAAAGGCGGGTCAGGGACGCAGATCGCGGTAGTGGTCGATCATCTTGATGTACTTGCCGAAGGAGTCTACGAGGCACCCTTTGCATGTGTTGTTCTGGTAGGTTTTTTCGACCAAGCGACCGCAGGCCCGGCAGCGCTGCTTGGACGAAGCACGCTGTGCAGCAGCAGGGTCTTCTTCCGCCTCAACCATTTGCCCGATTCTCCCCCATACAGAAACGCGCCCGACCACGAAACAGCTCGCTTTGCGCTGGAAAGCCCGCCAGGCGGGTCCGGCCTTCGCCGAAAGCAAGTGACAATATATTTATACTTACATAGCAGTTCTCCACGCACCGTGGAAAATTGATATATGATCTAAAACTTTTTGACATCTCGGCCGCGAAAGGTAGAGGGCGGAATACTCCCGCGCCGGTTTTGGGTCAAAACAAAATTTCGGAACGGCAGGTTTCGGCGCGCAAAAAAAATTCTTTCCCGGATGCGGAGAGCCCCTGCCCTATTTTTGGGCATAAGCCTCGCGGCTCGGGCTGGGATTCCTCCTTTTTGCACTTCCCTCACAGATTTTTTCGTTGGTGCGACGACGCTTCGCACAGAACATGCCGCGATGGAGCTCTCGCGGACTCCGCTCTACGAACGACATAAGGCGCTCGGAGCGCGCATGACACCCTTCGCCGGCTGGGAAATGCCGGTTCAGTACACATCCATCATCGAAGAACACATGGCCGTGCGCGAAAAAGCGGGCCTGTTCGACGTTTCTCACATGGGTGAGATCCACGTGAAAGGGCCAGAAGCTGCGGCTCTGCTGGATGCAACCACCTGCAACACGGTTGCCGACATCCCCATCGGCCGTGTACGCTACAACGCTGTGCTGAATGATCGCGGCGGTTTGGTCGACGACATCACGATCTATCGACGCGCGGAGCAGTCTTTTCTCGTCGTCTCCAATGCTTCCAACTACGCGCGCGTGTTTCGACACCTTCAAGATAGGGTACGGCCCGGTGTTGTCGTAGAGGATCACTCGCTGGAGACGCATCTTATCGCGATACAGGGACCCGCAGCAGAGCGTACCCTGTCCGCTGCACTCGCTCGAGACCTTTCCGGCATCGTCTACTACGCGTTCCAGGAGTGGGAAGAGGCGGGCGCTTCGTTCATCGTCAGTCGAACCGGGTACACCGGAGAGGATGGCTTCGAGATCTACTCGTCCAACGAACGCGGCGTGCGCCTCTGGGATGAACTCCTCGAGGCGGGTTCCGCGCACGGACTTCTTCCCGTGGGGCTCGGCGCGCGCGACACACTCAGACTCGAAGCAGGTTACCCGCTCTACGGGCACGAACTCTCCGACGAACTGACGCCCGTCGAGAGCGGACTGGGTTGGATCGTCAAAGAGAAAGCAGGCGCCTACCCGCATCAGGAACGACTGCTGAAACAAAAAGCGGCAGGAGCCGATCGCCTGGTGGTCGGCGTGCAACTTTCCACCGGCGGGGTGCCGCGGGAAGGATATGCAGTACTCGATAGGGACGGTCAACGGCAGGGTCAGATGCTGAGCGGAGGCTATTCGCCGGTGCTGAAAGCGGGGATTGGGACTGCGCTCCTGCCAAGAGCGCTGACCGAGCCGGGCACGGCGTTGGACGTGGAAATCCGCGGAAAGCCAACGCCCGCCCAGGTGAGGCGGGGGCCTTTCGTCAAAGGCGGAGCCGGAAAAAAACGCTGACCCGCGGCGGCCAGGCGCGGCGGTTGAGTGAGGCTTTTTTGCTTGCTCGGGGCCGCCTGGCCGGATAGGAGGATTCGGACTATGTCGTCAAAGATACCGGAAGGCTACTTTTATACCAAAAAGCACGAATGGGCCCGAGAAGAGGGGGGCCTGCTCGTTGTCGGGATCACGGACTTCGCCCAAAATGCGCTGGGAGACGTGGTCTATGTGGACCTCAAGCCGGCCGATACTAAGCTGGACGCCGGATCCGAGTTCGGGGCCATCGAGTCCGTCAAAGCTGCTGAGGACCTGTATTCTCCTGTGGCCGGGACCATCGCCGAAGTGAACAGGACTCTGAACGGTGGTCCGGAGCAGGTCAACCGGGATCCGTACGGAGCCTGGATGATCAAGATCAGGGACTATGACAGCGCGTCGTTGCAGAAGTTGATGACTGCAGGAGCGTACCGAGAGTATACCGACTCGTTGGGATAGGATTGTGCGCCACGGTGCAGACCGTCGGCACGCGTAAAGAGCCATGGAATGGGAAAGAATACTGAGAGACTCCGTCCACGACGGCACAATCCGAGAACTGCACCTCAGAAAAGTCCCGGTGCTGAAAACCTGCGAAAACTGGAATGACGTCAAAGAGCTCGGCCTGGTGGACCACCGTACGAAGTACGCCCACTACAAAGGCGTTCTCGTGAAGTACGGTGATCGCATCTTCTACGTATCCGAAGAGCGAATGCAGGCCCTGGCCCCCTTTCGCACCTGGAAGGCCAAGAATCGGATCAAGGTGATCGACGCCGAGAAGTAGGCCATGTCGGCCACGGCACGCATCGAGTTCGACGCTCCTGAATACGATCGGGAAGGGAACTTCCACACGGTCCACTACGAGTTCGTCGGTTCCCCCGAAAAGGGCTGGGACATTCTAAGAAACGGCAACCGCTCGCTTTCTCTGGGACCCGGGTATCGCGCGGTACGGTCGCGCTACTGCGGCGTCTGCTCGACGGACCTGGCCAGGCGCTTTCTCTCCTACCCTCTCCCGCAGATCATCGGTCACGAAGTGATCGGTACGGTGGACGGTCGCGACGTGGCCGTCGAGATCAACGCCTCGCATCACGCGCGCGCCGTGCACGAGGAGGAGAACTGCCCCTTCTGTCGCGCCGGTATCGACACGCAGTGTCCTGAGAGGATCACGCTGGGTATCGACCGCCTCCCCGGCGGCTTTGCTCCGTACCTGCTGGCACCGGTGGACGCCATCGTCCCTCTTCCACCGGGGCTCGACGCTCACAGCGCTGTACTGACTGAACCGTTTGCCGCAGCGCTGCAGGCGGTGGACACGCTGCCCGAGCGCAGCGGTCAGACCGTCGCCGTGCTCGGACCGCGGCGCCTGGGCATGCTGCTGGTAGCAGCTCTGGCCATGGTGCGCCATGCGGAAAGGCGCGACTTTCGCATCATCGCGCTGGGGAGGCATGACAACCTTCTCCAGTTGGCCCGCGATCTGGGTGCCGACGAAACGATCCGCAGCGACAGCGACGTACACTACGAATTCGATATCGTGTTCGATACGACCGGTTCGGTGGAGGGCTTCGAAGTCGCCCTCGGCATGGCCCGTCGCATATTACACCTGAAATCAACGAACGGGCGTCCGGTCTCGGGATTCGAACGCCTGACGGACTTGGTGGTGCACGAACTGGCCCTCGTGCCCGCCACGCCAGCTTCGCTCGGCTTCACCTGGACGGGCGAAAGCACGCGGCGCCCGAACCGCAACGTCTTCGTGGCGCCGGGAGTTCCTGAGGAGATGGTCGCCGAACTCCAGGCGCACGATACCTCGCGCCGCTTTCATCGCCTTTCGTTCGAAGAAGCGCTGAATGTGAACGACCGCGGAGGGCTGGAAGGCTCCCCCCTGCCCCGCTTCGACCTGGCAGTGGTGTCCGGGCCCGAGGAAGCGGACCGGGTCATCCGCCCTCATCCGGAGCGCGAGCACAGCCTGGTGCGGCCGCGCGGGGCGATTCTGTTGGCCGGGCAATCGCCCGGGAGAACCTCCGCGTTGTGGTCGGCCGTCACGACTCGGGGATTGGAGCTGCACTCTTCTCGCTGCGGCGACTTCCGCCGGGCCACAGCCCTGCTGGCCGAACAGCCGGAAAGAACGCACATCTTGCGCGATCGCCTCATCACGCAACATTTCCCGCTCTCTCAAATTGGGGAGGCGTTTGCCGTGGCCGCAGACAGCAGCCGCAGCATCAAGGTCATCGTCGATACCGGGAATGCGGACCCCGGTCGAATCGGGGCCGGGAACTCTACCGCCAGCTGAGCTTCCCTGCGTTCGGCTGATCAGGGCGCCGCCACGACTTCGTCCAATTCGGTCCCGAGGTTTTCGAAACGTCTGCGCCGCGGAACGTACCCGTCTTTCATGGGAAGCTCCAGGCGCGCAATGGTCTCATTGCCTTCGGTGAAAATCGTGAAACAGTGCGGGTCGATATTCTCCTGACGCAGCATCACGGTGATCATGGTCATGCCCAGCCCTTCGCCTTCGGTGGGATCCGCGAAGTCCATGTAAAACTGGGCGATGTCCTCGTAGGTCATGGACCGCGCCAGCTTGCTGCGGAGGCGCTGGTTCTCTTCGGCCGACAGGAGCGTGTTGTTGCGCACCTCGATGATGACGACATCCTGCTCGAAGATGAAATCGACGAACACTACGAATCCGAGTTCCCGCGCTTCCAAAGCAAACGATTCGAGGCTGCCCTTCTGCAATCGCTCCTTGAAAAGTGTGCGCCCCCGCTCGGCGTCCTCAGCACGGTTGATATCGAGCCCCCGGCGCTGGAAGACGATCCGCTTCATGTTGGCCTTCACGGCGTTCACCGTCAGTTCCTTGATGGCTGTATAGACCGCGTGAATGAGATCGGGACGACGATAGTGCTCGAAGACGATGTCGAGAATCGATTTGAGGGCCGCCTCCGTGCTGTCGAGCATGGCAAAGGTGCGCAGCCGCACGTGGTTTCCTCGGGAAACGGCCTCCCGACAACGCCTTACATCATCCGGACTCATGGGGCGGCACCCAGGGACATCAGGGTTCCCGGCGAAAGGCCAGACGGCGACATAACCTGACGTCCATCAAGCTTTTTCTGTGTCAGGCGTGCCAAAGCAGCCGGAGTAACTGTCGATACTCAGTAGGAGTATGCGTTCGGATCCCATAGACATCTCCTCCATTATCGTGCGGACGCTTTTTCTGGCGCTGACCGTGGGGTTTCTCGGGCTGGTGTTGTACGGCGTGGTGCTCCTTGCGGCGCCCTTCGGGATTGCCTTCATACTCGCGCTGGCCCTCAACCCGCTGGTGCGCCTGATCGAACGATTCGGATTCTCTCGTACTGTTGCGACCCTCCTGCTCTTTCTGGTCGTGGGCGTGCTGCTCTACGGCCTCACCGCGCTCGCCATCGGACCGATCACCGAGCAGATCCAGACGATGATGGACGAGTACGAGCTGTACGAAGGACGGGCCAAAATCGCCTTGGGAAGAGCGCTCTTCCTGGTGAACGACTTCGCCGGGCCCTACCTCTCGGCCACGGGAACCGACCTCTCCGTCGTGCTCCAGGGCTTCTTTGCGCCTTTCCGCGACTCCGCCCGCGGACTGGTGGCGCGCATCCCCGACCTTCTCACGTACCTTTTGGTAACACCGATCATCACGGTGATCTTCCTGCTGCAGGGAGACGAGATCTACAAGAACCTGTTGGGGATGGTTCCGAACCGCTACTTCGAAATGACGCTCCTGCTCGTGAAGCGCGGAAAAGAGCAGATCCTGTCGTACCTCGTGGGCCTCTTCTGGCAATGGGTGATACTGGCGGCCATCTTGGTTCCGGGTCTGATGATCATTCGGCTCCCGTACGGCGCCCTGGCGGCGGTGCTCGCCGCAAGTCTCAACGTGATCCCCTACCTCGGACCGCTGCTTGGGCTCGGCCCGGCTCTCCTCCTCGCAGCGATCTCACCGGGGGGCACGGCCCTGCTGCCGTGGGTTCTTCTGGTCTTCTTGATTGCGCAACTCGTGGACAACGTGTTCACGCAGCCGGTGGTGCTGGCAAAGTCAGTGCAGATTCACCCACTGATCTCGATTCTGGCCATCATCGCCGCACTTTCGACGCAGAGCATTGCGCTGGTCATGGTGGCCATCCCCGTGACCGGGATTACGATGGTGGCCATCCAGGTGATGTATCGCCAGCTCAAGTCCTTCCGGATGCTGTAGGCCGCATTATTCATGAAAGACAGGGTCAAGAATGCACGCACCCACACCCTGGCCCGGGTTTTCGTGCATCCGTGCACGAATCCGGGGCGCTTCGCCGTCCTGGCTTCGCGGCAGGGTGCGAGTGCGTGCACGACAACCTGTCTTTCATGAACCATGGGCACGGTGAGCGGTCCGGCCGCAATGAGTCGCCACGGCCGCCTGCGCGCACCCAACGCCCATCCGCAACCACAGGATGAGACCTCTCCCCGCGCGCTCAGTGCATCCGAGCGGGAAACCGTGCCGAGTCGCCTCCGCTTGGCCGCGCAAAGCGCGCGTGCCGCTCGCTTTCTCGGACACAATCGTATTCGCGCCCTCCGAAGGCAAAGCCGTTCAGACAAGCGAAGGCGTTCCTGAAACCCGATCAGCTCCGAGAGAAGAGTCCTTGGAAGGGGCGAATGCGCCCTTGCCGATTCACGCTGCCCGGTCGCGCCGAAACGCCGGAAATGTCGCGGACCCTTCACGCCATGTTGGCGCGTACCATGGGCGCGCGGAGCGGACGCGACCGCAAAGAATCTGCAAAACAACTTTCGGTGTGCAATCGGGAAATCTGCAGATTCGCAGCCAGAGGACGAAAACTCCCACCGCGCGCTCTCGGGGTCCCGAGCGAGTAAGCTTGATCGCGGCCGGGCCGCTCGGCCGCTCAAAGCGCGCGTGCCGGTGGCGGTCGTTGCCCCGAACGCAATCGCCACTTCCCCGGGGAAACCTTTCGGACCACGAACGCGTTCCTGTGCCCGCCCTATGATCGCGAAGAGAGAAGAGCCTTTGTAAAGGGGTGAATGTACTCTTGCCGATTCAGATCAGCGGGCCGCGCCCGTACGCCGGAAATGTTGCGGGCCCAACACGCCGACTTGCCGCGTACCATGGGCGCGGTGAGCGGCTGCGGCCACCACGACGATCCGGAAAAGCGGACACCTTTTCGTCGCTCGCGTTCGGGTTGCGGGTGGCAGCGGCGAAGGGGCCTGGGCGGTTCGGCCGCTGAGAGTGGCATGCCGCTCGCGTTCCGACGCAAGCGCACTGTCGCATCCTTTCAAAAGGGAAAGCAGCTCGGATCACGAACGCGATCTCGGACAGGGGCGCATTCGAAACAGTGCCCTCTCACCAACCCCGGTCGACGCAGCTTCCGATCCGATCAAGTCAGGCGAAAGCGATCCATCGGAAAGGCGCGACAGATCTCCCGTGTTCTTGCACGCGCGCTGTCGACGGCGCCCGCCTTCTCGGGTTCGAGCAACAAATCGCAGATGATGTTGCCGACTTCTTTCATCTCGTCGCTTCCGAGGCCCCGCGTGGTGAGAGCCGGCGTTCCCAGGCGAACGCCGCTGGTTACAGCCGGTGGATGCGGGTCGAAGGGGATGGCGTTTTTGTTGGCCGTAATCCCGGCTTCGTCGAGGAGGTCCGCCGCGCGAGCGCCGGTGAGACCGCGCGCGCCTACGTTCAGGAGCACCATGTGGTTGTCCGTCCCGCCGCTGACGACCGGGAAGCCGCGCGAAACAAAGGTCTCGGCCAGAGCACGCGCGTTGGCCTTCACCTTCTGGATGTAAGAGCGGAACTCGGGACGCAACGCTTCTCCGAACGCCACGGCCTTGGCTGCGATCACGTGCATGAGCGGACCGCCCTGGGTGCCCGGGAAAACCCGCGAGTTCAGGACCTTCGTGTGGGCTTCGTCGTCCCAAAGAATCAGACCCCCGCGCGGCCCGCGCAGGGTCTTGTGCGTGGTGGTGGTTGTGACGTGAGCTACGCCAATGGGCGTGGGATGTTCTCCGGCGGCCACGAGCCCCGCGATGTGCGCCATGTCGGCCATGAGAACGGCGCCGACCTCGTCGGCAATCTCTCGAAAACGGGCAAAGTCCAACTCCCTCGGGTAGGCCGAGAAACCCGCGATGATCAACTTGGGTTTGTGTTCGCGCGCGCTGCGACGGAGCTGATCGTAATCGATGCGATGGTCTTCCGGCCGCACGCCGTACGGAACGACCTGGAAGTAGCGCCCGCTGAAGTTGACCTTGGACCCGTGCGAAAGGTGGCCGCCCTGATCCAGACTCATGCCCATGAAGGTGTCCCCTGGTTGGAGGAAGGCCATGAACACGGCCATGTTGGCCTGCGCCCCCGAGTGCGGTTGCACATTGGCAAAGGAAGAACCGAAAATGCGACACGCGCGCTCGATGGCCAGCATCTCCACCGCGTCGGCGTGCTGACAGCCGTGGTAGTAGCGCTTCCCGGGATAGCCTTCCGCGTACTTGTTGGTCAGCGTTGAGCTGTAAGCTTCGAGCACCGACTGGCTCACGAAGTTTTCGGAGGCGATCATTTCCAGGTTGTTTTCCTGGCGCGCGTCCTCGGCGCACAGCGCCGCGAAAACTTCCGGGTCAGACTGCGAGAGGTGAGACTTCGACATCGTTGCGTTTCTTTCCATTCAGGATCCACTCCCGATCGCCATAGATTTTGCGGCCCAGTTTTCTGGCGAGCCGAAAGACTTCGCGACGATCCTGCTCCTGAAGTGGTCCAGATTGCGGGCTGCCCACGAAACGACGCAGGGCCCCCGAGAGGCTGTTGTAAAACTCGCCGATGTCCAGACAATCGAGGTGTCCGAGAAACTCTCCGTGCGCGCGACCGTCCCGGTAGCTCGGTTCCGCGGGTGGATGGCTCAGGTAGCGCTCGATGTACTCGATCAGGTCACGATGCACGATGAGCGTCCCGTGGTGAACGAGGATCCCGTGCTTGCGAAATTGCGCGTTCCCGGAAACCTTCTTCAGACCGTCCCCGGATTCCACGACGAGGTCGGACTGCCCTGCCATCCGCGCGGCGATGCCCAAGCGACCCAGCGCGTCCGACACCAGACCGAGAAGAATGTGGTAAGAGCGCTGCACGGGGTACAACCCGGGGTGGCGTTCGAGCGGCAGGATGAGACTGAAGTTGATGCCGCCGGGTCCGTGCAGCACCGTACCGCCGCCGGAAGCGCGCCGGCAGAGAACGACATCGTTCTTCCACCGGCGACGCGCGTGCGTTATCTGCGTCGCGTTCAGGAACTTCTTCTCCAGGTTCCGTTCCGGCCGGCAGGTTCTTCCCAAGATGACAGCGTAGGGATTCGACCAGAGTCGCAGCATGCCGCGGAAGTCTTTCTTGCGGCTGAACTGCAGACACAGGGCCTCGTCCAGGGCCAAAGCCAGGTAAGGGTTTCGAGGCTTGAGGTCCAGCAGTTCCAGGAGCATCAGGAGAGCCTCTTCTTCACAGTGAGAAGCGTGCCGACCGGACCGGTCTGGTCGAAGTAGTGGTAGTCCGTGAGCCTGCCAATGAGGTACAGCCCCAGACCCCGCTCACGGTAGTCGCTCAGGTCACGCGCCAGATTCGAATGAACAGGAATCTGGCGACCGACATCCCGCACCCGCAGTTCGGCATGGTCTGTGTACACGTAGAGTTCGACGAAGATCGGCTGATTGGACCTCTCCGCGTACGCGTGTTTGATCACGTTGGTCAGAGCTTCGCCGCAAACGAGCTTGAGTTCGAACGCGGCCTCCTGGCTGAACCCATTTTCCCGACAGAGTCGGTAGACCACTTCCCGCACCATGCGTACGTAGCGCGCCTGAGACGGAATTTCCAGACGCAGGTAGTTGTGCGTCTTCTCAGGCCCTCGGGCTTCGGCTGCTGTCGGTTGTTCGGTCAAGGTACAGAAGTCCGCCGCCCGGTTCGGTGATGCTGCGAACGCGGCCCAGGCCGCGCACAGAGTTGCAAACGAGCACACATTGCGCCCGTTCGATTTCCCGTAACTCGATTTTTCGGCGCACGATGGCACGCTTTCCGGGACGGTCGCTTCGGCGATTTTCGAGGCTCGCGAGGGCCACTCCGGGCAGGGCACCCGCTTCCACGGTTGGAGTCACCCAGTCGCCCCCGAGGAGTAGGAGAACATTCGCGAGGGAAGCCTCTACGAGTTCCCCGTTCTCGTTCGCAAAAAGCGCGTCGTCGTACCCTTGCGCCTGCCAGCGCTCCCGCTCGCGGTCGTAGGTGGCGCGCATGGTGGTCTTGTGCCTCCGAAAGGGATCCCCAGAATGGATCCGCTCCGGCGAAAGCACGAGCGCGACACCAGGCGTGGGCCAGGACGCGGCCTGAGCGCAAGAGAGGCTCAAGGCGCCGAAGCGCGGAACGAGGAGCCGCAAACGCGCATCCTGTACCGGGACATCGGGAGTGACGCCGACCTGGGTTCGCAAGAGGTCGAGTGCTTCGCGCCACCTGGCGACCGGGAAGGAAAACTCGCGCAGCGCGCGACGCAACCTTCGCATGTGGGCCAGGAGGAGCACGACGCGCCCGCTACGCACGCGCATCGTTTCAATCAGCGCAAAGTCGGAGCAGGCTGCCAGCAGAAACGCTCGCTTCAGTTCGGCCTCCGCGTACTCGGCCTCGGCCTGTGAGTCCCAGACGATGCCGCAACCGCTCCCGAAGCGGGCCCTCTCGCCTTCGATCGTCACGGTGCGAATCGCCACATTGAACCAGGCTTCCGGAACGCCGGCCGCGCCCTCGAGTGGCGCGGCAAAGCCAATGGAGCCGGTGTACGGTCCGCGCGTCTGCGTTTCGATTTCGCGAATGAGGCGACGCGCCGCGAGCTTCGGAGCGCCGGTCACCGAGCCGCACGGGAAAAGCGTGGGCAGCAGGCGCGAAAACAGGTACTCGCGACACTCGGACCGAGGACGCGCGCGGATCGTGGAATACATCTGGTGCAGGGTAGGCAGACTTTCCACGGCAAAGAGTGGGCCGACGCGAACCGAACCGAACTCGGAGCAGGCGCCCAGGTCGTTTCGCAAAAGATCTGTGATCATCAAGTTTTCGGCGCGGTTCTTGGGGCTCTCTCGTAGAATGTCACGCTGCTTGCGGTCCGCTTCCTGGTCGGCGCACCGCGGAAGCGTACCCTTCACCGGCCGTGTTTCGATTCCCTGTGAGTCCAATCGAAAGAACAGCTCCGGAGACAACGAGAGTATGCTGCGGCGGCTGTTCTTCACGAAAGCCGCCTGCCCCGCCGGCTGCAATTCCCAAAGCAGCCGAAAGAGAGCAAGGTCGCTGCCCTCGAAACGAAAGGAAGTCTGCGTCGTCAGGTTGATCTGGTAGCAGTCCCCCCGCTCCAGATGCGACCGCACCCGCCCGACACCCCCGAGGAAGGCGTCGCGATCCGCCTGCGGTTCGTCCTGCCGCTCGAGTCGGTACGGGGAAATGGGAAAGGGCAGGCCGTCAGGACCGCATTCGTTCAGGACGATCGGCGAACGGAACACACCGAACCAGAGCAGGTCTCCTGCGCTACGGGTGGAAGCCACCTCGTGCAGATGGTCGAGAGCCTCGTAGCACACATAGCCCGCCGTCCACTCACCGTCTCGACGGACTTCGTCCAATTCCAGCAGACATTCCTGCACGCGACGCGGGTCGTCGGTGCCAATCGTGCGGATCGGGTCATGAAAGAAGAGGCCGGGAGTGGCGTTCCCGCCGCAAATCAGGACGCACTCAGGGGCGTCTTCAGGGAGTCCCCACCAACTGTCGCGCTCGACGTTTGCGTTCATGGGGGTCCAGGTACTTCTTGCGCAGGCGCACTGAGCTCGGCGTCACTTCGACGAGTTCGTCATCGTCGATGAACTCGAGGGCCCGGTCCAGTCCCATCTGGCGGGGCGGAATCAGGCGGACGGCTTCGTCGGCGCCCGAAGCGCGAATGTTCGTCAGCTTCTTTTCCTTGCAGGGGTTCACGTCCAGATCGTTTTCGCGGCTGCATTCCCCAATCACCATGCCCGCATAGACCGGAACGCCCGCCTCGATGAAGAGCGTGCCCCGCTCCTGAATGTTGAACAGAGCAAACGCCACCGAAGTGCCCGCTTCCATGGAAACCAGCGCTCCATTGCGACGGCCCGGCATGGCGCCTGCATGCGGCCCGTATTTGAGGAAGCGAGACGTGAACGCGGCCGTACCCCGGGACTCTGTGATGAGGAAGGGGCGAAAGGAAATCAAACCGCGGGTGGGCACGATGTATTCGAGGCGCACAATCCCGTGGCCGCTCGTGTTCATGGCCCGCATGTCTCCCCGGCGACGGTTCAACTCGCTGATCACCGGACCGGAGTACTCTTCGGGCAGATCGATGACCACGATCTCGTACGGCTCGAGCGTTTGATCCCCCTCTTTCTTGAGGATGACCTCGGGTCGCGAGACCTGGAGTTCGTAGCCCTCACGCCGCATGATCTCGATGAGGATGCCCAGGTGCAGGTCTCCGCGGCCTTCCACTTTGAAGCGATCTTTGCTCTCGGGATCGGGATTCACGCGCAGAGCCACGTTGGTCATCGTTTCGCGCAGCAGCCGGTCCCGGATCTGGCGGGTGGTTACGAAACGGCCTTCCCTTCCCGCAAAAGGTGAATCGTTCACGAGAAAGTACATGGATACGGTGGGCTCATCCACGCGAATCGGCGGACGCGCCACCTCGTGGTCGGGGCTGCAGACCGTGTCTCCGATGGAGAGGTCGTCGATTCCAGCGATGGCGATGATGTCACCGGCTTCCGCCTGCTCCAACTGAACGCGTTCCATGCCGCGATAGCCGTAAAGCGCCGACACCTTGTGCGATGATTTCTGGCCGTTCGTGGACAGCAGCGTGACCGTCTGCAGCCGCTTGATCGTGCCGCTGAAGATGCGACCGACGGCCAGGCGTCCGATGTACTCGTCGTAGTCGAGATTCATGGCCTGGAATTGCAGCCCTTCGCCGGCCTTCTCCGGAGGGACCGGCGGCGTGTGACGGCGCACGAGTTCGAGGATGGGGCGCAGGTCGCGGTCTTCTTTGCCCGCCCGCGCCACATCCAAGGAAGCGTAGCGATTCTTGGCGGAGGCGTAGATGACCGGAAAGTCCATCTGCTGCGAGTCCGCGCCGAGTTCGTCGAAAAGGTCGAACACCTGTTCGAGCACACGGTCCGGATTGGCGAACTCGCGATCTATTTTGTTGATCACAAGTATCGGCCGGTGCCCGAGGCGCAGACTCTTTTCGAGCACGAACCGGGTCTGCGGCATCGGACCGTCGACCGCGTCCACGAGCAACAGCGGCGTGTCCGCCATGGAAAGTACGCGCTCCACTTCCCCGCCGAAGTCCGCGTGTCCTGGCGTGTCGATGATGTTGATGCGACCGCCCGCGTATTCAATGGAGGCGTTCTTGGCGCGGATGGTGATCCCGCGTTCGCGTTCGAGGTCCATGCTGTCCATGGCGCGCTCGCCCAGGTCTTTGCGGGCGCGGTCCTCGGCCAGTTCGAGCAGGCCGTCCACGAGCGTCGTCTTGCCGTGATCCACGTGGGCGATGATGGTGATGTTGCGGATTTCCATGGAACTGCGGACGGACGCCCGCCAGGGTCATGAATCGCAAACGGGCCCGCCCGGTCAACGAATGTAGTCCACCCCAACGCGAGGGTGCGCATTCTTGACCCTGATTTTGTGAATCCTGTTGGGCCGGACCGGGCTTCAGTCCGGCCAACGCGGCTCAAACCGGGTGATGAGGAGGTCCGTCTCGTCCGGCACCATGAACTCGCGCGCAAACGTTTGCATGACCCGGCGCCCCTTTGAGTCGACGCCCGCGTAGATGAGGACGCCTTCGATCCGGTGGGGCCCGTGCGGTAGAAGGCCCTCGAAGAGAGTATCGGTGCCGGATAGCATCAGCGCCGCTCCATCCAATTGGAGGTGCGCCTGTTGCGGCGTTTCGCCCGCGACGCGAATGCGAACGGAGGCACCGGCAGGGCGTTCGATCAGAACCGCCCGGATGGCGGCTTGCGTTTCGGCCGACATTCCGTTGATCCCGCCGTCCGCGAGAAATTCATCCGCGCTCTGAAATCCGGCCATGTAGCCGCCGCCGGATTGCGAGATCCAATCGTAGCCGTAGTACTGCAACCCGACGTCCGTGAGCAGGGCGCGCATCTCGCGCCCCTCCTCGATGTCCCAGATCCACTCGCGATCGCCCATGTGGCCGGCCCCACTTCAGTCCTTGAGAGACCGGAAAGAGGCACGACCCAAGCCCCGGAGATCCAGGGGGCGCCGCGGTCGCTCCATCAGTAGCGGACGAGAACGACAGTGCGATTGTTGTACGCCGTGGCCTTTCCCTTCGGGGGGAAGGTTCTATAGAAGAAGCGCGCCTTGGGAAAACGCTTCTTGAGGTAGAAGACTACCTCATCGACGCGCTTGACCGCAAGGTCCTTGCTTCCGGTTGCATCGGTGTAGGCCCATACGGCCACAACTCGCGGTCTTCCCAAGGGCGCGCGCATCAGGCGCGCGATCTGTCGCTTGGATAGAAAGGCCACTTTTGTACCGAATGAGACCCGCACACGGGGACGGACCGGTCGCGACACCTTCTTCTCGGCTGCCGGTTCCTTCTTCTCGGCCTCCGGCTCTTTCTTCTCGGCCTCCGGCTCTTTCTTCTCGGCCTCCGGCTCTTTCTTCTCGGCCT
>CAZPFB010000049.1:16301-40592 GCA_964585735.1 uncultured Leptospiraceae bacterium
TCTTTCTTCTCGGCCTCCGGCTCCTTCTTCTCGGCCTCCGGCTCTTTCTTCTCGGTTTCGGTGGTGGTCGTGCCTTCGCCGCTCTGGCCAAGGAGAATTCCCCAAGGAGCCAGCGGCAAGAGGGTGAGCATGAGGACAGGGAGCAGAAGGCGTGCTTGTTTCATTAGATACTCCGTGAACATGGGGACTGTTCGAATCCGGCGACGGGCATGTTCCCTCCACAAGCGTTTTTCGTCGCCCTCCCGCTCGTTTGGCACGAAAACCGGGAGCACCGGCCAACCGGCGCGGCAGCGGGAACGTCCAAGAATGTTGACGGCTCCCTCCACTGAGCTCATGGTGGTGGGGGCAGGCGGAGGCTCTTATGTGGACCGGGATAGTCGCGGCGGCAATGGGAGTGGCGCTGGCAGCGGCCTGCGGGCTGCGCGTTTTCCTCCCGATGTTCGTCGCGGGGCTGGCCGCGCGACTGGGCTTCGTGGAGCTTGGCGGCGTGCCCTGGCTCACCAGCAACGAGGCCTTGGTTGCGCTGGGCGTGGCCACGGCCGTGGAAATCGGCGCTTACTACATCCCCTGGTTGGACAACCTGCTCGATGCGTTGGCAACGCCCGCGTCCATCGTGGCCGGAACGCTCCTCGCCGCGGCGGCACTGACGGATGTCGATCCGTGGTTTCGCTGGATCTTTGCGGCCATTGCGGGAGGCGGCGCGGCCGGACTCGTTCAGGTTTCCACGGTGACCGCGCGCGCTGCTTCCACGGCCACCACCGGTGGGCTTCTCAATCCGATCTTCAGCACGGCGGAGACCGTGGGTGCCCTCGCGTTCGTCGCCCTGGCGCTCGGGGGCCTCGCGTTCGTTGTCATCTTTGTTGCCGCGCTTCCGATCGTGGCGCTTTGGTTCGTCAGGCGAACGCGACGGCGTGGTGTTCCGACGACCTGAACTGTTCCCGTGCTCCTGTGTCCCGTCCCATCAACGGACGAGGCCAAAGGCAAGACCGCGAACCGCAAAGGATCCGCCCGGACCAATGTTGGCAGACCAGGTCGTGCCGTCTGTCGAGACGAAGATGCTTCCGCCGGCGCCGCCCGCAAACACGCGTTCGTCCAGGACGCGAACCTCGGCCAGGTCGATGCCGGTGAGACGATCGGCCGACCACGTCCCGGTCTCACCGGACTCGGACGTGCGAATCCCGGTCCCGATATCGCCCGCCATTACAAACACGCCCGCGCGCGAAAAGAAGGTGAGCGCAGTGGCGTTCGTACCCGGCAACGTGTGAGCAACGAAGCTCACGCCGGCCGTCGTCGAAACGCAGGCACTCGTCCCACTCACACCCACGAAGCGACCGTTGCCAAACGCAAGGCCATGGTTTCCACCCGCACAACCGGTCGCATTCGTCCAATTCTGGCCGTCGAGGGAGTACAGGTTCGCTCCCCCCTCGCTCGTTACGACGAACCGGTCGTCGGCGAACGTAATCCGACTGATGCCGGTGGCAATGCTGGAAGTCTGGGTCCAGGCGGCCCCATCCAGCGACCAATGAGGATTGGCCAACTCTTCGCCCACGGCGACGAAGCGGCCCAACCCGAAAGCCAACGACTCACCAAAACCGCCGACTCCGATCGGTCCACGATCCGTCCAATTCCGACCGTCCGTAGACGTGTACACCCTGCCGCCCAACGCCATGAAGCGACCGTCTGCGAATATCACTTCGTTGAGACCGGAGGTTGTGGTGAGCGCCTCAGTCCAGTTGCTGCCGTCGTTAGAGGTCCAGATGATCCCGCTCGACGACGCTTGATAGCCGACCCCGACAAAGACAGGGTGCGCACCGCAACGACCGGATACGAGGCATTGCAGGATCACGTTCAGGCGGTATTCGTCGGAAGCTGGATCTGCGGGATTCCTGGCCGAAAGGGCACAGGAGAGACCGACCCCGAAAAGAGCAGCAACGATCAGGAATCGAAGACCTCGCATGGCTTGACCAAAGCGACCTCGGACGCCGTGGTTCCCCAGCGGTTCCACAACAAACACATAACATGGGACGCCCGCCACGTCCAGTCTGTTCGAGCGAAAAATTGGCTCAGAAAAAGCCGGTGAGCCTTTCCCAGAGTGGGACGAGCCCCCGTGGCGCAAACAGGGCCCCCGCCACAAAGCCGGCCACGGCGCCGCCCGCGTGTGCTTCGTGGCCGATGCCGCCGCCCTCCTGCCGCGCCAGGTAGATGGACAGAAGCACGTACAGTACGGCAAAGATCGGACCGGGAATCCCGATCGGGATGAAGAAGACGTACACGTCCAGCGAGGGTTGGAACACGATGGCAGCAAAGATCACGCCGCTCACAGCGCCGCTCGCACCCAAAGCACGATAGCGGGGGTTGCGATGCCTGAGAAGCAACACGACCAGGTCCGCGCCCAGCCATCCGGCCAAATACACCCAGATGAGTGTCGCTTCGCCTCCGGACTTGACGACGGCCGGAGCAAAGAAGAAGAACGAAAGCATGTTGAAGAAGAAGTGAGTCCAGCCCGAATGCGCGAAGCTGGAAAGCACCATGCCGACCCACTCGCGCCCGCGTACGACTTCGTACGGAGCAAACAGAAAGTATCTCACGTTCACGCCGGTCTGGAGGGCTCGAAAGCCGAGAATGCTGACCGCCAGGTTCGCGAGGATGATGACGACAATCGTAATCACCCGGCCAACTCCTTGCGCAGGTCGTTGATCAAATCCTGTTGCAGCGCGCTCGATATGAGAAACGTGATCGATATGGTGACGTAGGCCGCCACGTCCAGGATGAGCACGGCCATGGTAGTGTCACGAGGCGCGAGGCCGCGGGCTACACGATACGCGGTGAGCTCCTGCGAAATCCGGTAGTCCACGTAGATTCCCCAGATCCCGCAAGTGACAATCCCGAAGAGAAGGTCCAGGGCGAACTGATTCCCCGTGGGCGTGCTCCCGGTCAGCTCCTGCCACTCAGCGTACACACAACTGTACCAATATATTAGATAGATTCCGAGCGTCAGCACGGAGAAGAGGAACACGAGGACCGGCGAGCGCTCTCTAAGAACCGACGACGCCTGTGGGGATTGCGGGCTGGCCTGGGGAGAGGGCATCAGACAAGGAAGGCACACTCCGCAACGCTGTCCATCAGAACTGCTCCCCGGCGGAGCCGCGGACCCAACTTCACCGCTGCTCCCAATCGATGAAACTGCGTCGGGTGGGCGGCTGGCACTGGGGACAGAAGAAGGTGTCGTGACCGAGCACGGACTCTCTGCGAATGGTGGCCCCGCATTTTGGGCAGGCCTCTCCTTTGCGATTGCGCACCTTCATGTGGCCCCGTACCTTCTCGTGGAGCGGCGCTGCGGCCCGCTCGACCTCATGAATTCCCCACCGGAGCGTCTGCACGATGCTGTCGTGGAGTTTCGACCTGTCCTCCACCGATAGCTGGTTGCACGTCGTCTTCGGATGAATCCCGGCGGCGAAGAGGATCTCGTCGGCGTACGCGTTGCCAATGCTGGACAATTGCGTTTGGTCCATGAGAAAGACGCGCACCTGCTTCCTCGTCTTGCCCATGAGCGCGTCCAGGCGCGCCGCGTCGAACTCCGGCGAGAGGACGTCGATTCCCTGATCGGCAAACTTCGGGATCTTGCCTTCCTGGCCCACCCGTGCCAGGTAGACCTTGCCCATCTGTCGGTCGTCGTGGTAGCCCAGATCGCCACGGTCCGTTCCCACCAACAGACAGAGCGCCTTCTTGAAAGCGCCGTCCAACGAGAAGCGGCCGGCCAGCATCGGGTGCACGATGATGAGCCGCTCCCCTGAAAGAGAAAACACGACAAAAGGACCGCGGAGCGAAATCTGCTCGATGACGGCGCCCACCAGAAAGGAGTCTGCTGCACCACCTCCGAGACTGCGCAGCACGATCGGGTTTTGGACTCTCACAGAAGTAATACGGGCCCCGGACAGGCGCTCGCTGAGCAGCGCCTCGATGCGCACCAGATCCGGCAGTTCAGGCATGAATGAGCACCATCCTACCACGCGCTCGTAACAGATCAGACAACGGCGATTGTGCATCGCACCCGACGACTGTGCGTCGCACGATGACAAAATTGCTAACAATATGCTCACAATCCGACTTTGACATCACGATTAGGTCATGTGTGCACAAATTCGTGTTTTTCATCGATTTTCGTTTGACGCCCGCAGGTGCGAAAAGGTCCACTTCGACCCATTCCAACGTTTCGTCTTGGAGGAAACAGTGAAAAAAAATCTAGCGATCATGGCTGCAGCCGTCCTCGCGGTTACCGGGGCGTGCAGCACAGTCACAAAAGTCGCACCGGGAAGCTTTGGCGGTATGGATGCAGACAAACTGCAAACCCTGAACCGTCCGGCTGAAGTCGGTGCGGAAGTCACCGACAAAGTAATCGAAGGTGAATCCAGCTCTTACAGCGTGCTGGGTCTGTTCCAATGGGGCACCGACGTTCAGTTCAGCACTCCGCTGATCCAGAACCTCGCGCCGGTTCCTATTCCGATTTCGGCCCAACCGTTGCGCAACGCCGTCGGCGACGCGGTCGAAAAAGGCGATGCTGAAGGCATCTACATCACGCATGTACATGCAGAACGCTTCCGTCTGATCGACTTCGGCATTCTGACCGACGCTATCCCGGAAGAAGGTCCACTCGGCGTGGCGTTCTACCCGGTCAAGTTGGCCTTTGTGGGCTTCAACTTCCTGAACCAGTTGTACGAACGCAACACGATCAAAGTGACCGGGCGCGCCATCAAGCTCAAGTCCCTCGGAATCGTAAGCGCGGAGCGGTATGACGCCTACAAGGCCATCAGCTCGTCCCTGTGCTCGGTGGACTGCAAGGCTGCCGGGAGCCGGAACCCCAAGTAAGGGATAAAGAGGAGAACTACAGATGAAGCATAAGATTACTCTTGCTCTCGTACTGGCGGGCATTCTGGTCGTTTCTGGTTGTTCCGTAACCGGAAAAGACCATGGCCGAGAATGGGCCAAGTACTCCACCGAGCGGTCACAGATCTGGAACCGCTACGGCGAAATGGCAGTGGAACTCGACAACAAGGTTGTGATGGCCACCGCCGAGTACAAGCGATTCCTGATCTTCACTACCAAGAACGAATCCTATGGCGGGGCCACGAACGTGATCGCGGCCACGCACTTGGGCGGGTTGGGGAACTTTGCGGCATTCAAGGCTGCCAAGGACGCTGGTGCTGATGGAATCTACGTAGTCCGCGCGAAACAGGAAAGCAGCGGCTTTCTCGGCATTACCGCCAACGTAAAAGTTACCGTTTGGGGCATGCCCTTCAAGTACAAGTTTCTGGGCCTCATGGACCCGAAACGTGCTGACGAGCGTCGCCACATCGAGGCTAAAAGCTCGATCTTCCCCTTCTGATCGGCATCTGCTGACGGAATGGAAGGCCGACGCAGCAATGCGTCGGCCTTTTCTTTTTCCGTAGATACACGTACTCGGGTCGGGGTTTCTTACCATCCTGCACGTTTTTCTTCCCGTTTCGCCTCACACGATCTGCCAGAGGTGTTGCCGAAGGGCTGCCGATCGTCGTCTAATGACCTGGGGGGTCCGCTGCGGCGGGCGGGGAGTCCTTCATGTCTGCGGCGGGGGAGTCACAACAAGCACAGGCCGAATCGCGAGTGACGAACGACCCGGGGCAACTCGCGCGCGTCATCCAGAATGTCTTCTTGAAAAGGGCACCCCTGCTGCGTGACGAATTCGGCGAAGGCAGCGTGGAGCTTCAGGAGTACCGCGACGGCGTGCTCTTTGCCAAACACGGTCGCCCGGAAGCCAGGGTGCGGCTGCTCTTTCTGCTCCACGGAGACCATCTGCTGGTGCTCGAGTGCGGCGTCGACGAGCGCATGGCCACCGGAGTCGAGAAGCTGCGCCCGAGGAAACTCCACCTGCGCCCTCCAAGGCGGGCCGAGCGGATGCCCATCTCGTCCGAACAGGGAGAAAACGTCTTCGCCACGGGTTGTGTGCCCGTCGATGCCATCCCGGAAGCTCTGAACCACATGAACCGCAAACGGGATCGTGTCCTCGAAGTCTACGGAAAGGCTCTGGGGGAGCGGCTGCCGTCCGGAAGCACGGTGGATTTTCGACTGCGCAGGACGCAACGTCTGGATCCTCACATGCGCGCCATGCAGCTTGCGCACCGCCCGATCTTTGCGCCCCATACGAGCGACACCACGTTTTGGGCTCTGATGGATCCGGCCACCTTCGTACCGTTCGAGCAATACGCCGAGGTGCGTCGTTATGAAGACGACAAGGAGCTTCGCTCGGAAATCGCTGTGCCTCTGTGGTACCGGGACCTGTTCCTCTACGGCTACGTCTACGTGCGCGCCACCGAACCACTCACGCTTCCGGCCTTTCAGGTGGCTTCGGCGATCGCCGGGCGCGTTCACGAGGAGTTCACGAAACACGGGTGCCTGCCACAGAGCAACGCCCGCTGCACGTTGCTCGACATCAGCCGAACGGGCGCGGGGATTCTCTACCCGCATCGGTCGGGCTATCACAAGGCCTTCATGCCGGGTGCGGAAGTGCTGATCGACTTGAAGCTGGGCGAAGCAGGAGACATCTCCTGCCTGGGCGTCCTCAAAAACATTCGCTCCCTCGAACACGCGCATCGATTCGGCATCGAGTTTGCGCCACTCTCTCCGGCGCAGGAGGAACTGCTGACAGTTTTCCTCGAGAAGCGCCAGGCGGCGCAGCGGGCCTCGTGAAGTGCGGCTCAGGCCCTTCGAACGAAGGACTCGCCTCAGGGACCAACCGCAGTCGCTCCGAATGATGCGAGGCATCCCGCAAGACCTGACAGC
Organism: uncultured Leptospiraceae bacterium; assembly: GCA_964585735.1. GTDB lineage: Bacteria > Spirochaetota > Leptospiria > Leptospirales > Leptonemataceae > CAZPFB01. The sequence continues at coordinate 23,118 of CAZPFB010000049.1, forward strand.
GTGTCTGTTTCATTGCACGACGTCAGCCCCAGGTTCCTTCGCGAACCTAAGCACTTGACCAAGACACAGCTTCTGGCGGGCATGGCCTCATGGCGCTTCACCATCGGGCGGCCGTCTTCTACGACGTGGATGGCACGCTGGTCAATTCCAACATCGTCTACACCTACGTGTACTACGCATTGCGGCTGCGCGGCATGAGCGCGCGCCTGCGCAAGGTGCTGCGCGGATTGGCTCTCGCGCCGGTATCCGCCACCGCCGCCGTCGTGAACCGCTCCTGGTTCCATCGCATCTTCTACGCGAACTACACAGGCGTTTCGGAGGACAGGCTCATTCACCTGGGCCGGGAAATCGCGCGGGAGGTCCTACTGCCTAACGTCTTTGCAGAGGCGCGGTCCCGCATCGAACAGGCCCGCCGCCTCGGGCTCACACAGGTAGTCGTCTCTACGTCCCTCAATCACGTTCTCGAACCGTTCGCCGAGGCGCTGGGCATCGACCATGTCATCGCGAATCGGCTCGAGGTGGATTCGGGCAAGAGCACCGGGCGCTTGCTTGCGCCGGTCGTGTCGGGCGGACACAAGAAGGAACTGGTCCAGCATTTTGCTGCTAACAACGGAATCGACCTTCAGCATTCGTACGCGCTCTCCGGAAACCGTGCCGACCTGGACCTGTTGCGCAGCGTCGGCTATCCCGTAGCCGTCAATCCAGACTCCGCGCTCGAAAGGGAGGCTCGTCGTAACTCCTGGCCGATTCTCACCTTTTCCTGAGAGCGGCGCAGGGCAGATTCGAGCACGCCGTCGGTCTTGCACCACCGGGGCAGAGCCAAGCAAATTGAGGTAGTCACATGAGCCAGAAGAACGCCAGAACGAGCCCGAGGCGCAAGAGCATACAGCGTCCCGCACTCGTGGAATCCGAGAAGCCGTCCGCGGCAACCTCGCAGACTGTGACGGCTGCGCGGTCCCAGGCAACCACGCTCCTGCCACCCAAGGTCACGGGCGGTTCCTCCACGTCGGGCGCGCGGGTGGGCGCCGCGCCGGAAGCTCCCTTTTCGGTGCTCGACACGCTCTCTAACCAGACCCTGTTCATCGTGGGCGGGACCGGCTTTCTCGGTCGCCTCATGCTCTACCATTTCCTGAAATTCGTGCCCGACCTCCGGCGCGTGTACGTGCTCATTCGCCCCACGCATGGGCGAACGGGGCAGGACCGCCTGGAAAAAGAGATCCTCGAGTCTCCCGTTTTTGCCACCGTCCCCGGGGACCGTGAACTCTTTCGCCGGGCGTGCGCAGAAAAGGTCGTGGTCGTCGAGGGAGACGCAGCCCGGCCGGACCTCGCGCTTGCGCCGGAAATGGCGCGGGCCATTCGCGCGGAGGCCGACGTGCTCATCAACACGGCCGGCAACGTGGACTTTAACCCGCCGTTGGACGTCAGCCTGGGAACGAACGCGCTCGGCGTACGCAACGTGCTCGATTTCTGCGAAACCATGCAGCATCGCCGGTACGTTCACATTTCCACGTGCTTCGTGGCCGACCGCATGCTGCACCGCGATTCGAGTCCCGAAGAAATTGTCTCCCACCGCATCGTTTCTCCCGAAGGCGTCGAACGCCTCATCGACGTGAACGAAGAGATACGCGCCGCGCAGGCCGACGTGGAAGCCACGCGGGCGCGGTTTGAGGCTCCGGAACGGAACGAAGACTACCGCCGTCGTGCCCTGGAAGAGCTCACGAAGATGGGCCGACATCCTTCCGATCGGCTGGTCGAGAAGATTGCGGGTAACATTCGGACTTTCGAGTTGCGCGAAGAGCTCGTGCGCGTCGGCCGTGAGCGCGCGGCCCGCATCAACCGACCGAACGTGTACACTTACACGAAGACCCTGGCGGAGTTGCTCACCCGCGAACGAGCGGACCGCATCGAGTACACCATCGTCCGTCCGTCCATCGTCGAGACCTCGGTGGCTCACCCCTTCCCCGGCTGGAACGAGGGCATCCAGGGTTCTGCGCCCATCATCTACCTCACCTACCGTGGTCATCGGTTCGTGCCGTCCATCTCCAAGCGCGCGGGCGAACGACCGGACGGCATTCTGGATCTGGTCCCGGTCGATCTCGTTGCCGCAGGCACCGTTCTGGCCACCTGCGCCCTCCTGCGCGGTGAAGCGCGCGAGGTGTACCAGGCCGCCGCCGGTCCTATCGATCCGCCGCTCACCATCACGCGCTGCACAGATCTGACCATGCTCACGCTTCGGGATCGCATTCGGGAAGAGGATCGCGGTCCGGCGCGCTGGTGGAAGCTACACGTGCCCGTCCGCAACGTGACCCAGAGCACATTCGATAAGTTCAGCACGCCGCGGGCCATCTCGCTCTTGGGCAAGGCCCGCGACCGCCTGGAGAAACTCACGCCCCGCCTGCCGGCCGCCGCGGCCGGCGCCGCCGAAACGGTCCGGAGCAACCTGCAGCGCTTCGAAAACCTGAGTCGGCTCAAGCAGCGGATCTTCAGCGAATATCTGCCGTTTATCAACCACGGCTACCCGATCTTCGAGAACCAGAATCTGAAGCAACTGTCCGCGCGCCTGCCGCACGCCGAACGAGAGTACTTCTCCTTTGCCCCGCACGAGATGAACTTCTCCCAGTACTTCCGCCTGCACGTGGACGCAATATCGCGCTGGGTCTTTCCGGTCCTGGAGAAGCGGGTCAGCGCGGTGTTTCGGGACACGCAGTCGGGTGGCAACGACCGAAATGCTTGGCTGGGCGGCGAAAACTGGGCTTCCCTGGACGGAGCGGAACGCTTCCGGCTGATCCGACAGGAAGCGGCACGCCGGATGAAGGACCTGGCGGAGCAATTGCGCAGTGCTCGGCGGGCCCGCCGTGAAGCACGCGCACTGCCGCCTAAGAATGAATTCGTGGCGCCACAGCTGCAGCGACTCACCGGTCGCTCCGTTGTGGATCCCGGCGCGCTTTCCCAAGAGGAACTCGAACGGGTGGCTGCGCATCTGTCGTTTGTCACCGGGGCCACTCTAACCGCAGAAGAAATCCGCGCGCAGCCCACGCTGCCACGACTGCAACGGCGCGTGGAGGGACTGCTCGCTCAAGCTCCCGAGAAGAAATCCCGCCTTCCGGCCGATGGCGTCACCCTGCCGGATTGGGCGGCCTCACCTGGAAAAAATGTGTGCTACCAGATCCAGATGCAGTTCTACCGGCGCGTGCTTCTGACCGATATCGTAGGAGCCGAGAACATCCCCCGCAACAACCGCAACGTGATCATCGTCGCGAACCACTCGAGCCATCTGGACTACGGTCTGGTCTGGTACGCGCTCGGTGAGTACGGCCGCGATCTGGGAATACTTGCCGCGCGGGACTACTTCTTCAGCAACTTCTGGAACTCGACTTTTTTTCGGAACTTCCACAACCTCATTCCGCTCGAACGCGATACGCGGGGCTACGAGGAAGCGGTGCGGCCCGCGCTCGACTTCATGCAGAAAGGCGGTCCGCTTCTCATCTTCCCCGAAGGGACCCGCTCCACCGACGGGAACATGCAGGCCTTTCGCCAGGGGCTGGGGTACCTGGTCCAACACACGGGGGCAGACGTCCTGCCCGCTTTCCTGAAGGATACGCATCGCTCACTGCCCAAGGGCGCCGGCTTTTGGAGGGTGTTCGCAAACCGCAGCGTGGGCATTCGATTCGGCAAACCCATCCCCTTTCAGGAATTGGCGGCATTGGGCGAAAGCAAGAGCCCTACGAAGACATACTATACGATCACGAAGCATCTGGAAGAGTCCGTTCGCGCTCTTGGGAGGTGAGGGTCTTCCGGGCCGGGTGCTCGAGTGCGGCTGCGCTCTCCGTGGAGGGCCGCGGATTGACTCCGGCGCGGGCTCGTCAGGGAGACGGCAATGTTTCCCGCGGCTTTCAGGTGGCCTGACCGTGAGGTCGGTCGCGGTCGGAGCGCTCCAAGAGCATCCAGATCAGGGTGTCCGTATCCCGGTGCCTTCGGTCCATGATATCCAGCAGCCGCTGCGTTCGCCGATGAATGATGAGTCTCTGACGCCTCCCTTCCGCGGCGTCCGCTCGGATCATCTCTCGCGTCTTGGAGGCGGACTCCTCGATTACTGTAGTGTGCGGGTTTCGGACGCCGATTCTTTCAGGATGCCGCGCGCCTCCGAGGCTGACTTACGCATGTAGTCCGTGGAGAGCAGATGCACGTACGCCATGCGTTCGGCAATCCGCGCCGTCAATCGTTGCGCTTTTTCTGGGGGAAGGCCTCTCTCAAGTACTCCACCGTATCGGCGAGCGTCACTTCTGGATCGCGGAAGGTCAGCCCCAAATCTTCGCGAGCGGCGCGCGCGTCCAGGTACCAGTAGTGCCCGGCCATGTCCACCGCGACCGGATCCATCTCGACGGTGGCGCGCATCGGATTGAGCGGGGAGTTCCACAGGCGTGCTCCCAGATTGGCCAGGCGTCGCCCCATGTGCGCGCGCGGGCCCCGCACGCCGCTGACTCGTTCCAACTCGCGAAAGAACCGACGGAAGGACCAGTTCGCGGCGCCCAGCAAGAACGTGCGCGGCTTTTCGCGCAGACCCGGTAGGGACACATCAATGGCGATCTCAATGGCAGCGGCAACGTCGCGGACGTCCACGAAAGAAAGGCCCCCGCCCGGAATCACCGGCACATGTCCGGCCAGGAACTGCAGTACCTCCCCGCTGGAGGAAAGGTCGCGATCTCCTGGTCCGAGTACGAGTGACGGTCGTAGCGCGATCAACTCGGTTCGGGTCCGGGCCGCCCACTCGACGGCCAGCTTCTCCTGATGAATCTTGCTCATGTAGTACGGCCAGCGAGCCGCCAACTCCACGGCGTAAGGTTCATCCTCGCCCATGACACGCGGAGACTTCGAAATGGCGACCGTACCGGAAGTGGATAGAAGTACGACGCGCCGGATGTGGGAACGCTCGGCCAGAGCGAGAAGCTTGCGCGTGCCCTCAACGTGCAATTCCTCCATGCGTGGACCGTCCGCCGGCTCCCGGCTTACGATGCCGGCCATGTGAACGAGCACCGAGGTCCCTGACAGGAAGTCGTCGAGATCCACCGGCGACGCGGTGGCGAGGTCCGCCTGAAAGTACTCCACCAGTTTGTCCGACTCAGGAACGGGGGGCGGGCTGCGCGTGAGAACCCTCACATGCCTGCGCGCCTCGAGCAGACGCTCCCGTAGAGAGCGTCCCAGGAAGCCGTTGCCGCCGGTTACGGCGATGATCATCGCGGCCATCCCCGCGAATTGGTTGACTCGACCGACGCCGGCCACGGGTGTAGAGTCGTGCGGACTCTGCGGTCGCTCGTCTTTTCCGTACGGATTCTCGTCTTCTCTTTCGTCCTGTACAACACGACGCGCCTCCTTCCCGCCGACCGCGCCTCACGGATCCGGTCCCGGGCCGTCCTCCGAACAGCGCGGCGCATTGCGCTCTTCTTCATGCAGCAGGGAGGAATCTACATCAAGGCCGCACAGTATCTCTCCACTGTCAGCAACCTTTTCGACACAGAGTTCACTGAAATCTTCGCCAATGTAGCCAACGACGTCGAGGTTCGCCCGTACGCCGTCATCCGGTCGAGGTTCGTCGAGGAATTCAAAGCCGAGCCCGAGGAGTTGTATGCCGAGTTCTCCCGGGAGCCGCTCGCCGCAGCCTCGCTCGGTCAGGTGCACGTGGCGCGCATCCGGGATGGTCGCAAGGTGGCCGTCAAGTTCCTGCATCCGAACATGGAAAGCCAGATCCGCATGGACCTGCGCTCTCTGCGGTACGCCGTGCGGCTGACGCGCTGGTTCTTCCCCCAGATCGATTTCAGCGGACATCTGACCGAGTTCTCGAACATGCTGCTGTACGAAGTCGACTACCGCAATGAGGCGGAGAACATGCGTCTGGCCAGGGAGAACTTCGCCGCCGATCCCCGCGTCGTGATTCCGGACGTCATTGGCGAGCTCAGCTGCTCCACCGTCATCACCACCGAATTCATCGAAGGTATTCCCATCAGCGATCTTGAAGCCCTCGATCGCGCTTCGGTGGATCGCAAGGCGGTGACCGAGCTCCTTCTGGAATGCTACGCTCGGATGGTCTTTCGGGATCGGTTCTATCACGCCGACCCCCACCCCGGGAATATCTTCGTGATCCGTGGTGCGGGTGCTGTGCCCCTTCGTCTGGGCTTTGTCGATTTCGGGGCCGTTCAATTCATCACGGATCGGACGATCACGTTCCTGCGTCGCTTCATCGAAATTCTGCGGAGTCGGGACATTTCAGCCATGGTGGACCTTGCCGTGGAGGCCGAAGCGCTGCGGCCCACAGCCAATCGCGAGCACTACATCACGCTGGGCGAGTTCATCTACGCGCGCTACTCCTCCTTCAAGCTCGACGACTACTACCGGATCAATCCCGTCCGCTTCGGCCGCATGCTCAAGATGCGAGATCTTCAGCCCGCGGGACTGCGCATGCGTGACCTGATCGGGGACGTGCAGCCTCCGCGTCGCTACATCTATCTGGCCCGCACGATCACCATGGTGATTTCGCTGGCCATGAGGCTCGACAACAAAGTGAACATCTTCATGCTGGCCCGGCCGCACGTGGACGCGCACCTCAGGCCGCGCCGGCGCGGAGTGCTCGCCCAACTGCGCAGGCGTAACTGGATTGAACTGGCCGAACGCGCGCTCACGCGCGGCAGCGTCGCACCGGAGGCGTCCGCTCCCCTGGGCAACTCGGTCTACGGAGGCAAGGTGGGCGTGCTTGCCTTCTGTGCTTCGGTCTGCGCCGGTCTTTGGGCGCTGCTGGTCGTACAGGGATTTCCTCTCGAAGCACGCTACATGCTTGCGCCTGCCGGCTTCTTTGCCGCGTGGCTGGTCTACGCGCTGCGACGGGTGCGCTGATTCCGAGCGCGGCGGCTCTGCTGGAATCTGGTTGCGGAACGCCCGGTGACAGATTGGCTGGGGTATGACCGATGTGTCACGGCGTGACTTTTTGCACCGGGCGGGTGCCGCCGGAGTGGGAGCCGCGCTCGGCTTTGCCTCCGGTTTCGGGCTGCGGCACTCCGGGTCCCCTGCTGAAGGGCAGGTGTCGCCCTCCCGGCCGTCAGACTCGGACGGTTCCAGCCTGCGCGTAAGCGTGCTCACAGATGCACATGTTCACCCGAGCGGCCCTTCCCTGCGTCAAACGGCGCGGGCCTTTCATCACGCGCAAAGGCAGTCGCAACCGCCGCACTTCATCCTCAATGCCGGTGATGCCATCAGCGATGCCTTGGCCGCGTCGAAAGCAAGCGTCCGTTCACAATGGAACGCGTGGAAATCGCTGCTTGCGGCGGAGAACTCGCTGCCGATCGTCCACTGCATCGGAAACCATGACGTTTGGGGCTGGCGCACCGGTGAAGCCGCTCTGTCCCTCGATCGCCACTACGGCAAGCAGTGGGCGCTCGAAGAGCTCGGCCTGCCGCAACGCTACTATCGATTCGATCGCGCCGCGTGGAGATTCATCGTCCTGGACAGCACTCACGCGCATACCGAAAACGGATACATCGCCCGCATCGACGAAGAGCAGTTTGCGTGGCTCCAGACGGAGCTCGCCCAAACGCCCCCTCACCTGCACATATGCGTCATTTCGCACATCCCCATCCTCTCGGCCGCCGCCTATTTCGATGGGCCGAACGAAAGCTCCAGGCAGCACTGGAGCATCCCGGGCCAATGGATGCATATCGACGCGCGCCGACTCAAGGACGCCTTTCGACGCAGCGGCCGCGTGCGCCTCTGTGTTTCCGGTCACATTCATCTGCACGACGTGATCGACTACGCAGGGACGCGCTACGTCTGCTGCGGCGCGGTGAGCGGCAACTGGTGGAAGGGCAAGAACCAGGAGTTCCCGCCCGCGTACGTGAACTTGGATCTTGGGTCTGACGGGCGGGTCTACGTCGATTTTGTGCCTTACGGCTGAGGCCGAATGGCACCTCGGGCGGCCCGGTCGCAGATCTGGCCTGCAGGTGCAAATCGTCGCCCACCCTCAGGTTTTGGCTGTCGAGTCCGATGCCTCTGGAAGAGGTCGCCCATGAGATCACGCCTGCTGCCCTGCCTCGCAATCGGAGGCGCCCTTGCCGCCGTTTTCGTCTCCCTCTTCGGACTGTGGGCCAACGCCCGCGCCGAGGAATCGCTGCGGGTGGAGGCTGTCGTCACGCACGCGTTGCGTGCACCGGTCGTTCGCGTTCGGCGCTTTGCCCGGAAGAATGCAGGCCCGGAGCAAGTCGTGATTCAGGTTCGGGAACGCGAACTGGACCTCAGTCCCGCAGACGTTCACAACTTCCATCTTCTGAGTCGGAACACGGTCGTGGGTTTGGACTACGTTACCGTACGCTGCGCCAATGACGTGGACATTGTCAACGAGACTGTGGACCGGCAGCGGCTTGCAGCACTCGTTCGTTTTCGCTCTTCTCTGTTCGAGGGCGAGGTGCGCGTTCGCCGCATCGTCCAGGTGGGGTGCGCCTTCGAGTTTCAGGCGGGCGACTGGTTTCGCGGATTCGTTCTCACCATGCGACAGGGCGAAGGCAATTTCGACCCGGAGCGGCTGCGATTCGCCGAAGAGAACGAGTACACCGAAGGCGATATTTCCGACAAGGTCCTTGCCTGGAACGATGGATCGCATCCGCCGCCTACCACGTTTCGCAGGGGAACCGTTCGGCGCTCGGCCCGGTTTCCCGGCGCCGTCAAGAAAAGCGACTTCGGCCATGAAGTCCGCTTTCCGGGAGGTGGACCTCTGCCCACGCCGATCATCTGCGACGGTCGCCTGTTTGTCAGCGGCGGCTTCAGCTCGCGCAGCTACCACGCCTTGGAAGCGCGCTCCCTGAAGCACCGCTGGAGCATCGACCTTTCCGACAACGGGCCGTCTTCGGCCGCCTGTGCCCGCGGAACACTCTCTTTCAACACGGAATCCTGCACGCTCTTCACGGTAGATGCGAAGACCGGAGGCGGCCTCTGGTCACACTGGCTGGGCGACCCGCTTGCCTCCATGCCGTCGGCAAAGGGAAACCGACTGTTCGCCGTGTACCCGGCGGCCTACGCCTCGCGCGACAAGGCCCGCCGCGGTAAGGCCGCCCGCGCACAGGCAGGCGATTTCACCCGGCCCAAGATTTCGCCAACGCACGTGCTGGCGGCCATCCATGCACGAACCGGAAAGTTCCTATGGCAGCGCTGGATCGATGCAGAGGCAATCACCGCTCCGGTCGTCGCAGATGGAAAGGTCGTCCTGGCGACGATGAGCGGCACATTGTACGCCTTCTCGGAAGGCAACGGCCGGCTAATCGCGGCAACGCGGCACCGCCTGACGGGAGCGCCTGCGTTTCACGCCGGTCGTTGGTGGGCGCCGCGTCGCCTGGACGGGAAGTCAACAGGACCGCTGGAGGGCATGGCAACGATCCTGGCGGGGAATGCGGCCCAGGAAAGGCCAACCTTTGGCGCCAGGTATCTCGATCGCAAGCTTACGTCGCGCAGTCTGCTCGGAACCACATCGCTTGCGCTCGATCGCGCAAATGGATTTCACAACGGAGCGCCCGCTGCCGCGCACGCCGAGCCGGCCTTCGTTCACCTGGGCATTCGCACCGTCTCCGCCCTGCAGTTCTTCGAAGGGGCACGTCCGCTGGTTCTCGCGGATCGGTTGATTGTCGTCTTCCAGGATCAACTGGTTGCTCTCGGGCACGACGGAAGACAGATGTGGACGCTGCAGCTCGAAGGGGACGCCGCGCGCGAAGGCGGGCCGCTTGCTTCGAGTCCCGCCTTTGCAGACGGCCATGTGTTTGTCAGCACCGGCGCCGGGCGCGTGCTCGTTGTCGAGGTGGCGACCGGCCAGGTCGTGCGCCGGTTCGATGCCGGCAGCCCGCTGCGGGCGCAGCCCCTGGTTCACGAGGGCCGGATCTATGCGCCGGGGCGCGACGGGCAGCTCTTCGTCTTCGATACAGGCAGAACGTATTTCACCGGCTGGACCGCCTGGGGCGGAAATCCTTCGCGTTCCCGGTGAGCGTGCGCGCCCTCTCAGGTCACGTGGGACTTGGATAGAATTCGGTCCAAGACGCGCGGCGCAAAACGGCTCAGAAACATCCCCGCCATCTCCTTGGGCCCGGACGGGTACACGTCCCGCTTTCGTTTGGCAATCCCGTCGAGAATGATGGCCGCGGCCACGTTCGGCTCGAGGCCCGCCGCGGTATTGGTGCTCTCCACCCCGTTGATCTCACCGGACGCGGTCAGCGCATTCTTGGTGATGTCGGTCCGCACGAAGCCGGGGATGACGGTCATTACATGGACACCATGTTCCACGTTTTCGAGGCGGATGCTGTCCAGATACCCATGCAGCGCGTGCTTGCTGGCACAGTATGCGGAGCGCAGGTGCGTGGAGAACAGCCCCATCATGCTCGAAACCCCCACGAGGGAACCCTGGCTCTGACGGAGCAACCCGATGGCGCTCTTGTAGAGATGCACCATGGAGTAGAAGTTTGTTGCCATCAATTTTTCGTATACTGTAATATCTGCCTCTTCCGCCGTGGCCCGCATGCTGACGCCCGCGTTGTGAATGAGTCCGTCCAACCTCCCGAATGTGGGCACGCACAGGTCCACGGCCCGGCGACAGTCTTCCTCCCGGGTTACGTCCGCAGTCTGGATCCTCAGGTAGGGAGTGTCCGCCTGGGCGCGCAGGGCTTCGAGCTTGTCGGCCGAACGCGCCACGGCAATGACACGCGCGCCCTCCGCCGAAAGCTGCAGGGCCAGCTCCCGCCCGATGCCCGAGCTTGCGCCCGTCACAAGAAAGACGCGGTCCTGGAAAGGGGAGTTCACGCGGCACCCCGCATGCGATTCCACAGCCGGCGAATGCGCTGCCGCCAGGTCCGCGGAGCTTCTACACGGACCTCCTCGGGGGGAAGCTGATTGCGCGTTCCGAACGTGCCCAGAGGATCGAGCGCTTCCTTCTGTTTGCGCTTCCACTCGATCATGGCGGGCGACATGATCTGAGGGACAAAATCGCGCCTGTGTTTTCCGATACCGTGATGGTGAGACAAGGATCCGCCGCTCGCGAGAATCTCCTCCCGGGCAATGTGTTCGAGCTCCTGGAAGACCTGCGAGGGGTTCTCTACACCCTTCGTATAGATGGCAAGGTAAAAGTAAATGCAAGCGCCGGTGTCGTAGACTTGCGTCACGCGACAGGTAACAAACGCTTTGGCCGGCAGACCCCGACGTTCGTGTTCCAGAGCAATGCGCTTCTTCACGTTGGCGCACAGCTCGCCCACCTGACTCCAGGGAACTGATGTTTCGAAGGATTCCGCGATCATGTGGTGGTTCATCATGAAGTCGCGGATGTAGGCGATGCCGAAGGTCAGTTGGTAACCCCGTCGGCCGTTCTCCGCCCCGCCCTTGAGGCCGCCGTGCCGACGCGCAATGGAGTAGACCATTTGCTCCTGAGCAGCCACCTCGTCTGCGCTACCTTCGAAAACGAGCGTGCAGGCCACCAGCCGATCCGGATCGAACCCCTTCACCGCGGTGACGAACAGCTTCTGGAGCCGGTTCTTGCGCACCTCCCAACGACTCTCTTCTGCGCCGGGTTTGAGAGCCTGCCCGAGTTGAAACTGAAGATTGTCCATCAAGCGTACGCTGGCGGGCCAGGTGCTTTGCTGCGCCAGTTCGTACATAAAGTCGACGCCCCGTTCGAAATCCGGGAAGATCACCGAACCGTAATTCCGAACCTCGGGCAGCGGGAACAGCTTCACGACCGCCGAGGTGATGATCCCGAGCGATCCTTCCGAACCCAAGAGCCAGAGCTTCGGATCGATCCCAATCGACTCCCTGGGCATGGCACTCGGTCGGGAGAGAATTCCGGCGGCCGTGACGGCCCGAACGTCCAGAACGAGTTCTTCTATGTTTCCATAGCGATTCTTCTTCATGCCGCTGGCGTGCGTGGCAATCCAACCACCGAGCGTGGAAAACTCCAGACTGTCGGGCTCATGGCCCATGGTGAAGCCGTGCTGGGCGAGCAGTTGGGTGATATGCCGTCCAACCGCACCCGCTTCGATGCAGGCCATGCGGTTGGCAGGGTCGATCCAGAGCACGCGGTTCATCCGTCGCATGTCGACGGAAACGATCATGCGTTCTTCGTCTTCGGGGCAGCGCAGTGCGTCGGTGACGTTGGTTCCGCCACCGTAGGGGACGAGCACCACATCGCACTTGAGGGCGAGCGCGACCAAATCACTGACCTGCTCTTCCGAAGTGGGAAAGACAACCAGGTCCGGAATGCGCGGCATGCGACCGTACTTGATGAGGAACATTTCCTCCTGAGTGTGCCCGTGACCGTGGCGCAGACGGATCGGCCCGTCCGCCGTGTACTGATCGGCAGGCAGAAGCCGAGCCACCTTCTTTAGGAAAGCCTCGTTGCGGATCGGCTCGGCAATGTAGGTCGGATAGTGCGACCGTTTCGTGTCAGCCGCGTCGATCGACAGGCCCAGCGTCCGCGTGATCCACGGAAGGAGACGCGGCAGGTCCTGACCGGAGAGTTCGTAACGATTCCCGGAAAGCTCGACATGGCCGCGCGTATTGATGAGGAAACGCGTGTCTCGAAACCCCCACACGTCGAGACTCTCGATCTCGAAGGGCTCGATTTCCAGCGGATCCGGAGTGTAGCGACCGCCACGCGCCGAGAGCGGAGCGACCGACCGACTGGGTGCGCCCTTTCCAAGCGAGACGAACCTCTGCGCGCGACCGCCCAGCGCTCTACCGAGCGAGCGCCGGACCCGTTCGGTCGCCTTCTTTCCCCAAGTCTTGACGGAACCTGCCATACTCCCAACCTCCGGCGCAAGTGACTCCGGGCAACCAGGTTTTTGTTGGGAAGTCACAAGTGCCTGCGGCGGCCCGACAGCGTGTCACACGCTCACTTGACGTTAGCCCGGTGCTCGAATCGACACCGAAGGCTCCGGCCGCACCGAGCAAAAAGGAAAACCCCGCCCGGGAGGGGCGGGGTTTCGCAAACGGGAGACTCGTCCCCGTCAGCCGATGGCTTCGCGACCGGTTTCCCCGGTGCGAATCCGAATCACTTCTTTGAGGTCGGTCACGAAGATCTTGCCGTCCCCAATCGTGTTGGTCCGCGCGCCTGCGATGATCGCATCGATGGTCGGCTTGACGAACTCTTCGTTCACGCCGATTTCGATCACGACCTTCTTGAGGAGATTGATCTCCGTTTTGACGCCGCGGTAGGTTTCGTCGTAGCCCGCCTGTTGACCGCACCCGAGCGCGTTCGTGACGGTCATCTTGGTTACGCTGGCTTTGGCCAGCGCGTCCTTCACGTCGGTCAACTTGTGGGGCTGTATGATCGCTGTAATGAGTTTCATGCGTTACCTCCCCTCACTCCACCGTATAGATCTGGAAGCCGTGATAGGCTTCCTCGCCATGTTCGCCGATGTCGAGGCCTTTGAGTTCCTCGTCTCGCGAAACCCGCAGCATTCCCGCCATCTTGAGCAGCAGGAACACTATGAACATCGTGCCGAAAGCCCAGGCGGCATAGATGAGCGAACCCATGATTTGGACGCCCAGGAACTTGCCGAACGAGAGCTGCGCGCCGCCGACGGTCGTCGGGGCATGGAAGAGCCCGGTCGCAATCCCACCCCAAAGTCCGTTGAGTCCATGCACCGGCCACGCGCCCACCGGGTCGTCGATCTTGAGCATGTCCAGCAGCCGCACACCCAGTACGACGAGCACGCCACCCACGCCACCGATGAAGATCGCCTGACCGTTCGTGACACCGTCGCAGTTTGCGGTGATGGCGACCAGGCCTGCCAGTGCGCCGTTCAGGGTCATGGAAAGTTCCGGTTTGCCGTAGAAGATCCAGATGAAGAACACCGAGGTCAGAGCGCCCGCACCGGCCGCCAGCGTCGTGTTGCCGGCAATCAGCATCATCGCGCTGATGTCGCCGTTGCGAGCGAAGGCCAACTGCGAACCTGGATTGAAGCCGTACCAGCCGAGCCATAGGATGAAAGTCCCGAGCGTGGCCAGGGCCAGGTTGTGGCCCGGCATGGCGCGCGGCTTACCGTCCGGTCCGAATTTTCCGATCCGGGGCCCGAGCAGGATGGCGCCCGCGAGACCGGCGAAACCGCCGACCGTGTGCACCACCAGTGACCCGGCGAAGTCATGGAAGCCCATCGCGTTGAGTCCGCCCATGCCCCACTTCCACATACCGCTGATCGGATAGATGAGACCCGTCAAGAGAGCGCTGTAGACGAGGTAGCTTGCGAACTTCATCCGTCCGGCCATGGAGCCCGCCACGATCGTGGCCGCCGCTCCCGCGAACGCAACCTGGAACAACCAATCCACCTGCGGATGGAAGACCTTGCCGCCTTCGAGGTACGCCTTCGTGATGGAAGCCAAATCCGGTGCTGCGGTGCTCACTCCGAAGCCCGCGAAACCGAACCACTTCCCTTCGAAGGCGGAACCCGGATACATCAGACCGTACCCGATGACCGAGAATACGATCACCGCGACGCAGATGTCCATGAAGTTCTTGAAGAGGATGTTTACCGTGTTTTTCGCCGCAGAGAGGCCTGCCGTAAGCATGGCAAAGCCGGTCTGCATGAACATCACCAACACGGCGCAGAAAAACAGGGTGACGTTGTCGATCGCATACGACAGCTCTGCCATTGTGGGAGTCTTGTTCTCGACCTTACCCTGAGCAAACAGAGCAATGGGTCCGAGAAAGAGCCCCACGAGCAGGAGACGCCGCACGATTTTGTTTCGTATCATATGCTGCTCCTTCCAATAGTTGAAGGGAGTCCTTCAGCTCGCCGCAAGCGGCGCTTGACCGCACCCCCGGCCTGACTCGCCCGCAGGCGAAACCGGTAGTCACGAAGAATGACTCTCTCGACTGGAACAGAAGCACGAAGTGTGCCAGGAGGCGCGAACGGACCATGACCGGGCGAAACGCTGCGAAAAGCGCCACCATGGGCGTTTTGGGACCCACACCCTCGGCGGTAGAGGTGCTTTGTGTCTGGGCATCCTCCTTCGGGGCCGTGCCACCTGATGACATATTGCGTACGAATTAGGCAGAATGTCGTAGAATGGCCCCGCGGAGCGCCCCTGCTCGCCGCACAAACCTGAGGCTTCGGGAAGAACGACGGTGTTCGTGTCCAAGATAACTTCGTGCCCGGAGGCTTGGGAGGGTGCGGTTGCTCTGGCGCCGATTCGCGCTGACGGGCCGCGCCTAAACGCCGGAAAGATTCGGGCGCCTTCACGCGAGTGTGCCGCGTACCAAGGGCGCGCCGAGCATTCACGGCCGAAACGAAAAGAATCCCCGGAAGGTTCTGTCGTCGCGCTCACAGGTTCCCGAGCGAGTCCGCGTTGTTGGTTTGGGAACGCTCGGCCGCTGAAAGCGCGCGTGCCGCCAGCGCTCCTGAGAGACAGGCATCGAAAGGTGCATGAGTTTCTGGACGAACTCAACGAACACCAACCGTTCGAACGAAGGGGAAATGCTTGCGGTTGCCGGTTGCCAGCGGGAACCCCAGTTCGAGTGCCGTGGCCCCGATGAGGGCGTCGGCCAGACCCGTCCCGTGCGAGCGCCCGTATTTGGCTCGCAGCCCTCCCGCCGCTTGAGCGATGGCGACCGTCACCTCACAGGGAACGAACAGTTCGAGCAATTCCTGAAGCGGCCGACGTTCCCGAGCGGCACGAATGCCAGCGTGCAATTCCGCCACCGACACAACCGAAACCAGGAGTCGTTCCTCACGCGACACCAAGAAATCCCGGGCCCGCGCAATCCCTCGGAGGCAATCCACGAGGATGTCGGTGTCTACCAGCAGGCTATCAGGCACGGCGGTCATCGGACGCGGTCCAGTTCGCTTCGAATGCGAGCGAAATCCCGGGCGGACCTGCCTTTCCAGCTCCCGAAGACGCGGTCGAGGGTGGTCCGGCGGGCCTGCTGATTTCCTGAATAGGAATGCACCAGGCGGTCCACGGCCTCCCGGATGAGGACACTCTGGCTGCGCCCCGTGGCGCGCGCGAGGGCCTCGAGGGCTTCTTTTTCCTCGGGTGTGAGGTAAACCTGCGTGCGCACCATGATGTATATGCTAATGTATATGTCCTTCGAGGTCAAGGCTTTCCACCGAGACCACGTTCAGAGTCGCCTCCCTCCGGCCGCTCAAAAGTGCG
Organism: uncultured Leptospiraceae bacterium; assembly: GCA_964585735.1. Classification (GTDB taxonomy): domain Bacteria; phylum Spirochaetota; class Leptospiria; order Leptospirales; family Leptonemataceae; genus CAZPFB01. The sequence continues at coordinate 39,279 of CAZPFB010000049.1, forward strand.
CCTGCCGCTGCCGTGAACCGTTCGTCACCGGAAACTGCGACAGGGACAACGCCTCCGTGTCCGACACTGCATTCGGGACCGGAGGCTTGGGAAGGTGCGACTGCTTTCGTGCCGATGCAGGCTGGCGGGTCGCGTCGAAACGCCGGTGGGCCTTCGGACGATCCACGCCACCTTGCCGCGTACCGTGGGCGCGCCGAACACTCGCAGCCGAGGACAGCAAAAGACCGAGCGTGAAAAAGCACACCTTGCCGCGCGCAAGGGGCACTGGCCATGGCCGTTCCCGGACTCGATCGCGTTCGTGCCCGTCTTCAGCAATGGCCAGGGCTTTCCGAGTGCACGAACGTACCGACTATCCTGCCGATGACCAAGGAGCCACCGAAACCCAATTCTACCGGCAGCACAGTGACTGTCTCACATTCATAGTGCCACTCCGCCTCCGCAACCAGCGGCGCGTTCGTGCGCAGACCAGGCAGCAGAGTGACGCCGCTGCCGGCCACCTTGTCGAAATCCCTTCCCGAATGGTGACCGCAATAGTCTATCGCGGACGCAAGATTGTGGCCCATGTTAACCGAGAAGCAATTCGCCTCGCGCAGCAGGCCGTGCGTGTGTCGGGCCTCGCGTACCAAAACGGCCAGGGATGGCTCTGACAGAAAGTCCCCGATCAGCTTCATCGTCAGGGTCATCAGGTTCTTCCTCCCATCAGACGTCGCGACCGCAAGCAACGAAGGTTGTGTCAGGAAGGATTCGGCGCGGTGGGTCCAGGCGACCGGTTCCGGTGAAAACGAGCGATGGCGCCTGCTGCGCGTGGACTTCACGATCCTGTGATTCCGTGCTGCTTCATGTAGACCCCGATCTTTCGGTCGAACACCATGATATGGTCGACCAGCCAGTCTGACAGGAAGTTCAGGATGCGCGTCGTCGGAACTCCCGTACCCGTGAGGACTTCGCGGGCCGCCGCCGCCACTTCCTGAATGAAACGTTCATGCTCGCGCCGGTGTTCGGCCAGATCGGGAAAGCCGACCCGCTCCATAAGTGCCTCCTCATCGTGAAAATGTGTTTTTGTATACTGTATAAGGTCTTTGAGAACAGGAACTGTGGCGGCACGACCGTGTCCGCTGTGGACCGCATCCACCAGCTTTGTGGTCAGTTCGATCAGTTCGCGGTGCTGTCTGTCCACCTCCGGCACGCCGATTTCGTACATCCGGCTCCAGGCGATCAGCTTCACGGCAACTTCGTCGCGTTCCTGCATGAGCGATAGGAGCCGGGGAACGCGGCAATCGACATGATCTTTTTCACGGGGCGCTCATTGACAAA
>CAZPFB010000050.1:0-40227 GCA_964585735.1 uncultured Leptospiraceae bacterium
ACCAATTCCATCATCCGGGCGGGATGAGGAGAAGAAATGAGGCGTCGGCCGGATTTGAACCGGCGATGGGGCTTTTGCAGAGCCCTGCCTTAGCCACTTGGCTACGACGCCGTTTCTTGCGGACTTGCGCCCGCGCGAGAGGAACACAACTCCGCCGAAACTTTTGCGGTCAAACCGTTTTTTAGAGCTTTCCCGAGTGAACAAGGCCCCGCAGAGTGGGTCCTCGAGTCTGTGACCGTGCGGCGTTCCGGCGAAAACACTACGAACGGCCACTTTCGGGTGCTCGCCTTTCTGCGCGAAGAGGAGGACCGCAGCCTGCTTGCGGCCGGAGGCGGCGAAGACGTGCACCTGCGTGTCATCGAGCACTCGACCGAAGTGGTCGAAGCGCTGCAGAAGGAAAGCTTCGAACTCCTTCTTCTGGACGTCGACATTCCACAAGAGGAGTTGCGTCGCACGATTGGCCGCGTGCGTTCGATCACCCTGGATCTGCCCATCATCTTCCTGACGGCGCAACCATCCAATGAGGTGATGCTGTTCTCCATGGAGACCGGTTCGCTGGACGTGCTGCGCAAGCCAATGGACTCCCATCTGTTGCAGCGACTCGTGGCCAACCAGCGGGAGCGGCTGCGCGCCAGCGTGGGGACCAACGTGGAGACCTTCGTTGTGGAAAAGCGTGTCTCCTACATGCTTCCTTCCGAGGTGGACCTGCTTCCGCTGGTAGCCAACAAGGTCGCTGCGGACATTCACGGGACCGGGGCCATCGACGCAGGCCAGATGTACAGCCTGAACCTGGCGGTCTTCGAGTGTCTCACGAACGCCCTGGAACACGGCAACCTGGGGATCGGCTACGACCGCAAGACCGAGCTTGTGCGGGAAGGGGAGTACCTGGCCCGGCTGCGCAACCTGAGCCGCGCTTCGAGCGGAAATCGCCAGATCCATTTGGAGTACGAGGTCGAGCCGGATCGCGTTCAGGTCCACATCAGCGACGAAGGACCCGGGTTCGACTTCGGCGCTCTACAGAGACGTGCCGGTGGGGCGGACGAGGAAGCTTTTCACGGGCGCGGGTTGCTCCTGGCCATGAAGATGGTCGACAGTGTCTCCTACGACAGGAGTCGAAACCGGCTCACCCTGACCGTGGAACGGTCAACGCGACCCGGCCGGGGACTTCCCGTCAGCGACGGGGATCTGCCCGTTTGAGGCGAGCGCGTTCCATCATCTCGCGTTCCAGACCGTGGCGGGCGACCAGGCGCCAGCACGCCGGTGGCTTGCGGGTCTTCGAGTAGCGCTCCATGTGCGAATCGTAGCGAGCGCGGTCCGGCATGAGATAGACGTCCCGGCAAACGGTCCGCAGCGATGTACCCGACTCACCGCGGCGAAGTTCGTACAGACCGAACAGGCGATACCCTCCCACATGGTGGATCAGAAGGGCGCTCCCGTTCGGTTCGAGAGCAGATTGCAGACGGCCCATGAGTGTGCGAAATTCGGCCGGGGACGTGTAGGCAGACTCCAACGCGTTGCTGAAGTAAATGACTTTGGTACTTCCCGGCGCACCTGCGCGATACGGTTCGTCGTGGAGCGCGGTTAGACTGAGTCGAACCCTCCGCAATCGTTCGAAGACGCCCTGCGCGGCCCGAAAGTAGCCGGGACAGAACTTCTGCTGCTTGTGGCGGGAACAGAAGAAGTCCACATTCACGCGGTGTTTGGATTCTTTGGTCGGGGCGAGCGCCACCCAGCCGACGTCCAATCGTGACACCGTTTCGTGGAGGGAACGAGACTCCGCGAAGGCCCGCTCGCGGTAGAGTCGGACCATCTGGGTGTGTCCGTGCATCAAACGCCAATCGATATCCACCATGGAAAGCGACTCGCATTGGAGTGTACCGTGCATGATGTAGGGTTGGAGGAAACCCACGCTGTAGCAGTCCCATCTGCGTCCCGGGAAAAGCGCGCGTATCAAACGAAAATCGCGATCCGGTTCCAAGTCGTTCATCGAGTAGAAGTTCCAACAGCCCGCTTTGATGCTCGGAAGACATTTCGTGCAACTCTGGCGCACTGCCTTCACGCCGCCGGGGGACAGGAATTTCTGCGCTCGCGTCAGGTCCCACTTCGCCTGTCCCCAAACCATCCGGCAGAAGGGATCACCCTGAGCGCGCAGGTCCAGGAAGACCGCATCGAGCTCGGGCTCCGCGTACCGTTCCCGCCCCAGGGGGAGAAGGTCTCGGCGATGAGCAGCGGACACATCCATGGACAGCAACGATTCGGCGGCCACGGGCCTTGCGTGACAGGAATAGAGGGCGAGCCAAGCGGCCACTGCGATCAGATGGGCGCAGGGACGGCTCCAGGACAGACGGACCCGCCCGCCACGAGCCGGCTCAGTTGAGGGAAAGCGGGTTTCCGTCCGCATTCGCCTGTTTCTGACTTGCTATCGCCGTGAGCAACGTGATTTCGTTCCGGAAGGCGACCTCGAGGCTCTCGGCGAGGGAGCGAGCGTCCGGAGCCTCCAGGAATTGTTGCTTGCGCGCGTTGCGCACCTGGAGCAGGTCGGCGGCCAACCAGAAGAGCTTGACCGGGTGCAGAGCAGGCAGGTTGGGCAGGTCGCGATTGCCATTCGGCGCGAGGATCCCCACGTAGCGGGCTATGAGATTGCGAATCCGGGAAGCCTGCTCCTCCAGTTCGGGTCCACCCTCTATCGAGAGGGGAAAAGTTTCGGTGGTGCACGTGAGGTACGCGAGTTCGCTTTGCACTTCGGCCAGCCGCACGCGGTCCACGCCCATCGTTTTGATGTGAAGGCGACCGTCTCCCACCGGAGTGACATCGCGGATCACGGCGGAGCAGCCCACCGTGTACGGTTCCGCGAGAGGCCCCAGCGCTTCAGCGCCTTCGCGGATGAGGGCCACCACGAAGGTCTCTTTGTTGTGGAGGCATCGGGCGATCATCTCCTGGTAGCGAGGCTCGAAGATGTACAGGGGCAACGGCATACCTGGAAACAACACCGTCGAAAGAGGAAACAGCGGTCGCTTCACGTGCTGCCCCGCCCGTCCCGAACCAGAGCGGCCGCCTCCTCGAGCGTCCCCACCGGCCGCTCGCACGTCTGATTTCGGCATACATAGAACGTGCGCTCGGGGAATTGCGCCGTGCGGCCTTCCATGAGCGGCACGGCTTGCTCGATTCCGGCACCAGGGCCGGAGGCGACCGCGAGAATGCCATCGGGTCCGAGCAACTGCCGCAGGGAGCCAATCGAGGCCTCCTCAGTGCCCTTCGCGGCCACCACGATGATTTCCGGACCCGGGGATGCGAGCGAGTCGGCTACCGTCAGCAGAGCAGGATGCGCGGTTGGACTTTCCAGAGCTGTCCGCCCGAACTTGCGCAGGACTCCCGCACAGCGCTCGTGGTTTCGCGCCGCGTCGATGCCATAGCCGGAAAGCGCCAGGAAGAGGCGGGCGGCCGCGCTGTTCCCGCTGGGCTCCACGCCATCGTAGGCATCCACGGACCGCACGATGAGATCCCGCGCTTCCGAGTCGGCATCGTAGTACGCGCCATCCCCAGTGGCAAAACGCCTTTCGATCTCGGTGGCCAACTCCGCGGCGCGCTCCATATGCACGGGCTCAAACGTGGAGCGGTAGAGATCCACCAGCGCGCCCCCGAACAGCGCATAGTCCGCCAGGGTTCCGAGATGGCGCGCGTCTCCTTCCCGAAAGCGCCGCAGTAACGTGCCGTCGGTGCGGCGCATCACCGTCCAGATGAATTCCGCGGCGCGCTGCGCTCGCCTGGCAAGTTCGGGCATGTCAAATGCCTGCGAAGCGCGGCAGAGCGCGCTGATGAGGAGGGCGTTCCACGAAGTGAGCACTTTGTCGTCGCGCAGCGGGCGAGCGCGACTCGAACGGGCGGTGAGCAGCACCGCACGTGCGCGCCCCGCCAATTCCTCCACATCAGACGCGGTCCGGCCGACTGCGCGGCAGAATTCGTCTCGGGGCAGGCTCTCATGCAGGATGTTTGCACCCTCGAAGTTCCCGCGCGCCGTAACGCTCCAGAACTTGAGGAGCAAGCCCAACTCTTCGCGCGAAACCTGCTCCTTCAGGGCTTCGCGAAATTGAGCTTCCGTCCAGACGTAGAAGCGCCCCTCTTCGCCTTCGGAATCCGCATCCTCGGCGCTGAAGAAGGCGCCGTCGGTAGAAGTCATGTCGCGCGCCACGTACTCAAAGACATCGAGCGCCCACGTACGATACCGGTCGTTCTGCGTGAGGCGATACGCTTCCGTCAAGCCCATGGCAAACAGAGCGTTGTCGTAGAGCATTTTCTCGAAGTGCGGCACCAGCCAATCGTGGTCGGTCGAATACCTGGCCAATCCGCCGCCGACCTGATCGTAGATCCCGCCACGCTTCATGTGGTCGAGCGTCGTTTCCACAATCGAGAGCAACTCGGGACGAGCGCTCCGTTCGTATTGACGCAGGAGGAAGAGGAGGCCCATGGAAGGAGGAAACTTGTTGGGGCCGTTGTTCAGAAAGCCGCCCCGGTAGGCATCGAACGTTCGTTCGTACCCCTGCGTAGCATTGAGTAATTGTTCGGGCGTGGGCAGCCCGCCCGTCGCCCGTTCGCCAGTTTCCAGAAACGCCGTGAGGGAAGTGGCAGCTTCCAGGAGACGGGCGCGGTCGCGTTCCCAGGCCTGGGCCACGGATTGCAGCACCTGCGCGAAGGACGGCCGGCCGTACGCGGGTTGTGGCGGGAAGTAGGTGCCTCCGGTGATCGGCCGTCGGTCCGGCGCGAGAAACATGTTCAGGGGCCAGCCACCGTGTTGCCCCGTGGCATGCAGGGCGCGCATGTAGATCTGATCGACATCGGGACGTTCTTCTCGGTCGACCTTGATCGGAACGAAGTGGGCATTCAGGAGTGCTGCCACGTCGCCGTTCTCGAACGACTCGCGTTCCATGACGTGACCCCAGTGGCAGGTGGCGTAGCCGATGGACAGGAATATGGGCCGGTTCAGCTGCTCCGCTCGCTCGAAAGCTTCCGAGCCCCACGGGAACCAGTCTACAGGATTGTGGGCATGCTGCAGCAGGTAGGGCGACTTCTCTGTGGCAAGGCGATTGGCCATGGCGGCCCCAAGGAATCCCGCCCCGAGTCCATCAGCGGGGAGCTGACAGGTGTGCTCCCTGCTTGGGCTGTGGTAGCTCGGGGTTCACGCGGTTGAATACATCCAAGGAAAAGAACCCGATCATGATCGCAAAGAGGATTATGGGATAAATGATGCCCATGCCCCAGATGAGCTTGGACTCGTACTTCATGTGCATGAAGTACATGAGGACCAGCGCGGCCTTGAACGTGGCGATCACCATGGCGATGAGCACGTTCACGAGGAGCCCCGGTACGCCGATCATGTCCCCCCAATGCACCAGGGACGCAAGCACCGTGATGATGGTAAGTACCAAAAGCAAAGAGCCTATGATGTAGTACGTCTTGGTCGGCGATACGTGTCCGCGGCTTTCCTGGTCAGGTATGTGCATGATGCAGTCTCCTTGCTTGGCGATCCTCGATCAGCGGATCAAATAGAAGAGCGGGAACAGGTAGATCCAGATAAGGTCCACCAGGTGCCAGTACAGGGCGCTGTTCTCGACTGGAGTGTAGTACCAGTGTGAGTAGCGGCCGCGCGTGTTCTTGTAGAGGACCACGGCGAGGACTCCAATGCCGATCAGGACGTGCAGCCCGTGGACCCCCGTCATCACGAAGTAGTACGTGAAGAAGATGTTCACACCGTTCTTGAGTTCGGCAGGTACCGGGATGTACGTGTGTGAGATGTCGAAGAGTCCATGGGCCAAGCGCCAGTCCGCAATGACGGCAGCGCTGCCTGGGAAGATCTTGTGATGGAACTTCCCGGTGTATTCGAAGTACTTCACCACGAGGAACGCACACGCCAGGATGATCGTGAAAAAGATCATCCAACTGCCACGAGTCTTCTTCCCGCGCTGGATGGCATCCAAGCCCAAGGCCACCGTAAGACTCGAAATGATCAGGAAGAGCGTGTTCAGAGCGCCGAGGCGCCAATCCAACGAGTTGTGCGCGGCCTTAAAGGCTTCCGCGTACTTGGCATGGAAGATGGCCAAGCCACAGAACATGACCCCGAAGAACAGGAGTTCCGTGGCCAGAAAAAGCCACATGCCCAGCTTGGCCCCTTCGTAACCTCCCAGTTCTTCATGAACGGGGTGTCGGTCTGCGTGTTCTGCGTGCGCGTCTGCCATGTCGTCTTCCTATTGTCCTGCAAGCCCTTTGAGTGAAGCCCTCTCGGTGGGCTGATGTGAGCCCGCTTGAGCGGACCCGCTTCGTGTCCGGGTTCCTTCCCTATCAACCTGCCTGTCGCGCCGGAGTTGCGGCCGGTCGCCCCTCGGTTCCGTAGTCGTAAGTCGAATCCGGGAACGTTGGCAATTGCGGGAAGTTCGTTGTCGGCGGCACGGTGGGCGCGTGCGTCCATTCGAGCGACAGACTGTTCCAGGGGTTCTGAACAGCCTTTTCGCCACGGAAAGCCGAGTAGAGCAGATGTCCGAACACCATGAAGTAGGACACGCCGTTGATCCACGCGCCGATCGTGGAAATCTGGTGTAGGAACGTGAAGTGTTCCGGGTAGTCGTAGTAGCGGCGCGGCATCCCTTCCAGGCCCAGAATGAACTGAGGAATGAAGGTCAGGTTGAAGCCGATGAAAATCCACAGCCATCCCGCGCGTGCAATCCGCTCGTTGTACATCCGACCCGTCATCTTCGGGAACCAGTAGTGCAGGCCGGCCACAAGCGAGATTACCGTGCCGCCCTGCATCGTGTAGTGGAAATGCGCCACTACGAAGTAGGTGTCATGCAGGAAGACATCCGTGCCCAAGACTGCCAGATGGAGTCCCGTGAGACCCGCAATACAAAAGAGGAAGATGAAACCCAGCGCGTACAGCATGGGCGTCTTGAGCTCGATGGATCCCTTCCATAGGGTGGAAACCCAGTTGAACACCTTGATGGCCGTCGGGACGGCCACGAAGAACGTAAGGAACGAGAAAACGATGCGGGCCCAGTCGGACATGCCGCTCACGAAGAGATGATGGCCCCAAACGATAAAGCTGACCAGCGCAATTGCCAGGCTCGAATAGGCGATGGCCTTGTAGCCGAAGATAGGTCGGCGTGAAAACACCGGAAAGATCTCACTGATCACGCCGAAGGCCGGCAGGATCATGATGTAAACGACCGGGTGAGAGTAGAACCAGAAGAATTGCTCGAAGAGAATCGGATCACCACCGAGGGCCGGGTTGAAGATCCCGATTTGCAGCGTTTTCTCGAGGACGAGCAGCACCAACGTCATGGCTACGACAGGCGTGGCCAGAACCTGAATGAGCGAAGTGGCGTAGATGGCCCAGACCATGAGGGGCAGCTTGTTCCAGGTCAGCCCTGGAGCGCGCATGCGATGAATGGTTACGATGAAGTTGAAGCCCGTCATGATGGAGGAGAAGCCCATGACGAAGGCTCCCAGCGTCAGCCAGATGACGAGGGTGCTCGATTGCGTGCTGTAAGGCGCGTAGAATGTCCAGCCGGTATCGGCCGGCGAAAGAAGCGAGACCAGCGCGATCGTGGCGCCAATGACGTAAACGTAGAAGCTGCCCAGGTTGATGCGCGGGAAGGCAACGTCCTTGGCCCCGATCAGAAGCGGCAACGTGAAGTTGCCCAGCGTTGCCGGGATGCCCGGGACGATGAAAAGGAAGACCATGACAGCGCCGTGCAGCGTCATGAGAACGTTGTAGGTATCCGCGTTGACGATGGTCTTTCCTGGCGAGAAGAGCTCGATCCGGAACAGAAGCGCGGAGGCGCCGGCCACGAAGAAGAACGTGATGATGATGAACAGGAACATGATGCCAATCTTCTTGTGGTCGGTCGTGGTGGCCCAACCCCAGAAGTTCCTACCTACCTCGAGGTAGGGGCGATTGTCTTCGTGCCCGTGTGCGTGTCCCGTAGCTGCTGACATATGCTTACCCTGTGCGATCTGCTGCCCTATTTGAGGGTCTTGATGAATTCGATGACGGACCGGATCTCCGCGTCACTGAGCGTGCTCTGCGGAGGCATGGTGGGAGCAAACCCCTTCACCACTTTGGCCGTCGGCTTGAGCATGGACTCCCGGATGTAGGCCTCATCGGCCTTTGCACCGGAACCGTCCGCGAACGTACGCTCTTTCCCGAACAGACCCAAGAAGCTGGGGCCGGTGGCATCCTTACCCGTCTTCGTGTGACATGCCAGGCAGTTGCTGTTGTAGATGCTCTCTCCCCGCTTGGCGGAAACTTCCAAGACCTGCTGTTCCAGTGACTTCATGGTCTTCTGGAAGTCTGCCTGTTCCAGCACGATGGCCCAGTTGAGCATGGCGCTGTGATCTTTGCCGCAGTACTCCGTGCAGTACACGCGGTAGGCTGCGCACTGTGCAATCCCTTTGGCCATCAGGTCGATGCAGGGGTCCCGATCGTTCTGGTCCTTCCCCTTGGCGCGACGCTCCGGTCGAAGGGCTTTCTGTTCGGGCGAGATGTGCGGTCGAAAGGTGATGAAGGTTGCGAATGTGGGCGAGACGACGTCCTCTTTGACCCGAAAGGCCGGTACGAAAAAGCTGTGGAGTACGTCGTTCGGCGCTGCGTGCATGACCAGCTTGGTGTCCCGGCCCGCCTGTAAGTAGAGTCGGTCCGTCTTCATGTTCGAAAACTCAGGATAGACGAAAGACCAGTTCCAACGGATTCCCGTAACGTTCACGCGCATGGCATCCGGTGGGGCGCTGCGCATGTCATTGAACAGGGCTATGCCAAAGTAGAACAGGGCGAACATGATGGCCGTTGGGATGACAGTCCAGACGACCTCGATCGTGGTATTGTGAGCAACGCGGGAGGTAACGTCATTCGGGCCACGGCGTCGGTAGCGGATGACGAAGTAGACCATCGTTCCGCATACGAGAATCGTGCTGACGATGGTGATGATGTGGATCACGTTCATGATCCAGTCGTGCTGGGCGCAGTGCTCGGAGCCGCATTCTATCCACATAAACCGGTTTTCCTTGCGCCAGTTTTGGACTCGGCGACCTGGCCTCAAGTGTTTCTTTCTGACAGCTTGAGAAAAAGGATGAGCCCGGCCAGCGTGATGAGGGTGAGTAGGCCGCCGATCCGAATGAAGGCCCAGGCCACCGGCGCATAGCGACCCTCGGCATTGTCCCAGCGGAAACACATCTGAAAAACGCGGTCGGTCGCGCTGCCGATGCGACCCCCGGAAGCCTCAATTAGGGCAAACCGAAAGTCACGGGAGAGCACGTTCAGCCCGTCCAGGTAGCGCGAGACGCGCCCGTCGGGAGTCAGCACGATGAGCGCCGCGGAATGGCTGAATTCGGAACCGTCCGGCCGGTAGTTGTAACCCGCCGCCGACAGGAGGCGTGCGGTGTCCGTGGCGCTTCCCCGAAGGAAGGGCCAGTCACCTGCCGCGAGCCCCAGCGTTGGTCGGTAGGCGTCCCCCTGCTTCTTTGCGGCAGCAACCGTGTCCCGCTGCGAGAAGCTGATGGAGGCAACCCGGTAGTCGCGCCCCGCGACCAGCCCGAAGCGCGCGGCCTCGCGCATGACATCCCTCGCGGAGCTGAACATGAGCCCGCACAAACGCGGACACTCGTAGTATCCGGGGATGACCAGTACCGGCTTCCCCCGGGAGATTTTCTGGAGTGAAGTCGCCTGGCCCTGCTCGTCCAAGAGGCGTACCTCCCAGGGAAGCAGGACCCCCGTCTGCTGCGTGACGGCGATCCCCTTGGGGACCCGTTCAGCCTCGGCTCGGACAGACGGGGGTGCAAGCAAGAACTGCGTCGCGAGGATTCCCCCGAGCAAGGCCCTGCGGCGGGCAAAACAAACGTGTAGGTTCCATCTGCGCATGGGCGACACCGATACTATAAACCGACGGCGCCCTGGGTGGCAATCCGGATCGTCGCCCGCGGAGCTTTTTGCCGCGTGGGCGACCACCATTTTGGGTTGCTGTGGGGCACAAAAGCCGGTAGGATGGGGACCATGCGATACTTTGGGCTTTGGCTGTTGTGTTTGAGCCTGTTGCTTGGGGCAGGAGGATGCTCGTCCTCCCAATCGAGCGGCAAGTCAGGCGACAAAGCATCAGGCACAACCGGGGGCACCTCGGGTGGCGGCGCCGAGTCGGGGAAGTCCGACGGTCCGAGTGCCAAGAGTCGTTCCGTAGACAGTGAGAAGGGCGAGCGTTCCGGGAGTTTCGGCGATGTCATGAACGGGTACGGCGCCTACCTGTACGAAAACGGCGACAAGTATCTCGGTGACTTCAAGGAAGGCAAGCGCCACGGTAGCGGCACGATGCTCTATACCAACGGCGATCAGTACAAAGGTGAATGGAAGGAAGATGAGAAGCACGGGCAGGGCGTCTATCGCTACGTGAACGGCGACGAATTCCAGGGCACCTTCGAAAACGGGCAACGCAAGGGACAGGGTGTCTACAAGTTCGAGGATGGCCACGTCTTCGAAGGCGAGTTCATCAACGACGGTTCGGAAGGTCGCGGGGTGCTCGTTGAGCTGAAGACCAAGCAACGACGCGAATGTGAGATTCGCAAACGTGAACTCTTCTGCCGTGACCCGGGCAAGGAAGCCAAGGAAGCTGGCAAGAAGGGAGAGCCGGGCAAAGGCGAAAGCGCGAAGTCAGACGAACCCAAAGGCGACCCTAAGAAGATGGAGCCCGTAAAGGACGAGCCCAAATCGGAGCCCGCGAAAAAGGGCGGCCCTTGAGCCCGCGAGCGGATTCGAACCGCTGACCCCTTCATTACGAGTGAAGTGCTCTACCAGCTGAGCTACGCGGGCGCTGGATGACGACTGTTGGCGGATACCCCTGTGGGTCCACCCGTTTTCAGGTTGGAGCGCAGTGTAGGCATCCAAGCGGTGGGGGCTCGCCCGGGCGCGAGCAGGGAGCTCAGATCATTCGTTGATAGGGCAGTGGAGAGGTCGCCTCATTCACCTGCCGTCACCTCGCGCTACCCGCTGCCTGCGCGGCCCACGCGTTCGTCGACCGCTATCTGCGCCGATCGCTCTCGAAACTGACGTCACTTCCTTCGACGGAGACCGAACACCCACCCTCTGCCGCCAAGCCCAAGAAACCCAAGTCAACGGCCGTCGTTCACCACGACCACGTGACCGACGCGTGCACCCGGGACCCTATGGACCCTCTTGGCCCGTTCCTCCCCCAAGCCGTCAGTGGCCCGCGCCCACCGCTTTGCGTTGTTCGAAGCCGCCGCCGATGGCGCCGCCGCCACCCACCATAGAGGTCTCGACCAACTCGGCCACGTCCAGAACCTTCACGTCGTCCTGCATGTGACCCGCCTTGACGCCGTCAGTGATCATGGTGATACAGAAGGGGCAGGCTGTGGCGATGGTGTCCGCACCGGTGTCCAAGAGCTGCTGGGTCCGGGCAACGTTCACGCGCTCATGCGTTTCTTCCATCCACATCTGTGCGCCGCCCGCGCCACAGCAAAGGGATGTCTTGTGGTGGTCGGAGGCCTCCGCCGGGTCCATCCCCAGCGCGTTGCGAACCAGAGTCCGCGGCTGTTCGTACACATCGTTGTAGCGGCCCAGATAGCACGAGTCGTGGTACACCGAACGGCGGCTCCGCAGCCCCTCGACGGCGGCGGGGTCCATCTCGATTCGGCCGTCGCGGAGGAGATCGTCGATGAAGTCCGAGTGATGCTGGACGTCGTAGTTCCCGCCCATCTGCGGGTACTCGTTTTTCAGAGTGTTGTAGCAGTGCGGGCAGGCCGTGACAATTTTCTTCACGTTGTACCCGTTCAGGGTCTGGATGTTGGTCTGGGCCAGCGTCTGATAGAGGTACTCGTTCCCGCCGCGACGAGCACTGTCCCCCGTGCAGTTCTCCTCCGTTCCGAGTATCCCAAAGCTCACTTCGGCCTTCTGGAGGATCTTCACGAAGCTGCGGGCAATCTTCTTGTTGCGTTCATCGAAGGATCCTGCACAACCAACCCAATACAGCACGTCCACGTTCGGGTTTTCGGCGAGTGTCTTGACGCCAAGGTCCTGGCACCAGTCGGCGCGCGTGTGTGCTCCGATCCCCCACGGATTGCTGTTGTTCTCCATATTCTGGAAGGCGAGCTGCAGTTCGCTGGAGAAGCGGCTCTCGACGAGCACGAGGTTGCGGCGCATCTCGATGATGGCTTCCACTTGGTTGTTCCCGACCGGACAGGCTTCCACGCAGGCGTAGCACGTGGTGCAGCCCCAGAGCTCTTCATCCGTGATGTACGGGTCCCCGATGACCCGCGAAGGGGCGGCGTCCGTGCCGTCGTGAGCGAGGATTTCTCCCGCATGGTCGAGGAGGGCATGCTTGATCTCCGTCATGATGCGCTTGGGATTCAGCGGTTTTCCGGTGCGATTGGCGGGGCACTCAATGGTGCAACGTCCGCACTCGATGCAGGAGAGCCCATCAATCAGGCTCGTCCACTGCAACTGCGTCACATTCCCCGCTCCCCACACCGCGTTCTCGGCTTCGAGGTTGACCATGCTCAACTGGCCGCGCGGGCGGTCCTTGATCATGAAGTAGTTGATGGGCGCGAATATCAGGTGCGAGTGTTTCGACGTGGGGACGTAGACCATGAAGGCATAGACAGTGACGATGTGCAGCCACCACGAGAAGTTGCGCACACCCTCGGCAATACCCACCGAGTCCATACCCAGAAGGTAGAGAATCGGGCCCGCCACGTAGGCGGTGATCCAGTTCGGATGGGCCAGTGCGCGCTGAAAGTCGGCGAGGGAGAGGAACTTTTCCGACGTTCCGCCGCCCGAGAGTAGAGCTTGCGCGGTGCCGCTGGCGAGCGTCGAGAGCATGAGTGTGGCAATCATCGTAATGACGATGAAGGAAGCCGGTGAGGGGATATCCAACTCCTCGCGGCGGCGGATCCAACGGCGCGCCGCGAAGAAGCCCAAGCCGGTGAGGACCAACAGGGAGAAGTGCTGAACTACGGCTTCGTACATATGCGTGCCCGAGCCGAACGTTAGGGCCAGCGCACCGCCCGCGAGTGCCACCAAGATTAGGAGGAATGCCCACTGCGCGCCAGGGCTCTTCTCGGCGTCGAACGATTTGCCGACTTTGAGATTCTTGTAAACGGCGAACACAGCCACAATGGCGGCCACGGAACCGACCAAGCAGGTGGCGAGCACGCCACCGCTCATCTTCTGGAGGAAGGTGTAGTCGGTGATCCAGAAATTGTAGGGATCCAGGCCCGCAGCTTTCAACGGTACCCAAGCGTTCCCGGCTACCATCTGACTCGTCGTGTGCAGCGCATAGACGACGAACCCGTAGAAGATGAATCCGTGCATGAGCCCGCGCACTGGATGTTTGTAGAGCTTCTGCTGAAACAGCACGTTCAGCAGAACCGAACGGATGCGCGCCTCGATGGAGGCCAGATTGGAGACGGCCTGCGCCTTCGAGGCCAGTCGCAGTCGGTAGACGATGGCGTAGACAAAGATGGCATTGGCGCCCGCAAAGATGAGGAAATGCAGTAGGTTGGTGGCTACGTCTGCGGTCGTGAACATCAATGGCTCCTTTCGGAGGCCACAAAGCGGGCACCGGAGCCGCCGTCCAGAAAAAAGCTGTCCACCCCGGGTTCGGTTGCCATGCGTAGCTGCATGAGTGTGTTCCGACCCGAACCCACGGATGGCATCCTGGAGAAGGCCATCAGCGGGGAGCGGATCTCGCCCGAGGAAGCTCTGCGCCTCTACCGGGAGGCGGACTTCGTGCGCGTTATGGGCGCCGCCCGCCAGGTTCGGGAGGCACACGGGCGGCCGGACGAGGTCACGTATACCATGTTCCGAGTCGTGAACTACACGACCTTCTGCAACGTGGACTGCACCTTCTGCAGCTTCTACGAACCGCTCGGCTCACCTCGGGGGGAGACGCTGAGCGTGGAGCAGGTGGTGGAAAAGATGCGGGAGGCCGTGGCCGTCGGGGCGGACCAGATGTTCTTGCAGGGGGGAGTGAACCCGGACCTTTCGTTCGATTACTACTTGGATGTTCTGACCGCCGTCAAGGCTCAACTCGGCCAGGCCATTCATATCCGTGCCTTCTCCCCGGTGGAACTGCTTGGCATGGAGCAAAAGACCGGCCTGCCACTGGAGGAGGTGCTCCGCAGGCTCAAGGAAGCTGGCATGGATTCCGTTCCGGGCGCCGGCGCGGAGATCCTGACGGAGCGAATGCGGCGGCTCCTTTCGCCCAAGAAGGCTTCCGTTTCGGATTGGGTCCGGGTGATGGAAACCTGCCACAACGAAGGCCTGCCGGGCAGCGCCAACATCGTCTTCGGGAGCGAAGAGACCCAGGAAGAGGTCATTGAGCACCTTGCCGTCGTCCGCGATCTTCAAGATCGCACCGGGGGCTTTCTGAGCTTCATTCCGTGGACGTTCCAACAGCAGACGAAGCGATTCCGAACGAGAGCCGTTCCCACACACGAATACCTCAAAGTGCTGGGAATCTGCCGCCTGTTCTTGGACAACATTCCCCACATCGAGACGTCCGTAATGGTGCTGGGGCAGGGCGTGGGTTCGCTGGCGCTGTACGCCGGGGCCGATGACATCTCTTCCGTTGTCATAGAAGAGAACGTCCTCAAGAG
The DNA here is from genome assembly GCA_964585735.1 of uncultured Leptospiraceae bacterium. Classification (GTDB taxonomy): domain Bacteria; phylum Spirochaetota; class Leptospiria; order Leptospirales; family Leptonemataceae; genus CAZPFB01. Next base: position 14,644 of record CAZPFB010000050.1, read on the forward strand.
CTACGGGCTCAAAACCGAGGACCGCGCCCGGACCTTCATCGAAGAAGCGGGTTTCACTCCACGGAGGCGAGATCTGCTCTACCGGCTGCGGGAAAGCGCGGTCGCCTGAGAGCCGGCGGAGATGGAAAGGAAGGCCATTCCCGTCTGGCGGCGTTTTCTGTACGTCACACTGCCGCTCTTGCTGCTTGCGCTGCTCGTCGAAGGGACGCTTGCTTTCGTTGACCGGGAAATGATCTTGGTGAAGGGCGACGACCCGCAAACGGTCTACCGGCTGTATCCCAATCGGGTGGGCATCGCCGCGGGTCCCGAGTACCGCGTGGAGGTGCGCACGGATGAGCTCGGCCTGCGCTTCTGTGGAAAGGCGGGCCCGTCGCGGCCTGACGTGCTCGTGCTGGGCGACTCCTTTGCTGAGGGTTGGGGCGTGGACTGCCCGGATACCTTTCCCGAGCGACTTGCACATTCCGGGATTTCGATTCGCAATGGCGGCGTGCACGGCGGCTCTGCCAGCTTCTACGTGCTGCGCGTGCGCGAGTTGGTTCCGCTTCTGCGACCGCGTATTCTGGTGATCCAGCTGTTCGACAATGACCTCGACGATCTCGATCGTTTTGCTCCTTTCGTGCACCTGGCCGAAGAAGGTAGGGTGGCGGCGGCACGGCCTCCCGCGCTGCTCTTCCTCCCGTCCGGGTCCCTGACGCGCTGGATACGGGAGCGGGCCACCTTTCGAATCGTGAAGCGGGCGGCCGACCTGGTTCGCGGTCGCCCCGCGCCGATCAAGTACTACCGACCCGGCCGTGAGCCGAAGGGCCCCGTGCTCACCCACGCGGAGGCCCTTTCGCGCTTTGGGCGATTGCGACAGCTTACGGACCCGACCACTCAGTACACCGGCCAGTTCGCCTTCTACATCCCGGGCGCTCCGGAAAGACCACCCTGGGCCGACCGTCTTCGGAAGATGCGCATCCACCTGACGCAGGCCATCGTGGAAGCGAGGTATTTGGCGGATGGGCTGCAGGTCGTGTTGCTGTACATCCCCGCCAAGGAAGTCTTTGCCGCGGGCGGGATCGTCCCCGGCGCTTCTGGTCGGCCCGGTCCTCTACAATTGCTCCTGTTCCAGGTGGCGGCGGAGCAGAAGCTGCTCCTGGTGGACGGTACCGCGGTGCTTCGTCAGGATGCCGAGAGTCTGTACTTCCCGGGGGATGCCCATCTCAACTCCGCCGGACATGCGCGCGTGGCAGGCGCTGTGCTGCCCCTTCTGCGGGGCCTTCGGCGGTCCTCCCGATAAGAGCGGGCGCGCGGCCCCAGCTGGGGCCCGCCTCCGTTCAGCCGCCCGGCTGGATGGTTTTGAGGATCTTCAGATCCGAGCGACCAAAGACCTGAATCGTCGTGGCCTGGCCGGTCTGCGCCTTGCCCGTGATGTAGATCTTTTCCTGATAGAAAGTCACGTCCGCATCGGGGCTGACCGGTTCGCTGGAGCGCACATCGAGCGTGAGATCCTTGTTGAAGCGCGAAAGATAGTGCCGATTCTGAAAGATCTCGATGGCGTACAGCTTGTCGTCGCGGTAGATCATCGGGCTGCGCCAGAATAGGAACTCCTTGGTAGCGGACTTCACATCGAGGCTTTTGGCGTCCAAGAGCATGAGCTTGTGCTCGGTGTCGGTGTGTGATTCGCCGCCGTAGCCAATGACCAAGACGCCGAGATCCGGCACCACGAGGAAGCTGCGTCCGCAAATCTGGGTGAAGGGCCCGCGGAACACCGCATCATCCTTGGCCGCGTCGATGAACCACAGTTCGTTGTTGTAGTGGCCACCGTTGAAGTAGCGGAGCACGCGCATGAAGAGTATGCGCGTCCCCACGACCGTTTCGCTCTTTTCTTCCTGGGCTTTCTTGATGTCTTCGACGATCTTCTTGCGCTCGTCTTCCTTGGAGGTCTTCGGTTCCTCCTTCTTGGTTACTTCGTCGGCGGTCTTCTTTTCAGACTTCTTCTCGGCCTCTTCCTGCTTGGCAATGGCCTTCTTCTGCTCGGAAACCTCCTTGCGGTCTTCGGCTACCTTCTTCTCTTCCTTCTTGATCTGTTCGATTTCCTTCTTGAGTTCCTTCTGTTTCTCTTCGGCCTTTTTGATCTCTTGCGGGCTGCGCTTGGGATCCTTGCGCATCTCGGTGATCTCTTTTTCGAGCTTCTTGCTCGCCTCTTCCGCCTTGCCCTTGCGTCGGTCGATGTCTTCCTGTTTCTTGTCGATGTCCTTCTGGCGTTCGTCGAGGGCCTTCTTGTCTTCCTCGCGCTTGCGTTTCACCAGGTCCTTGATAGCCTCGTTCTCCTTCGGTCCGACCTTGCCCGCGTTCTTGCGGACTTCCTCAGGATCGATGTCCGCTTTCCCAGGATCCTTGGCGCTCTTTCGCAGGGGGAGCAGCAACTCCGTTCGCCCCGGCCAGCGCCGATAACTGCGGTCGATCCCCACCAGGCGTGGGTTCAACTTGCCGACCACAGTTGGCCCGTACTTGGAGCGGACGGTGTCCATCTTCCCGCGGAGCCGCGCATTGTAGTATAGAAGGAATTGGGCGAGCAGCATGGCGTCGTCGGTCTTGTACTGGAACGCCCCCTGCAGATAGCCCGCCAGGACCCTCTGGATGTGCGCGATGTGACCGTAGTTAGCCTCGCGCTTGATGCGCATGATGTCCGCGCCGAACCCCTCTTCGGTGGGCACGAAGACGCGCTCGAAGCTGAAGCCCCGGATGTCAGCACGGCCCGCGCGTCGGACCGTGTCCGCGGCGCGGTTGCCATCACGAAGCTGTCGAATTCTCAGGGCGCGCGGTGAAGGAGCCATGCGTCTCGCGCGATTGATGAACTCGACCGGCGGGACACGGATTTCCGTTTCGGAGAGCTTGGGGCCGCTCTCTTGGGGATGCAGGGCCACGCTGGCGAAGACCAGCAGGCCGATTACACACAGTCGACGGAGTGAGTTCATGCTATCCACTGCTTACCTTCCTTTTCACGTGCGGGGGGCCTGACACGGACCAAAAGCCCGGACCGGCGCTCTAGTATTTTCGAAAGGAGCCCTGGCTTCACGTGAACGGCAACCTTGGTTTTTTATGGGTATGAGGTCGCTTCCAGAAGTGCCCAACCCACAAATGCGCGGGGCGACATAACGGCAGCGCGCAGAACCGTCGTGGCACCAGGACCCTCCCCTTATGACGAAAATATTTGCGCCTCCTCATGGCGGAACCGTGATTGTACTTGCTTCCATGGGAGGGGCTCCTCCACCTGAAGCTCAAAAAATGACGGGGAGTCGCCCATGGAAGAGCGTTCAGAACTCAGCAAGAGCACGCAGGAAACCTATGCCCGGGAGATTCGTCGATTTTTGATGCTCTTTGGTGAAGAATTTGATGTCAATCCAGAACTGGCCTCACCCGAGGACATCAGCCGCTACTTGGGGCAGGTTGCTGCAACTCGGCTCGCCACACAGTCCAGCCTCAGTGTGCATGTCGCAGCCGTGAAGCATTGGTATCGATCTTTGCACGGCCGTCCCCTCGTTCTTGGAGCTTCGCCGCGTCGCAAGGAGGCCCGTGGGCGTCACGTCGAGCGGGAGGCCCTCCAGTCGCTGTTCCGACACACTCGAGCCCATCCGTGCGGCAAGATGATCCGGCTGGTCTGCGCCGGCGTCCGCTTGAACGAGTTGACCCAGATTCGCGTCGCGGACTTGGACTCGGACCGGGGCGTCCTGACCCTACGGGGGCCCGACGGCCGGGCTCGCCGCGAAGCAGTCGTTCCGGCAGGTCTCAAGTACGAACTGCTGCACGAAACGGTCGGCAAGACGGCCGACGATTTCCTTTTTGCCATCCGCCACGGGGACGGGCAGTGGCGAGCCGTATCCCCACGGACTGTTCAGCACTATCTTGCGGCCGCGTGTTCCGTGCTTGGCATCGGGCGGCTCACAGTCCAGGCGTTGCGCGAGAATCTCGTGTTGCAACTGCTCGAGTGGGGTCTCGAGGCTCGCCGGATCGCCGAATTGATTGGCGTGAAGAATCAGCGATCGATCGCGCGGCTGCGGACTCAGGTCCCCGATTCGTCCCGGGCCGTGATTGACCGGCTCATCAGCTGAATACCCTTTTCGGGTTGTCCCGACGGGCTCTCCCCGTTGTCTGGTCTTTTCCCCGCAAGGGGAGAGGCGATGGCAGTCCCGCGCCTGATCCAGGAGTGCTCTGATTATCTTTTCCCCCGTGGCGCTTCGGCGGCGCGGCTGGAGAGCTTTGCCCTCCCGGAATCTGCGTTTTCCCTTCTGGCCGGCGCCGCGGCAGCAGCCGTCGGGCGCAAAGGCGGGTGTCTTGCTGTGCTTCCGACCAACCTCGAGGCGGAGCAGGCGGCTCTGGAAGCAGCCTTCTTTCTGGGATCGGAAAACGTCGTTTTTCTTCCGGGTATCGAGGCGATCCCCTACGAGTATTCGCCCGTGCCCACCGACATAGCATCGGCGCGTGTGTATGCGCTTTCCCGCATCGCGCGTGGTGGGCTCGCGCTCGTTTGCACTTCCGCGGTCGGCTTTCTCAGGAAGCTGCCCGCGCGCGAGGATTTTCTCGCCTCGGGATTCGTGCTGAAGACCGGGCAGCAGGTAGCCGTGGATGCAATGGCAGTACGGCTGCACCAAATCGGGTACTCTCGCACTGAGATCGTGGAGGCACCCGGGCAGTTCGCGTGGAAGGCGGGAATCCTCGACATCTTCCCACCCGGAGATCCGGAGCCCGTGCGTGTCGAGTTCTTCGATGATGAAGTCGAGTCCATGCGTCGCTTCGACTCAGATACGCAGCGGACGACGGTTTCAGGGCTGATCGAAGTCGAAGTCCAGCCCGCCTCAGAGATCGTATTGTTCGGCGATCGACAAAGGCGCCTGCAAGAAACGCTCCAACGAATGGCCGCAGAGTCCGGCGTGGCCGTGCCGGAATGGGTGGAAGACGCAGCCGAGGCTCCGAGGACGCTCCAGCACAATCATGGCCTCGAGGACGTGTTCGCCCTGACCGAACGTGCGGTGTGCATTCGCGATTGGTTCGGCGAAACCTGGCAGACGCTTTTCTTTCCCAAGCAGACCCTGCGCGAACGTCTGGCAGCGGTCCAGCGGGAGTTCTCCACCCTCTATGAACAGCAGCACGTAGCCCGCGTGGTGGCAGAACCTGCCCTGCTCCTTTCTTCCTTCCCGGAGGGGGATGGTCTCGGTGTGTGGTGGGACACTGTTCCGGCAGTAACGGCGGATGGAGGGGCGCCTTTGCCTGGGCCCGTGTTGCCCGCAGATCGATTCCGCGGTCGCATTCGGGAGGTGCGCGCGATCGTGGCCGAGCGGGTGCGGGCGGGCGGACGCATCGTGATCGCTTCTCCCTACGAAGCGCAGGTGAATCGGATCGCAGGAATCTTCCACGGGGAGGAGGGCATCCCCCTCGCTTCCCACCCGACCGCGGAAGCGGTTCCCGCCGACCTGGCCGCGCGTCCCGGCACATTGTCGATTGTGTGCGCGCCGCTGCGGGGTGGCTTTCAACTCCCAGCATTGGACCTTTACTTCTGGAGTGATTCGGACCTGTTCGGTCGCTCGTACCGCAGGAAGACCGCACGATTCAAGAGCTTCGAGTCCCGCCCGCTCGATTCGTTCGTGGACCTCAAGGTCGGCGACTTCGTCGTCCATGTGAACCACGGCGTCGGTCGGTTCGTGCGCCTGGAGCGGGTGCGGGCGGCCGGTCGGGAGCGGGACTTCCTGGTGCTCGAGTATGCGGACGATGACCGGTTGTTCGTGCCCCTCGATCAGATCTCGCTCGTCCAGCGGTACGTATCCGCGACGGAATCGCCGCGACTGGACCACCTCGGGCGTTCTTCCTTTCGCCGGATCAAAGAACGCGTAGAGAAGCGTGTCGAACAACTGGCCGAGGAGCTCATCGAGATCTACGCAGTACGGATGAGCCGGACCGGTTTTGCATTCCCGCCCGACACTATGTGGCAGGAGGAATTCGAAGCGGACTTCCAATATGAAGAGACCCCGGATCAACTCGCCGCCATCGAAGCGGTGAAGCGGGACATGGAGGCGCCGCGACCGATGGACCGGCTCATCTGCGGAGATGTTGGCTACGGAAAAACAGAAGTGGCCATTCGCGCGGCTTTCAAAGCAGTGATGGCCGGTCGGCAGGTGGTCCTGATCGCGCCGACCACGATCCTCGCCCTGCAACACTTCCGGACCTTCACACAGCGCTTCGCGGAGTACCCGGTGCGCGTCGACTGGATCTCGCGATTCCGGACGACCGGGGAGGTCGCGGCGGCCAAGCGCGCGGCGGCGTCGGGTGAAACCGACATCCTCATCGGGACGCACGCCCTCATAGCGCCGGACGTCAAGTTCAAGAATCTCGGACTGCTCATCGTAGACGAAGAGCAGCGGTTCGGTGTGGGGCACAAGGAGGCCATCAAGAACCTGCGAAAGCTCGTGGATGTGGTGACACTTTCAGCCACACCCATTCCGCGAACTCTCCACATGAGCCTCGTCGGCATTCGCGATCTCTCCATCATCCAGACGCCCCCGCGCGACCGCCTGCCCGTACGGACCTACGTCATGGAGGACTCCGACTCTATTCTGAAAGAGGCCATTCAGCGAGAATTGGAGCGCGATGGCCAGGTGTTCTACCTTCACAATCGCATCGAGACAATCGAACCGGCGGCACGTCGGGTGGCCAACCTGGTGCCGCGCGCCGGTGTGCGCATTCTGCACGGGCAGATGAGCGAAGAGGAGATTGAAGACACGCTCCTCGATTTCATCGAGCGGCGCTACGACGTCCTTGTTACCACGTCGATCATCGAAAGCGGGATCGACATGCCCAACGTGAACACTCTGCTCGTCGACAGAGCCGACACGTTCGGACTCTCGCAGCTCTACCAGATTCGGGGCCGGGTGGGGCGGTCCGATCGGCAGGCGTACGCCTATCTGTTTCACCCGACCGGCCGCGCTTTGACGGAGACGGCGCAGCGCCGTTTGAACACGATCCATGAGTATCAGGAACTCGGCAGCGGGTTCAAAGTGGCCATGCGAGACCTCGAGATTCGCGGCGCGGGCAACATCCTGGGAAAGGAGCAGTCCGGGGACATCATGGATGTCGGATTCGAACTCTACGTTCGGTTGCTCGACAACGCGGTCCGTCGCCTCCAGGGCAAGCCCGTGCCTGACGAACTCCGCTGCTATTTGGGGCTCAACCGGGATTTCTATCTGCCGGAGGACTACATTCCGGACTCCCGTCAGCGCATCGAGTTCTACAAGCGCTTCGAGGGAGCCATCAGCCCGGCCGAAGTCGAAAGCCTCGCTTCCGAAATGGCCGACCGTTTCGGTCCTCCTCCGATTCGGGCTGTCGAGTTCGTCCAAATGGAGTCGATACGGACCCTTGCTTCGCTCGTCGGGCTCGAAGCCGTCTCTGAAGATGGGGACACCATTCGTCTCAAGGCCGGTGAAGCACTGCGAGTTCCTGCCTCACATCTCGTGCGACTCGTTCAGGAGCGCAAGGATCTGAGGCTTGTACCCGGCGCCAGCCCGGCCCTCATCTTTTCTCCCACGGAGCCGCCGCAACTCGTGGACATTGTCTCCGTGCTGCGGGCTCTTGCCGCACCGGTGCTCCCGGATGACGAAGCGGCCCCGGAGCCCGTCGGGTCAGCCGCTGCCGGTCACGCGCCTTAGGCCCCATCCGGGAAAAGTGGATGCGCAAAAGCGGCGTGCTGGCGTTCGTGGCGCACTATGGTTTTCCTCAAGAAATCGACCGCGGTACTGCTCGTTGCTTCCGGGGTCATCCTGTTCGTGGGCGCCGGCTGTCGCAAGGGAACTGTCATTGAGGAACTCGGAGACCATGTCGTTACGACAGAAGAGTTCAACGAGTTCTACAACACCAAACTCGAGATCCTTACGCGCAGCAACAACGTATCCAAAGAAACCGTTGGCCGCGCCCTTTGCACGCCGGACAGCCGGGAGGGGCGGTTCATCCTGGAACACATGGATCCGGAGCGCGCCTATCGAAGCTTCCGGGACCAGCACATCGTTCACCAGGTCGCGCGGCAGGATGGCTTTTTGGATCGTCCCCACGTGAAGCGGATCCTCGAACAGGTCATGCTCCAGATGGCAGTGCAGCTGTACATGCAAGAAAAGATGGAGAAGTATATACGGTTTAGCCAGGAGAAGAAAGAAGAGAAATGCCGGGAACTGCGCCAGCAGGATCCCGCGCGCTTCGGACCGCTTCCGCTCGACCAGTGCGTGTCTGTTGCCGAACGATATCTCACCGACGAAGAATACCGCAAGCGCTATCCCCAGCTCGTGGAGGAGGTGAAAGAGCGGGTTGCGGTCAAGAAGAACAACCAGTTCAACAAAGAAGAATACCTCAAGAAGCAGGTCGATGGGTATCGTGTGCTTCGTAAGAGCGGTGGCTGCCCGGTCGATGACGCTGCCCCCACGGGCGGTGCCAAATCAGCACCGGAGGACCGCAAAGACCCGCTACCCGTTACGCCGTTGGGTCCGAAGATGGACGACCCGCCCGGCAAGTGACCCGTCAAAGCTGAAGAGATTTGCAATGGGCGCGCGGGCCATGAAGCCCGCCCGCCTCCTCTGAAAAACAGTCGGCGTCGCGGAACCGGCCCATGTGAAAGAGGACAGCCCTGGCCAGAGTCCGAAATTCCGGGTCGCGAACTCCCGTGAGGTGCAGCTCGCGCAGGACCGCATAGGCTTCCTGCGTCCGGCCCGTGTGCAGATAGATTCGAACGAGGTTCTTGCGGGCATCCGGTGCACTCCCCGACGAAGTGGCGGCAGCCTCGAATTGGATGACAGCCCGCTCCAGGGCGCGCTTCTCTTCCCGGCGGCCAATCAGAAAGTAGAGCAGCCCCAACTGATAGCGGACTGAATGCATTCGATCGGACGCGAGAACCAGGAGCAGCTTGCGGAACACTTCGGGGGCTTCGAGCGGTGCCACACAGGAGAGGCGGAACACGTCGCTGCGGCAGCCCAGCGGGTCGCCCATTGCGGGAGGCCGCGCGCCGAGGTAGCGTCGGAGAGCCAGCTCGTAGTTGGAATCGCCCCTGAGAATCCGGGCGCGCGCGAGGAGTTGCTCGTCCGGGTAGAGGTAGAGGCGGTCGAAATCCTTGATGGTTTCTTGGAGCTTCAGCAACGCGCGCTCCTCCTGGAACGCGATGTAGTCGCCCCACATGAGCGCGCCTCCGACATCCCAGCACAAAGCGCGGGCATGCTCCTCGAAGAGACGCGGGACGAGAATCATCTCGCCCTTCGGGCGTCCGACCTGCTCCGGCTGGATCTCATAGGCATAGGAAGAAGCGTCGAGCAGGTCCTTTAGAGAAGACAGCACGACCTGGCGGTTTTCTTTCCAGTAGGGCGACGGTTCCACGAGAGCGGCGCTTGCAGGCGCGGCAGCCTCCGGCGTGAGGTTCCAGGACTGGCGCCGCTCCAACCAATGCGCGCGATAGACGTCCGGCTCTCCGTGATGCACCCGCGGTACGGCTCGACATGCCTTCTCCATCAGATCGAGTCGCACGGGCGCCTGCCTGCGCTCCTCCAGACAGGACTGCGTATCGAACCAGCGGCAGAACCATCCCAGCTTCCCTTCGGTCAACCGGGCCCGTGCTGACTCGACGTAGCGGTACGCGGATACAGGATCCTGGCGACCGGCCTTGGGGAGTCGCACGACCCATTGCGATACCCGCGCGAGGAGCCGGTTTCGGGAAGGCAAGATGAAATAGAGCGCGACCGCCCAGGCAGCCACGATGAGCAGGAGTGCGATCCAGTGCTTGCGGATTTGTCGCAGTATGAGTCGGAGCATTTCGTCTCTGGGTCCGTCTTACATTATCGACCATCCGGTGCGGGTTTCGACCACGGAGCCGTGCTCGGACCACCCAGGAAACGATTGACCCGAAGCCCGCCTACGCGGTCCCTTCCCGCGTGGTGCGCGGACTCGTCTTCCTCGCGGGCCTCGCGGCCATCAGCTTCCCGCTTTCCGCCCAAGATCGGCATCCGGATACGATCCTGCGCGCCGCCTTCCTGGCAGAGGCCCGGGGCAACAATCGGGAAGCGGTCGCCCTTTTCCGGGAGTACTTCGCGCGGGGGCCGGAGAGTGCCTTTGCGCGCCGCGCGTTTGCCCGCGTCCTGTCCCTGGAAGGCGAGCACGGCGCGGCCGAGGAGGAAATCCTCAAGGCCCTGAAAGTCGGGCCCGAGTCGGCCGAACAGCTCGTGGCCTATGCGGAGGTGATGCGGCGGGCCGGAAAACCCGCGCAGGCGCTCGAGCGGCTCATTCCCGCTGCCAGCCGCATCGATGGGAGCTCCGCGGTCGAGTTTCAGATCGCCGAGATCTACTTCGAGCAAAAAGACTACAGGCGGGCCCAGGTCCACTACCGGCAGGTGATCTTCCACGCCGAGACGGCGGGGGCGCTCGCGGGCGCCTATCGGGAACGGGCCCTGTGGCGCCTGGCCAACCTGCACCTGCAACTTGGCGATGAGGAGCGCTCCCGATTCTATTTCGTGCAGTTCGTTCGCAGGAATCCTGACAACCTGTACGCGCGTTTTGTCCTCGGGTACTTCCTCTATTTCCGCAAGGGAGACTTCGATCGAGCGCACCGCGAGCTCGAAGCGGTCGCGCAATTCTCCGAAAGCAGGTTGCGTGAGGCGGGCGTGAATCTGCCGCAGCTGTACTCGGCGCTCGGCGGAATTCACATCGTGCATGAAGACTATCGCGCCCTGCACTACGTGAAGAAGGCAATCCGCGCTGGCAGCACTGATGTCCTCGACAAGATCCTGCTTCTGGTTCTCGAAGGAAAGGACCGCGATGCGCTTCGCTACCTGGGGGCCTACCTCAGGGGAGATCCCAGCAACTTCGTCGCGCGTGTAGCTCGACTGCGCATCCTCCAGAAGATGGATGTCCCGGATCTCCTGACCATGGAGTACCTGACGACCTCGCTCATTGCGGGCAAGATCGAGCGGCACAGAACGGGCATCGAGTTGGCCGAACGAGGACTCGCGGCCAACGCCAAGCGCACGCAGGGCCGGGAGGGTCCCGCCTCCCACCTGCTGCAGCAGATTGCAGCTCATTACGAGGCACTCAACCAGAACCATCGCGCCGTTCTGTACCTGCGCGAGAGCATCGAACTGGGGAACAAGGGCGGGCGGTGGGAGGAGCCCGGTCCGAGGCGCGAGTTGGAACTGGCCATGGCCCGGCTCCTTTCGCGGGTGGATCGCCACGAGGATGCTCTCGAACTCTGCAATCGACTGATAGCAGAGGTTCCTACGCTCGCACCGGCATACTTTGTTCTGGGAAACGTACATCGGCGCACCAAGCAGTTGGAGAAGGCTGAGGATGCCTTCACCAAGGCCGCGGAACTCGAACCCAAGAACTTCGTGTATCTCTTCCTTCGCGCCACGGTCCGGCACGACCGCAAGGACTTTGACGGTACGGAAGCGGACTTGCGAAAGGTGCTCGAGATCAAACCTGATTTCGCCGAGGCCTCCAACTTCTTGGGGTACATGTACGCGGAGCGCGGCGTGAGACTGCAGGAGTCGCTGCGCCTCATCGGTCAGGCCGTAGAGGTCGCTCCGGTGAACGGGGCCTTTCAGGACAGTCTCGGCTGGGTCTACTATCGCCTCGGAGACTACAGCAGAGCGCGCTACCACCTCCAGCTTGCAGTACTTTTGCTGGAAGAAGAGGAACAGGAAGACGCACTGGTGTACGAACACTTGGGTGACGTTCATATGCAGCTGAAGTCTCCCGGGCGGGCCATGCAGGCCTTCCGCAGGGGGCAGGTGGTCCTGGAGCAACGCGCCGCGGGCGGGCAAAGCCTGACGGAGGAAGACCGGCAGGTTCAGATCCGGCTGAGGCAGAAGATCGAAAAGCTGACGTCCAAGGACGGTCGCTGATCCACTGAACCGGTCGGTTCGATGGTCCGTCTGAAGAATGAGGGCAACGAGGAAGAACATGGAATGGTTTGGTGGGGCTCGGTTGTACGGCGGCTCTATGTGGTTGGGCGTATGCGTGTTGATTCACGGATGCGTGACGCCTCCGGAAGGCGGGAAGAAGGAAACGCCTCGCGATCTGGATCGTCGCACGCAACTTGCCGAGATCCAGAAAACGTACGCGCCCATCGCGTGCTTCGCGGCAACCTTTCGTCTTTCCCTGGTGGCAGCCGGTCGTTCCCAAGAGGCGAACGGGAGTCTGCGCGTCGATAACGGGAAGCAGCGGATGCAGTTGACGCTGACACACACCATTCTCCCGATCACGATCAGCCGGCTCACGGTTCGTGATGGGACCGCCTACATCGACAATCCCTACGGGGAAAGCGCGCATCGCCGGGCCGAGATTCCAGTGGATCGGTTCGCCGTTAGCGGCCTGGGGAGCAACTCGATCGTGCTGCCCTTCCGCCTCTTTCAGGATTTGCTCTACGCCCGGCTTCCGCCCGACGTATTCGCGCCGAGGGCTGACCTCAAGAAAATCGGCCCGGGGCAAATCATCGTCGCGCTCGATTCGCCTTACGAAACCTATCGGTACGGTTTTACGGAGAATCGCCTGCGGACTCTGGAATACACGCGCAAGGAGAGCGGCGACGAAGTGCGTGTAGTACTCGAAGGGACCTATGGCGATTCGGCATTCCCCGAGGCCATCCGCCTGAAGATGGTCCCGCGCGGCGCCCGACCGGAAGAGATGGGACTGCGTTTTCGATCTCTGGACCTGAACGCGCGCTGTCAGGATCGGGACTTTCCGACTTCGTAGCCGGCGGCCAGGCCGAGAAACAGCCAGATCACAACAACCACCTCGTCGTCCTGGAAGTAGCACTGGAAGAGACCCGCCGGAAGCAGGGCGACGCAACCCAATAGCAGGGCCCGAGCGGCGGCCGGCCGACGGGCGTCGACTGCGGCGCTGAAACAGAAGTACGCGATCAGCAGAAGGAAGAACGCGGCGGGAAATCCTGCTACCGCCGCCACGTGCAGGAAATCATTGTGCGCGTGACCGTCCGGGGCGTTATCCACCCAGTAGAATGTCATGGGGTGCTCTGTGGTGAAGCGTTCTCTCCATTCGCCCTGGGCGGATGGAAATGCCCCGGGCCCGACGCCAAACAGTGGGTTTGACCAGGCGAGCTCAAAAGAGGAGGACCACAGAACAGACCGCTCCGTGTCCGTGTAGCGGAGAAACTCTCCCCGCACCAAGCCCGCGGCGGTATGCCGGGCTTCCGGGTGCGCCCATACGAAGCCGAGCGCCAGCAGCGAAACGCACGCACCCACAAACCCCGCGCGCACCAACGAGGTTCGAGGAACGCGCGGGTGACCCATGAGCGCCGGAAGGGTAAGCACCACCGCTGCGGGCAAGCCCAACCAGGCGGAGCGCGTCCCGTTCACAAAGAGAACAACGAGTCCCAGTGCGGTGGCAACCGTGCCCGCGAGTCGGCGCCAACCCGCCCACTTCCAGGTCGCAAAGGCGAGCACGGGCAGACACAAGAGAAGCAGACCCGCGAAGGTCAGGCGGGTATTCATGAAGCCGACCGGGCGGAAGATGCGCACGTTTTCCCAAACGAAGGCGAGGTGCTGGGGGCGGTTGCGCGCTGACGGCGTCGTTCCGAAACCCATGGCCCTGCGCGCCAGCCGGTACTCCGAGAACATACTCGCAACTCCCGAGGCCACCACGATCACGACGAGGGCCAGCACGCCGCCCGTCACGATGCGGCGGTTCCTCTGTTCGCTGCTGACGATGAACGCAATCCAAGCCGAAAGGTACAGCGGGAGATCGGAGAGCTCACGGCGGGCGGCCAGCCGGAAGATGGCTCGTGCGTCCGGCTGCGTGATCAGATGGGCAAGGAGGGAGAGCAGCATCCATGCGAACAGAAGACCGCCCGCGACGAGGACACCCTTGCGGCCCGCCATGGCGCGACGCGCCGTGTCCCGTCCACCCCACAGGAGCTCGACGAAAAAGACGACCCACGTGGCGCCGAGCAGAATCTGCGTGAGGCTGACGGAGAGGGCTGCGGCCGTCAGCGTCCCGGCCAGGCTCCAGGCCGAGAACCGGAAGGGCACACTTGCCCAGCCTCCTGCGGTCAGCGCAGCTTGAACCGAATGCTGGCCGTCCATCGAAACTCCGTGGCGACGCCGCCAACTGTGTAGGGCCTGGATGTGAGGCGCGTTCGCTTCAGCACGATGTCCCGAACGGCCTGTCGGAAATCCGCTTCGTAAGCCTTGTGCGCGTCGCCATCGCTGCGCATTCCGATGATGCGAACGTCGCGGATTCGGCCGTCCGAGCCGACCAGCATGGTGAAGTTCACAGTCACCGTCGGAAGGCTGCTGCGGCGGGCGCGGTCCGGGTAGTTGTCTTTGTCATCGGGCCAGGAGAAGATCGGTCGATAGCGCTGGTTCATATCGAAAGTCGGGTCAGCGGCATTCGCCCAGTTGATCTCTTCTTCCTTGTCCAGCTTATCCTTCTCCACGATCTTATCGGAGAAGTCCCGCGACTTGACGGGCTCCGTCTGACGCACTTCTTCGTACTCCACGAAGGAGAGCTCGGTGGCCGTGGCAATTTCGGGCGCCTTCAGCTTCTCGTCGGGGAGCAGCCAGAGAAACACCTGAGCGAGCAGAAGTATGCCAATGTTGGCCACGAGGCCGACCAAGACCCACTCGCCGTTGCCGAAGGATTCGGCACGGCGGGCCAGCCGCTCCCAAGGGCCCGGATTGGGGTCCAACACCTCCGAAGTCATTTCTTGGACTCCTGGGGAGCGCGCGTCGTAATGACCAATCGTCTGATTCCGGCATTCTTAAGTGCCGTGACGACTTCGTTCAGGTAACGGTAGGGCAGATCCTTCTCGATGTTGACGTACACTCGAACGCTTGCCGGAGCCATTGTGGCGCGCTCCTTCACCTTTTCGGAGATGGCCCCGATGGGGATTGCCTGGTTGAAGAAGTAGACCGTGCGCTGCTGTGCCATGCTCCGATCGAGATACAGGATGAGCGGGTAGGGCGAACTCTGCGCCCCAGCCTGCGCTTCCGGCAGCGGCATGTCTCGCGGCTTCTGGTCGGTCACCATGGTCGTGGCCATGTAGAAGACCAAGAGAAGAAAAGCGATGTCCCCCATGGCGGCCACCGGTATGCCTTCCGTCTTTCTCTTTCTGCGGAGTTGCATCTCTTACTCCATTCCGATGGACAGGCGTGGGATCTGCAGCTTCTGCACAACGACGATCAACCTGGGAATCGCCTCTACCGGCGCCTCCGGGTGCACGCGAACGGCCACGATCAGTTCCTTGTTGGCGCTGTAGGCATCGCGAAGTCCGGTGGCCAAGCCCTCGATCGAAGCCGCCTTTCCGTCGTGCTCGTAGTCCCCGTTGCTGCGGACCTGTATGCGAAAGAGGTTCTTCTTGAGTACCTGCATGGGGGGTGCATCCTTCTTGGGCAGAGGCACCGATACGCCGCGCAGTTCCAGGAGAGCGCTGGCAGCCAGGAAGAAAACGATCAGCAGGAAGGCAATGTCCGCCGTACTGGCGAGGGGGATTTCCTCTACGCCCCGGCCGGTCCGTTTGATGCGAAAACTCATGATCAACTGCGCAGGCGGTTGATGATGGCCGTGGCGCTGCGTTCCAATTCGATGGTTACGCTATCAATGGCGTAGATGAACAGGTTGTGGACTAGGTAGGTTGGAATCGCAATCAACAGTCCGGCGGCCGTCGTGATCAGGGCTTCTTCCACGCCGGCGGCCAGGTCCTGGGCGGTCGGCGCCGCTTTTTCGACGAACTGCAGAAAACTGGCGCGCATGCCCACAACTGTGCCAAAGAAACCCAAGAGCGGCGCCAAATTGCCCATGTTGGCCAAGAGGTTCAGCCCCCGCTCCAAGTTCCCCACTTCGACCGAGGCGTTCAGCTCGACGGCCCTTTCCACCGCTTCAAAACCGTCGTTCTTACGTTCCAAAGCTCGGGTCAAGATCCTCGAAATGAGTCGTGGGTCCTCGGCCAGGAACTTCTCGGCCTCAGGCAACCCTCCCGCGGCCAGGGTTGACTCGAGCTGTCGGAAATAGCCTTTCGTTTCGACCTTCTGACGGCGGAAATAGAATCCGCGTTCGATGGCAAAGGCGATGATGATGGTCGTGATCAGCCCCAGCGGCACCATGGTCCAGCCGCCCTTCACGAGGAGCGTCCAGACCCCCTCTCGTGCGCGGGTGGGTTCCTGCTTGGCCGGCGTCTCCTCCTTGCCTTCCTGCTTGCCATTCCCGTCCTTGGCCGTAGCGGTCTTGGCGGGCTGGGCGTTGACGCTCGATACGAACGCGCCGGCAGCGGGCAGTACCAGAAGACAGCAGAGAAAGAGGCTCGTGAAGGTGTGCTTGAGACGGTTCAATGGGTTTCTCCTCAGCCGGGCGCGGCGGGGCCCATGTTTCGAAAAGCGGCGCTCGATGTAAACCCAATGTACGCGACCGGCAGTCCGAGTGGGTGAATGATTGTAAACGGATCCACGTTCTCGGCAGAGGAAGCCGGCCTGCGGACTTTGTCGGACCTCGTGCGCCATTACGGCCTCGACCCCGTGACGGTGGCGGTGGAGTGGAACGGTACACTCCCAAACCGGGCGCAGTGGGACGAGATCGAGCTCACGGAGACGGACCGGGTGGAGCTCATCGGCTTCGTGGGGGGTGGTTGAACCTCGGGCCAGTCTATCCGATCCTGGACCTCGACTCGTGCGATCGCACGAAGATCGATCCCCTGGACCTCCTCTGCATGTGGGCCGAGTTGGGGCTGCCCTGTTGCCAGCTTCGCGCGAAGGGGCTTTCGCCCGGGAGGTACGAGGACTGGGCCGAGTCGCTCAAGGGGGGACTCCGACACCGAGGCAACGGAAAGGTCGCCTTCATCGGCAACGACTTCGTGCACCCCATCCTCACGCGACCTGACCTTTTCGTGGGTCTTCATTTGGGGCAGGAGGACCTGGCCCAGATCCAAAGTGCAGAGCCGGACCTGGTTCGGATCCTGCTGGACAACCAGAAGCGCCTCGGAATTTCAACGCACTCTGTTGATCAGCTCCAAAGAGCGCTCGCTCTTTTTCCGGAACTGGGATACGCGGCCATCGGCCCGCTGTTTCCGACCTCGTCAAAACCCTCAGGCCGCGACCCTGTGTTGCTGGAATCCGACCGGGAGCAGGTGTTTGCCTGGTGGTCGTCGCGCCGCATGAGCCTGTCGACGAACCTCGTGGTGATTGGGGGAATCAACAGTGCTCGCTACGCCGGCCTCTTCACGACCGGCTTCCGGGAAACCTCGGGGTTCCAGCCCGTGCCGGCGGTAATACAGGCTGCTGTGAATCGGACAGAACTCGAACGTCTCATCGGTTGTGCGGGCCGGATAACCACTTGACCGGCAATCGACGCGACATAATTTGACCGCCCATGGGCCGGGTCACTGTAGTTTCCGGCGGAGAGGCAAGCTACTCCGCAAAAGAGGACCGCGACTATCTGCTGGACTATAAGTCCATCGATCTGCGGGGGCTGGATCGCATCTCGCTCTTGGACGTGCCGGTCGACAACGTCAACCGCGATGAGGCCGTGGCTCTCATCCTGGAGCTGCTCGAAGGCAAAAAGGGAGTCCAGCATGTTCTGTTCCTCGACCCTATCAAATTGATGCGCGTGCGTCCGCGTCGGAAGCTCGAGTCGCTGCCCGCGGCTGCGCGTATCGTGCTGGCCGATGGTGCGGGACTCGAATGGTGCGCGCGCAAACTGGGGACTCCTCTCAGGGAGAGGATTCCGATGATTGCACTCCTGATGGATGTGGTTCGTCTGGCGGAGAAGAAGGCGCTGACGATCTACCTTCTGGGTTCCAAGCCGGAGTTCCTCGAACGCGTCTTCTTCAATCTGCAGCGCAGCTTTCCTGGCGTTCGGATCATCGGCAGACAGAGCGGGCATTTCGCGCAGGGACGGGAGACGTTGGTCAAGGAATCTCTAAGAAAGAGTGCTCCCAACATTGTCTTCGTTGGCATGGGCTTCCCTCAACAGGAACGCTGGATCTATGAGAACCAGGCTGTGCTGGGAAATGCAGTGGTCTTTGGAATCGATGGAGCCTTGGACGTTCTTTCGGGAATGGAGAAGAAGGCTCCCGACTTTTTTCAGGTGCGTGGCTTGGCCTGGCTCTGGCGGACCCTTGCGCGTCCCTGGCGTTTGGATCGCTGGTGGCACCTGTGGCACTTTGTTGCGCTGACCGTGTGGCGGTCCTTGCGCAAGGGGCGCAGCTGAGGCAGGGGTTTCCTGAGCGGGCGCACGCCGGTTGCCCTGCGCGGCCCGGCCCCGCTTCCGGTACCCATCGGGGCGTTCCGGCTTTCCAGGGGGGCAGGCTGCCGCTGGCGAATTGGGCAGGATCCGACCTCTGATTTGGGGTTGTGCGTGCCCGGGATGAGTAGAACATGCTCCCGTGGGACGGTTGCGGCGACAACACGTCTGTGTCTTCGTTCTGGCTTGCGGGACCGCGTTCCAAGGCTGCGCGCCGGAAGGGTCGGACTTGGGCCTGCTGGCTGTACTTGCCTTGGTCCCATCGCGCCGGGTCTGTTCGAATGACCCGTTTTCTTCGCATTCCCGGTCCCATGGAACCGGGCACCCTGTGGCCGGTCACAGCCAGATGCGGGCATTCGTTCCCATTGCCCAAGAGACCTTCCTATTCAAAGCTCGACGATCTCTCCCGACCACGTTGTTGGGACGACGAGCTCAACGGGTTTCTCGAAACGTGTACAGGGTTCGCGGTCTAGAGAATCTGACGGCTATGATTCGTGCCATGGGTGGGCAGCAGGCGATTGAGCACCTGCAACCGGAGCATGTTTTCTATCCGGCCGCCGCTGCAAATGATCCCCTGTACTCCCGCCAATGGGCGATGAGCAACACAGGGCAGGAGGTGGCCGGTGTTTTGGGAGTACCCGGCATCGACATCGGTGCCCAGGATGCTTGGGATCAGCGCACCTCCTGCGAGGGCGTGACCGTTGCGGTTATCGACTCGGGGGTGAATTACGCACATGAGGACCTGGCAGCGTCCATGTGGTCCAATCCCAACGAGGTGGCCGCGAACGGCTTGGACGATGACGGCAACGGCTACGTGGATGATGTTCGTGGCTGGGATTTTGTGCAGGGGGACAACGACCCGTTTGACCCGTATGGGCATGGCACGGCTGTCGCCGGACTCATAGGGGCGGCCGGGAACAACTCGATAGGCGTAACCGGTGTTTGCTGGCAGGCTCGAATCATGCCCTTGCGCGTACTGAACGAAAGCGGCTACGGATCGACGGGGAACATTGTAGCGGCCGTGCAATATGCAGTCGCCAATGGTGCGCGGGTCATCAACATGAGCCTCGTGAGCTTGGAGGGGAGCAACGGCGACCTGCTTTACCAGGCGCTGGACGCCGCGCGTGCGGCGGGCGTTCTGGTTGTGACGGCGGCGGGCAATCAGGGAGCGGATACCGATCAGACTCCTGTCTATCCGGCCGGGTACGATCTGGAAAACATCATCAGCGTTACTGCTGTCGATAACCGGGGAGAGCTGCCTGCGTTCGCCAACCGCGGAGCCTCATCCGTGGATTTGGCAGCCCCCGGTGTGTCTGTCGAAAGCGCCTTTTCTTTGCGTCGCACCAGCCTCTTTGCAGATACATTTGGAGCTGGCCTGGGTCGGTGGTCCTTGGAATCGGGCGGCATGTGGGGCACGGATCGGATGAGCGACGGTGAGCATTCCTTTTGCGCCCTCACGGATCCCAGTGGTCCGGGGATACCATTCGGCCCCAACCGGAGTACCGCGCTCGGACATAGTTTTGACTTCGCAACAACCCAGGCGGTGCGGGTTTCAGTATCGGTTCGCTTGGATACACAGGTTCAGGATCGATTCAGCGTCAGCATTGGCCCAGGTGATGGGGCTCCGGACACACCGGTGCTCACGCTCTTCGGGGGGCACGATCCCAAGGCGTGGCAGAGTCTCTTCTTCCATCTGCCGGGGGCATATGTGGGAGGCGCTAGGAGCCTGGGTTTCCAATTGCGCACGGGCGCCAACAGCAGCGCCGACGGGGCTGCAGTACGGTCCTTCGCCGTGGAGCAGTTTGTCTACGCTGATGATGCGTACGATAGTGCGGACGGAACATCGATGGCGGCCCCACTCGTGGCAGGCACAGCCGCCATGCTGTGGGCCCACAGCGATTCGAATGCGCTGGGCTGCACGCGCGTTCAAATCGCCAATGCGATTCGGAACGGCGGCACGCTGCTTCCCGGGCTCACGGGCAAGACGGTAACCGGGCGAATGCTTTCAATGCCCGGCAGCCTGGCCTCCCTCGCCTGCCCTTGATGTAGGGCTTGTGATTCAGGTTCGGCAGCGTGGTGCATTCTGCCCTTGGATGAACGTTGGGAGGAGGATTGTTTCTCGTGGCCGCCCGCGAGATTGTCCATTGGTCGCTCTTGCGGGATGATCAAAGATCCGCGATGTATGAGGATTCACGCCTGATCGTGCGACCTTGCTTGAGACGGGCGGCCTGATCCCAAGCCCCCGGACATCCTGCACGCCCGACGGCTTGCGCGCGGGCATGCAGGAGATCGGTTTGCGAGCTTTCCGGGTCAGGGGATGCTCAACGAGAAGCTATAGTCCCAGTCCACCAGCACGGATTCCCCGCCCACCGTTCCGCTTTGCTTGATATTTCCGTTCCCCGAATAGGAAAGCGTCCCCGCGCTGGACGTGCCCGAGAAACTGCCGCTGCTGGACGTTTGCAGGTCGATGGCGGCATTGTTGAGCGTCGTCTGCCCGCCACTGATGACCGTGAAGCCCGAAGAGGTGATGGTGCCGCTGCCGGTCCCGTTGCCGTTGATGGTCGTCGTACCGCCCGACGTGGAGGTGTTGTAGGTGGCCGAACTCTGTGCTGTGTTTGATATCGGCCCGTTAAGTGTGATATTCACCACGGGTAGCTGTGCGGCATTCCCGTTGAAACTCTGAAGTGCCTGCATGTCGATCGCCTGCATCTGGCAATTGGTGAAAGTCGCCGTCATGCTGTAGGTGAGGTCCGACGAATAGGTGCTTCCCAGGGTCCCTGAGAAAGAGCCTGAAAGACTCGAGTTGCTGATCACAACTGACCCTTTTCCTTCGTCCACCGTGACCAATGCTCCCGTTCCTTTGCAATACCGTGTTCCATTGAAGCTGACCGAGGTGAAGGTGGCCGCAGCCCCGGCGGTCTGAGTGGCGGCGGCCGACGTGGCCACCGACCCCGCCGCACCTGCCGCTGCCGATGCCGCCGAAGAGGAGGCCAAGGCCTGGGGTGAGCCCTGCATCACACGTTTTGGTTGGCTGGCCAGCCAGCCCAAAGCAACAAGGCCCAGAAGGTCATCATCGCCGTCCTTGCCTGAGCAGCCAGCAGATACGCTCAGGAGGAGTCCGAGCATCGAAGCGCAAAGTCTAGTGTTCATACGCGTATAACACTCCTATGAGAATGAATTTTCGAAGTTTTTTTTGTTCCGGTAATGTTAGCCAGAGCTAACGGATTCCCAGTGAATCTACAGGCTTTGCTTTGTCAACCGGGAATATTGCTGGTGCGTCAGTTTACGACGATTGGGCGTCAGAATGAGATGGGCCCCTTCCTCTGCGGGGAGCATTGGTGTGGGGGCTGGCCACGCGGTGGCCCCGGGCGAGCCAGCCCACAGGCAGAAATCACTCGACAGTGCGCATGAACTTCCCCGAGACGAGCCATGCAGTTCTTATTCTTTCAGAAAAGTCTCATCGCGATCACGCTGTTCGCGTTCAACGCCTGCGCGACAACGGTATACCGAAGCCCGCTCGCTCTGGGTACCGAAGCGCGGGTGGGGCGCTCGACACCGGTGGCCTACTCGCTCACGGACACGGCGCGGTGCTCTCCCGTTCTCAAGAAATGGGTTCTCCACTGGCCATTCGTGCTTCCCCTCTGGGGCTTGTCTGACGAACAGGAAAGGCGGATTGCGAGGATACAACATCTGCGCATTCGCCGCGTCGTCGATATCTATGACCTGGCCTTCACGTTGTTGGCGGGGGCCGTCGGTTTCGTGGCCCGCACCACGGTGTACGAGGAGTGCACCCCGAGCGTCGCCGTGCGGGACGCCGCTGAGCTCCAGCGCATGGTGAAGGAACTGAATGCGCTCCGCAGGCAGGCCAACGAGCCGCTAAGAGCATCCCTCGATATTCCAGGCGCCCCCTCTGTACCGCTCATTCGGATGAAGGACGCGCTGCGCCCGGGTGCACTGTATCGGTTCACGAAAGGCAGCAGCCGCATGACCGAGGAGTCCATGGTACACTGGCGCGCCACTCTGCGCGCTCTTACCGCGCAGGACACGCGGCGCATGGGGGTCCTGCTGATTGCGGAATTCGATCCGGACGGCGGGGAAACGCCGCAAACCGCCGCAGAACGTGGGAGGCATCTGAAGCAAGGCCTCGAAGCCATTGGTGTCGGGCCCGAAGTTGTCGAAGTGCTTGTCGGCTCGGGCGGTCCACATGCGCGGATGATCCTCGCCGAGAGCGTCCCGAAGTAGGTGGGCCCACTGACGCGCCGGTCAAATCTCCAAAGCCCTTCACCGGCTTGCTTTTGCAGCGCCGTCCCCCCGTAGAACCGTGGTTGTCCAATGCAGCCATGCGGCCCGGAGAGCGAACAACACCTATCTGCAATGGCAGTTCTATCGGGTTCAGGCACATGGCGGTCCCAAAAAAGCAGCGGTCGACGAACACCGTCTATCACATCCTCGCATCCAAGGAACCCTACAGAGACCTCGGTCCAGAGTTCCTCGATCGATTTCATTCGACATCGAATGCGCACCGCCTCATCTCAAGGCTCAAGAGGATGGGGTATCAGATTGATCCGTCAGCCATTGTCGGTCCGTCGGCCCCGGCCCCCGGATAGCAGTTTCTTGGTAGCCTGTGCCGCGACTTGTGATTCGGGGTGAGGACCGCGACCACGGGGTTGTTATGTCTCGTTGAGTGCTGCACTCTGATTTATTGCGTAAAATTTATCAAAAAAAGCAACAATGAGTGTATCCATGCCTTCTTGTGTCTTGACAGGAGGGGGACCCGATTCCGATTCGCGTCACTCGGGTGAATTTTCCGAAGTCCGTTCAGTACGGTCGGGGGGATGGTATGAAAACAATAGCGACTTCTATTCTCATCTGCATCAGCTGCCTCGTGTTTTCGAGGTGCATGATCTATCGCGAACTCCTGGGCGCACATCCCGGCGATGTCGATCTCACCAATGCTATTCCTTTGCTCGCTCAGCCGGTACCAATGGTATCCGGGGCGCCCGGCGTACCAACGAGCCCGAGCGGACCTGCGGCCGGTGGCGACGTACCCGTCCACAACCTGTTCGGAAGGCCCCCCGGCACATGGGTCTCCATGGCCTCACTCGGAGGCACGATCGACCCCGTGGGTACATCGCTCCCTCAAGACTTCGACGGCGATGGGATTCTGAACTCAAATGAAACGACAACCAACATTTGGGTGGCGGACTATCCTGTGATAGAAACTACGATCGCCCCACCTGTAACGTTGAAGATTGCAATTCTCCGGTCAGGAACAACCGAGACCGAGGATATTGTCAGCGAGATCAACTCGGATGACTATGAGAACACTAAGCACAAGGGTAGCGAACGAGTTCATCAGAATGAGCTGAACGAGAGGACAGTTCAGTTTCAAGATTCATTCAGTCAAAGCGCGGAAGCTTCGGCCAGCAGTTCTTCATCCACATCCGCGAGCGCCCACTTCAATTACGGCGTTGTTGGCATGTCCGTCGGCGGTGGTGCCAGCTACGCCCACTCGGTTTCCGCGAGCTGGGCCGCAAAAAGCGGCTACTCGGAAACCAAAACGAAGTGGGCCGACCGTCCCTTCAAGAACAACCTGGATCGAGAGGCGTGGACCGTCAAGTCGGACAACGCCGCAAAGAAGGCGCGCAACTTTCGAGCCGAGCGGCGTACGAAAGTGACGAGCCAAGAGCAGGTGCGGCCGGATGCCGGATATGTGCGCGCGGCCCTGTACATCAAGAATCGCTCGACGAATATGCCGGTGAGGCTCCGGAATATCCTCTGTTCCCTCGTTTTTGAAAAGCCAAACGGGGATCTCGTGCCCGTCCAGAGCTTCCGATTGCGCAACGAAGACTTCACAGTCTTTCAGGTCGACGTGTATGGAGGTTCTGAGTTTGGTCCGTATGTCATCGCCCTGAACAACCTCAATACCGCCGAGGTGGAAAAGGCGATCCAGCAAGGTTACAGCCCGAAGATCATGATTGTCGACTATGAAATGACACATGTTCCTGATTCGAACTACCGGTCGGTCCTCTTGAACTATTCGGGAGACAATGTGAAGATTGTCGAAGAGAATGCGAAGGGCCGGACGGCCCTCGTAAAGATCTTCGGGCCCTCCATACGCGAAATGGTACGCGTTGCCGCGTTCGCAACGAACGGTGGCAATCCGGATCCCTGCAGTCCCAATCAGGGAGACATGGCCGCGCCGGGGGTTGCGTTCGAGGAGATGCTCCGGCGGGCGGCCTGCTCGGGCATGAACATCCAGTTTGAGAACTACGTTGTAGACCTTTCCGAGGTCTTTCCGTATCTCGGTGAAAGCCGACTCTTCGTGCGCGGCGTCTCCCAGGTGGGTGGGGTACCCACGCGCCTGCCCTGCACAGTCGAGACCCACCAAGGAAGCGATGGTGTGGACAGGACCGCGTGCGTCCAGAAGCCCCTGGCACAATGGACAGAAAGCGAAAAGCTCAACGCTGGCGTCTGGGGTATTTTTTCCAACGGCAAGTTTTACCTCCATACGGAGTATCACCTGAATGGGACGGCCCCGGTCTCATTTCGGGTCCCCGGGCCCGGAGAAATGCCCATTTACGTCGTCAAGGGGGTTCAATCCCTTGCGTGGGCGGGAGATAATTTTGACCTCGTGTACATGCGCTTTGCAGATCTGGTGGAAGCATTCGGCAGCGGCCCGGACAGTCCATTTGGGGGAAATCCTATCGAGAATGGTCAGACGGTTGTGCTGAACACCCGATGGGACGCGAAAATGCTGGGAACCAAACCTTTCGAGCCGGACAATCGCTCCGCCTACCTCGGGCGCGCCGGATTCGGTGAGCGCGTCGAATTCAGCATCAAACTGAAGAAGAGTGTATACCTCGATCCCAGTTTCGGACCGGGAGTTGATCTTGGCACTTTCACGACCTATTCCGATTTCTCGTACGAGCGCCGGGTAACAACCGACCGCTTCGCATTGGAGCAAATGGCGGATTTCGAGATCAGCCTCGGATTCGGTGGCTCGCGGACGGACTGGCTTCATGTGATGAGGGACTTGGCCTTGGATAACGAAACCCTGCCCAGCAGTTGCGGCAACGGCTTCGACTACGTGAAACAAGAGTTCAAGATCTGCCTGGATCTTCCCCGAACCCGTGCCGGCCTGGATCCGGCCGAGAATCTGATCAGTCTGTACATGCGCCCCAGCCTGAACTCAGCGTACCGTAACTCCGTCTGGCCTCTGCGCTTCGACAAAGTGCGGAAGTTTCGCGGAGCATTGAACGGCGACTACGTTCAGGGCACCACCGTTGTTCAGTTCGTCGATGTGGTTGGAAACATCGCCCCGGGAGACGCCCT
>CAZPFB010000051.1:0-38778 GCA_964585735.1 uncultured Leptospiraceae bacterium
AGCGCGCTCGAATCCGCGGCCAGGGAAATGGCGGGCAGCGCCGGCCGATCGTTGCCACCCTTGTAGCGAATGATGAACTCGGTGGCGATGTGCTGCGCGTCCGCGGCCGAACCGCCGTTGCCGCAGATCAAGAGTTTACCGCCCTTCTCGAAAACCTGGGCGAGTATCAGACCCGTGTGAGCGATCACATCGACGCGGCCCGCCAGCACGGCCTCCTTGGCGCGAATACTGTCCCGGATGTGGCGCTCGACGAGTTCCTGCATGACAGAACGGGCCCGTCGGGCCCCCCCGCGGGTCAAACAGAATCGCCGGGCGCAATTGATAGCTCCGGCCAACTGATGCTTCCGGTTAGGCCGGCGCCGGGCCGGCCGGTGCGCCACCCGGGCCGCCACGTTCCCGATCCGTTCGTTCCAAAAGCATGCGGATGAGGAGGTCGGTGTCCTCGTGCTGTCTGCGAAGTTCCAGCAGACTCTGGCGCCACAACCTTCGGTCCCGGCGCTCCGTCTTGATGTACCATTTCCAAACTCGACCAGCCTCCGCTGAGAATTCCTGGCTGCGGTTCTTCGATTCCTGAATCAACGCCTGCGTTCGTTCGGCAGATTCCCGGACCCACTCCTGCGTTCGTGCTGTCGTTTCCCGGATAAGTTCCTGCGTCCGGTCGCGTCCCTCCCGGATGGTGTCCCTTGTGCGCGCGTCGGCTTCCCGCTCCAGTTCCTGTGAGCGCAGGTGCATCCAGTTGAGGCGCTCTGCCAAGCGCCGCTCGGAGCGGTGTTCCGTGACCACGACCGCAACCAAGAGCGCGACGACCGATAGAACGGCCAGGATCGCCAAAACGCCGAGAAGGAGCATCAGGTTCATAGTAGAGAGAGGTTCGGGGCTCGTCAATCGTTGCGTCTTTTTTGGTGACCGGCCGGCCGTGCCCGGGTTTTGGTGGACTTCGACTCTCCGGCGTTCGACACTGAGTACATGCAGCCCCGGCGCGCGCTGAAACAGGCGCTCGATTTCATCCTGAGCGAGGCCACCGAACCCGAACTCGACGTGCTCGAAGGCGCCATCAAAAGACGCCAGGGTGGCAAACCGTCTCAGGATCCCAGGGAGATGGACTTCCGCGCCATGGCCGCAAGCATGACGGGAGACCTCACGGCCCGCTTTGCCACGCCCGGCGGGGATCAGATCCGCGAGATGACGCGCAACATGGTGGCCAACATCATTCGTACGCACGAACCAAACATGCCCGCCGAACACCTCGAAGAGCTGCTCGATCGCTATGTCCCGGATCCGTCCCGGGAGCGCCCCGGCCCCGAGGCCCATCTGCCCATCGAGGCGGTGGTCATGATGGTGCGGCAATTCGTTGCCTACGGTGAGGGGCGGATGCCCGCTTCCGAAGAGGCCGAGCTCAAACGTGAGATGCCGGATTGGTCGAAGCGCTACTGGGAGATGTTCGGCTCGGTCACCCAGAAACTGATCGCCCGTCGCCTCAAAGGGGAGTTGGATGCCAAACAGTTCGACGAAGCCCTTTCCCGGCATCTGGCCGAGCGCTCCCGACCGTCGGCTGGCTGAGCGCGCGAGGTCCTCCCGAAGCAGTGAACCCTGCTCACGGCCCTGCCAATCGCCGCTGCGTGGTTGTTTTGACGGGCGCACGCACCCTGCCAGTCCTTGACCATGGACTATCCCTTCTTTCGGATCGAATACGACCGGGCCAGGCGCATTGCCGTGGTCTATCTCAACCGCCCCGAGAAACGCAACGCCATGAGCTGGCCGTTCTGGCGCGATCTGCCGGCCGTGGTTTCCGATCTGGAAGCGGACGGCGACGTGCGCGCGGTGGTCATCGCGGGAGAAGGCAAGTCCTTCACGACCGGGCTCGACATCGAGCAGATGGCCGAGCAGTTCGGTGACACGTTCTTCTCGGAAAAAGGCGACGGTCGCGCCGTGTTGCACAAGCTGATTCTGGACATGCAGGCTGGCATGAACGCCATCGCCGCTTCGCCGTTGCCGTTCGTGGCCGCGGTGCATCGTCACTGTATCGGCGGTGGGTTGGACCTTGTGGCAGCCTGCGACCTGCGACTGTGCAGCGCCGACGCGAGCTTTTCACTCCGGGAAGCCAAGGTGGCCATCGTGGCGGACATGGGCAGCCTCAATCGCCTGCCTGCGATCATCGGACAGGGTCACACGCGCATGATGGCCCTCACCGCCCGCGATTTCGACGCCGATTGGGCCCTGCGCGCGGGACTCGTTCAGGAAGTGCACGCCACGCGCGAAGAGACCATCGCAGCCGCCACCGCTCTGGCCGCCGAGATTGCCGCCAATCCTTTGCTTGCGGTGCGCGGCACGAAGCGCATGCTCAACTACGTGCAGGACCACACGCTGCGCGACTCCCTGGAAGAAGTGGCGCTCTGGAACGCGGCCTACCTCGACACGCACGACTTCCGGGAGATGATTGCCGCGTTTCGGGAAAGGCGCAGGCCCGTGATGCGCTGACGGTGCGGTCATTCGTGCCGCGCCGGCCGATCCGCCAGAGCATCCGCAACCGCCACGGCCCCGCGCGCGAAGTTGCCGGCTGACACCCGTTCCCGTATCTTGACGGCCATGCACGAACTCCTGCTGCCACGCCTCGAAGCCATGAAGTCGCGGGGTATGGAAGCCGGACTCGTGGACCGGCTCGGAAAGATCCTGCCCGGACAGGGCGACTGGGATCTGCTGCGCATCAATCCATTCCGTTTCGCGCGAACGCACGAACTCCCGGAGGAGCGGGCCGTGGATCTGTTCGTCCACGCGGCGCGTGCGGGAATCATGGACTTCGACTACAACCTGCTCTGCCCGCGCTGTGGCGGTGTGGCGCGCAGCCATCACGAACTCGACGGAATCGAAGGACCTGAATTCTACTGCGCGGTGTGCGACGCTTCCGCGCCCGCCACGCTCGACGACCAGGTCGAGGTTTCCTTCACGCTGCATCCTTCCATCCGGAAGCTCGAGGTCGACGGGCTTGCGGATCTGGACGCATACCGCCGCTTCAACTTTTCGGCTAACTATCTGCCCGCGCGTCCGCTTCAAGAACTGCGGCGCGAGATCATGAAGGCGCTCGTCATCCTCGAACCCAATTCCTCGAGGCGCGTACACCTCAAGTCCGGTCGCCAGGACACTTATCAACTCGTGAGCATCGAGCGCAACTCCTCCGTGTTCATCGAGCTGGGAAGGCAGGAGGGGCGCAACTCCGGAACCATCGACATACAACTGGCGGCCGAGGGGTTCGAGCCGCGGCGGGTCTCCACGCAAACCACCGAATGCGACGTAGTCGTTTCGAACCTTACGCGCTCCCGCACCGGTTTCATCGTCGTGGCTCCCGACATCGAACGGATTCTCACGATTGTGGCCCAGGAGCCAACCGTCGTCGAACGTTTCCTTACGGCCAAGGTGCTGCTCAACAACCAGACCTTCCGGGATCTGTTTCGCATCCAGCATCTGTCCAGTCGGCTGAACCTCAACATCAAGAGTCTGACGATTCTCTTCACCGACCTGCGCGGCTCCACGGAAATGTACGACCGCGCGGGTGACGTGTTCGCTTATGCGCTGGTTCAGGAGCACTTCCGCATCCTGACCGACATCGTGCGCCGCCACAACGGCGCCATCATCAAGACCATGGGCGACGCCATCATGGCCACGTTCTCCAATCCGCGGGACGGTCTTCTGGCGTCGCTGGAAATGATGACCGGAATCCAACGCATGAACGAAGAGGTCCGCCGGGACGGCTACGAAATCGGGCTCAAGGTCGGACTTCACGAAGGACCGGCCCTGGCCGTCATGCGCGACGAACAGCTCGACTACTTCGGCCAGACCGTGAACATCGCCGCGCGTGTTCAGGGCCTGGCTCAGGCCGGCGAAATCTGGCTGACCGAGGCCGTGTACGCGGCGCCGGGTCTCCCTCAGGAAGTGCAGGCCTCCGGTTACGGGCAGGAGCAGCGCGAGGCTTCCCTCAAGGGAGTGGGCCAGAGCACCATCGTGCACCGGCTCTTTCGGTGAGCCATCCTGCCCGGCCCACTCTCCTATGGAAGGGTGCCCACTCATCAGGGGGCTTCCATGTCACGGCAGGTGAACCACATGCTCGCGGTGGCGGCGGTGCACAGCGCGTGCAGTTGTTCACTGTTTGCGTGCGTCGAGAAGGTGTAAGCAGGCAGGAGTTGGGGCTGAAGTGAAACGGACGAAGAACCGTCCGCGGAAATCGGGCTGCCCCAAATGGCTCGGCCGACCAATGCTTCATAAACAACCGGCGCATGGTGGCGGCTGAACAAACAGCGCAATTGCGTTTCGCTCGCGAGACCCCAGGTCACGCCCGACCCACTCTCCTGTGCGCAGAGGTCCTTGGCCGCGGAGCGACTGAAGAGCAAACCTGTCGCTGACTCTGTCCCGGGTGCTGCGTCGCCTTCGTCACCGACCGGAACACATCGGTTGTGGGCGTCGTCGAAACGAAAACCCACGAGGCACTTGCGTGCAACGAAGGCGGTTCGATACTCGCGGTCATCGTAGTACCATGGCGATTCGAAAGCCACCAGGTTTCCTCCCAGGTCTCGAATCCTGGCCCGGGTATTTGCGATGCGCCCCGAATGAAGGACTGCTATCCCCAAGAGTCCGGCCATCTCGTCCTCATTCAGGCCTTCCACTTCTTGAACGCAACCTGTGCCTATCCCTATCAACAATGAGAGCGAGCCCAGAGCCCGCCAGATTCGTGTTCGCATATTGTTTGCCTGCCTCTTCTTCCGAGGGATAGCACGGCGACGCTACTGGGCCGTCACGATCTGGGGTGAACAGGCTTGCCGACGGGGCGAGTGGTACATTGCCGGCTCACCACAACTGCATTTGCTCGCTGAAGAGGAGGGGTATTTCGAGACTCTCACCGAAATCGCACAGATAGGAAAGGTCAGCGGCCGGACCCAGCAGCCACGAAGTCCATTCGAAGATCCGAACCGGCGCGGAGCGTCAGGCGATCCTCGACAATGGTCAGGCGTGTGCTCTGCTCGAGCAGAGCAGCGAGCGAACCGCGGTTGACAAGTGCGTCGGAATTGTGCGGGCAGGGGCGATCGGCAGCGGATGTTACGCGAAATACGCTTTCGTTCGCGCGGGACCTGTGAGTGGCGTCGATTTCGAAGCAGGGATGACTCAGGCGGACGCTCTCACCCGTGAAAACCGCCGTCAGTTCCTGTATGGATCGCGAAGTGCCCACCATCCCCCCCGGTGCTGCCACCGACTGAAGTTTCCACCTGGTACCTACGAGCGTCGCATTCGGCCTGGGAACGCGGGCCCGGTAGTGGACCTGGCGTCCGTCGCCCGTGTGC
Source organism: uncultured Leptospiraceae bacterium (assembly GCA_964585735.1). Taxonomy (GTDB): domain Bacteria; phylum Spirochaetota; class Leptospiria; order Leptospirales; family Leptonemataceae; genus CAZPFB01. Next base: position 5,328 of record CAZPFB010000051.1, read on the forward strand.
AGGGTCAGCTCGTTTCGGTGCAGGGTGTAGCGCTGGGTCAGGGCGAGCATCTGCGCCAGAGCCGTCTCCCGTTCCAGAATCGGGCGCGCACAACCGATCTGGGTGCGCGGACCCATCTCGACACGCAGCGTGGCACCCGAAATCCGATAGCGACCGCTGAACTGATTGCAGCCCAGGCTTCCGTGAAACCTGCCCTTGCGCACAACCAGACGCGGTGCAAAGCCGGACAGCGGCTCGATGCCGTCGGCCGAAACAAAGAGCCACTCCTGCACGGCCATCGGTCTGCCGTCCGCGTCCAGGAGTTCGCTCTGGCATCCAGCCAGAATCAAGAGGCAGCCGAGCAGGAACAGCATGCAGGCACGCAGCGCGGGAAATCGGGTCATGCCTCTTGGACGACAGGGTCGCACCCGCTGTTCGACCCGGCGCGCGAAAAGAACTTGATGCACTTCAAGCACGAGCGCAAGTCTGGCAGGCGCAAGGACGCGCGCGGCCCTCGCGCTGCTCACCACGTTCCTCGAGGCCACCCTGATCTTCGGTGCTTTCTTCTGCTCCATCCTCGGCGCGGGCGTTCTGCTGCGCCGCGGCCAGGCGCCCGCGCACAAACTGGTGGCGCTCATCAGCTTTGCCACGGCCGTTGTGGAGCTCTACATCTTCTTCACCGCGCGGGGCGTGCGCTTCGACCAGGCCCCGGCAAATCACCTGTACATCCCCGCGGTTTTTGCTCTCGGACCGGGGACGTACGTCGGCTTCAGGGCCGCCCTCGACGCGCGCTACCGATGGCGTTCCGGGCTGCTATTGCTCGTCCCCACGGCGATTGTCTCGTTGGGACTGATGCTTGTTGCGGCGGCCGCGCCCGCCCACCTGGAACGCACCGTGCGGGACTACTTCACGACCGGCGGCCTGCGACTCCCGGAGTTTCTATTGCTGGGCGGCTGCCTCCAGAACCTGGCCTGCTACGGCGGGCTCATTCTCCGTGAGCGCCGTATGTTCACGCCGGGGACGCTCCGCACGGAGGTGGGAGCACGATTGCTCTTGATCGTCATCGTCTGCTGTGCGTTCCTGACCGCCTACTGTGGATTGGCTTTTGCACTCCAGAGCGTGCGCATGCTCTACAGCGGCGGGCTCGCGCTGGCTGTGTTTGCCGTGGCCACGTACCTTTCGGGTCAGCGCTCTCCCCTGCTTCTCAACCGAGCTCAGGAGGCTGTACGGGAAGCCTATCGCAATTCACGCCTGCAGAGCCTGAACCTCGAAGAACTCGAAGAAAACCTCACGCGCCTCATGCAGTCCGAGCGCCTCTATCGCCGCAGAGACCTCACACTGGCCACGTTGTCTCGGCTGCTGGAGGTGAGCCCGCATCAGCTTTCGGAGTTCCTCAACGCGCATCAGGGCGTCAACTTCTCGCGCTTCGTAAATGGCTGGAGGGTGCGCGAAGCCGTCGCGATTCTCGAGGCGGAGGTTGGCGTGGCGGTGCCCGCGGTCGCCGCTCGTGTGGGCTTCGGTTCGCGCGCCAACTTCAACCTGGCCTTTCGACAGGAGTTGAGTCTTTCCCCGTCCGAGTTTCTGCGCCGAAGGAGGCACCGCGCATGAACGACTTCCTGCTGTACGCCACGTTGTGCGGAGGGCTTTTCGTACTCGTGGTGGGGTTGGGAGTCGCCCTTCGCAGGGACCCCGGACACGTGAAGTGGATGCACGGAGCAGCCTGCCTTGCGGCCTCCGTCTTCTTTCTCCACCTCTACTGGCTGCACGACGGGTCGCCGTATCGCTGGATCTGGCAGAGCTGGATTGCGTTTCCGGGTCTTGCGGTGAGTGGACCCACCATCTATCTGACGTTTCGCAAAGCGGTAACCGAAATCGCCCCTGCGAGCACGAGCCTGTTCGTACCGACGCCCGTATTGTTCGCTTTGTTTACGATTGCCTCCTTCCTTTTCCCCGGCGCGTTTCCCGCGAGTCCCCTGGAGTACTTCGCGCACAGTCGGCTTTCGGCGCCCGACGTGCTCCTGTGGGTGGTGATTGTGTGGAACGCTGTGTTCTACGCGCTGGTGCTCTTCGAAGCGTTGCCGATGTTTCGCCCCGCCGCTCTACGACGTGAGGAAGGGGCGCGTGTCCTGTTCGGCGTGGTAATCGGCTGCCTCCTCCTTTCGGCTCTGATCCTTTGCGCTCTTTGGATTCGCAGCGCCTCTCTGCTCGTCTGGTCGGGTGTGGCCATCGCGGTCATCTGCTGCGGTGGGTTTTTGGGCTCCGAGCGCGAACCGGATCTGTTCGTACACCTGACCCGCTCCGTTCGGGACGCCTATCGCGTTTCGCGTCTTTCCGGAGTGGACGTCGAAACCCTGGAGCGTCGTCTCGTGCGCCTCATGGCCAACGAAAAGCTCTACCGCGAGGAGGGTGTCACCCTCGAGGTCGTGGCCGCTCGCCTCGAAATCCGGCCGGACCAGCTTTCTGAATTGCTCAATGCCCGCCTCAATACCAGCTTCTCGCAATTCGTAAGCGGCTACCGGGTGGAGGAGGCCGCTGGCATCCTCGTCCGGGAAAGTCGGGCCAACATCCTTTCGGTGGCCTTTCGCGTCGGTTTCAGCTCCAAGTCGGCCTTCAACCGCGCTTTCCAGGCCCATCTCCGGGTGTCTCCGCGGGAGTTCGTGGCCCGACACGGCCAAAAGCCGCCAGGATCATAACTCGGGACCTTTTTTTCTGCCAGGATCATAGCCGAGGTCGAACCAAGGGGCGATTCCAGTGCATGCTCCTGGCTGACGAACAGCGTTCGTCAAAGCAAGACGCGGTTTACCGCAACAGGAGATTTGCATGAGAAGACATATGATCTGGGGTGTTCTGGCACTGGTCGTGTCCGCGCCCCTGGCGGCGGCGCCCAAGCCGCTGGCCGGAAGCCATCCGTTCGTTCTTTCGCATGGGTTGTTCGGTTGGGGCGACGATTCCAGCGGCGTGATCAGCATCATCGGTTACTGGGGCGGCATGGACTCCTACCTGCGATCCCAGGGGGCCGTCGTGTACGCGCCTTCCAAGAGCCCGGCGGCTTCCAACGCGGCGCGCGGCGATGAACTCAAAGCCAAGGTGCTGCTCTGGATGGCCGCCAACAACTACAACAAGGTTCACTTTATCGGTCACTCGCAGGGAGGGTTGGATACGCGCTGGACGATCACCTACGGGTTGGGCTCGAAGACGTCCACATTCACCTCCCTTTCGGGAGTGCACGGCGGGAGCCCAATTGCCGATGCGTTGGCGGGCCTGCCCGGCGTGGCCCAATCGACGATCGCTACAATCATTGAGGTGTTCGTGCCGCTCGTGTGGGGACGCAACGATGCCAACGCGCTGGCCGCTCTCGGCTCGCTCACCAAGTCGGGCGTGGCCGCCTTCAACGCAGCCACGCCGAACGCGGCGGGCGTGAAGTACTACTCTTGGGGCGGTAAGATCAAGCGCTTTGATCTCATCCAGCACCCGCTCATGGCGATCATTTGGCCGATCTGCATGAGCGTCGGGAACTCGAACGGGTACGGGTCCGCCAATGACGGACTCGTCCCGGTCTCGTCGGCCAGGTGGGGAACCTACAAAGGCGAACCCAAAGGCGGGCTGTTCTCTGCGGGCATCGACCATCTGCAAATTGCGAACACCCTGTACTCGGGCCAGCTCTGGTACGATGTGTCCGGGTTTTTTTTGACGGTGGCCAAGAACGCGAAGGCCAACCAGTGATCGAAAGGGGCGGGTTAAACGCCCGCCCCGCAATCGGATTCGGAGGATGAACATGAAACGCAAACTGATTGCAGCGGGTCTCGTGCTCGCGGCGGGATTGGCTGCCACCGTAGTGCTTCTGAACAGAAGCACCGAGGAAAGCTTTGGGCCGAGAGTGGCGCGGGAGAATTGGCAGAAATCGGCCGAGTGGAGCGCAAATTCGATCACCGAAATACTCCTCACCTTCAACGAACAGGAGATGCCGACGTACGCCGCGCTCATGCAGGGCATCAAGTCCGGTCGCATCAATCTGGCGTGGGAGCTGTGGCGACTGCGCAGGCGCTGCCCGGAACACTGGAATCGCTACGAATGCAACAGTCGCATCCTGGCTTTCCTGCGCGAGGTCTATCCGGGGGATAGCGGCCGCGCATTGGCGGGTCTCGTGCAGAAGTACCTGGTCTTCGAAGAAGTGATGAGCGAAACGCCAAAGCCTGCCCGCCTGACACCGCGCGAACAGTACGAAATCGTGCGCGAGAAAAGACGGACCGTATTCTCTCGAGATGAGGCGCTCCTCGTCTTCGGTCTCGAAGAGGCCCGCATGGACCTGCGCGACGATACGATCAAGCTCCTGAACGATACGAAGGGCCAGTCCGGTGATGCGCGCGTGCGCGCGCTCGAAGACCTACGGCGCCGTCGCCTCGGACAGTACTACGAAGCCTTCGTAGAGGATGAGCCAAGCTTCGACCGCTACGAGTTGGAGATGACGCTGCGGGAAGATGATCTACGGAGCCTGCCGGAATCCCAAAAGGCCGCACGCACGACGGCCGTCCGTGAGCGTTACTTCGGCAAAGATGGTGCGGCTCGCATGGCGGCGGTGGAGAAGGATCTGCGGAATGAAAGTCGCCAGCGCGAAGCCTACGAGGCTGCCGAGCGCGCTTTCCTGGCCGAAAACGCGGCGCTTTCCGCTTCCGAAAAGGAGGTGGCCCTGATGCGACTGCGGCGCGAACACTTCGGACCCGAGTTGGCGGCCGCGTACACCCGGAGGCGGACCTATGAGAATTCGTTGAAGGCCAAGCAGATGTAGGAACTCAATCGCCTGCGGGCGATCGGCAGGAGATGCCCGCAACGGAGATGGGCGTCAGCCGTTCGCCCGCCAGGTCGATGCGCCACGCACGTTCCAGTGCGTGGACCATGGCCGTGCCTTCCCGCTTTCCCGAACGGAGGGGTACGCCGACGAGCGACACCGCGCCCGAGGAGTCCGTGCAGTTGCCGCCGGCCTCCAGGATCACCGCGTGCGGAGCGGGATCCAGAACCAGGACATCCGCCACCAGCCACTCCACGCGATCCCCGATGTAGCGGAGCTTTCGCTCGAGGAATACGACTTCGGCCCCCGCGTGCCGGTAGTGCGAAAGGCCGTACTCCTTTCCGCCAGCGTTCCCCACCATCTGTCCGCCCTGCGACTCCAGAGACGTGGGCGCATTGAAAAGGACCAGCCCCTTGAAGTCCCTGCGCTTGATACGATCCAAGTCGAGCCGTTGGGTGTTCAGGTGATCCCCGGAAGCCCAGCCGCGGGTCTGTCCGTGCTGCACCTCCAGCCAACGCACGCCGTTCGCATCACGCTCCTCTGTCTGACTCAGAAAGCGGACCGAGGCCCCGAACGGTGCGGTGCCCAGGAGTCGCCCCTGCTCCCCGGGCTTCTCGCGAATCGAAAGCCCCTCCGTGGCCACCACGAACCATTCGGTGGGCGGACCCTGATCGCGGCAGCGGCAGCCAGGCGCCACGAAGCCCAAGAATAGGACGATAAGCATCAACCGGGCAAAACGTACGAAATGTGTCGGGGTGGGAGTCATGGAATGGCCTCGTTGACCTGCGTGCCCCACCCGGTTGCGTACTCGTCAACCTGGCAAGCTCCTTTCGGGATAAGGCTTGCGTTGCCAGGACGCCACCCGCCCAAAAGAACTCAGGCGATGACTCAGACCCTCCTGATAGCGGCTTCGGGCGCGGGGGCCCATGTTGCGCTGGCTCTGCTGCTTGCGCGGGATGGAACGTCCCCGGCGCGCGTACTGGCCGCGCTCTCCGCGATCCTCGGGCTGGTGGGGGTGGCCTTCGGCTGGATGTCCCTGGCCGCGGACGCGCAGACGGCGGCCCTGCGCTTCTTCGTCGTACGGCACGGTCTGTTTGCGGTACCCGCCCTCTTTCTCCTGTTCGCCCTGGCCGCCACCGGGCGCAGACTGCGGATGGCGGCGCCTGCTTTCGTGTGGTATGTAGTGCTTATTGTTTGTCTCTACGTAGATCGGGTCCTGGGCGCGAACTGGTTGATCGCGAGTATGGAGGCCCGGCCCTGGGGTTACTATCCGGTGGCGGGGCCCGGCGCCCGCCTGCTGTTCCTCCCGTATCTGGTCCTCTGCGCACTTGCAGGCACCGTGCTCCTGTGGCGACCGACGGGCCTGCCAAAGGTCGGAGCGCGGCCCTCGGGTGCACAGCGCGCTTTCTTGGGCAGGGTGGCGCTCTTGTTCGTGGTCTGGTGGTTGGGACTCGCCTTCAACCTGGGCGCGCTCCTGGGTTGGGGGGTGCCACCTATTGGCTTCGTCGTCGATGCGGTCGTCTTCAGCGTGATCGCGGGACTGGCGGCACGGCAGCGACATCAGAACCGGCGGCACCCCCTTTTCCGGATCGCCGTGGTATGCGTGGGCCTCTCGGCTGCCTTTCTGGCGATGGGGTCCCTGCTGACCTTTTCGCTGCCGGGCGACTTGGGAGCTCTCCTCTTGGGCACCGTGTGCGGAGTGTCTGCGGCTGGAGCCGTACTTTGGGCTTTGGGTCCACAGAGAACCTCAGGCGAAGACCAGGAAGCACCGGGCAGTGTGCGGCCGTTGTTTGCACGCCTACAAACGGAGTACGGCCTCACCTACCAGCAGGCAAAGATCTGCTGCGAGTTTGCCGAAGGCCGCTCCCGACCTGAGGTACGCCGCAGGCTGGGGATCACGGACGGAACGCTGCGCAACCATCTCAGTGTCATCTACGAGATCCTGCTCGCTGACGAACACGAGTCCAAGGGAAGCAAGGACCGGCTCCAGCGACTCACCGTCGCCTTGCGCTCGCTGGGTTGAGGCGCCTCCAAATGCCGCCGTGAACCGACAGAAAAACGGGCTTTCATGACGTACGTAATCTGCTGCCGGTCACCCTCGTGACATACGGCACTCGCGTCTTTTCCCCGACGGCCTACACTGTGCGTGCTTCCAAAGGAGGGAAGCACGCATGAAAACAACTTCAACAATTGAGCGCGCCGCCATGCGGCCCGCGTTGGCTCTGCTGGTCGGCTGCCTCTGCGTTCTGTCGAACTGCTCACCGCGGCTTCTGGTGCTCGAACGGATCGCGTCGGGTCTGCCGAACTACTTCTTCCCGAAGGGGAGCCCCCCGGAGCAATTCGACACCATCGGAAACGGAGTCTATTCGTTCCGTCTGGGTTTCGACAGGACCTTTGTCGTGCGCGGACCCAGAGGCTTTCTGGTCGTCGACTGCTTCAACGACAGGTTGGCGCGCAGACTGCGCGAGGTACTGCGCGAGAGATTCGGAAACGATAGAATCGAGGTGCTGGTGGTTTCGCACTACCATCTCGACCACTCAGGCGGCATTTCCGTTCTCCAGCCGGACCGCATCGTAGCTCACGAAAGAGTGCCGCAGTATCTGGCGGACGTGGGCGCTTCCGCGCGACTGCGCCTCCCGCTTCGGACCGGGGGCAGCACTCCGGTGGAATTGCTGCGCGGCGATCACTCCTTCTCCTTTGGGGATCGCACGGTTCATCTGCTGCATCTCGGGAAGTCACACACCGACACCCTGTACGCCGTGTACCTCCCCAAGCAACGGGTACTCTACGGACCCGACCTGGCCTTCGTTCGCGCGATGCCCCCGGCCGGTATGCCCGACATCTACTACCCGGGGTTCGTGCGGGCCCTGGATCGCGTGCTCGCGCTCGACTTCGATGTGTTTGTGCCTTCGCACTTCGGTATCGGAACCAAGAAGGACGTGGCCGACTTCCGAAAGATGACCGTAGTGGTGCGCGCAGCCCTCGAACGTCGCCTCGCGCGCCTAGAGGGTCCGCCGAGGGAAAGCGCCGACGCCCGGGAAATGATCCGCGGCGTCTATGAAGAGCTGCTGCCCCTCTATGGCGATTGGCATGGCTTTCACGAGATGTTTTTCGCCACGTTCCAGCGCAATCTGGCGGGAGGGTATCTGGGATTCTGATCCCGGGGGCGAAAGCGCGCGTGCCGTCAGCTCTCGGGTGCGCCGCTATGAATGCTTTCCACCCGCGCCTGAACGCCGGAAGGCCGCCGTCGACCGCGCGCCCCTCTTCCGCAACTCGAGGGCGCGCTGAGCGCATTCGTGCCAACCGCGGGGAAGCCCGGTCTTGTGTTCATTGCCCCGGACCATCGCCGCGCGCTCGCGAGGTTCCGGGCGCGGCAGCGTGCTTGGTCCGCGACTGTTCGGCCGGAATGCGACCATCAAAGCTTGACCGGGGCGACGCACCTCATACCTTGATATCCGGGCACGCGTCGGTTGTCCGCGAGAATGGACCCAACCACAAAGAGGAAATTGCGGCAAACCTATGCGACTCGCCTCGCCTTCTGCGTCGTCGGAATCACGGTGCAGTCCGCGCACGACGTCCGTCTGGTTCATGTGTTGCTCGGAGTCTACGTGGCCGCCGCTGTGCTCTGGGCCGTGGCCGTGGAGTTGGAGTGGCCCTGGATTCAACTGGACTCTTTGAGCTACCTGAGAAACGTTCTCGATCCGCTGCTCATCACGCTGTTCGTCTACGCCACCGGCCTGGATCAGTCCTTCTTCACCGTATCCTACGGAGTGGCGGTGGCGTTCAGTTCCCTGCATCCAAATCCCAAACGGGGACGCCTGGCCGCCGCCACCTCGGTTGGCTTCTACGTGACGCTGCTGCTTCTGGCAGGAGCCGGAGTCATACCGACAATCAATGTGTTTCGCGAAACGGCAGCCGGACCACGGCTTTTCAGTTCGATCATGTCCGTGACGCTCCTGGCTATCACGGTCACTTTCCTTCACCGTGTCGTGCATACAACCTACTCAGGGCTGCTTCAATCTCGCGCGCAGCTTCAGCTCGCCCGCGATTCGCTGTGGGGAGAAATGGAACTTGCTCGCAAAGTGCAAACGGTACTCCTTCCCCGCAACCCGACCATCCCCGGATACGAGATCGCGACGTTTTCCGACCCTGCCGCGTCCGTTGGCGGAGACTACTATGACGTTGTGAATCGAGGCCACGAACACTGGGTGCTGATCGGAGATGCTTCCGGACATGGGGTACCGGCAGGGCTCGTCATGATGATGGTTCAGACAGCCGTGCGCACCCTTCTCGCGAACGAGCGGCCTACGACCCCGGCCGAGGTGCTGGGCGGGGCGAACCGCATGCTTCACCACAATCTTGCCACGATGGGCGAATCGAAGTACATGACCATTCAAGCGCTCCGCCTCTATGGGGACGGGAGAATCACGGCTACCGGCTTTCGCGGAGAAACCGGGACGGTCGAGACGCATGAAACCCGGGGAATGTGGCTGGGCGTGCTGCCGGAAGTCTTCACAGACTTCGCTGAGACGGAGTTGGAATTGCTCCCCGGCGACCGCCTTCTCCTGTACTCCGATGGCCTGATCGAAGCCCGAGCGCCCGATGGTACGCGCTTCTCAGCGGAACGACTGGTCGAAGTTCTGCGTCGGAACGGACGCAGCAGCGTTGCGGCTCTGAGGGAAGAGATCCGCGCGCACCTCCGGGACTTTGAGCCGGACGACGATGTGACCTTCCTCGTTCTCGGCCGATGCTGAAAGGCTGCCTCATAGGGACGACGACCGCAACCCTTGCCGCGAACTTTCGGGTGACATCGACTTCGTCTCCCTGGGTTCCTCCGATGATTGCCGACGAACGAACGTCCGAAGCTCCTTTGGAAAAAGGGGGGCGAGCGTCCACCGCTATGAGTGCTTCTCAGCCGCGCCTGAACGCCGGAACGCAAACGGGGTCCGCTCGTTGGCTCTCCGCAACTCGAGGGCGCGGGGAGCGCCTCGCTGCCAACCGGGGAGAACAGCCGGTCGCAGGTTCATTGTCCGGGACTCTCACCGCGCGCTCGCGAGTTTCCGAGCGAACGGGCGTCCTTGGTCCCGATCTGTTCGGCCGCTGAAAGCTCGCGGACCGCTGGCGCTCCGGTACACGGCGGCGCGCCCCTTCGTTTCCAAAGGGGCCTCATACTCTCCGGAACCGATCGCTATCGTTGGTAGTGCGACCGCTTTGTTGGGTGGACGACCGCCATCCTGGCCCCGGAGCTTTGGCCGACATCGACTTCGTTTCCCTGGCTTCCTCCGATAATTCCCGCCGAACGAACGTCCGATGCTCCTTGGGAAAGGGTGCGAGCGTGCGCCGCCATGAATGCTTTCCAGCCGCGCCTAAACGCCGGAGCGCGAACGGGGATCGCTCGCTGGCTCTCCGCAACTCGAGGGCGCGGGGAACGCCTCGTTGCCAACCGGGTTTCATGGCGATGCGCACGGCACGTGCCTGTCAAGGCCGTCTGCTCGACCCATGTCATGGGGTCTCGCAAACTCTCGCAGTTCAACCGCCCTTGCCGCCCGATCCGGTTCAGATCCTGATCGCTATTTCCTGAATAGGTTGTTTTTTGCCATCCGCGCATTCAGCGGCCGGACCGAAGGCCGCAGCTTTGAGAACATCATCGATGAAGAGGGCGTCGTGAGGCTTTTGCTCCAATACAACTACGAACGCATCCTGGGCGGATTGCGGTAGATGGGACTGTTGGCCGGGGCGACTATCCGCGTCCTCAAGCCTTCTGCCGCCCGCCCACCCGTTCTTCGACGAGCACGCGCAACCTGTCGATGTACTCGAAGATTGCCGGCACCACAATCAGCGTCACCACCGTCGAAATCACGAGGCCGCCGATGATGGCAATGCCCATTGCCGTCCGGCTCTTCGAGGCTTCCCCGATTCCCAGCGCCACCGGCAGCGTTCCGGCGATCATCGCAAAGGTTGTCATGAGGATCGGCCGCAATCGCACCTGTCCGGCTTCGAAGATGGCCGCATCTCTGGTCATGCCTTCGCGCAGGTTCTCCATGGCGCGGTCGACGAGCAGGATGGAGTTCTTCGTCACGAGGCCCATCAGGAGAATCACGCCAATCATGCTGAAGATGTTGAGCATCTCGCCGGTGATGGCCAGAGCGAAGAAGGCCCCCGAGATGGCGGGCGGGATGGCGAACAATATCGTCAGCGGCGTCACGAACGATTCGTACAAACTGGCCAGCACCAGATAGATGAAGATGAGCGCTATGCCAAAGGCGACCAGAATGTTGCTGATGAGCTCGGCGTAGTCTTCCCCCTGGCCGATGAAGCCGTACGTCACTCCGGCCGGTGGCGGATTCTTGGCCAGGATGGCCCGCGTCCCGTCCATGGCGGACTGGAGCGCGCCCGTCGGCGAAAGGTTCGCCGTCATCATGATCACGCGCGAACGGTCCTGACGCTGCACGAACGCGGGGCCGTACGCCTCGGAGCCTTTGCTGACTGCCGAAAGCGGAACCATCTGGCCGTTGAGGTTGGGGACGCGGATCTCGTTGTAGGCGCGGCGCAGGTCGCGCTCTTCTTTGGGGAGGCGCAGCCGCACGTCGTACTCGATACCGTTTTCGTGCAGGCGACCGACCACGCCGCCTGCAATGTGCAGGCGCAGTTCGCTTCCGGCCGTGCCCGGCGTGACGCCCGCGAACTGCATGGCCTCGCGATTGAAGTGAATCTGGAACTCGGGCTTTCCGGACCGAAAGGACGAATCTAGGTCCGCCAGATCCTTGAGGCCGCTCAACGATTTGAGGAGCTTCCCGGCATATTCGTCGAGGGTCTTGAGGTCGTTTCCTTTGAGAATCAGCTGAAAGGGGTACTGCACGCCACCGCCCACTGCGGAGTAGTCGGCCACGCGCGCGCGCGACTCCTTGTAGGGCTTGATGATCTCCCGGACTCTGTTCTTGAATTCGACCGTGCTGATCCGGCGATACCCGGCGGGCACCATGAGTACGCCGATGTTTCCCAGGTTGGACTGCCCGTCATCCGAACCGACCACAACCGAAAGGCGGTCCACCTCCGGAAACTTCATGAGCTTTTCCACGACCTCCATCACCACGGCCCGGGAACCCTGGAGTGAGCTTCCCGGCGGCATGTCGAAGGTGATCTGGAACTCCCCCTGATCGTTGGCGGGCAAAAAGGTCTTCTTCACGATGCCGAGGCTCGCCACGGAAAGCACGAAGACGCCGCCCATCGCACCCAGGGTGACCAAGCGACGACGCAGCGTGAAACGCATCGCCGTTTCGTAGAGACGGTCCGTGCGTTCCTGAAAGCGGTCGAAGGCGCGAATGAGGGCGCTGCGCTTGGCGTGCACCTTCCCCGCGAAATAGGCCGAAAGCATCGGCGCAATCGTCAACGCATCGAACAGACTGATGAGCATGGCGAACACGACGGTCAGACCGAACTCGCGAAAGAACTGACCGATGATTCCGGTCAGGAAGCCCACGGGAAGGAACACCGCGATGACCGTGGCCGTCGTGGCAATGACCGCCAGCGTCACTTCCCGCGTGCCCGCTTCCGCCGCTTCGCGCGGCGGCATGCCCCCTTCCATCTTACGAAAGATGTTCTCGCGCACGACGATGGCGTCGTCTACCAGTAGGCCGATGCACAGCGAAAGGGCGAGCAGTGTCATCACGTTGATGGTGAATCCCATCACGAACATGAGCAGAAAGGCGCCCAACAGCGAGTTGGGGAGCGCGAGCCCGGTGATAATTGTCGAACGAACGTTGCCCAGAAAGAGGTACACGACCAGTACCGCGAGGATGATCCCCAGAACGATGGCGATGGCCACGTCCTCGATGTTGGCGCGAATCCACTTGGAGCTGTCCCGGACCACGACGAGCCGCGGCAGTCCAGCGTCCTTCTCTACGAGGGTGTTGATGCGGGCCATCCGGGCCAGCGCGCCGTCCACGACCTCGACCGTGTTGGAGCCGGATTGTTTGTACACGTCAATGAATAAGGCGGGCCGCAGATCACGCTTCACCGCGGGTGGATTTCCTCCGAACAAAGAGCGGAAGAAGCCGGGCGGCTTGAGTTCCTGTCTGGCCGCGTAGAAGTAGGAAACGGAACGCTCGTCTTCCGTTCCGTCTCGGACTTTCCCGAGTTCGCGCACGAGGACGGAGCTACCCACGTCCCCGCCGAAGCTGATGACCGAATTGGCAATCTCGGCCAGCGACTCGAAGCGACCGATGGCTCGGTAGGCCATTTCGCGCGGGCCCGCGTCCACCTTGCCGACAGGCACGTTTGCGCCCGACTTCTGAAGCGCGGAGGCCACAGCCACGGCCGGAATGCGGTAGGAGTTGAGCCGGTCGCGGCTGAGTTCGACCTGGATCTCGCGGCGCGTACCGCCGATGATGCGCACGCCACCGACGTTCTTGGACTGTTCGAGCAGAGGCTTGATGCGCTCCTTTGCCAGATCATAGAGCTGCGCGGGCGGGAGGTCGGCCTGAAGGGAAAAGCGCACGACCGGCTGATCGTCCGGGTCGAAGCGCTGCACGAGCGGGTCTTTGGCGTCCACCGGGAAAAGTGTCTGCGCGCGTGCGGTGCGATCCCGCACCTGCTGCTCTGCGTACTTGATGTCGGTTTCGAGCGTGAACTCGGCAATCACGACCGACAGGTTCTCCTGGTTGCGAGAGGTGACGCGCTTGATACCGGAAAGGCCGGACAACTCGTCCTCCAGCGGACGGCTGATCAGGTTTTCGACTTCTTCGGGCCCCGCGCCCGGGTAAATGGTGGTGATGGCCACGACGGGAAACGAGACCTTGGGAAAGAGGTCCACGCCCAGACGTCGCAAAGCAATCCAGCCGGTGACCAGCATGAGGATCACGATGCTCGAAATGAAGATGGGTCTTTGAATGGAAAGGCGGGCAAGATTCATAGGGCCTCTTGCGACCGAGGCTTGTGCCACTGATTCGGCAGTCAATCCCGGGGCTTTCGGGAAAACCCGGGAATGGGCACGGAAATTTGGTTCGGGAAGGAAACAATTTGAGTTGCCGAACATTGGAAATCGGTACTGCTGAAGGGTATGCGCCTCGCCTGCGCACCGTTCCTTGCGGCCCTTTTTTTCTCCGGAACCTGCGCGGGGTCGGTCTCCAATCCGGCGACCGGCACGGGGCCCTGCGGCACCGGCACTCGCGTGCTCTGCCTTTGCTTCTGAAACGGGTTCGCGAATCGTGGCGCGGCCACGCTGCCTTGGAGGTCAGGACAAAAAAAACGCAACGAAGTCCCTCCCGGGCACCCTTTCCGGTTGACCACGGCACAAGGCCGGCGTACGTTCAGGAGGTAGTCATGTCTGACGTGTTGTTTTCCATCCTCGTCGGGAGCGCCATCATCGCTTTCGAGATTCTCGTGCTCGCCCTCGTGCAGGCGGGTTGGTTTCGCGAGATCCGGATTCAAACCAACCAGATCCTGGAAGCATGGAGACGCGCGCACGAGGAGAACATGGCGTTCCACCGCGACCATGCCGTCGCCCTGCGGGCGATTCTCGAACGCGTCGACAAAGACCGGTAGGTGCGTTGTCGCGCGGCGTGCGCTACGGCAGGCGCGGGACCCAATCCAGGAACCTGCTGGCGCGGACTGCGACAAAAAAACGCAACGAAGCTTGCGCCAGACACCCATTCCGATTGACCGCGGCGCCAGACTGCCGTAGGCTCAGGAGGAAGCCATGTCAGACGTGCTGTTTTCGATTCTGGTCGGGAGCGCCATCATCGCGTTTGAGATTCTCGTGCTCGCCCTCGTGCAGGCGAGCTGGTTTCGCGAGATCCGGATTCAAACCAACCAGATCCTGGACACCTGGAGACTCTCCGCGGAGAGGCGAGACCGCGCCCTGGCACGGAGCGACCGACAGTGGAAGCGCTCGCACGAGGAGAACATGGCGTTCCATCGCGATCACGCCGTCGCCCTGCGCGCGATTCTGGAACGAGTCGATCGGGACAGGTAGCGGGCACAGCTTCAGGACATTCCCCTTCTGAAGGCGTGCGCCGGTGGTTCACACGCGCCTTCAGGATCTCCGCAAATTGTAGCGTCGCCGGGGAAGCGGCCGCAGCGCCGGGCGATCGATTGTCTCAAACAGTTCCCGCCGGGATCTGCCCACCACCCGCGTCGTCCGGTTGTTGAGCTGCCCCAGAAGCGGCCGGATCGCCGCGAACCTCCGGCTCATGCCCCTGCATCAGCGGCGGCAGTCACCCTCTTGGCCGCGCCCACAATCAGGGCCAGGCCCTGCACCGTGCGTTCGCGTTCATCCGCGGTCATCCCGCGAAGCAGGGCGCCGAGCAACTCCGGGTCCAGAACAGAGGTGCTCTGCAGAGCCTCCCTGCCCCTCGAGGTGAGCATGTACTGAACGCGACGCTCGTCTTCCTCATCGCGTTGTATCTCCACAAACCCACCACGCGCCAATCTATGCAGGGCCTCCGATAGAGTCGAAGGGGCCACCCCCAGGTGCGCCGACAGCCCGCGCGGGTGTCTCAGGTCGGGATCGGCCAGGTGAGAAAGAATGGCGCCATCGCGTTCGGTCAGAGCCTCCGGGTCCATGCGGCGACGATGCTCCCGGTGACAGGCGTGGTAGATCATGGGGTAGAGGCGTTGCACTTCAAGAACGGCTTGGTTCAGGTCCATAGAATTCCTTCGGTCTCCCGAACGGTCGTTGACGTTGCCGATTGGGCAAGTAGAATGTCTGCATGAAAATCGCACTCGTATCTCTGGTCGTACTGCTTGGCCTGCTGCTTCTGCTCGGCTCCTTCGCCTACGCGATCGGACGCAGCCTTCCGCAGTCGCACACAGCAGCGGTCGTCGTGGAGTTGGGACAGCCGGCGGAGGCCGTCTGGAAGCGCATCGCGGACATGCAGGCGGGACCCTCCTGGCGGCGGGGCCTCAGGTCCGTGGAGCGCAGGCCCGATCGGGAGGGGCGCGCAGTGTGGCGGGAGACTCAGAAGAATGGCGATGCTCTCGACTTCGAAACCGTACGCGAAGAGCCGCCGAGAGAACTGGTGCGCCGCATGGTGGGCGAAGGCCTTCCGTTCGGAGGCACCTGGACCATGGTTCTCGAGGCGTTAGGGGACGGTGGGTCACGCCTGACGATTACCGAAAACGGCGAAGTCTACAACCCGCTGTTTCGGTTTGTGTCAAAGTACGTCATGGGACACGACGCGACGTTGCGGGCGTACGCGGAGGATCTGCGGCAATCGTTTCGTTGAACGACGGGCCCCGCGGCGCGAGGGAATACAATGCTTCGCGTCACAAATGGATTGCCGATCAGGGCACCCTCGCGGAGTCGCGAGCCTGACCCCGCGCGGAGGCCCCCCTTCAGGGGGCGTGGACCCGGCCACTGTCGTTCCCGTTCGCCTGCGGAGAACCCGCACAAACCATCCCGATCAGTAGCAGACACAAAGGACGTAGTGCGGTGTAGTACATGGTTCCGTAGGCAGATTGAAGATCCAGGCCGTGTTGGTGACGCTGGAATCACCGGTGCGCGCGGCAGCGCCTGTTGCGGTGCCGTTCGTGCAATGGTTGGCGTCCAGAGCACCCGTTGCGGTTGAGAAACTCCACCACTGTTGAGCGGCAGGCAGAACGGTAGCCGTTTGCAGCGGAGTCAATATTGGCTGCGCCATGAGGGACGCCCAATCGCTGTCAATCGCCACGTTGCTGCCCGAGACTATGGGCTTGGCTGTAGGAACGCCATAGTTTCCTGGCAGGTCCTGAATCTCGTCCGTTCCCGTGATCGAGATGAAAGCCCGAACGCTGGCACAAACATTCGAAGGGGTGAAGGTCAGCCCGGAACGGGCGGTGATGCACAGATTATCGGCGCCCTGACGTCCATTGGCTCCCCCACCATTCGCCATGAGATTCCCCGTTTGCGTCGTAGTGGTCCGAAAGAGAACAATGCTCGGTGCCGATGGGGTCGCAGCGGTACCCGGGACGGCGTTTGTCGCGCTGGCTTCCGCACAGTCGCCCAGCGCGCACCGGAGCAGGTTGGTGACCACATGCTCAACGCTGGCCGGGTCTCCCGCGTTTCCGGCGGCTTCTCCGGTGCAACTGCACGCGGTCAAAACGCAAGCAAGCATCACGGCCGACGGGCTCTGGACCACCCTGCGATTATGCTGCCAATACTCTGTTTCTCCAAGCCTTTTTTCCTCCCGAGTACGCGCGCGCGATGAAACTCGGACGGTGACGAACCTTCGGCCGGGAGGATCCCCGTACTCAAAGGGCAATGGGGCGATCAAGCAGCTGCTTGTCCGCGACGGAATCCGGTGCGAGGCGAAACTGGTTACCGTCGATATCCGAAAGAATCGCTCCCTGAGGTCCATCCTTCATCCGTACAAACTGGAATGTTCGTCCGTCTTTCAAGCGGATGTGACGGTAGTATGGTGTCCCATCTCCGACCATATCGCGGGCAAAGAGGGCGGCACTCCGACGTGCCAGGGGGACAGCCAGTCGTTCGGGGTAGGCACTTCGCCACCAGATAAGGTACGCCCAGTAGGAGCCAACGAACCGCACGTTGGCTCTGTAGCGGCGGGCAACCAAAGGCCCTGCTTCGGGCTTCCACTGAAAGAGGATGGAGGTTTCCGATCGCGTGGAAAGGGGCAGAAACCCGAGGGAGACAGCGGAAATCACGCTCATCACGAAAGTCGCTGCCGACTTGTCATCGTTCGCGGAACTGACATAGGCCCGGAGCGCCGTTTTCGCCCCGCAGGCAGGTTCCGGCGCAAGCAAAAGCCCGGCTTCTCTTGCTCCCTCCACGAGGGCTGACCTGAGGGCGGCCCCGTCGCGATACGAATCCAGCGTCGTGACGCAGAACGTCACGCTTTGGACAGGTGGTCGCTTCGGGCCGTCCCCGGCGGGGGATGGTCCAGACACTCCGCCAATCAATACGCAGGCCTGAGCGGCCAGCAACGCAATGAACAGCGACAGGACTCTCATAGTTCCGCCCCCGGTGCATACGCAGGTTTCAAGGGGAAGCCGTTGAAGTGGGGATACTCCAACAGAAAGCGAAGGGAATCGGCTACAAAGTCGTTTTTGCACGACTCGAGCCGGAGTGTCATCAGAGTGCCAAATCTGGCCTGACGCCCCTCAAACCGGCCGACATACAATGCCTGCCCCTGCTCAATAGGGAACTCTGCGCCCGACCGCCCGTGCCCGGCCAACAAATCCGAGGGCTGGCGCGTCGGAAAGCTCGCCTCGAAGTCGAAGCGTATCACCGGAAGCAATCGATAGCGCCCGGGCGGGACCTGGATAGCATAAACGCCTCCATGTCCTTCATACATGCGCATGATGTACTCCTTCCCGCTCTCCACGTTCTCGAAAATGATCCCGATATCGTTCAGGTTGTGCTCCCCCTGAATCATGAAGACGCCAAAGATATAGGCCGCTTCTGAAGAGGGCGGCAGCGTGCGCCGTACCGCGGGTGCATAGCAGGCGAAGCATGAAACCGCCATGACCAGTACCGTGGCGGATAGGATGAGTGCCCGCACAGGCGAATGTGTACCATTGAACATTCTACTAATCCTCCTTGTCAGACCGACTTGCCAGACCGAGACTCCGGCTGTGATGTTGCACAGAGTACGCGGGTATGCGAGCTCCGTCGTCTTGTTGGGCCCAAATGGACGTTGAGATGGCAGTGCTGACGCATGAGGTGGGCTTGGCTGGAGTCCTCACACCCTCCTGCTCCCAGCCGTTGCGCCTTTGCTCGCGCCGCCAATCACGAATCCGTCACCGTTACCTGGATCGGCCCTGCATAGCCGAAAGAGAAAACCCGGATAAGCCGAAAGTCACCCCGGCGAAAGAAGGCGCCGTTCATATGGGTTCT
This sequence comes from uncultured Leptospiraceae bacterium, assembly GCA_964585735.1. Lineage (GTDB taxonomy): Bacteria > Spirochaetota > Leptospiria > Leptospirales > Leptonemataceae > CAZPFB01. The sequence goes on from CAZPFB010000051.1 coordinate 23,927, forward strand.
CCTCACCGTTGTGGAACTCCCAGGGGCAACGCCGGGCATGAAAAAGGCCGTACTGTCCGTACTGCAGTTGTTCGGGATTTTTGAGATAGTCAGGTTGACCTGACTATTACTCGTGACCGTCAGATCAACCCGAAAGCCGGACGTGGACTGGAGCCCGTTGTGGTTGCCGGTCTTCTGGATCATCAGAAAGTGCTTTTGCTCGCCGCTGGCAATCGTAGAGCTGATCGAATTCGGAGTATCGTTGGTGAGCACCTCGGACGTGTAGATGCTTGGGCCCGTGCAGTTGGGCAGACTTCCCTGGGCTGATGCTGTCAGAGAGAATGACGCGATCCCGGGCGCGTACGAGCCGCCCGCAACGGAGGAATAGCCGTAAACTCCAACGATGCGTGGATGGTCCGGTGTGGCCCAGAAGTTTGTGGGCGGCAGATGCCAGCGAAAATCGTACGGGTCGGACGATTGGATCCGGATGTTCGCGTTCAGCTCTTCGCTTCCTCCCAGCCGGTCCTGACAGGAATCCCAGCGATTGGCCGGAAAAAGCACGGTCGATGAGCCGCTGGAGAGCACCAGACTGCTACAATAGCTATTGGAACTGGCGGCCACGGTGCCGCTCTGGAGCGGAGGCGGGATCAAACCCTGAGAGCCGAGATAGAGGTCCAGTTCTCCGGACGACGCGGCCGCCACGGAGTAAAAACCGGCAACGGCGGGAACGAAGCGAAAATAGCAGGTTCTCCCCAAAGAGAAACCGGTCGCGTCAAAAGTCCCGGAAACCGTCCCGGAAAAAGGGGCGGCCGTCTCGGGCGTGGTCGGACAGGACGCTCCCGCGACTGGTGGAGGCGCAGCTGCGAGCAGAAGAGCAAGCGCCTCCAGGCTGTCTTCTTTGTCCGAGGTGCATCCGTGCAGAATAACGCCGATGGCCACCCAACACAGAATCCCCACAGCACCGGTCCGCCGGCGGGCCAGGGTCGTCCTTTTCCGCCGCCGACCAGGGAAATGTCCAGCTGAGTGATTGGCCTTCACGATCTTCAGTCCGTCTTCCGGTGCGCAGATAGCAGGATACACGGCCGCGCTGAATGGGCGACCATTTGGGCCCAAGTGGTCGCGCGCGGGGCTCTCGGGACCGCATGATTGCAGCGCTGACCGGCCCACCAAGCTGCGCGGCGAGCGAGGATAGGACTCTCAGGGCGCGGGTAGTCGATCACCTACTGTCCCATGCAGCGGACGAGTCGCGTCGAATTCCACCATGCGGCCGTAGACGGTCAAGGGGATCTGCTTGCCGCCAGTGCAGACTTCTTGGATTCGGACTGACGTCCGGGAGAGTCCTGCTCAATATCATCGAGACCATGGGATCATCGCGATTCGGCGCTTGTACTTGACCTGTTCGACATGGCAACCGACTGGAGACCATGCGCAACATCCACGACTTCATGAGATGGGCAGGCCTGATGTCGGTGCTCCTGTCTCTGACTGGATCCGTGGCCCCGGCACCTGGTACGGCCTTCGCGTACGGAGTGGGGGCGCGCGACATTTGGGAGGTTTTGTTCCGATTCGAGGGCACGCCGGGCGGGAACCGTCTGTCCTTTGCGGCACTCTCTTCGAACAGCAAAGCCAAGTGCAAGCACGCGAAGGCAGGCGCCGTGGTCCTCGCCGGCGAGGAGGCGTATGAACCCCGGTTCGAGCGCGGTCCGGTTCCGGTCTGGCGCTACGAATTCCAGAGCAAAGGATGCGCGCTGACGCTGCGCATAGAAAGGAAGGAACTGGCGCGCCTCTGGGTCGACGCGGCTCGGTGCCCCTCTCCCTTTGGGCAATTCTGCGGCCTCATGGGCGTCGGCAGTTTGGACCGGCTCAATCCCGAGGATGCTCCTTTCGCGCGCGCCATGAAGCTGGGACGGTGATGCCTCAGGTACTCCGCAGGTGCCGTAGGACAAGCGGACCTTGTGTGCTGGGGCAGCCCGCGCACCGAGCGATAGGCAGGAATGGTCAAAAGGGGGCCCGTTCGCGACCAATGCCAGCGATGGCACTCACGATTCGCTCCGGTCGCTATTCAGTCTCCTGAAAGCTGTAGGAGTCAGACCCGTGGCCGCACGAAACGCCGCGTTGAAGCGCGACTTGGTGTTGTAGCCCACGGATAGGGCGATGGACAAGACGGTTCGGTCTGGCTCCTGTACCAAGAGTGCCTGCGCTTCGCGGATCCGAAGCGCGTTGCGGTAGTCTGAAAACGACCTCCCAACCACGAGGCGCAAAAGTTCGGAGAGCTGATGCCGAGAAATGCCCAGCAGGGAGGCCAGGCGCTCCTGGCTCAGGTCCTCGTCTGAAAAGAGGCGCTCTTCTTCCATGAGTCGTCGCATTTCCCGGGCGAGAGACTCCAAGTCGAAACCGCGCAACCGTGACGTGTGCCGCGCCGCATTTCCGGGTCCGGACGGAACCCCCGGCCCCGCCGAGGCGGCCGGCGGTTCACCGGAAACGCGCTCGAGGAGGCGCAGTCGCGCAACAATCGAGACCAGAAACAGAACGGCCTCGAGTGCATACCCGGGATAGAAGGCCACACAGGTGAACTCGTTGGCCGGTATCCCGGCGGTTCCCGAAAATATCGCGATCGCAGCAGCCGTAAGCAGCAACCCGAAGCCGACGGTAGAATAGACGGCCGGACGGAAGCCGAGGTGGATCACTCGGATGCCGGAAACGAGGACGGCGATTGCCTGAAGGACAAACAGGGTACGCGCCATCGCATCGGCCACCGCCAGATCCGAAACAGGAACAATTGCGTAGAGCGCGCAGATGGCCGCCCCACCGGCCAATCCCTTCACAACTCGGTCCCAGAAGGGACTGTGAACGATGAGTGCGAGCTGCTCTCGCCAGAATAGCAGCAGCAAAGCCATGACTGCCGTTCCGGCTCCCCACTGGAGGTGGTCAAGCCAGTGCAGAGCCGAAGCGGGCACGACGAGATACCCGTAGCCGTCCCAGAAGAAGAGATACGTGAGCAGAGCCCCAACGTAACCGATGTACAGAAGATGCACCCTTCGTTTCCTGTAGATCGTCAATGCGAGACTGATGATGATGGCGAGCACAGCCAGCCGCGCAAACTCTGGGAATAGGTCCCTCGGAAACCGCGCGCCGTCCAGCTTGCGAGCAAGTGTGAGTGCAACCATCTTCTCGGACCTGGACTCGATTCGCACAAGCAGCTGATGGTTGGCGGACGAAAGCCGGAGGGGAATGACAGGCAGCCGGTGCCTGTAGGCGCGCTCGGCCCACGGAATCTCGTCACCCGATTCGTCCTGCCAACGCACCCGGCCGTCGGCCAACAGGAAAACGCGCACGGAATCCAGCCACGCATACTCCGAGACAAGAAGCCAGGACTCCTGACCGGACTTGTTTTCGATCTCGAAGCGCAGCCACACGACCTCCTCACCTGCCCCGTAGCTGACGTGGTCGCCACCGGGCGAATGCCAGGCGGTGTCCGGAAGGGCGGCCACCGTTTCCACGCCCCGGTCGGGCATAGCAACGTGCGCTTGCGCTCGGCCGACAATGGCTTTCGTCTGAGTTGCCGAAAGCAGCACAATCGGGCGCAGCCCCTTCTCTACGGTAGGCGACGGGTCGCCCCTGGAATCAGTCCAGCCGGCGCAGCTCGCACAGAACGTCACGGCCATTGCCCACGTGCCTACCTCCAGGCGCATGCCGCCAGTCTTCGCGCCGGTATGCTCCCGATCAAACACTGTCCGGCCACGAGCCGGACTTTCGATCCCATCAATTTCTGTTGCATTCTCGGGACGAGGACATGAAGGTTGATGCAGGCTCGGATCGCCCAAGCCGTGCCGGGAGGCGCGCATGCAGAAACCCATCGTCCTCGGAAGGTCCAGCGGGCTGCTGTCGGCTTTGATCTTGTCGCTCGCAACCGGATACTCAGCCGCCGCGCCACCCGCCCCAACACTCTACGTCTCAGCACGAGCCGGATTGAACATGCGGGTCGCACCGTCTCCAACCTCCCCGCGGATCCTTACGATCCCCTACAAGTCGCAGATCGACGTTCTGGAACGACAGGCACACACCGTCACCATAGACGGAGCAAAGGGCCAGTGGGTCCGGACCATGTGGCACGGCAGGACAGGTTGGGTATTCGGAGCGTACCTCACGGCCAACCCCGGGTGCACGAGTCTCAAGGACTACGCCCGCGCCAATCCCAAGACGTCCAGCTACAGCGAGGACAGCCATTCGGACGGCGGCACCATGATGCTCCTTCTACGGAAGGCGGACATGAAGAAAGCGCATGCCGTAATCGTCGATTGCCTCGGAGAATTCGCCTCCCTGAGCTACGCGGAGTTCGAGAAAGGCGGCTTCGCGAAAAGCAATTTCGATCCCGAGCAGGGAGGGGGCGCGGAAGTCAGGGCAAAGCGTCAGGGAGAGGACGTGAAGATCGAACTCAGTGTGGGGGTCTGATCCACGAATCCAGCGTTCTGGATGCGGTAACCGTGCGTGCAGCAGGTCGGCCGGTGCGATCTTTCGCTGCCGGCACAGCCAAGGCAACCGCCGCAGCTTGCGAACCTGCATGGTCACATGCGCCGGAGCAAGTCCAGCCCGCAACCCCGAACCCGGCTTCAGCTTCCCGCTTCCTGCCCTGTAGCCTCCTCCGCCTGCCGCGCCGCTTCCGCCTTGCGAGCCGCGCGCCGCGACCACCACACCTTGGCCGCCACCAGAACGATCACCACGACGATCACGATCACGATGCCATTTTCGATCTGACGGACCGTGTTGACCACTTTCTCCACCTGATGGCCAAACGTGTACACGGAGAAGGTGATGAGGGGGACGCTGATCAGAGCGGCCAGGCCGTCATAGAAGAAGAAGATGCGAAACGGAAGGTGCAGCGTGCCGGACGTGAAGAACACGGGCGTACGCAGGCCGGGCATGAAGCGCGCGGCGAAGATGACCTTGTTTCCGTGTTTGTGGTACTGCTCTCGGACGTATGCCAGGCGTTCTTCGTGTAGGATCTTGCTGAACAATCTGTGCTTCAGGAGTGCGGGACCGAACCGGTTGCCCAAGAGGAAGATCGTGGTGTCACCGATCATGATGCCCGCGAATGCGATGATGGTCATCACGTAGATGTCGGCACGCCCGTAATAGGCCATCATGCCACCGGCAAAAAGCATGATGTCTTCGGGCATGGGCAGACCAAAACCGCAGAGCAGCAGTACCGCGAAGACGATGAGGTAGGGCCAAGGACTGTGAAGGTCCGCAAGCCAGGCAAGTATCTGATTGAGGAGGGCCATAGTTGGGATGGCCCGCAGGCCCCGGGCACTTTGATGGCAGGCGGTGAGGAAGGTCGAGCGAAAATTCAGCGCGAAAGCTGGAGCACGTAGCGCCACTCTTCTTTCGTGACCGGCTGCACGGAGAGGCGCGGGCTGCGCCTGAGAACCATGTCCACGAGCGGGGTCTCGGCCTTGATGCGCGCGAGGCTCACGGGTTTCTTCAGGGGCCGCACGGGGACGAGGTCCACGGCGAGCCACCCGTCGGACGGTTCCGCTTCCGGATCGGGAAAATGTTCGCGCGCCACCTCCGCAATTCCCACAATCTCCTTGTCCGGACCCGTATGATAGAAGAAAGCAAGGTCTTTGCGCTTCATCTTCCGGAGGTTCTCGCGAGCCTGAAAGTTACGAATTCGTGTCCACGCGGCGCGCCCGTCTTGGACAAAGCGGTCCCAAGAATAGTCGGAGGCTTCGGACTTCACCAGCCAGTAGTTCAACGCCATCCATTCACCTCTGCGCTACATCGTACGCCCTCACGTTCCATGCGACCGCCTTCCTACAGAATCGGGGCGAGCATTTGCGCTGCCAACTCCAATTGTTTTCGCAAGCGGGAGCGATTCCGGACCTCCGCTTCGGATATCTCGGTGGAGACGGCCAGGTCGCGCTCGAAAATGGCGGCCACGCGAGCCGTCAGGGGGCGACTGCGAACGAAGCAGACGACCTCGAAGTTCATGCGAAAACTCCGCACGTCTGCGTTCGCGCTCCCGAGCGCCACGATGTCCTCGTCGATCAGCAGCGACTTGCCGTGCAAAACGCGCGGCTCGTATTCGAACACCCGCATGCCTGCCTCCAGCAGGGGCCGGTGGTACGAACGCGAAGCGAGGCGGACGAACGGCACGTCGCTTTGGGCGGGTGTGAGGATCCGCACGTCGACTCCCCGCAACGCGGCCGTTTTGAGGGCCACGAGCAGCGCGGTGCCCGGAACGAAGTAAGGGGTGGTGAGCCACACGCGCCTGCGGGCCGAAGTGACCAGAGCAAACAACGCGTCGTGCGCGCGATTTTCGAGCCGGTCCGGTCCGGAAGCAACGAACGTGCACAGCGCATCCGCGCGCCGTCCGGAGACGGTGGAGGTCCTGCGCCTGCTGCGGCCACGGAACACGAGCGGGGGCAACACCTGGCCCGTGGCAAAGTGCCAGTCTTCGCGAAACACTTCGTCGAAAAGAGCCAGGACAGAACCCCGAAAGCGAACCAGGAAGTCGTGCCACTCGTTGCGGTACTCGTCGCCGATGTTCATTCCGCCGGTAATGGCCAGCCTGCCGTCTACGAGCACCAGCTTGCGATGGTTGCGAAAGTTTATGTTTGGCGCCCAGGGCCGAAAGCGCACGGGCAGGAACACGGCCACCTTTCCGCCTGCGCGACGCAACGGATCCATGAATCGGCCCGCCACCCGGCGCGCCCCCATGCCGTCGAGCAGCACGAAGACCGCCACGCCCTGCTGCGCGCGTTCACACAGGATATCCCTGATGCGCCGACCCGTGGCGTCGCCCTTCCAAATGTAGAAGAGAATACGAATCTCACCTTCGGCCTTCGCGAGCGCGGTTTCCAAAGATCGGAATGCCTCCTCGTCTTCGAGTATCTCCGGGCTGGGAATGGCGACCGGTGGGTAGAGTCCTTCGTCCCAGCGACGCGCGTGGTCGGGAAACGGAAACGCAACGCGGCCACCGGGGGAACGAAAGCGGCCCACGACACCCGGAGCACTCGCGCGGAATCGGAAGAGCGAACGCCGCCTGCGCAGCCTGGGCCGATTCAGATGCGTGCGCCCGAGAAACCACCACAGAATCACGCCGCCAAAGGGAATGGCAAGGAGCCCCAAGATCCAGGCGAGCGCCGCGAGCGGCCGACCTTCGCGGCGCGCGATCACCGAGGGGATGTGCAGGAGCGCCAGGATGTCCCCGCAGAGGGCAAACCAGAAAGCCGCCGTCTCTCCCACGAGTGGCGTGAAGACGGAGTGAAGCAACGAATGCACACAGGCAGAGTGAACAGGGGCGGACTTTTGCTACAACGATTTATCGACGGCAGGGAAATCCCGGCCGAACACGACGAGTGCACCCATGCTTTCGTCTTGGGCGCGAGCGGAAGCGCGGCGTTCGGTGAATCCACTGCAGAAAGGCCGCACCTCCGCCCCAACCTGTCCACTGTCAGCGCACGCCGAACTTTGCTGCTTCCGGCGACCGTGTTGTCCAAGCCGAGCACTGATTGGCCGACCGCACCCAGACCACGGCCGAAGGCCTGCCGCGCTCGAAGGCCGCGCTCTTTACGGTCAGCCCCAATCGCGCCAGCTCGATTCCACCTTTGGCGTATTTCAGGGAACCCACCGTGACCGGCACATTGCGAATGCTGGCCGCCAGGCAACGGCTCGTCGTGGCGTCCCAGTTGGCAGCGAGGTAACCTTCCGCCTCGGCCGCCATGGGTGTGCCGTTGGCGGAGAAGGAGAAGCGGGCTTTGTTGCTCGTGAGGCTCACCGAGTTGTCCATCTTGAAGGCCGAGATGTTGAGGTCCGCAATCCAGAGTTTGGCCGCACCCAGCTGCACCTCGGCGTTGCACGGACTGGTGCTGACGATCTTCACCGGCGCGTGATCGTACTCGGTGCTCTGGTACTTCCGGTTCCGGCTCAGGCGAACGGAGCAATTGAACGAACCCGTTCCGTCGCCTGTTTTCAGGGTGATGCGCGCTGTGCCGCTGACACCACCTTTGTCTTCGTACGATGGCGTGTCGATGGACACACCCACGAGCGGCCCGTCGTAGCTGTAGGGACCTGTGCCCGCATGCGCGGCTGGCACTACCCAGATCAGTGCAACCGATACCGCCGCCACAATGCTTTCCTGAACCCGCTGCTTCCCGAATCCGGTCCGCTGGGGGGCGTTCTGTGCCCCACTGAAGTTGCTCCTCATTTTTGACCCCTCTCTTTGATCAAATCTCCGCCCACGCATCCGCAGAGCTACCGACCTGTTGACCCGCCCTACCTGGGCAACGTGATCGTTGCGCTCTCGTATCTCTTCCCGGCCACGACAACCCGCGCTTTGCATTGGCTGGCTTTTCCAAAGTAGACACGGGTCACTGTCTTGCCCTTGCGTCGATCCGCGTCGGACCACAGGTTCCAACTGTCGAGATTGCCACAGGCAACTTCGACCTGAGTGCTCATGTCGGGCTGCACATCGACCCGCACCGAATAGAAGCTGCTCGATTCAGCTCGGACCGGAATGACACGGACGCTTACGTTTGCGGCGACCGCCTGCGCCTTCTTGCAGGAACCCAAGCCCTGGGCGGCGTACTCCGGGTTGGTGGATTTCACGCACTTCAAGGGACCTTTCTCCTGCCCCGGAGCCGAGCCCGCTTCGCAGGACACCTGGTCGAAAGCGTGCGTCTGTGCGTTCTTCACGCGACCGCACAACTTCCCTTCCCCGGCAGCCACGCGTTTCTGCGGAGCGCCACCACAGGTTCCGCGCACCTGGCCGTGGGGCTGACACGTGAGTCCGGCTTCGCATTTGACTTCGACAGGATTGCCGCGGCTGTCCTGAAGTCGACCGCAGGCCTGCCCGCCTTTGGCGCGCGCCATGGTCTTGGCCGACGAAGCGGGTTCTTTGCACTTGCCGCCCTGGTTCGTCAGACCCTTGGGGCAAACGCACTGAGTGCCCTGCTGCACGAACGTGTCCGGACACTTCGATACCTTGCACTTGCTGGCCATCGGATCCCACGCCTGGCCGGCGGGGCAGTTGGCGTGGCACCTGCCCGTCTTGTTGTCGTAAAATTGGCCCGCACGGCACTGCGCCGCCTTCGGTACACAGGACTGCGCCTCTTTGCTGTAGGTCATGCCGGGAAAGCAGGTGCACCGTCCCGTGGCCGGGTTGAGCTTCGAGTTGGGCGGACACTTGGGAGCCCCCGAGAGCCCGCCGGTGGACCCAACTGCAATCGCGGCGAGCAAGACGACCGCGAAGGAAGACAAAGACCAATACACGATACGCTTGTGCGAAGTACTCATAGTTTCCTCACATGACTGTCCCAAGGGATTTACGTAGGTTCGGGAAGCTCAATGATATGTGAAAGTCTGTCAAGCAGAAGACCCGGGCAGCGGCCATTCGGTTCCCGCCGGAAAAGTTACCATTCCCGAAGAATCAAAAACCATACCCGCCGGTTTCGACCCGCACCAGCCGTCCGTTGCGAAAGGTCAGGATGTGAATGAACTCCGTGGGCCCGCGGTCATAGACCCATTCTGTGAGGTGCTCTTCCTCGAAGCTGCAGCGCCAGACAAAAGGTCCACGCCCCGGATCCCAATAGCGGGTAACGTCCAGCGTTCCGCCCCCGGGCAGTTCGGTTCGCTCCGAAACGAGCAGGTCGTGATCGTGGAGGCCGGAACGATAGCGAACGAGGGCATGGCGATAGGCGCCGGCGTCCGCGTATCGGACACGGAAACGATGCCCCAAACGATACGACCGTTCGAGCAGGACGTATCGATCGTGCGAAACGACAAACCGCGAACGCTCGGACGCGTCCGTCGGCTCACCGCAGCGGGCCCGGACCACGTAGCGGTGCTCCCCGAGCCCCACGAGCCGACCGTCGCAACGCAGGCCCTCGAAGTCTGTTGCGGTTCTTTCGGAAGGCGCGAGCGCCAAAAGACCGAGCGAAGCCAAACCCAGCCACCGGACCAACGAACCCGGCCAACCCCCAGCCGAAGCTTTTCCATGGGCGCGCGCTTGCATAAGACCTCCAGCCCGGACGCGGTCCGCTGCCGCAAGAGAACCCACGGACGGGCGCGCGGGGTTCCCGACGGAGGAAAGTATTTCGAGGCAGGCGGGAAACGACCGGCACCGGGTGGCCAAACTCCGACGGTTCAGGCGGCCTGCAGTGGCAGGGTAAAATAGAAGCGACTCCCCTGCCCCCTGATACTCGTGGCGCCTATTGTGTCACCGTTGCGAACGGCGAACTCCCGGCAGAGGATCAGACCCAAACCGCTGCCGCGCTCTCCATCGGTGCCGGGTCGGGACAGAGATTTCGAGTCCACCCGGAAAAGGGCATCCAGTTGCGCTCCGTCCATCCCCACGCCATCGTCAATCACCAGGACGCGAACGAAATCGCCTTCGGGGGCGCACTCCACCTGAACGTGGCCGCCGCGTGGCGTGAACTTGATGGCGTTGGCGATCAGGTTGCGCACGATGAGGGAAACCATGTCCCGATCCGCAAAGACCGAAAGATCCGGAGGAACCTGGACGACGACGTCGACGCCTTTGGCCTGAGCCGTGCTCTCGAGGAGACGCACGCTTTGGGCTACCAGGCCGGCCAGGCCCACCCTTTCGGGTGCAAACACGATATCGCCGCGTTGGCTCTGTGCCCACCGGAGAAGATCCTCTAACAGTCTAAAGCTGTTGCGTGCCGTGCGGCGGAGCGAAGCGAGGATCGACACTTCCACCACCGCACCCTCCTCCACTCCCTCTTCCAGCATGGTGGCCAGCGTACCAATCGGTCCACGCAGGTCGTGGGCAATCGTGGACAGGAATCGATCCTTGGCCGCCAGCGTGGCGGTGAGATCGCGCGTTCGTTCACGCACCAGAGTCTCGAGTTCCTCGGAAAGGCGTTGCTGCGCCTCGAACGCGCGCGCGTCCGCGGCTTCCTTCTCTGCGCGCAACAGGCGGATGCGATCGGCCAACGCAAACGAGAAAAACAACAGTTCGGCTACGAAGCCAAAGGCCATCAGGTTTTCAGTGAGGGCGTTCGGCGGAAGCACGCCGAGATTCACCATACTCCCGCCGAAAACGCCGGCAATCAGCGTCAACCAACCCAGGACGAAATAGCGAGCAGGCCGAAAGCCGGTCACGGTCCGGAAGATGGCGCACACGAGAACGTACAGCACCGAGAGCGCGCTCACCAGGTTTGCGTATCGGGATGCCACAGGAAGGAGCAACTCCGAGGCCGAAATCGCAAACAGCGCGAGCACAGCGAAGAGCAGGGCGAAATAGGGATACCGCCAGGCGCGACCCAACGTGGGCAATTCGAGAAATCGATGCGTGAAGAGCAGAAGACCGAGGCCGGCCGTCAGCCCGCCGAGCAACGGCAGGCGCCAATCGAGCCACGGGGGCAGGTCCGGCAGGTAACGGAAGGCCGAGCCATCGACCGAAGACCGCAACAGCGCGAAACCCAGCACATATACTATGTAGTATAGATAATTAAGATCGCGTAGCGATAGAAACAAAAACAGATTGTACAGCACCAAACCGAATACGATACCGTAGAGCAGGCCCACAACGATCTGTTCGGTCAGCTCTTCGAGGAAGAACTGCTCGCGGGGCCAGAGGCGCAAAGGCACGAGCACGTTGTCACGCGAAACGATACGTACATAGTAGGTCTGCGGCACAGGACCAAGTTCCAGGGAGAAGAGCAACTTGCGGTGGAGGAACTCGCGCTCAGCAATCGGCAGCAATCGGCCCGCCGCGCGTCGGCGCATTTCTCCGCCCACCGGCCCGAAGAACTCCACGCTGTGCAGGAGTGGCTCCTCCACCTCCAGGATCCAGGGACCCCGAGTTCTGGCGATCAGGTCCAGACGAACCCAGATGGCGGCCCTGGTGAATCCGAAGGCCGGCGTGGAGCGAGGATCTCGAACGAAACGGGCCTGCACATCGGAGCCCAGCACCTCCGAAAGAGAAAGGCGGGCCGTAGCATCCTGAAAGAGGAGCACATCCCTGCCATGCAGTTTCTGAACCTTTCCGACCACGACCACCGGCGTCGGAGTCTCGGCAGCGAGCTCACCGTCGCCTCCACAACTGCGCTGCCCGACTACCGGCAGCAGGAGCAATACGAGCGGAAGCCTTCCGTAAAGCCGCCCGCTCACATGCGAACCAGAGTCGGCAGCACCATGAGCACGTCCCCGGTCAGGTAGACGCCGGTCAGGACGTACAGTACCCAGCGGGCGATATCGCGCACGCGCATGTTATAGAGATGAATAGCCGTGATCTTGACGATGTCACCGCAGAGCATGAGGATCGGAAACCAGCGGATGGAAGTCTCGGGGGCGCCCAACAAGACTGCATAGAGGAAGCAGGCGTGCGCGGCAATGTTTGCGAAAATGAAGATCATCGCAAAGATTTCGCGATCCAGGTAACGATCGAAGATGCCGACCACAAGACCGAATCCCAAAACGCAACCGGCCACGAAACGCGCCATACCCAGACCGTCAGCCGGCAATTGTGGGGCACCCGGCGTACCCGCAAGCGCCATGGCCAGCGCGGCGTTCGAGAACCCGAACGCCAGCAGCTTGATGATGGTTTCGACCCAGCCCAAGGGCCGCATAGGACTCCAGTACCAGTTCTGCTCGGTTGTCATCGGACTTCCTCCCTCCCCTCGGCGGCCCGTTTGGGCGCCGACCGCGGACAGACGGGCGATCGTGGCAGGCCCGGCTTGGTTCGTCAAACGTTCGCCGATTTTTGCTCGCCGTCCACCCGTGAAGTCGGGCGACTGACCCATGAAATACCTGCCCGTCGCCGCCGTTGTCCTCTGCCTCACCGCCTGCGCAAAACCAAAGCCCCCCGGAAAGCCGGTCGATCTGTCTGAGGTTTGCACGGACGCCTATAAGCCCGAACTGGTCCGCGGGGACTTCAAGGGGCAGCGGGTTGCCGTGACAGGCCACTTTCACATGTCGCCGCTATTCAGCATGGTTTCTACAACCATCATGGTGCGCCTGAGCGCCGCGCCGACCGAGAAGAAAGAGTTCATCAGCGTGTCGCTTCCCTACAACCGGGGGCGCAACTCCATGCTGCGATTGCCCAAAAAGTACAAGATGAGCGATGTGCAGGTGAAGCTCGAAGACGGCTCGACAGTGGGCGTGGGTGCGCGCATCCGCGTGCACGGCGACCGCCTGGGCACCGACCGCAAGAGCTGCTACATCCGGGTGGATCGCATCGAAAAGGGGTGATCGGAGAAAGGGGAACCGGGGTCTTTGTGAGGCATTTCGAAACGCCAAACTTTCGTCGCGCGCTCGCGAGTTCCCGAGCGAGAATGCGCACGTAGACCGGGTCGCTCGGCCGCTGAAGGCGCGCGTGCCGCTTGCGTTCGCGAGCAAGAGCACATTCGCCACCCCCAGGGGCTCTTCTCCGCTGCCGCCGGACGCCCTGCTTCCGCCCGCATCATCGCACCTGACGCAGGCGATGATTCCGGTTGTCGATCACGTAGTAATTGCCCCCATCTGGGGTGATTCCTCGCGTGAAGTTGAAACTGGCGTCGACCCCCCGTGCCGTCGGCGAATCCACTCGCGCCGCGTCCGGCGAGACTCGTGACCTCTCCCGTCTGGATGGAGACTCTTCGAATGGTACTATTGTTGGTGTCGGCCACATAAAGAGACGAAAGGTCGATGGTCAGTTGGTTGGGACTGTTGAATGCGACGCTCGTACCGTTTCCGTCGGTGACGGTGGCCGTGAAGGTGCCGGCCACCGTCGACACGCTCCCGCGCAGGTTCAGATTGCACCCCTGTAGGGTCCCGCCTTTCTGAAAAGGAACACAGCGTCAACAGCACGGGGTGGCGGACGCTCAACAGAGGTGACCGGCCCTCGGCCGTCCTGTCTGATTTCGTAAAAACTTTAAGTTCGTTTATCTTTCGAGATACTGCTCGAGTCGCCGCAAAACCGGAACCGGGATCTCATGACCCCCCGAAAAAGACACGAACTCACCTGTCAGGCCCGCTTCACGCAACAGGGCTTCGAGAGCTTTTGCGTTTCCGAACGGAAGCAAAGGATCCTCCCGACCGTGAGATTGAAAGAACTGCGAACCGGCACGCTGCGGAGCGCAGACACGCCAATCGTTCTGTGAGATGAGAGTGCCTGAAAGGATGACGAGCCCGGCATAGCGACTGGTTGCTCGCAAAAAGACGTCCGTGGCCAGCATGGACCCCTGACTGAAACCGCCAAGCGTGATCTGTTCGGGAGCCACGCCGAGCGCGGCAAGCAGACTCTCCGCCTGCGCGCGCGCTTCGTCGATGCCAGGCGGCACCACGTCGGCAAAGCTGGCAAACCTCCCCGCGGCCGCCAGGCGCGCGAGTTCCTCGGAGATGAGGGGAAACCAAGCCCGACCCGAAAAGCCCGGCGCAAAAGGGATCGAAAGCGGGCCCTCCGGAAAGATCCAGGTGGCGCCCTTCGGAGCTTTCAACTGCTGCGCCAGCGGCGCCAGGTCCGCCGCACTGGCGCCAAAACCATGGAACAACACGATGACCGGGCCGCCTGCACGACCGGGAACGCGAATCGCCTTGAGACCGCCTATCGTTTCGTAGGACATTTCACTCTGCGGCCCGCCACGCCTGGAATCCGGCGACACCAAGGATGATCGCATAGGCGACGCCCGGAAGGACTACGAACCAGAAGAACGAAAGCCCCCGCGACGCTCCCACCGCTTGAGCCGCTCGCCAACGTCCGACCACCGAGGGCACAATCATGGGCAGGGCCGCGAGGGAACCCCAATCCAGAACATCGATGGCTACTGCACCGGACCACAAGAGAACGGCCAGAGGATATTGCCTTCCATTCCATGCGATCGATGATGGCGGCCCAACCGGTCAGCACGATGCAGGCGCCACGCAGG
>CAZPFB010000051.1:38788-39490 GCA_964585735.1 uncultured Leptospiraceae bacterium
CGATCCAGGTCCGCAAAGAACCTTCGGGGCGCAAAAACGAGGTCCAGCAGCCGCGCGCGCGTCCCAACCTGTGTTTCGTGTAACTGCCCGGTCGCGTAGGGGTTGCGCTCTGCGGAAGCCGAAGACAGCGGCGCACGCGCGAAGGCGTCGGAGGGATCGCCTGCGACCCCTTCGGCAGCAGACTCGTTCTTTGGTTCATCGGAACCCACCATCACTTCTACTTCATCATTTGGTTTTCATTACGAAAGCCCCGTCCCATTGCTCGGGCGGAGCCTCCGCCTGGTACAGGCGAATGCGCTCCATCATGAGCCGAGCCGAGCGGTCGCCTCCTTCGCGAAGGCGGTTGAGTTCGGTGTAGGCGGCGAGCGCTCCCTCCCACTGTCGCGCACGGTACAGACCAAAAGCTGTCTCGAACTGGTGCGCTGCTTCGGACAGGGAAAGGCCCGCGTACGGCGAAGGCTCGGAAAGCGGTTCGTAAATGGCCACCGGGATGGCTTTGCCCTTTACCGCCACCAGGTCCAGCAACCGGCAGGGAATTCTGCCGCCCAATTCGCGCACCGTAGACTCGCTGGCAATGACCTCCACGCCGTACTCTTTGGTCAGGCCTTCGAGGCGGGAACCGAGGTTCACGTTGTCGCCGATGACGGTGTAGTCCAACCGCTGATCGGAACCGATGTTGCCCACGATCATCTCGCCCGTGTT
>CAZPFB010000052.1:0-39363 GCA_964585735.1 uncultured Leptospiraceae bacterium
AGGACCTCGGAATGACCGTTCTGGTTTCGCATGTCGTCCAACTGATCCGCCTCGGGACGCCCATCCGGGCGGTGGCGTGCGCTTCCACGGGGGATACCAGCGCGGCGCTCGCAGCCTACGCGGCCGCCGCGGGGATTCCCACCGTCGTGTTCCTCCCCGAGGGGAAGGTCACTCAGGCTCAGCTCATCCAGCCGCTGGCCAGCGGGGCGCGCGTTCTGGCCCTCGATACGGACTTCGACGGTTGCATGCGGGTCGTGAAAGAGGTCACGGCCGATCGCTCGCTCTACCTTGCCAACTCCATGAATCCGCTGCGGCTGGAAGGTCAGAAGACGGTGGGGCTCGAGATCGTCCAGCAACTGGGCTGGGAGCCGCCGGACTGGATCGTGATTCCCGGCGGTAACCTCGGAAACGTCTCGGCGTTGGGCGCCGGGCTTTCCCTCATGCGGGAGCTCGGCCTGGTAACGCGTGTTCCCCGGATTTGCCTGGCGCAGGCCGAGCACGCTAACCCGCTGTATCGGTCCTTCCTGCGCGACTTTGCCGAGTTCGAGCCGATGACAGCACTTCCCACGCAGGCCTCTGCCATTCGCATTGGAAATCCGGTCAGCTATCCGCGCGCTGTGCGCGCCCTGCGCAACTTCGGCGGCATCGTGGAACAGGCCTCGGAACAGGAACTCTCGAACGCGGCCGCGCGCGTCGACCTGCACGGCATGTTCAATTGTCCGCATACCGGCGTAGCACTGGCGGCCATGTTCAAGCTCGTTGAACGCGGTGAGATACGAAAAGGGGAGCGGGTTGTCGTCGTGAGTACGGCGCACGGGCTCAAGTTCTCTCAGTTCAAAGAGGGCTACCACGAAGGTACGCTGGAGCAGGTGGATCCGCACCAGAGTCTCTACCGCAATGCCCTCGTTCGCCTGCCGCCGGATGGCGCGCGCGTGCAGGCCTTCCTGAATGACCACCTCCCGATGCTTTCGGGCGTTTGAGGACGATGCGGATCAGCCAGGCCATAGCGGGCGCCCTCAATCGCGGGAAGCGCATCTGGATTCGCTCGCACACGTTGCGCGACGGAGGCGAGATTGCGCTGGAACAGGCAGTTCTGCAGACCCTGGCACACTACGGCCGGGGCGAACTGGCCGGGGCTGTCCACGCGGCCGTGCGTGAGTTGGTTCAGAACGCATCCAAGGCAGCGCTCAAGCGCGTGGTCTTCGAGGATCTCGGGCTCGACCCCTACGACCCGACCGACTACGAACGCGGGATTGCCGTTTTCCGCAAGTATCTGGTCGAGAGCCAGATGGCGCGCTACCGACGCCTCTTTGCCCGAAAGGGGCTGACGTTCGAGATTCACATCTGTCACGAGCCGCGACGGGCCGTCTTCTCGGTCATCAATCGCGCCGTTCTGCTGGAACACGAGGAGCGCCGCATACGCGAGAAGTTCGTGCTGGCGGGCGAGTTGGACAACCTGTTCGATTTCTACATCAAGTTCGGCGATAACACCGAGGGCGCGGGCATGGGCATCGCCATGGTCGAAATCCTTCTGCAAGAAGCAGGTATCGAGCGGCATAACTTCACCATATTCTCGCAACCGCAGCAGGGCACGACCACGGCCAGGATTGTCGTCCCGCTGGCCGGGGACTATGTTTCCCCGAGGGAGCGGTTCCGTCGCGAACTGGCGCGCTCCGGTCTCACCCCGGAGCAGTTGCGGCAGCGGGTGCGTTCGGGAGAGTTCGTGCTGGAGGCCGAATGCCCGCCGTCGTCAGGCTCCCCGAGAGGAGAGACTCATCCGGATCGCTCGGTGCAGGAGGCTCGAGTCCGTACGGACTCCGTAGAGTAGCCGGCGCAGCCGGGAGGCCATGTCGGTCAGTTCGGCGCAACCGCTTGCTTCTTCGAGACTGCGAACCAGTCGAACCATGATCCTGCGGCACGGGCGCAGAAGCAGCGAGCTTCGGAGCTGGCTGCGCCGGATGCTGAGCTCGAATGGGTCTACTGGATGGTCGAGGAGTTGCTCCAATCGGAATCGCTCGGGGCCTTCCACCTGCCAGGCATCCAACAGACCTGCCAGGCGGGTGCGCATTCCGAGGTCCGGTCGACCCTCCCGGCCGCACTCCGCAAAGAGCGCACCGAGCACGCATTCCTTGAAGCGATCGAGGTCGGTGAAGGACATCGCGGCTTTCCCAAGGGGCCTCCTGAATCCTATCGGTTGATTCGGTGATCTGCCCAAGGACGATTGTCGGTGTTATTTGCTTGCAAAGCGGGCTGTCCGAGCGTACAGTACCGTTAGATGGACCGCCTGAAACAGGCTCTGATGGAGGCCGAGGGCTCCGAGGCTACCGTCGTCACCGATCGTGTGGAGGTGATTGGGCCGACCATCGCCTCTTGCCTGAACCGCGCCGGTCAGTACCTGGCCACGGACCTCTCCATGTTGGACTACGAAGTGCTCCAGCGGGGGAAGCGCAGCTTTCTGAACCCGCAACCGTATCGATTGCTGGTCACGGTCCTGCCGGAACAGAATCGCTTTGCAGACCTCGAGGAATTCTCGGTCAAGCTGGGCGTAAAAGAGCGGTTGCTCAGTGACGACCTCGAAAAGTTCGTAACACCCAAACATCAGGACGGCCGCAGTGTGGTCCGCGTGTACCGCAACGGCGTCTTCATCACCGTCTTCCCACCCCTGGGCGAGGGTCGGCCTGTGGACATGAATCAGGCCCTTCTTCGTTTGCGTCAGGCCGGAGTGGAGCGTTTCGATCAGGGCGCTGTCGACCGCGCGGTCGCGGAGCGTACGGGAGAGCCGGTGCGGTTGGCCGAGTGGGTGCCCAAGCCGGAAAACGATTCGACGGTCAAAGTGGACATTACGCCGGACGAGATGAAGGCCTACGTCAAGATCACGCCGCCCCGCCACGGTGGGCGGCACCTCGAAGTGGACGACGTTGTTCATGCCCTGAAGTCTTACGGCATCGTCATCGGCTTTCAGGAAAACGCCATTCGTGACGCGCTGCTCAACGACCGCTACATGGAGGAGATCCTGGCCGCCCAGGGTCAGCCTCCCAAACACGGACGGGATGCCTATGTGGACTACAAGGTCAGCATCGGCAAGGAGCAGGTGAAGTACGAAGAAGACTCCAAGGGCAGGGTCGACTTCAAGCAGATGAACCTGATCGAGAACGTCGTCGTCGGCCAGATCCTGGCGGAGAAGATCCCCGCCGAAGACGGGGTGATGGGTCGCACGCTGCTGAATCGAATCGTCGAGGCCAGGGACGGGAAGGACATCGAGCTCAAGCAGGGCCGCGGAACCATCCTCTCCGAGGACCGGACCCGCCTCATCGCCGAGATCAACGGGCAGGTGGTTTTCGCAAACGGGAAGCTGTCCGTCGAGCCTGTGCACCGCGTGTCCGGTGACGTGGGGCCGAAGACCGGAAACATCATGTTCTTGGGTTCTGTCATCATCACCGGCAACGTTCTGGACAACTACGAGGTCAAAGCGGCCGGCAACGTAGAAGTGTCCGGAGCAGTCCAGATGGCGCGCATCGAGGCAGAGGGAGATATCATCATCAAGCAGGGGATACTGGGTCGCGATGCCGCCCACATCGAGTCCACGGGCGGCTCGCTGCACACGAAGTTCATTCAGTCCGCCGAAGTCTTCGTGGCGGGAGATGTCGTTGTTCAGGAAGGCATCCTGCACAGCAGAGTCGAAGCGGGGCAGCGCATTATCTGCAACGGCCGCCGGGCCCAGATCGTGGGCGGCCAGATTCGGGCCACGAAGGAAGTGCGGGCCAAGATGATCGGTGCCGCCGCGGGAGCCAAGACGGAAGTCACAGTCGGGACGGACCCGCGGATTCTGGCACAGTTCGAAGAGCTTCAGAAGATGAAACTCGAAGAAGAGACGGCCCTTTCCAAGGACAAGAAGGAGATTGCCACGCTGGAGGCCAGGAAGCGTGCCGATCCGGAAGCTTTCAGTGAAGAGCACGAAGAGACCCTCCAGAAGAAGCTCGCGCACGCCAAGAAGCAGGACGCCAAGATCGCAGACCTCGGGCAAGAGCTACAGCGAATCGAGGAGTACATGCAGGAAATCGGGGCGGAGGGCAAGGTCCATGTCGAAAAGGAGATCTTCCCCGGCGTGGTCGTTACCATCAAGGACTACAGTCAGAACATATCCGACAGCTACCGCCAGGTGACCCTGACCTACGACAACGGCTATGTCAAGATCGGGAAGCTCGAGAAAGACGACACGGACAAGGCGCGCTCCTGGAGGTCGCGGAGATGATCCGCCCTCTGGACATGCAGGTCGCCTTCAACGCCGTTCCCGAGGTGGCCCGGCAGACCGGACTCGAACAGGCCGCAGTCGTGTACCGACAGGTCCAGGATCTCGGTCGCGCGCGCGAAGAGAATCTCGTTCGGCACGAGCGAGTGCAACAAGCCGAGGGGCGGGCGGATGTCGTCTTCCGGCCCGTGCAGTCTCATTACCAGGAGGGCCGCAGTGGCCAACGCTTCGATCGCCGGTCCGAAGAGGAACGTCGAGAAGCCTTTTCGCGGGAGCGGCGCATCCTCCCGTATGTTCCCGCCGGTCGCACCGCTTTTGCCAGAGCGCTCCACGAAGAAGCTTCCGGTCTTGCCCTGGACCTCACGGCCTAAAAATAGATGGAGCTGTTCATTCTCATCACGGTCAACGTCATAACCGCCGCGGCGATTTATGTCGTATTTGCGATCCGTTTTCGTGTCGCCGTTGATAAAGCAAGGCGGGCGCCCATCATGCAGGATCTGCGCGAAAACATCGAAGCGGCGATCGCCTACATCGGAACGTCCATCGAGCTCATGGACCGCAAGAACCGGGCCTTCGCGGAAACGGTGCAGCGGGCCGAACAGATCGCCGCGCGCCTGGAAGCAACACTCGAGAAGCGCCCGCCCGCGCGACGGCGGCGAACGCACAAGCGGGAGTCCACGGCTGAGGTGAGCTCCGACGATCCCATCGCGCGGTTGCTGGAGCGCCTGGGTAGCGACAGCTTCGAACCACTCGCGCCCCCGGCGGGAGAATCGCCCACAGCGCGCAGGGACGCGCCCCCCGGAAGCGCACGGCCGCCTTTGGTCGCGCAGCCGACGGCCGTCACCACGGTTCGGGACTGGGCCTCCATCGCCGAGTCGCCGGTTCCGGCACCACCCCCCAACGGACTCGGTCGAGTGGGCGCTTTTGTGGGTCGTTTCTTCGGCATCAGCACCAAATCGACCCGCTCTGACCTCGTACCCCCCAGCCGGGATCCTGACGGGGCCGCGGCGGCGAACTTCGGTGACGTTCTCTCATCGACGGCTGATCGCCTCGAACAAAAGGAGAAAGGCCCTCCCGTTCCAGAGAAGGGATCCTCCGGGCGTTCGGCCGCGCGGGATGTCCTCGATCTTTCGGAAGAGGCCCGGACTCGCGCAACCGTTGCGGAGGCCCGCGCCGGTTCGAGCGAACGTCCGGCACTTTCCATGTACATGACGGACCCGGTCGAACTGGCGCCCGCCACCGATGAGTTCGACCCGGCACCTTCCGCGCGGGATGGTTCGGATGCCTCGGGCCTCGATCAGCTTGCGCCCGAGTTGGGCCCCGTTCCGGAGACCGGGCCGGAACGCCGCGAATTCGTCACACGGCTTCTCGTCAGCGGCCACTCCGTCGATCGAATCGCGGCGGCAACGGGGATCAGCCGGGCAGAGATCGAATTGACCGCGCTGCTTCCGGCACGTCGTGATGCCGCCAGGCGCCTGCGCCGCCGAGACGAGTAGTGGAAGGCCTTCCGGAGCTGACACCCGAACAGTTCGCGCGTTTCGCTGGATTGGTGCGTGAGCATGCTTCGATCCACCTCAAGGAAAACAAGCTCACCCTGCTTTCCAATCGACTGCGTAAGCGGTTGCGCGCGCTCGAACTCGCAGACTTCGAAAGCTATTACCGCCTCCTCACCGGCGCAAGGGCTTCGGACGAGTTGCAGCGATTCATCGAAGTCGTCACGACGAACGAATCCTACTTCTGGAGGACCGAGTCGAATTTCCAACTGCTTCGCGAACAACTGCTGCCGGCTCTGCTGGAGACATTCCCCGAGCGCAACCTCAGCTTCTGGTCCGCCGGGTGCTCCACGGGCGAAGAGCCCTACAATCTGGCCATGGAACTCAACGAGAGCATGAAGCGACTCGGGTATTTCCTGTATCACGTGATCGCCACCGACATCTCCGAACAGGTCGTCGAGTTTGCGCGCCGGGGAGTGTACGTGGACCGCAAGATCGAGCGGATCCCGCCCGCCGTGCTCCGCCGCTACTTTCGACCGGTAGCGGAGACTCCTGGAGCCTTCACTGTGCGGTCCGACGTACGCGAGCATGTCACATTCCGAGTCGCGAACCTCTTCAAAGTGAAAGAGTCCCCGAAGCATTGCATTTTCTGTCGCAACGTCATGATCTACTTCGACCGTCAGAAACAGGAGGAGTTGGTCGAACGTTTCTACGAGACCCTGCTGCCCGGGGGCTTTCTCGTGATCGGTCATTCGGAGAGTCTGCAGCTCATCCGTTCGCGCTTCGAGTCACGCTACTTCACGGAGGGAACGGCCTACCAACGGCCGCTCTGACTCATGCCCGGCGCGCTCGAAAGCATGACGGGATTCGGAAGGGCCTCCGGGCGCATCGGCGGATTCCCTTTCACTGTCGCCGTGCGTGGCGTCAATCACCGCTCCCTCGACCTGCACCTGCGACTCCCGGCGCCTCTGCGTGTGTTCACCGAGGAAATCACCAGGCGGGTTCACTCCCGCGTCGAACGGGGCCGTGTGGAGTTGGATGTGCTGTGTCCCAAGCCGCTCGACCGGGTGAGCATCGACGATGGGATTCTGGCCGCCTACCTCAAGGCCGCGCGCGCCATCGACCCGCGCGCGCACGTACGACCGGCCGACCTGCTTCCCGGCATTCTGTCTTTGCCTGGTGTGAGTCGGGTGAGCGAGTCGCTTCCTCTGCGGTTTTCGCGGTCCGCTTTCTTGGTTCTGATTCAGAACGCCCTGGTCGAGTTCCAGAAGTCCCGCGCGCGCGAAGGTCGGGCCCTATCCGGGCAACTCCGCAGCAGACTCCGGCGTATTCGCAAGCACTGCGCCGTGTCGCGTCGCGCGCTCCAGAAGCGGCGCGCCCAGGATATTTCCCGGCTCCGGCAGGAATTGCTTCCCCTGCTGGACCTTCCCGCCGCGGCGGAGGCCAAGATCCTCGGCCTGCTTCGCGATGGGTGGCCGCAGATCAACGCTTCCGAAGAATTCGATCGACTGGAGTTGCACCTGGCCGCGGTGGAAGAACAGTTGACGGTTGGTGGAGCCGTGGGTACGAAGATCGAGTTCTTTGCCCAAGAAATGTTGCGTGAGGCCAACACAATTGCAGCCAAGGTGGCGGATTTTCGCGTTCGCGCCCTGATGGTCGAGGTCAAGACAGAAGTCGAAAGCATCCGGGAGCAGGTTCGCAACCTATGCTGAACCGTCGCGCGCGCGTGATCGTGATCTCTTCTGTTTCGGGGGGAGGAAAGACGTCTCTCATTCGGATGCTGACACGCAGGCATCCGGCTCTGCAGACTGCCATCACCGCAACCAGCCGGCCGCCCCGCCCCGGTGAAGTCGATGGCGTGCACTATCACTTTCTGACTCCGCAGCGCTTTTCGGAGATGATTGCCGCGGGCAGTCTCCTGGAGCACGCTGTCGTTCATGGCAACTACTACGGCGTTCCGGCCGATCAGGTGAACGAAACTCTGGAGGCGGGGAGGTCCATCATCCTCAATGTCGACGTTCAGGGAATGCGTCACATCAAGGAGCGGCTTTCACAGCGCGTCCTCTCCATCTTCATCCTGCCTCCCGATCCAATTACCTGGGAGCGAAGGCTTCGCGATCGCGCCACGGACCCCGAAGAAGCCATCCGCCGTCGCCTGGAGGAGGGGCAGGAGGAGATGAAAGCTTCTGCGCAGTTTGACTATTGCGTCGTGAACGACGTGCTGGAGCGAGCGGCCGGAGAAGTGAGCGCGATTCTGGAGAAAGAGGGTATTCTCTGAGGGAAAGCCAGCGCGTGCTCGTGCTCCTCGGCGCCACGGGGAGCGGGAAAACTGGAATAACGGCGGAGCTCCATCCCGCTGCCTGCGAAATAGTCGGATGCGACTCCCGGCAGGTGTATCGAGAGATGGAAATCGGGACGGCCTGTCCGCCGGCGGAACTGCGGGCCCGCGTTCGCCACCACCTCGTGGCTTTCCTGTCGCCGGCCGAGACGTTCAGCGCCGGCCGGTACGCGGACCTGGCCCGCGAAACCCTGCGTGACATTGTCGCGTGCGGTAAGCAACCGGTGATTGTGGGTGGAACCGGCTTCTACTACCAAGCTCTGCGAACCGGGTTGTTTGCCTCTGGAGTTTCGCAGGAGGCGCGCGCGCGCGTGGCAGAGCTTTCGCATGAAGAGCGGCTGGAGGAACTGCGGCGCGTCGACCCGGAGGTTCTCGTGGACGCGCGCGAGCAGGCATCCGGCGGTCGGATTCATCCGAACGATGAGTACCGGGTCAGTCGAGCCCTCGAACAGTATCTGGCCACCGGAAGGCCCTGGAGCGAGCATTGGGCCGAGGCCCGGGCCAGGCTTGCGCGCACGGACGACGGTGAGTTCCGGTTCGAAGGATGGATCCTCGAACCGGAAGGCGATTGGGAAGTAGGTCTGCTGGAGCGCGCGCGGGGGATGATTGCGGCCGGCTTCGTTGCCGAGGCTGAGGCGGTGCGTTCGCGTTACGGGGCCGATTGCCCCGGCCTCCGGACACTCGGCTACGGCCTGGCTTTGCGCGGCTGCACAGGTCCCGACGACCGAGAACGCCTTGCGATCGAGCTGGCCAGGCTGCATCGGAAGTACGCGCTCCGCCAGCGTGTTTGGTTTCGGCGCGAAGGCCAACTCGCCCGAGGGTCGCGCGAGACGATTCTTCGGGAGCTCGCTCAGTGGTGTGGCTGATCGCACCAGGGAGGCGGGGAAATATTTATTCATTGACGCGCGACCGCTTGCGTCGGACCCCTTCGGGAACCGCCGCAAGGATTGGTTATGGGAAACAAAAACAACATCCAGGACCTGGTTCTGAACGGAGCGCGCAAGGGGAAGATGGAAGTCACCATCTACCTCACGAACGGCGTTCCGCTCAAGGGACGGGTCGTCAGCTTCGACAACTTTACGGTCGTAATGGAGAATGACGGAAAGCAGAGCTTGGTCTACAAGCATGCCATCTCGACCATCATTCTGTCCCGGCCACTCCAATTCCAGGCGGACGAAAGCGAACCTGATCCCGCATGATCGCCCGCCTCGTCAGGGCCTTCTTCTGGGCCATCCTCGTGGCCGCTATCGGGGTCTACGCAAAACTCGGGTTCGTCTCGGCGGGATCGCGCGAAGCAGTTCTGATTGAAGACGTGCGGCGCGGTTTTGAGCCGCGCGTGCTGGAACCGGGAGACTTCACCTTTGTTCCGACGCGAGCCCTGCCGGGTCGCGTTCGCCTGCATCGCGTGCTTTTGGGCCCGCGCGCCCTCCCGTTTCGCTTCCGGCAGGGCCTGCGCGAGTCCGTCGTGCTGGGGCTGGATGACGCCTTCTTCGTTCACCTGCACTTGGACCTGAAGTACGAACTCGAAACGGCGCGGTTGCGTGGGCTGTTCCGCCAATTGGATCGGGGGGATTGGTCGAAGCTCGACGACCTTCTGCGCAAGAAGCTGGACTACCTGCTCCGTGTCCGCATCGCGGAGATGTACGCGCGGGATGCCGACCTGCCGCTTTTGGCCGGGCGCCTGACCGCCTTCATCAATACGGGCTTCCTGGAAGACGCCAATCGCTTTCTGGCTGCCGACGGCGTGCAGATGAAGTCGTTGCTCGTGGAGCGGTTGTACGTTCCGGACGCCGATGGCTATCGGGCCATGGTCGAAGTGGGGAGGCGCGAAATTCTGCTCCAAAGAGCGGAGCGTATCAAGCGCATCAGCAACGCGGAGGCCATCGAAGAGTCCCAGCGTATTACCGACCGGGCCTATTTCGCGCGGCTGGAGAAGATCGGAGAAGTGCTGCGGAGACATCCGCACCTCAGGGACTACCTGGCGGTCGATAGGCTGGGGGATCGCGTGGAGGTGTTGGTCGTGCCTTCGGACCGCTGGTTCGGCCGAGATGCATTGGATCTGGCTCCTTCGAGACGCCAATCACCGAAGCCCAAAGAACCGGCTGCTTTCCCCGGAGGCGGTCGGGCCGCGCAGACACCAGCGCCACCACCGCGGGCCGATTTCATCGATCGAACGCCACCGTAGCAAGAGCCACGCATGAAAAAGAAGCCCAAAACACAAAAGCCCGTCGTCCTGATCATGGCCGGTGGGCGTGGGGAGAGATTCTGGCCCCGCTCCCGCGAAAGCTGTCCGAAACAACTGCAGCGCGTCTATTCGGACCGAACCCTCCTCGAGGAGACGTTGGTCCGCGCGCGTGCCGTCACATCGCCGGAGCACATCTTCATCGGCTGCAACGCAGCCCTCAAGCGGGCCATCCTGAGGACCCATCGCTTTCCCGCCCGCAATTTCGTGGTCGAGCCCGAGGGACGCAACACGGCGCCCATCATCGCCCTCGCAGCCCTGCAACTCGAAAAACGGTTCCCCGGTCGGGTTCAAGTGATCCTGTCCGCAGATCATTTCATCTCGCCGCTGCGCGCCTTCCAGGACACGATTCGCGCCGCCATCGATCTGGCCGAACGGCAGTTCTTGGTGACGTTGGGTGTGCGGCCAACCAGACCCGACACGGGCTACGGCTACATCCAAAGCGGCCCGCAACTCTGGGACACGGCCGGCCACACGATCCAGTCCTTTACGGAAAAACCGGATCTGCAGAAGGCCCAAACGTACATCCGAAAAGAGAACTACTTCTGGAATTCCGGGATCTTTCTGTGGAAGGGCAGCGTGATCCTCGAGGAGTTTGCCCTGCACGCTCCCGAAATCCTGCGGCCGATTCAGGGCGCGCGCTCTTCGCCGTCAGCCCTGGCGCGTGCCTTCAAGCGCATCCCTAAAGAGCCCATCGACATTGCGATCATGGAGAAAAGTCGTCGGGTTGCCATGGTTCCCGCTCAGTTCGCCTGGGATGATGTGGGCTCCTGGCTTTCGCTCGAGCGCATCGCGCCCAAACAGGACGGCAACGTCTTCGTGGGAGGGGGAAAGCGCGGCGCCCTGGTGGCGCGCAGGTCCACCGACAACATCGTCGTGAGTTCCGGTCGCCCCGTATTTCTCTTGGGCGCCCGCGATCTGGTCGTCGTGGCCGAAGAGGATCTCGTGTTCGTTGCTTCGCGCGAGGGGATCGATGATATCAAAGGCCTGACGGCGGCCTTGCGGGGAAATAAGACTTTACAGCGATACCTGCGATAAAGAGGGTGCCCGCACAACAGAGGATTGCATGCCTTCGGGTAAGAAAAGAAAACGCAGAAAGATCGCTACCCACAAGCGCAAGAAGAAGCGCCGGGCCAACCGACACAAGAAGAAGCTGCGCTGACCCGCCCGTCCAAGGGCTTTCGCCCCGGCCCCGCCTGACCGATGATACAGTATGCAGCAGGGCTCCGGCAAGGACGGAGGCGGGTGGAGTGTGGAGACGGCCCAAAGCAACAAGGTCCTGCTCCTTCTGTGCGCCGGCCTGCTCCTCCTCATCTTCATGGACCTGCAGGCCAAGCGCCACGCGCGCCTTCTGACCGAAGCCTCCGGCGGGCGAATCGAAGAGCGCGGCCGGGAGCTGGAGCGACAAATCGACCCGATTCTGCGTCCCGTACGTCGTTCGGCTGCCGAAGCCTTCGGGATTGCGCAGGGCCAGGATCCGAAACCCGCGGACCATTCCCGAGGCGGCGCGGCTGACCGGGAGCGTCCGTCCCGCGAGCCCCGAGGGGAACAGGCAATCCGCTTGTACTTCCTTAGGTTTCATGGCGGCCGTCCCAAGACCGTCGCGGTGGAACGCCGCCTGCCCCTGCCGATCCGGCCCCAGGACCTGCTCGCTCAACTCAAGCGCGGGCCACTCGCTTCGGAGCGCGGACTCCTTTCGGCGGTCGAATCAGTCCAATTCGGAGGGGTTCAGGTCGAGAACGGCACGGCCACGGTGGAGGTGAGCCCGCACATCGGTCGCAACGGCGCGCGGTTGGTGCGCGCGCGGCTCGATCAGGTGGCCCTGACGCTCAAGCAGCTTCCCGAGATCAAGAGGGTGCGTCTCTCCATCGACGGTGAGCTTCTCGATATCGTTGCCGGCGTGCCCGTGGAGCCGCCGCGCAGGCCGACTCAGTAGGTGCTGCGCAATTCTTCGGGTAGCGGCTCGACCCGGCCCAGGGTTCGATAGGCATCGTGCTCCTGAAAAACGAAGCGATGCATCTCGGCGAGAGTCCGCACGGACTGCATGCAGACTTTCAGTTGTGAGAGTGACGCTCTCTCTCGTTCGACTCGGCGTTTCACCAAATCCGCCGCGAGACCGAGGTTTGCGGTACCGTGAAAGGTCAGTTCGTAGCGTTTGTCCGGCAGCAGGCCGAACACCCACTCGAAGATGGCGCGGGTTCGCTCCAGGTGAAACTCCGACGTGATGATCCGAAGCCTCCGCAGCCCGAGGATTTCGGCGTGGATGACGCGGGCGAAGAAGGCGTTGCCGATGGTGTCGAGCGAAACGGACTCCATCAGAATGCGCTCGGGGCTCACACCGTTCTCGATCAGAAATTGGGCACCCGCACGGCATTCGGGGATGGGAAATCCGGCAGCATCTCGCGGCGGCGCGCGGTGTACGGTTCCCAAAGACAGGGGAAGAAAGAGGGGTTCCCCGGGCGAGTTGAGAGCGGCGCGAAATCGTTCCTTCACGTGCTCCGGAAGTTCGCCGGAATCCGTCAGCCCGCCGCCGGGGATCACGATGGCGTCAAAGGCCACGGTCATTGTTCGTCCCGGATCGCGTAGGCGGTCATGGAGGAAGTGAGAGCAAAGTCCCCCCAGGCGACGCGGCCGAGAAGATGGTACCAGGTGATGCGCAGCCACCGCACGTAGTCCCGGTAGCGGCGGAAACTTCCGCGCGACTTGCGCAATTTGGCCAGAAGCCCGAAGTCCACGGGTCGGTAGAAGCGTACGCGGGAAAAGCCGTGACGCGCAAGTAGGAGGCGCAGCGTTCGCGTCGAGTAGTAACAGACGTGACCAGGCAGGTAGTAGTGATAGTCGGATCCCTGGAGGCGCGCCTGATAGCCGAGGAAGTTGGCGGTCTGGATCACGACCAGCCCGCCCGGTCGGGTGATGCGCGCCAGTTGAGCAAACACGGCCCCTGGATCGGGCAGGTGCTCGATGACTTCGATGAGCGTGATCACATCCGCGCTGGCGGAGGCAACGGACTGCGAGTCCAGAGTGCCCTGAGTTACGGCCAGGCCTGCGGCGCGTGCTTCGCGCGCAGCGTACGGTGAGATGTCGATCCCGCGCGCGTTGTAGCCGAAGTCGCGAGCGGAGCGGACGAACGAACCGAAAGCACAGCCGACGTCGAGGAAGTCCGCGGGAGGCGGTACGTGGCGGGCAATCGTTCGCAACCGGGCTTTGTGCACATGGCTGTCAAACTGGTGTGCCTTGCGTTCGTCTCGATACGAGTACTGCGCCTCACCCGTGTAGTATTCCTCTGTATACAGTTTGGACGGCGCGGGTGGGGACGTCTGCATTTGAAAACCGCAGCCTGGGCAGGCTTCGATATGGATGGGTTGTTCGAAGCGCTCGATCGTGTACAGGTGTTCCAGGGAACCCGCGCAGCAGGGGCAGGCGACGGGCCCGGCACGCTTCTCCGCGAGCGGGCTGGCAGCCACCGGCGGTTCCGCGATGAAAAGCTGGGAAGGATGGGTCATGGTGCGGGCCGGTGGCATCGGAAAAACCAGTGGGCAATTTTCCGCGAGAGGTCCCCGATCGGACTGCGTTCCATGTAGCCGAGCTCGACGTCGCTGAAGTGTTCCGCCAGTGTCGAGCGTGCCCTTTGCTCGTCGAAGAGCTCCACCACGGCGTCCGGAAGATCTGCATTCGTCTGGACGTGCGTTTCCGAATCCGCACGCAGCGTTCCCAAGAACAGCCCGCCCGGTCGCAGCACGCGCGCTATCTCGCTCTGAATGAGTCGTCGCGTGGCCTCGTTGTTGTAGTGCAACACACCCCAGGCGATCACCACCGAGAAGGAGCCCTCTCCAAAGGGCAGTCGACCGGACTCGGGAACCACCGAGAAGTTCCCCTCCGGGACGAGGTTGCGGCAGGCCTGAACGGACGTTTCGCTCACATCGAGGCCGGTCACGTTCGACCAGCCACGCTCGGCCAGAAGGAGACTATGGCGACCGGAGCCGCAGCCAAAATCCAGGACCGGTCCAGGGAACAGGTCCGTGCCTTCCGCGGCTACGAGGAGGCGGACCAGGTTCTCATCGGGGTAAGACAGACGCGAACGCTTTCGTTGGTAGTGGGCGTCCCAGACCTCTCCGGGACCGTTGTTTTTCGACAGGCTCATACTGCACCTCGATCTCGCGGGCCAGACGCTCCGCTTCTTCCTCCAGTTCCTCGACCCTCCCTTCTTCGGCGCAGAGCGCGAACACGAAGGGGCGATCGAGGTTGCCGCGTTCCGTGGAGAGGACGCTGCCCATGGTTCGTAGTTCCTGAGAAAACAACAGGGCCGGGTGGTTCGCCAGGGAATCGGGGACGCGCAGACCCACGAGGCGGCCGTCTTCGGGCATCAGGTAACGAATGACCACCGACCGCGGCCTGCGTCCGCCCAAGAAGGGTTCCTGACCCGTGGCAATCCGAACCAGACTCTCGAAGAACGGAACACCCGCGCCCACTTCGGCGACGCAGTCCGCTATGCATTCCCCCCCGACTTCCGGCGAAGCCTCCACGAGCACCGGACGACCGTCGCGGTCGATGAGAAACTCCGCGACAATTGGTCCGCACGAAAGCTCAGCGGCGCGCACCAGCCGTTGCATGGCGGCCTGGATGCGTGTTCGCACGACATCGGAGAGCTGGGCGGGGTAGGAGTGGCGCACTTCGGCAAACATAGGGCGCTCGGCCGTCACCTTCTGGGAGATGGATACGGGAATGTAGCCTCCGTCGTGTATGAGGCCCAGGACGGTGACCTCAGCGCCTTCGACAAATTCTTCCACGAGGAGAGACGCGTCATCTTCGCCCACATCGCGCAGAAACATACGCACGTCCGTGGAGCGACGCAGAATGCGGACTCCGAGCTTCGCGTGCCCGACGGCCGGGCGAACAACGAGGGGACGCTGTGCCCCTATCAGCGTCATTCGCTCCTCGCGGTTCCGCCAGCCATAGGATCGTGGTACCACGACACCGTTCCCGGCGAGGAGCTCTTTGAGTCTGCGCTTGTTGCGGAAAAGCCTGACGGAAGCGACCGAGGGGCCCGGTCGCCCGAGGCTCGATGCCAGAGCGGCCGCGGAAACGCCGGCGGGTCCGAACGAACGCGTTGCCACGCCGACCACGCGGCCGCCCGTAAGCTGAGTGCCCAGGATACGCCGGATCCGCGCGGGGCGATTCGTCCCCACCTGGAGGCAGGCGTCGGCGTGCTGAAAACCGGGCGCGCCGGCGCGGCGGTCGACCGCGACCACGCGTAGGCCCAGCCGCCGGGCCGCGTGTATCAGCGGGAGTTGCTGTGTCCCGGCGCCCAGGCAAACGAACAGGTCATTGGAGCCAGGTTCGGTTTCTACTTCTGTTTCGAGCCATTGGCGCAGAACGGACCAGTCCATGATTGATATCAGTTTCGGCCGCCTCGCAAATCCCTCAACCCAAACCGGTCGTTTTGCCTGCAGAATTCGCCAAAAAGACCGATAGGCAAAGCATGCTGCGCGGGATCTACACCTCGGCCACCGGGATGGTCATGAACCAACACAAGATGGACGTGATTGCCAACAACTTGGCTAACGTGGACAAGACCGGTTTCAAGTCCGACGACGCCATCTACCGGAGCTTTCCGGAGATGCTCCTCCAGAGAACGAGGGAAGACGGACTCGGCTGGGTGCCCATGGGCAGCTTCGACCTCGCCCCCGTTGTGGGCCGCCTGGGTACCGGCGTTGAAGTCAACGAAGTCTTCACGCGCTTCGAGCAGGGGGCGGTGAAGAAAACGGGAAACCACTTCGATCTCATGCTTGATGACCGGGCCGTTCGGTCGCCGGCCTTTCTGATGGTGCAGACGGACCGCGGCGAACGGATGACCCGGAGCGGCTCGTTCGTCCTGAACCGGGAGGGGTATCTGACGACCCCGCAGGGTTTTCCGCTTCTCGGCGAGAAAGGACCGATTCAGGTGGCCAACTGGAATTTTGTCGTTCGCGAGAACGGCGAGGTCTGGATCAATCAGGTAATCGGCAATGACCCGCGCGCCGGCGCCAACGAAACATTTAATCGCTGGGAGAATCCGGTTCTCCTGGATCGCATCAAGATCCGCTCGGTCGAATTTCCCCGACACCTGGTGAAAGAGGGCGACAGCTTCTACGCCGACACCCCCGAATCCGGTCCGCCCGTGGAGTTTCTCCCGACCCAGGCGCCCAAGGTTCTGCAGGGCTTTCTCGAAGCGAGCAACGTGAATCTGGTCCGCCAGATGGTGGAGATGATCGAGGTGCAGCGGACCTACGAGGCCAACCAGAAGAGCGTCACGACGCACGACGCCCTCTTGGGCAAGCTCATCAACGAAGTGATCCGTTGATTCTTCGGGCGGTCGCCGTCATCCAGCTCAGGGAGCATACGCGCAGCGGAATCCCTTTCCGGGGTCCGCCGCGGTCGCGTCGAAGTTCATGTTGAGCGCGTAGAGGCCCGCCACCCCGGTGTCCGAAAAACGCCCGCCTCTCGTGGCCGCTCCGCCGACGCCGCTGTTGCCCGCGATGTAGCGGCCTACACCGTTGGTGGAATCCAGGTTGAGAATCCCCTTAAAGTAAGCTTGCGGCATCGACGCTGTGAACGTGACGCATGCCGTGAGCTCCTGCGGCGCCGCGGAAGGGCAGGCTTTGTCGGTGTTGTCGATGGTCGAATCGACCCATTCCCAGAGGTTGCCTCCGAGGTCCCAGACTGCCTCACCGGTCGAGAGTCGATGTGTACGGATCTGGGAATTCCAAGCGGCGCAGACTTCGGCCGTTCCCTGGCCCGTTCCGAAGCAGTTCTCCGCGTCCGTTCCCGCGGCCAGCGTGTTGGCCGGCGCGTTGTCGTTGTGACCGCCGTTGAGACTGCCGGTTCCGACGGTTCCGCTGCTCCAGTTCCCAGCAACACTCTCGATGTTGCGAGCCGTCGTCATCCACTCCGCGTTCGTCACGAGGTGGAAGCCAGTGCCGAGGGCAGAGCACTGGGTGCGGGCCGTGTTCTGGTCTACGCTTCCCCAGGGGACCGCGTTCGCCTGCGAGACGGCATTCCCCGACCCATCGTCCTTCATTTCGTACTTGGCGATGCAGAAATCCGTTGTCGTGCCGGCGCTCGTATCGGCCGGCACGCGCAGGAATCCCGCGGGGCACTGAAGAGCATTGCCCGCCCCCGAGGAAGCACCGCCCGTGCAGTTTTGCACGACGCACTGCACGATCTCACGCACGAAAGAGTCCGCGGACGCGGGATCGGAAGGGTTGTACGCGTTCGAGGCCCCACACGTGCTGATCAGGGCGACAAGAAACAAAGTTAGGCCGAAGAGCGACCGGTTGAACGGTTCAGAAAGCACCGTGAGTCCTCCGTGTGCTGGAGTCCGTCTTGGTGATCTCTACCGTTCGTCTCTTGTGGGTTGGACAGGCCGCGGCGGAAAAAGCGCGCTTCCTCGTTCATGCAGAATGCGGGTCCGCCGATGCGGACCGGACCGGTCGGTGCTACTTGTACTTGAGCGCTATCCGAGCCATGTCCCGCGCCAGCTCGAAGTCCAAGTCCGTGATCCCATCTGCGTGGTGCGTCATGAGCTGCACCTTCACCCGATTGTAGATGTTCGTCCACTCCGGGTGATGGTCCATTTCCTCCGCCACCGCCGCGCAGTCGGTCATGAACGCGAACGCCTTCTTGAAATCCTCGAAGACGAACTCCCGTACGAGTTTCCCGTCCCGCAGTTCCCAGCCCGGGGCCGCTGTGAGCCTTTCACGCAGGAGGTCGGGTGTGAGTTTCTCTGCCATGTTCTTTTCAGTGGGAGCCCAGGTTCTGTATCAGTCGACGGATGGCCGGGTGGTCTGGCGAAGTTGCATGGTCGAAGCGGTGCAGGCGATGCGACACTATCTGATATTTTCCGCCACCCAGGGTCCGGACGACGACCTCGCCGAGTCTGTCGCCGTCGCGTCCGGGTTGGAAGTACGTGATGCCGCCCGCCAGCGGAATCGGTTTCTCCAGAAGCACCTGGTCGTGCCCTCCGAAGAAGAGTGCTGGCCGTCCGAGTTCGGCAGCCAGCTTCCGGTCGGCGGCTCGACCGCTGTGCGAAAGCACGATGAGCAGGTCCGCCCCCGGCAACCCCGTGAGAGACTGGCGCGGCTCGGCCAAACGAAACGATTCTCGTACGGAAGACCCAGAGAAACGCAGCGCGTCCGGATGCACGATCCCGGCGATGGTGATGCGTGCCCCGCTTCTGTTGAGTGAAAGGAACGCAGGGCCGAGGCGACCATCGCTGCGCGGGAACGAGCGCCGCACCCAGAGGTTGCCCGCCACAAAGGGCAGCCCCGCGCCACCGATCCCCTGAGGTCCAAGGGAGAGGTCCTGGTCGCCAGGGAGAACCGCGTCGTAGCGAAGGAGTCTGTAGGCCTCGAAGATCGAGCGCGAGAGCTTCTGGTTGCGCGCGTTCGCAATCAGGTCCCCTGTGTCGACGAGCACGACACCCGGGTGCTCCTTGCGGTAGGCCTCGATGAACGCGCCCCGCTTCACCAGGCCGCTCACAGGTTGCACGCGGCAGGTGCATCCGTCCAGATTTCCGTTGAGGCTGGCCGAATACAGAATCCGGACCTCGGCTGCGCCCAGGGAAATCGAAAAAGCACAGAAGACGAGGCCTACAATTGCCCGCAGAGCCGAACGCACCACGCGGGCTGGCTCCAGTCCCCGACCGACTGCCGCGAAGAGGGGCATGGCAGAACAGGAAAGCCGGAGGCCCAAAGCGGCAATGGTTTTTTTGGCGGGTTCCAAGCAGTACACGCCGCGCACGAGGTGGCCGTGGTGCCGGAGAACCTCGCCCTTTTTATTGACTCTGGAGTCAACGAGTGAGGCGATGGGCCATGCGCACAGTCAGTATTGCGGGGATCCCGGTTCGGCAGTACTTCGACGAGCCGGGCTGGATCCCGCCGGTGGAGTTGGTGCTGACCCCCACTACCAGACGCAACCTCCAGAAGCTCCTGTACCCCCTGAATTCGGGCCAGAACCTGCTCTTGGTGGGAGACGCGGGGGTCGGCAAGAACGCCCTGATCTACTACATCAACCGCCTGCGCAACCACCCGACGGTTCGCTACAGCTTCAACGAGGATACGCTGCCCGATGACCTGGTGGGCGCTTACAAGATCGACCCGCGGACCCATTCTTTCGTGTGGTCGGACGGCCCGTTGTCCTCGGCCCTGCGAACCGGCAGCGTCTTCGTGGCCGACGAAATGAACCTGGCGCCCCCCGAAGTCCTCAAGCGCTTCAGTTCCGTGTTCACCGAACGATCGCTTCAACTCCTCGAGGGCGACGCGAGCGTGATTCAGGCTGCGCCGGGATTCAGCTTCATCGCCACACAGAACCCGGCCGAAGGGTTCGAGGGTCGCAAGAACCTCCCGCGCGAGATCCAGAAGTACTTTGCCACGGTCTATGTGGACGCCTACCCCGAGCAGGAACTGGTCGACATCCTCCACGGACTGCGTCCCGAGCTTCCCGTCCCGCTCCTGGAAAGCTTGGTGCGCATCAACAATCGCGTGGAAGGGCTGGTCCTGCAGCGCAAAGTGGGCGCGCGGGATCTGGAACGCTACCACTTCAACCTGCGCAACCTCGCGCGCCTGGCCAAGCGCCTGAACGAAAACGGCGACGTGCTTTCCGAGGTCCGGGACATCTACGTCAGTCCGTTCCGGTCCACCGAGGATCGCAAGATGGTCGACGAACTGGTCGCCGACGAACTCGGCAATCTGGCGGAGGGGTCGGTCGCCTATTCGGTTCCGGTGACAGACGCTCCGCTGCAGATCCAGCTGGGGACCTCGGATGGCAGCATTGCGATCGGTCGCGCGCAACTTCAGGGTGCTGTTCATGAGTTCCGGACCAGGGTGGAAGCGGCGCTGCGCGCCTTTCCTCCTGTACCGGCCCGTCGCACTCTCCTCGAAGCCATGGCCCGGGCCGTGGAATGCGGAGAGAACGTGCTTCTGGAGAGCCACCCCGATGTGGAGCCGGAGGACTACGTTGCGTTCTTTGCGATGCTGCTGGGCCGTCCGCTCACGACCATCACGCTGTCGCGGGGCATGCACACAGCCGACATCCTGGGCGGACTAAAACCATCCGCGGGTGGCTCCACCGATGCAAACGCGCGGGCCGCGGACACGGTGGGCTGGGTGGATGGACCCCTCACCGCTGCCGTCCGACGCGGGGATCTGATTCTGCTCAAGGGCCTGGAGGCGGCCGGTCCGGAGTTGGTTGAAAAGCTGAACATGCTGACCGACGACGCGCGCGCGCTGGTGCTGCCGCCCGAATCAGGAGTCGTGGAGCCGCTCGTTCTGCATCCCGGGGCGCGCGTCTTCGGCATCAAGTACTTCCGTACGCAGCGGAGCACCCCTTCCATTTCACGCGCATTTCGCAATCGCTTCAGCGCGTTCGTCGCCTCGCCCATCACCGATGAAGAGAGTCTGCGTGAAATTGTCGGCGGCCGGCTGGATGTCGAGCCAGACGGTGAAGTGGCGCGTGTGATCACGACGTTCCATCGCCTGCTGCGCGAAAAAGCGGCCAAGCGGGAGATTGGCGCCGAAAATCTTCAGCCCTATCAATTCGGACTGACCAACCTCCTGCGCCTCTGCGATCATCTCAGTGAGGCTTGGTCTGCAGATCGTGAACCGGAAACGCCCGCCGAGACGATGGTCCGGGCGGCCGGCATTGCCTATGTCAACGAGGTCGCCGATCCGGTCGAGAGGGAGCGCGCCATCGAGTTGTTGCGCAAGCTGCTCGGCAACGTGGAACTCGAAACCGAGTTGGATGCGGCGCGCGAGGCGCGAAAAAAAAAAGAGATCAAGCACCGCACCTACGATAGGAAGATAGCCTGGGACCAGCAGGCGCATTTTCGAAAGCCAAACACGGGCAAGGCGCAGTTCAAGATCAATGGACAACCCCTGAAGAAGGGGATCGACATCAATACGCCGGAAACGGGCGGCAACACCAAAGAGGGACCGGACGCTTGGTACGGTTCTGACACGCAGGGCAACAAAGGGCAGGGCGAGCCGGGGGCCGGCGGCGGTTCTTGGGGCTACCGGACGGAGGAGTTGTACGAAGCGTTTCTGAAAAAACGCAAGATCCTCTGGGACTACAACGTGGGCGTCGACCTGAAAGACTTTCAGGAGTTGTTCGGCGCCGAGATCGAGCGGGTGGCCATCGACTTCGACAGGTTGCTCGATCCCCGCATCGATATCCATCGCCGCTACATGATGCAGGGCTCGCGGCTGGATGCGCGTCGCTACCTTTCTTACGTGGCCGGCCGAGGTGACGGCCGGGTTTTCGACAAGACTTCGGTCACCGTCGAAGACGACCGGCTCAAGGGCGTGGAGATCGTCATTGCTCTGAACAAGGGGCGGCGCATCTTCAACTTCGAGTACTCCGTGGCCACGCTGGTGGCCATCATGAGCCTCACGATCATTCTCAACAATCACGAGATCCCGTGCGCCGTGGCCGGCTTCTCGGATTTGAAGAATGACAAACGTACGATCGACATCAATTGGTTCAAAGAGATGACGATGGCCTACGGCCCGGAGCAGGAGGAGCAACTCTTCTACGGGCTGGCCCGCGATTGGTTCGGGGATACGGTTCCGGAAGCGCAGGTCCTCGACGAGTTGGTGAACCACTTCACACCCTCGGCCAGGACGCGGATTCTGGTGATGTTGTCCGACTTCCGGGGAGCGCGCGGAAAGGTGACCATGGAGAAGGACGTGGGCAGTGACGACACCTACAATCTGAAGCTGGGAGTCGAACGCCTCACCAAGCAGGGCGTCATCCTCTTGGGAACCGGTGTTGGACCGCGGGCCATCGCAGATCTGGTGTTTCCGGAATCACTCCAGATTGCCGGAGAGGCGTTCCCGCACCTTCCGGCGCTCCTGGCCGGTCGCGTCACCGATTTGATTCATCGTCACCACAACGCGGCCATCCTGTGAGCACGCGTGGAAGACAGTCAGGGCGCGCCGGCCGTCCGGGTGGCGGGCGGAGTCCGCAACGCAGCGGGCCAGGCCCATCCGAGGCCAAGCGGCGCACGCCGCCACAACCGCGCAGGGCAAGTCATCCCGCCGCCCAGAGGAAGGAGCAGGCCGGAACACCCGCCGTCCGTATCTCGGACGAGGAGTTGGTGCGTCGGGGTTTCCTTCACCCGGCGGCCACCGTGATCGGGATGGTAGAGATGGGCATCGGCTGTTCCCTCTGGCCGGGGGCTGTGCTGCGCGGGGACATGAACTCGATCCGCTTGGGAAACTACGTCAACATTCAGGACAACTGTACGCTGCACACGGACTCGCGATCACCCATCACGATCGGCGACTACTCTCTCATCGGCCACAACGCGATTCTACACGGCTGCACGGTTGGCAGGGCCTGCATGGTTGGCATTGGATCGATCGTTCTGGATGGTGCAACGATTGGGGACGGCGCCATGATTACGGCCGGCTGCATCGTTCGCGGCCGGGCACGCATACCGGCGCGTGCTCTGGTCGTAAATGAGGCGGGCGCTTTGCGCATCTTTCCGAACCGGGCCCACGTGCGGCTGACCGTGGCGGGCTCCCTCGAATACGTCGAACTCATCAAACGCTACGGCCGAGGAGTGTTTCGCGCGTTCTCAGCGGACGAGGAGAAGGGTTTTCTGGAAGCGGCGGATCGGATTGTGGCCGAACTGGGGCTCTCCGGTCACTGATGGTCGCGCAGCCCGCGCATTCTTCACGAAGGCCAGGAATGCGGGCAGTTGGTGTTCGGAGAGACCCCGCGGCCTCTCCGAACCAAAATCCGTCAGGCCTCCCGCATGTGCAGCAGGTAGTAGACGGTGACCCAGGCCGCACCCGCAATCACGCTCAGAAACGCCAGCCCTGCGGTCAGGAAGTCCATGACCGGCACAACTGCGCTCAGTATCGTGATTTTGGTGGCGGTGAGGCGCGTGGCTTCTCCCACGATGAGAAGCAGACCACCCAATCCTATGAGGTGGTATGTCTTGCGGGCCGGCGGCGGTACTTTGGCAAAGCGCGCAAAGACCGGCACGGCCAGCAGGGCCAACGCAAAGATTGTGATCTCGCTCATTGTCGTCCTCCTCGGGGTTGCGAGGTTCGCAACTCGCTTGAGATTAAGGTACCGGGAGTCCCGGGTGAAGCCCGCAAAAAAGGAGCGCAAACAAGTCGGCGCCGCGTGGGCAGACAGACGACAGAAATACCTGCCGCGCAGACGCGCGGAAATTCAGCTGCCAACCACTGTCAAAATCAATGTAGCTACCGAGCTGGCGCAAGGCAACAGCGAGGTGCCGCGCTCATTTTCGTTCCGTGGCCCCCGAGTACGGTAGAAAGCGCCACAGTTGTTCCGGCGGCGGGGAGCCCGTCCGGTAGCTGACCAGGCTTTCTGGCTGCAGCGCATGCTCACTCCGGATACTGCTTGGAGAACTCCTCGCTGGTCATGATCTTGAAGAAGTTGTCCAGCTTGGCCAACTTGAACACGTTGAGGATCATGGGCTTGAGGCCGAAGAGAATCATCTCCCCGCCGTAATTCTTGATGAGGTTCAAGGACTTGATGATGGAACCGATGGCCGAGCTGTCAATGTAGTTCACGTCGTTCAGGTCCAGGCCGACGTGTGACGGCTTGCTCGACAGCATCTCCGAAAGCGCCACCTCGAATCTCTCCGCCTGCTCGATGTCGAACTTGCCATGCAGTTCGCATACGGTGATCCCCGGGCGCGCTTTCTTCTGAATTTCCATAGGCCTTTCTGAATCCGCCGAAACGTCCGTCAAGAAAACCTTGCCCGGCCGCGGCCGGAAATTCGGGATGTCCACACTACGGGCTTTCCGCGGAGTTCCCTCCCGGAGGACAGGCATGGACCGCGCCGGAATCAGGCCGATTGAAGAGGCCATCGACGAAATCCGCAACGGGCGAATGATCGTCCTGGTGGACAATGAGGATCGTGAAAACGAGGGGGACCTCGTCGTCGCGGCGGAGTTTGCCGATGCATCCGCCATCAACTTCATGGCTTCCCACGGCCGCGGCCTGGTCTGCGTTCCCCTCGAAGAAGAGCGGCTTCGCTCCCTCGACCTGGGGCAGATGGTGGACCAGAATACGGAGACGCAGCGAACCGCCTTTACTGTTTCGGTAGACGCCACGCAGGGTACGTCGACGGGTATCTCCGCTCACGACCGCGCCCGCACGATTCAAGTGCTCATCGATCCCCTTTCCCGGCCGGAGGACCTCGTGCGTCCGGGGCATGTCTTTCCGCTGCGGGGTGCGCGCGGGGGAGTGTTGCGGCGTGCCGGCCACACGGAAGCCTCCATTGACCTGGCGCGCCTGGCGGGTCTCAAGCCGGCGGCCGTCATTTGCGAAATCATGAAGGACGATGGAACGATGGCGCGCCTTCCCGATCTGGAGGAGTTTGCCCGCAAGCACAGCCTGCACATCTATGCCATTGAAGATCTCATTCGCTATCGACGGAAGCACGACCTTCTCATCCGGCTGGAGGCCGAAGCCACGCTGCCCACGGCCTTCGGCGAATTCCACATGAAGGCCTACTCCACGAGCATCGACGACAAGATTCACGTGGCGCTCGTGCGCGGGGATGTCCGCGACAAAGAGGACGTGCCGGTTCGCGTCCACAGTGAATGCCTGACCGGGGACATCTTCCACTCGGAACGCTGCGACTGTGGCGAACAACTGCACGCGGCCCTGACGTACCTGGCTTCGCAGGAATGCGGCGTACTGTTGTACATGCGGCAGGAGGGCCGCGGGATCGGGCTTCTGAACAAAATTCGCGCCTACAGCCTCCAGGATGAGGGCCTGGACACCGTCGAAGCCAACGAACGGCTCGGCTTTCAGGCGGACCTCAGGGACTACGGAATTGGCGCGCAGATTCTCTCGAGCCTGGGCTTGACCTCGATACGACTGCTTACGAACAACCCGCGCAAGGTCGTCGGGCTCGAAGGTCACGGGCTGACGATCACGGATCGCGTTCCGCTCAAGGTGGAGCCGGTTCCGCACAACTATCGCTATCTCAAGACCAAGAAGGATCGCCTCGGGCATCTGCTCGATCTGACCTGAATCAGACGGGCAGCACACGCACTTCGATGCCGATCGACCGGATGATGCCCGCGATCCGTTCCGCTTCCTCGCGGGGCGCCTGGGCAACCTCCGCTTTCCCGTTGGAATCGACAGCCAGCGCGATTCGGTAGGCGTGCAGGTAATCGACCCCCAGTGCTTCCATGCAGATCAGGATGACCTGTTCGTAGGTGTTGTAGTCGTTGTCGATGATGACGACTCGAAACAGCTCTCCGGTCGGAGGCTGGGCCTGCGGCGTTCCGGCCGCTCCAGGATTGGTGCGGCAGCGAGGACGATAGGTGGTGCGTTGCGAAGGGAGGCAGAACCCTCTGTTGTGGATTTCGGTCATGGGCCAAAGTGTCCGGGCGGTTTTGCCCCCGCCGTCCGGCCGACGTGCCCACCGCAACGCGCGATGGCAATCCCGAAACCAAGAAAAAGGCTTTGCCCCGTACAAGCGCACGGAGACGCGTTCCGTGTGCGCCGCGCCGATGTGCAGTCCTTCATTCGCCGCAACGGACTGAGCCTGCTGCTGCTCGTTGGCGTTCTGGGCTGGGTCGGTTACAGGCAGCTTCCCCTTTTCTTGGAAGCGCGGGGCCTGGTTGGCACCCCCGTGCCGAGCGTTTCCGTTCGAGCTCTGGACGGAGGCGCCGTGGCGGGCCTTTCGTCGTTCAAGGGCAAACCCGTCCTGTTGAACTTCTGGGCCACCTGGTGCGCGCCGTGCATCGCCGAAGTGCCGCTGATCAACGCGGCGCACGATCGTTGGAAGGAGCGTGGCTTTTCCATCCTGGCCATCACGAACGAGGAAGAGGCCACAGTGCGGGCGTTTCAGGAAAGGTACGGCGTGCGCTACCCCGTGTACCTGGATCCGAGCGGGGAAGCGGGCCGCGCCCTTCGCGTCGGAGTTTTCCCTACGCTGGTCTTTGTGGACAGGGACGGGAAGATCGTCGACATCTCTCACGGTTTCACGCCACTCTTGCAGTGGAAAGTCCGTCGCCTGGTGACCGGTTCCCTCCTATGAAGGAGCACGCCAAGATCGCGGTACTGGACTTCGGTGGACAGTACGCTCACCTGATCGCTTCGCGCCTGCGCTCTCTTGGGGCTTTCTCGGAGATTGTGCACCCGGAATCGCTTACGGCAGACCGGGCGCGCGCCGAGTTCCGTGGGCTCATCTATTCGGGCGGACCCGGTTCCGTGTACGAACCGCAGGCTCCCACTTCGGACCCGGCCCTGCTGGAAGCCGGCCTGCCGGTACTCGGGATCTGCTACGGCCATCAGCTGGTCATGCACCAGTTGGGGGCGCAGGTAAAGGCCGCCAATGGCCGGGAGTTCGGACCGGCGGAATTGCGCATCGAATCGTTTTCGGGTCTTTTCAGCGGTGAGGAGGAATCCCCGCGCGTCCAGGTCTGGATGAGCCACGGGGACGAGGTGCAAACCCTGCCTTCGGGCTTCGCGCGGGTCGGCGAAACCGAAGACTGTTCTTTCGCCGCGGTAGCCGACCCCACGCGGCGGATCTTCGGCGTGCAGTTTCACCCGGAAGTGACCGACACCAAGCGCGGCGATGCGTACCTGCGCAACTTCATCCGGCTCTGCGGACTCGAAGGGTCCTGGAGTCTTGAGGAGTTCCTCAAAGAGGAGACCCGCCTGCTGACCCAGCGAATCGGAGAGCGCAGCGTGTTCTTTCTGGTTTCGGGTGGGGTGGACTCCACGGTGGCCTATGCCCTGCTTTCCCGCGCCGTACGCAGAGATCGGCTGCGGGGCTTGCTCGTGGACACGGGCTTCATGCGCGAAGGGGAAGTGGCGGAGGTGACCACTGCTTTGCGTTCCCTCGGTGTCGAGTTGGAAGTTCACGACGCCTCCGACGCGTACTTTCAGGCGCTGGCGGGTGTGGCGGACCCGGAACGGAAGCGAAACATCATCGGCGAACTCTTCGTCGATGTTCAGGGCGAGGTTTCCGAGCGATTGGGCCTCAACCCGACCGAATGGTTCTTGGGGCAGGGGACCATCTATCCGGACCGCATCGAGTCGGGCGCCACGAAGCACAGCCATCGCATCAAGACGCATCACAATCGGGTGGCCCGCATCGAGGCTCTCCTCGCGGAAGGGAAAGTAGTTGAGCCGATCGGGGAGCTGTACAAAGACGAAGTCCGCCGTGTAGGCCGACTGTTGGGATTGCCGCCGGCTCTTGTGGAACGCCATCCCTTCCCTGGCCCGGGTCTGGCCGTGCGCTGCCTCTGTGGCGAGGAGCCCGTCGCCGTACCCGAAGATGTGCGGCTTGCCGTGGAGGATCCGTCATCTGCCATAACTCACGCCGGCGCGGCTGTGGGACTGCTCTGCCGTGTGCTGCCGGTGCGCTCCGTGGGTGTGCAGGGCGACCGGCGCAGCTATGCGCGCCCGGCCGCGCTCTTTGGGAAGGCCACGGACTGGGAAACACTCGCACGGCTTTCGCGCGTGATACCGAACCGTGTGTCGGGAATCAATCGAGTGCTCTTTTGCGCGGGCGCCCGCTTTGACCCGGGCCGGCCGGCAGAGCCGTTCGGAACGAGGCTTCCCTCTTTTCTGACGAGGGAGCGCCTCGACCTGCTTCGTCGTGCGGACCACATCGTGACCGACTTCATTCGCGAGAAGGGCGTCTATGACGACATCTGGCAGTTTCCGGTGGTACTGGTTCCCTTGGGCGCTCCGGGGGAAAAAGACTCGGACCGCTGCCGTGAATCCATCGTTCTGCGGCCGGTGGATTCTACGGAGGCCATGACGGCGGGCTTTCATCGCCTGGAGTTCGCGCTCCTGGAAGAACTGACACAACGACTGCTCGAGCTCGACGCACTGGCCGCCGTTTACTACGACCTGACGACCAAGCCGCCCGGGACGATCGAGTGGGAGTGACGGCGCGATGGCGCAAGTATGCATCGTTGCAGCCCGCCCCTGGCATCCGTGTGGAGCAAAGATGAGCGACCCCATCGAACTCGAAATCCCCGCACGGGAGCGCAAACTCACGGCGGATGTCTCCATCCGTCGCCTGCTGCCATATGGCCGGAAGCGCGCCGTCGGACCCTGGGTGTTCTTCGATCACATGGGCCCGCTCGAACTGCCCGCCGGCGTTTCCGGGGATGTTCTCCCGCACCCACACATTGGCCTGGCCACCGTCACGTACCTGTTCGAAGGCGAGCTCGTCCATCGTGACAGCCTGGGCACGCACTGTGTCATCCGCCCCGGAGCAGTGAACTGGATGACCGCAGGCCACGGTATCGTTCACTCGGAGCGCGACCCGCAGCCCCATCGCCAACATCCCCGTCGCCTCCACGGCCTACAGCTCTGGGTGGCGCTGCCCCGTCACCTGGAGGAAATGGAGCCCACCTTCGAACACGTTGCGGCCGAAGACATCCCGCAGATCGAAAGACCAGGTGCGCGCATTCGCGTTCTCGCCGGGACGCTCTTCGGACAGACTTCCCCGGTGCGCACGGCTTCGAGGCTCTTCTACGCCGAGCTCCGCATCCCGAGTGGCGCCGTTCTCGAGCTCCCTCCCGAGTACGAGGAGCGTTGCCTCTATGTCGTGGAGGGAAGCCTGACCTGCGCCGGCCGCACCTTTGCCGGTGGCGCGATGGTCG
Source organism: uncultured Leptospiraceae bacterium (assembly GCA_964585735.1). Lineage (GTDB taxonomy): Bacteria > Spirochaetota > Leptospiria > Leptospirales > Leptonemataceae > CAZPFB01. The sequence goes on from CAZPFB010000052.1 coordinate 28,982, forward strand.
TGATACGTCCGGGCGAGGTTGCCTCCCTGCGCGCGGAAACGGACGTGCTCGTGATGGCGCTCGGCGGGGATCCCCTCGACGGTCCCCGGCACATGGACTGGAACTTCGTCTCGAGCTCCGAAGCGCGGATCGAGCAGGCCAAAACCGATTGGCGAGCACACCGTTTCCCGCTCATTCCGGGAGACGAAAACGACTACGTTCCGCTGCCGGAGTAATCAGGTCACACATTGCTCGCGGCGTGGCGACCGGCCTGTCGTCCGGAGAAGATACAGCCACCCAGGAATGTTCCTTCGAGGGCGTTGTACCCGTGGTAGCCGCCGCCACCGAATCCGGCCACTTCCCCTGCCGCGTACAGCCCCGGCAGCGGATTGCCACCGGCGTCGAGAACCTGCGAATCCAGGTTGGTGTGCAGACCGCCGAGCGTCTTGCGCGTCACGATGTGCAGTTTCACCGCAATGAGCGGCCCTTTCGTGGGGTCGAGGATGCGATGGGGCTTTGCCGTGCGAATCAGCCGATCGCCGCGGTAGTTGCGCGCCGAACGGATGGCCATGATCTGGGCGTCCTTGCAGAAGGTATTGTCCAACTCCCGATCGCGCGCGGCAATCTGGGCGTGCAGAGAATCGTAGTCGATCAGGTTCTCTCCCGTGAGCGCGTTCATGCCCGCCACCAAGTCGCGCAGGTCGTTTTTGACCACGAAGTCCGCTCCCTTCTCCTTGAATGCTTCCACCGGTCCCGGAGCGCGACCACGCGCGCCGAGGCGACTGCGAAGCACGTTGAGCCAGCTCTTGGAGGCCAGGTCCGGGTTTTGTTCCGATCCGGAGAGCGCGAATTCCTTGGAGATGATGGCCTGCGTGAGAACGAACCAGGAGTAATCGTAGCCGGTGGAGAGGATGTGCCGCAGAGTTCCGAGCGTGTCGAAGCCGGGCAGGAAGGGAGCAGGCAACCTGCGACCCCTGGCGTCGAACCACAGGGAGGAAGGGCCGGGCAGAATGCGGATGCCGTGGTTCGGCCAGATGGGCGACCAGTTGCGGATTCCTTCCGTGTAGTGCCACATACGATCGTTGTTGATGATGGAAGCGCCGGCTTCGCGAGTAATGGCGACCATGCGGCCGTCCACGTGATGCGGGACTCCGGCGATCATCGTTTTCGGTGGCGGCCCCAGTCGGTCCACCGGCCAGTTCTTTCTCACCAGGTCGTGGTTTCCGCCGATGCCTCCGGAAGTGACCAGCACCGCACCTGCGTGAAATTCGAAGCTGCCCACGACGCCGCGCCCGGATTGTTCGCCCCGCGAGACGGTGGTTGGTTCCAGGATTTCGCCCGACACGCCCGTGACCTGTCCGCCGGACGTCAGCACGCGGCTCACCTGGTGGCGGCACTTCAAGATGATGCGACCGGCCGGGATGTGCGCGCGGATCCGGCGCTCGAACGGTTCGACGACACCGGGTCCCACACCCCAGGTCACGTGAAAGCGCGGCACGGAATTGCCGTGACCGCTGGCCAGAGCCCCGCCCCGTTCGGCCCAGCCCACGACCGGAAACCAGCGCATGCCCATGGCGCGGAGCCACGGTCGCATCTCGCCGGCGGCAAAGTCGACGTACGCCTCGGCGACGCGGCGCGGCCAGTGGTCCTCGGTGCGGTCGAATTGCGCGGAGCCCAACCAGTCCTGCCAGGCAAGTTCCCGGCTGTCCTGAATTCCCATGCGCCGCTGCTCGGGGCTGTTCACGAAGAACAAGCCACCCAAAGACCAGAACGCCTGACCGCCCAGGGAGTTTTCGCCCTCCTGTTCGACGATGATGACGCGTTTGCCCGCATCTGCGAGTTCCGCCGCCGCCACGAGTCCGGCAAGTCCACCACCTACGACGATTGCATCCGCTTTTTCGCCCATGGTCGAATGCTGCGGAGGTCGGTCGGGACCGTCAAGTCGTACTGGAGTTGCCCGGGTCCGATCACGCGGTCATCAGGGAAGAGCAGCCGCTGGGCGGCCCTTCGCCTGGCTGGCCCGTTCCAGCGCCCGCAGGACCATCGCTTCGGTGAGGACCTCCGGAAGCAGGAAGGGCTCGCCGCCGCCGCGCGGATAGACGACATACAGGGGAACGCCGCTGCGACCGTGGGCCTCGATGGCCCGGGTGATGGCCGGATCGTGACGCGTCCAATCGGCTCGCAGCGCCACCACGTCCAGTTCGCGCATGCGCCGACTGACCGCGGCGGTTTCCAGAGAAGTGCGCTCGTTGACCTTGCAGCTCAGGCACCAGTCCGCCGTGAAGTCCACGAAGACGGCCCTGCCGCTCGCGCGCAACGAAGAGACCTTTTGCTCCGCGTACGGCTCCCAGGCGATGAGGCTGCCGGAGGAAGCACGGTTCTGCGGCGTTGCTTCGGTTCCCGTAGACAGAACACCCAAGAGGAGCGCACCGCCTACGGCCAAGCCCGCCACAACACCGGCCGCGACTCGGGCGCGGGGGCGCGCCGTGGCGTTCTGAACGAGGTGCCCGTACACCCAGGCCGCCGCAGAAAGCAGAAGCAGCGAGCCCAAGAGCGTGCCCATCGCATCGACGCCGACCAGACGACCCAGCAGCCAAACGAGCCAGGCGACCGCTGCTGCCAGAAGAAAGCCCATGCTCTTGCGTAGAGTATCCATCCACGCGCCAGGTTTCGGAAGAAAGCCCAGCCAACTCGGAAAAGCAGAAAGCAGGAGGTAGGGGAAGGCGAGTCCCAATGCCAGGGCCGTGAAGACTCCCAGCGCCACGGGAACCGATTGCACGAGCGCGAAGCCGAGTGCGGCGCCCATGAAGGGAGCCGTGCAGGGGGCGGCCACGATGACGGCGAGCACACCTGTCAGGAACGAACCCCACAGGCCCGTGCCGTGGACCTGAGAGCCCGAACGCTGGAGCGCTGCTCCCACTTCGAAGACACCCATCAGATTCAGCGCAAAGAGCAGCATCACGCCGGCGAGCGTGGCCACGATGATGGGCGACTGAAGTTGAAAGCCCCAACCCAGACTCTCCCCGCCGGCGCGGCCCAAGAGAATGACAGCCGCCATCGCCCAAAAGGACAGAATCACGCCCAAAGCGAGGAACCCACCATGCAGCAGCGATTGGGCGCGGCTTTCGCCGGAGCGCGCAAGGAGGCTCTGGACTTTGATGGAGAGGACCGGCAGGACGCACGGCATCAGATTCAGGATGAGGCCGCCCAAAAAGGCAAACACGATGGCCGACAGCAAACCCAACCCGTCACGCCCCGGCGAATTCCCCACGGAAAGCAGGTACCCCACGCGTTCGGTTCCGGACCGCACGACGAGAACACCGGCGAGGGTTTTGGGACTGCCTGCAGCAGGATCGACGGGCAGGACGCCGACGATGCCATCCGACGAGGTCGTGAACTTCTGTGTCTCCGCGAAGGCCAGTCGCACTTCATGATTGGGAAAGAAGTACTCGACTTTCAGTGGACCGGAGCCGCGCAGCTCGAAGGAAGCACGGTCCTTCTCCAGCGAAGGACGGAAGCGCCAATGCGGAGGAGCGGGGCGGGGTGTCAGTCGCTCGGCCTGAACCAGACCGTTTTGGTGCTGGGGATGGACGACATTCTGCAGCCCGAGGCGCAAGGGAAGACGCAGCGTGGCCTTGCCGGGAATGCAGAGTTCCGCGCACTCGAGCCAGGTAACATCGCTCTCCAGAAGCACCGTGCCCTGGGAGGGGAGGTTCTTGGGTAGGCGGACCTCTCGCAGGAAAACGACCCGACCGTGATAACCGTAGCTGACCAGTGGACCGGACACGATTCGCTCCGGGAGCGGCCAGGCGAACGGCTCCACGCCGGTTCCGGACGGCCCGCGAAGCTCCCAGGTGGTCGCCTGACCCGAATCGCCCGGATTCGTCCAATAGGTGTGCCAACCCGGTTTCATCCTAAGCTCCAGTCCCACCATCAGCACGGCGCCCGGGGTGGCGGTCTCGTAGCCCACGATCGTCCGCGCCTCCACGGCCTGCGAGCGTACGGGTTCAGATGAGGTGGCGGGCAGACCCGCCGCGGCCAGAGTGGTTCCCAAGAGCCAGACAAACGGGTGCAGTTTCCGGTGCTTCATGCGCATTGGTCCACGTTGCTTTCCAGAACGCTTGGTTCAGACCGCGGGGTCAAGCCACCGAAAATATAAGGCGAACGCCCGTCTGCGTCCAGACAGATAATGGAAGAAAGTAAGCCAAAAAGCGGTTCGGAAGCCAGGCGACGCTCTTCTCTCAGCGTGCAGATCGGACTTCTGTACGTTCTGCTCGCCTTGATCAACATTCTGTTCTTTTCGGTGATGATCTTCGAGAACCAGACCGAGCTGCTCAACAAGAACTTCAATTACGAGTACAAAGCTTTCGTCAGCAACGTCTTGGGGAAGATGGGGCAAATCCAGATATCCCCCCGGAAGGATGAGGCCTACGAGGCGCTCAAGCGCGTTCTGGCTGACAATCAAATCGGGAGCTTCACTGTGTTCGACGCCGAGGGTCGGATTGTGTTTCGGGAGCCAACCGCGCCCAAGCCCGGCGAGACGGTACCGCCCGACATCAGACGCAAGAGTCTGGAGCTTTCGATCGAAACTGCCGTTTTTCAGACTCCCTACAAACTCATACCGAACGCTCAGGATTTCACGGTCGACTTCTTTCTGCCCATAGCCGGGAAGGACAACGCCCGCTATTTCCTCTACACGCTTCTGAGCATCGAGCAGATCAAGCAACGCCTGCTGGGGCTGTACGTCCAGATCGGTCTGGCTGTCGGGTGGGGGGTCGTATTCCACCTGCTGTTCGCGCTGTTCGTCTACCGTGTCATTTTCCGCCGGGTCGGACGCCTCACGGAGATTTCTCGGCGGCTGGAAGGAGGGGACCTGAAGGCGCGGGCTGACTGGGCCTTCAAGCGCGAAGACGAACTCGACGAGTTGGGCCAGGCCTTCAACGCAATGGCCGGTCGGACTGAGGACACGATCGAAACCATCACCCGCCTGAACACCGAGATCCAGAACGAGCTCGAAATCGGCCGGGACGTCCAGCAGCTCTTCCTGCCCAGTATGAAGGTGCTGGAGGCATACCGGGTGGCGGTGCACTATCGTCCCCTGCGCGAAGTATCGGGGGACATCTACAACTTCTACGAATTCCCCAAGCTCGAAGGACACCGCGGGCTCTTCTTTGCCGATGCCTCCGGCCATGGCGTTTCGGCAGCACTGGTCACGACCATCACCCTGATGCTCCTCGACGACATCGTGCCCCATACGGCCCAGCCGAACCGGGTTCTGAACTTCCTCAACGACATGCTCAGCCGCCGGTTGCAGTCCTCGTTTTTTGCCACTTCGGTCTTTCTGGTGTTCGCGCCGGACCGAACCCTGTATTTTTGCAATGCGGGGCACAACCCGCCGGTGGTGTTTCGTCCGTCCAATGGTAGGATGACCGAGCTCGAAAAAGGCGGGCCCCCCTTGGGGATGTTCGAAGACATCGACTACAATGCGGCCAAACTTCAACTGCTGGCCGAGGACAGGGTTCTTGTGTACTCCGATGCCCTCGTGGAAAGCAAGAATGCGGGCGGTGAGATGTTCGGTATCGACCGCGTCCGGGAGATTCTGGCGGCCAACATTGCGCGCAGTCCGACGGAAATCGTGGACTCCCTGTGGTCGGCCCTGGAGGGCTTCACGGCCGAGTTTACCGACGACGTGAGCATCATCGTCCTGGAGATTCCCTGATGCGCCGCGTGTGGGTGATGGCCCTGATTCTGGGCGTGATGCTCCTGTTCGCCCTGGCCTCCGAGGCCATAGTAAGGATCAAGACGGCCGAGCTGAGCTTTCAGCTGGCCCGAGATCAGCTCTTCAACTACGAGCTCTCTTCGCGGATGCTCCGCGAGCGGTTTACCGGTATGCTCGCCTCGCGGGATGACTACTCGCGCGAGATCAAGATGAACGTCCTCGAATCCGGCGTCCTGAACTTCAGTCAGGACGACGATCGTTTTCAGCTCGGGCCGGTCGAGACCGTCGGGCTCTGGTTGGTGAACGCCGTCCGTCGCCTGAATCTCAAGTCGCTCCTGGCGCTGCAATCGGACCAGGGGACTCTCGTCCTGTTACAATATGCATTCTTCCTCGAGAGGACCCGCAACTACAAGGGCGCAGTCGAAAAGTACGAGAAGTTGGAGCCCAAGCTACAAAGAAGTCCTCTCGATCACGGGTTCGTTCTGCTGCATATGGGTTTTTGCCACGCGCTCATGGGACAGGTCGAACCGGCTCTTGTCCAACTGCGTCGCGTGCAGAAGGAGCATCCCGGGACGCGCAACGCCGACGATGCGTCGGTGCTGATCTCCCTATTGGAAAAAGCCGGCGAGCGTCGAAAGCTGATCGAAACGCAGTTTGCCACCGACGAAGATCGCGCGGTGGCGCTCGCCAAAGAGGGACAGTACGCCTCAGCGCTCCGTCTGTTTGCCAAGGCGGGCAACCTCCGGCTCGATTCGCGGTACTACCAGGCACGCTCACTCGAAGGGGTGGGGCGTACGTCGGATGCTGTGACCGAGTACGTACAGTTGGTCAAACAGACGGAGAGTCGACCGGTCGCCGTGATGGCCAACCGTCGCCTGCTGATGATCGGGAACTTCTACCGGGGCGGTGAAACCGTGAAGAAGATCGCCGAGGACAACGCCAAAAAGATCGGGGACAACGTGGCGCTCAAGGAAGTCGAACGAGGTAGAGAGCTTCAGTTGAAGCCCAAAGTCATCGAGCGCATCCGGAAACAGGCCGCGCAGGACGGGACCGGCAAGCAGGCCGACCAGGAGCTGGTCCAGCAGCTCGAAGAACTGCGCAAGGACCTGTCCGTTTCCATGAAGGAAGAAGAGCGGGTGTCCGCGGTCGTTCTCAAAGCCGACCCGTTGATCGAGGCGCCCCGCGTCGCCCCGCTGCGGATGCGCGTGCGTTTTGCAGACGGTCGGGAGGTTTTTGGAGACTCATTGGCGACCGAGGGCCTCTTCGTCGTGGTGAACTCCGGTCGCTACCAGATCCGGCTGCCCTACACGATGGTGGCCGCAATGGACGCTCAGGGGGGAACCGGACGGCCGGCGCTGAAGATACGACTGAAGGGCGGCCGGGAGCGAACGGCGGCCCAGGTGGCTCGGGCAGGCGACGTGATCCGGATCACGGACGGCAGCGAAATCATGGAAGTGCCGGAGGACCAACTGCAGTCGGCCGAAGCAATCACGCGGTAGGGTCGTCGCCCCGGAAATGCAGGCATGAACCGCACCTTGTCGAAAGCGCTGGTTTTTCTCTTGGCTTTCCTTCCGGTGGTCCTGCGCGCCGATGTGGTCCACCTTACGGACGGTTCCAGCTTCGAGGGAACGTTCGAGTCGGTCGAAGGGGGGACGCTCGTGTTCGCCACACCGGACGGACGCAAGGTTCGCATTGCAGCCGATCGGGTCAAACGGATCGAGATCCTCTATACGGGAATACCGACTTGCTTTGTCCTTCGTGATACTCCGGACCAGAAGACGTGCAACGGTATCCTGCACAGCCTGACTCCTTCGCGGGTCATCCTCGCCAGGGACGACCGCAAGCAGCAGAAGGAAGTGATTCCGCTGGCGGACGTGAAATTGCTCGAGTTCAAAAAGAAGGAGCAAACCCAGCAGGTGTTGCCCCTTCTCAGAAACGGGATCCGCGTCACCCTCCAACTCCGTGATGAGGAAATCGAAGGGACTGTCGAGAGTGTCAGCCCGCGTCAGGCCGTGCTGCTCCTTCCGGGCGGCAAGCGCCGAACCATTCAGGAGGGTGACGTGCTCGGCGGGACGTACCAGCCGCCGCGCATCTACGACTCACCGCCGCCGCCCGCACCCCCACGGGAGTTCGCCGCGGCTCTGCCAGCCCCCAGAGCGAAACTCCCCGTGGAAGCGAGGCGTGATCCTTACGACGAGGTCTGGAACCTGTGGGCCTTCCTGCCCGGGATCAGTCACCTGAGGCGCGGTCAGTATTTGTGGGGCGGAGGCTACATCCTGCTCTTCATGGGGCTTGCCGGGGCCGGATACTCGGAGTACCAGGCGGCGCAGAGTCTTTCCGGTGAAGCGCAGGGAGATTTCATGTTCCTGTTCTTCAACGATCCCTCCTATCGCGCGCGTTTCGAGAGGCATCAGGCAAATCAACGCGCCATCGGGGGCGTGGCGGGCGTGCTCTATATTCTCCAACTGTTCCACGCAGGGTTCTTCCGCCTGGATCCCGTGGACCGCGGCTTTGAGCGCATGAGCGCGACCAGGTCGGCCGGTTGGTTCGTGGACAGCACGGTCACGGCTGAAGGGGAGCGACGGGCCTCCGCGGGCGTCTACCTCCGCTTTTGATTCGCGAGGCCTGCGGGCGCCCTGGTGCTCGTTTCCCTTGACCTTCCCTGATCCTGATCATGTCGGCCTTCAGCCCGTGCCAGTATGCTGACATCGATGAGGATCTTGATTCTCTTGGTCCAATCAGGACCCGAAGGGCCGGGGTGCGGGGCGAGGTGGCCTCCGCGCCTTGGACTGTTTCGGTTCTTTCTTGGTCACCAACAATGAAAGAAGACAACAAATCGAAGGCAACAGAGAAGACGGCCCTTATTACCGGGGCGACATCAGGAATTGGCAAAGCCTTCGCGGAGGAGTTCGCCCGAAGGGGGTATGAACTCATCATAACCGGAAGGCGGGAGGATATCATAAAGAGTGTCGCGATTGATATTGAGAGGGAGCACAAGGTCTCCGTCAAGGTGATCATCGCTGAACTCAGCCAAGACAAGGGAATTCAGAAGGTGATAAGGGAGATTCGATCGTGTGCATCCCTCGTTGCCCTTGTAAACAACGCCGGGTTCGGCCATAGATCCGTTTTCCTCAAGGAGAGCGTGGAGAGCCACCTGGACATGATCAATGTCCATGTCACGGCCGCGATCCGATGTATTCACGAGGCACTGCCGCGAATGATCGAGCTGGGAGAAGGCACTATTATCAACGTGTCTTCCATGAGCGCTTGGGTTCCCGGTCCAACCATCAGCACGTACGGAGGCACCAAGGCTTTTCTCGCCATTTTCAGCGAATCGCTCCATGTGGAGCTTCGGAAGAAAGGGATAAGGGTTCAGGCCCTGTGTCCCGGGTTCACTTCAACTGATTTCCACAAGAGACTCGGGATGGAAGATGACTTCCACGTGACAGAGGCCATTGCTTGGATGAAACCGGGAGAGGTTGTCAGGGAATCCATGGAAGCGCTTGGAAGAGGAGATGTCATCTGCGTACCCGGGTTCAGGAAGAGGCTAATCGCCTGGCTGCTCCGCAGAGTGCCCCGAAAGCTGCTCTACGACATATCCGAAAGGGAATTTCGGAAACTTCATGGAGATGTGTGACCTCGGCTGGGACGGGCCGCTGTATCGCGAGTCGCTCCTGCCCGTTGTCGGGTGCGCGCAGAGGAGCGGGACTGCCACTGAGGCGGACGGAACTGAAGGAGAGACACAGAATCAACCTTCTCTGGAAGTGCTACAGATCCTGGGCTCCACCCACGGGGCAGGTACTCCCGCGGGGCGCGCCGATCCGACCACCTACTTCAGCTGGTCTCGCGATTCGAAGATCTTGAAGAAGTTGTCCAAGGCGGCCAGCTTCAGGACGTTCATGATCTCGGAGTTCACATTCAGGAAGGCGAAGCTCCCGCCCTTGCCGCGACAATGTTTCTGCAAGAAGGCCATCAATGCAATTCCGGATGAGTCCATGTACTTCAATTCGGTCATGTCCACCACGATGGCTGACGCTTGGTCCCCAATGGCTTCCAGAAGCTCGCGTTTCAGCTTTCCGGTCTTGTAAAGGTCCAGCTCGCCCTTCAGGGCTATGATCTTGTGTTTTCCGTCTTCAGTGACCGTGTATTCCATTTCTGCCTCTATTGAGGGAGTGGACCCAGCTTGACACCCAGGTGAGTGTGAACGTGCCTGATCCCCTTTTGTTTTGTCAACGCGCTATTTCAAGGCCTCGGCGATTTCGGGCGGTGCCTGCACCAATTCGATGAGGACCCCCTCACCCCCGATGGGGAAGTCTTCGTTTCCCTTCGGGTGAATGAAGGCGACGTCATGGCCGGCCGCGCCCCGGCGGATGTCCCCGGCAAAACGGACGCCCGCCTGTTTCAGAAAGTCGAAAGCGGCCCGGAGGTCGTCCACCCAGAGGCCGAAGTGGTTCAAGGGTGGGATGTGCACGGCCGGTTTCCCATCCGGTCGGATCGGGACCATGAGGTCGAGCTCTACCACGCCGGGTCCCCGCCCCAGTCGCACGATCTCTTCGTCCACGTTCTCCCGCTCGAGCACATGCCGTTCTTGAGGGACGAGGCCTAAGGTGTCCACCCAGAGCCTGTGGAGGCGCTCCCTATCCGCCGCGCCCACGGCCACCTGCTGAACACCCAAAATCCGGAA
>CAZPFB010000053.1:0-39029 GCA_964585735.1 uncultured Leptospiraceae bacterium
AGACGTTATCACAGTGACGCGCCCGCTGGAAGGTGGGGGAAATGAGCGCTTACGTCTTTCGAAAGGGGTGAACGCATTGGTGGCGATTCAAGTTGGTCGGCCGCGCCTTGAGCGCCGGAGGGGCGACGGACACATTGAGGCGATCTTGACGTACCTCGAGGGCGCGAGGAGCGGTTGCGGCCGAATCTGGGAGACATCATGGCTTTCTGGAAACTCACTCTCGCCGCGCGCTATCCAGGTCCCGAGCGCCGGTGCGTGCTTGGTCCTTCGCTCATCGGCCGCTGAGAGCGCGCGTGCCGCAGGCGTGCTCGGAACATGAAAGCATTCGCATCCATTCCAAAGGGAGAGCGTTCCGAGATCGTCGTTTTCCGGTGGACAATGTTGCGTGCCCACCTTCCCCTTATCGAAAGGACAAAGAGAGCTGGAGGCAACATGAAACCAATGAAACTTCTGGGTATCGGCGCGGCCGTGGTCGTGGTCGGTATCGCGTACACCTACAACAAAGGAAAGGACAAGGACTTCGTCCTGCGTGAGGAGCGCACGCCTGCCAAGGAGGCTGCTCTGGAGTACCGCTACGTCAAGAAGACCAGGAGCACGACGGGCAAGAAGCGCTGGGCGAAATGCTACGTCATTCGCCCCTACAAAAACACCAAGGGCGATACCATGGATGTGGGCTGCGTGAAGGAGCGCGAATGGAAGGCCATCTGCGCGGCCGCGCGGGAATGCCGCAAAGAAAAGAAGGACGACCCGGAAATCGAATCGGAATGAGCGCGCAGGATTCGGCGCGTCCGTTCACGTCTGACGGCCGATTCCGAGCTTCGACATCTGGTAGTACAGTTTGCCGGGTTTCATCCCGAGCAGTTCGGCCGCTTTCGGTCCGCTGTTGCCGGTCAGGCGCAAAGCGCGACCGATGATGTGCGTCATGTACTCGTTGACCATCTCGTCGAAACTCACCTGACCAAAGCCGTGCGCCTCCAGGTCCGGCGACCACTGGGTTCCGGTTTCCGGAAGTCGCACTCGACCGCTCTCGCGGATCTGCGCGGGCAATTGTTGCAGGGTCACTTCGCCGCTGCGCGCTGACAGAATGGCCTGAATGAGCGTGTTCTCCAGCTCTCGAATGTTGCCGGGCCAGAAGTAGCGGCAGAGTGCTTCGAGCGCTTCGGGGCGGATGGTCGGTGTTTCGCGGCTGAGTTCCTGCGCGTACCTGGGAAGCAGGAACTCAATCAGGGTCGGTATTTCGTCGGATCGTTCGCGCAGCGGCGGAATGCGGATCGAAAGAACCGACACTCGATAGAACAGATCCTTGCGAAAGGTGTTCTGGCGTGTCATCGCCTGAAGATCTCGGTTCGTGGCGAAGACGAGGCGACAGGCGACATCCCGCTCGTGGTCGTCGCCGACGCGGCGGAAGCGCCGCTCCTGGAGCAGGCGCAGGATCTTGGGCTGAATCGGGAGCGGCATTTCGCCGATCTCGTCCAGGAAGAGCGTTCCTCCTGCCGCCTGGGCCACGAACCCCTCCTTGTCCGTCTTTGCGTCGGTGAACGCGCCTCGAACGTGGCCGAAGACTTCGCTCTCCCAGAGGTCGGGCGGAATGGCCGCGCAGTTCATAGCTACGAAGGGTCCCTCCGCGCCGTTCTCGCTGTGGATGAGCCGGGCGATCAGTTCCTTGCCTGTGCCCGTTTCGCCGGTGATGAGCACCGGGAAGCGCTGCGAGGCCATCTCTTTGACCTGGGCGTACACGTCGGACATGATCCGGCTGGAAAAAACCAAAGTGCGACCGGTCCCGGCGTCCGCCGTCACGAGCTCGGCCGTGGCCGGTCTCGTTCGCCTGCTCAGAATCGTGGAAAGCTCATCAGCCTGCGCTTGGGCCTGGTTGCGCAGCAGCAGCAGCTCTTCGAAGTAGACGTGGTTGCGCAGCGCCATGGCGATGGAGTGACGCACCGCTTCGAGCATGGAAAGCTCGCGCTGGTAGTAGGGGAGGCCGTCAGCCTTGCGGCCGAGCGCCACATATCCGCACAGTTCGGCCCGCACGATGAGCGGCACGAGCAGCACAAAGCCACCCGCCTGCATCTGTTCGGCCGCTTTGCGTATGCGTCGGGTAAGATGCGGATACTCGGTTTCCGCCGGTGTCGCGTGGCTGAAAGGAAGTCGCCCGGTCGCTTCGAGGAGGAAGAGTTGATTGAGCTCCTCGGCAAACGGTTCCTTCAACCTGGCCCCTCCGTGAAGCAGCAGGCGCGCAGCTTGATGAAAACCCTCGGGCAGGCGGCCGCGCCCCGTCACCACGACCCGGCGAAAGCGATCAATCGCCACGAGCGCTCCCTGTTCGAAATGGAGGGCGTTCTGGAGGCTGTCGAGTACATGTTCGAGGAGTTGCGTGAGGGTGCTTCCCCCTTCGCCGATGCTCTGAAGATCCTGCATCAGGGCCACCAGAGACTCCTCCATCTGCAACTGGTGGCGGAAGAAGAGGTTGTTGAGACGGGGTTGGACGTGCTGCACGTGCTGGTACATCGCCAGAAAAATGAAGGCGGTGATGAAGAGACGAGCAAAGGTGTTGTCAGGCACCAGCGGAGAATTCAGAAACAGCACGAAGGCGACACCCGGCAGAACCGTGAAGAGCCCCCACAATGCCATGCGGAGAACTGCGCTGCGCAGGTCGAGAAACCTGTGGATCACGATGAGGTAGCCCAGACAGATGAACAGGAACACGTACGCGGTAGGACCGACGAATGTGTATCGCTCCCATCCAACCAGGGGCAGGCCGTATGTGAAGACGAACACGAGCAGCAGAATTCCGACGTAGGCGGCAAAGACCGCCTTGATGAAAGTGCGGGAGCGTACGTCCGTGATCCGGCTGTGCTTGTAGGCCAACAGGACCAGGCCGCCCAGGGCGATGAGGGTGATTCCCGCGCCGGCAACTACGAAAGACGCGCCCCTATCTGCCAGCAGCACTCCGTTCACGATGCGCCGGTTCGTCATGTAGTCGGGGGAAAGCTGGAACAGGAAGATGCCCATGGAAACAACGGCCACGGTGGCCATCCGGTAGCGGCTGCTGGAGCTGGGACTTCCCAGTGGAAAGTATTCGCAAAATATGTAGAAAGCTACTGCATTTAGAAGGACCATCATGCCGGAAACCGCTCCGAGAAGCGGAGCCGGGTGGCCCAGAAACGCGGCTGCATTGGAGATGGTGAACGTAACGTTCCACGCAATGGCCGAAAGCACCATGGACACGAAGCACCAGTGGATGGCATCCTTTTGAGGCTTGCGCAGGAGAATGCCCAGGGTCAGCAGGAGCGGAATCAGCGCTGCGAGTCCGCTGATGATGACGACCGAAATCCACTGCATGATGAAAGGTTCCTACAACCGGCCCACGGGTCAACCAGCGTCGACCCGCGGGCTTCCGCAGGGGCAGCCCGCCCGCAAGGACGGGGCAGGGCCGCCTTCACAAAGCTACGGCTTGCCTGAGGTCAGGCTGCACTTTCGCGTGGGTCCGTCCCAAGTCCCACCCAGCGTGCCGCACCACGCAGCCGTGAACTTCAAGTTACCGGTTCGGCACGTTCCTGTTGCGCCATCCCACTGCGTGCCTGCACCGATGGCGGAGCAGGAGTTCACGTCCAGTACTGTTCCCGGTTTGATGCAGGCCTCTTCACCGGGGTAGTACTTGCCCGAGATCGCCGTGCACTGTGCCTCCGTGTACGGTGGGGATCCTCCGCCCGGCTCGATCTGACACCGCTCGGCGACGGAGTTCCAGGTGGCTCCCGCCGATGTGCACGTCGTCGAGTCTTTGATGGGCGCATGGGTCAGGGCGCACTTGCGCGCGGCGGTGTCCCAGGTGCTGCCCGACTCGCGGCACGTTTCGGCGGCCGTGCCGCTCGTGTCCGGTTCGAGCCCGCCGTCGGTGAGCGGCCCGAAGAGTTGGACCAGCGTGAACGCGCACGGGATTGGGGCGCCTTCCGTCCAGACGCCGCCCGCGCTTTCGCAGGTGGCCTGAGTCCACGGAACCGTATCGTGATCGCGTATCGTAAGCATGTAGCGCCGCGCGCTTGCGAGGGGCCTACCGAGGATCGGGTAATCGTCGATGCGCAAATGAACGGTTTCGTCCGTTTCCACGTCGGCGTCGTTGAGGGTGCGGATGTAGAAGCGGCCCTGCGTCTGACCGGAATCCGTGCGCGGCTTGCGCACGTACAGGGTGGGCGCCTGTCCTGCTCCGTTGGCGATCCCGTAGACATCCGGACCCCCGGTCACGTTCTGAGTGCCCTGCGCGTACACGGTCAGGGCGTTTCCGTTTCCGTCCCGAAACTCGAAGTCCACACCGTAGGTGGCGGTGCTGTCGGAATGCACGGAGATCGGAACGACGATGTCCCGTTCCAGGAAATCCGCCTGGTTCTTGTCCGCGTAGACGATGACCTCCTTGTTGGAGCCGCTCCCCGTTTCGTGCACGAGGCCACCGGAGTAGATTTCGTTGTGTGGGTGGAAGGTCCCCGTCCAGAAGTTGACCGACGCTCCCCAGAAATTGAGGTCATTGTAGCTATCCCGGTAGAAGCGCATGATGTCGTGTTCGGTGTCGTTGCCGTAACCCATGAGCCAATGATGCCAGTTGCGGCCGATGCAACCGTGGCAGGCGTGGATCCAGTACTGCCGGAACCATTGGTTGTCGGTGAATTGGCCTGCGTACGAACTTGTGTGGTTCAGGACGCCGTCCGCCCCGGCGAGCCCACCATCGACCACCGAAAGCGAACGCGAAGTGTTGATGAACGTAACCTTTCCACCACCGATCACGTGGTAGATCTTGAGGCGTTCCTTGTGGGGGAACTTGCCAGGATAGAGACCGGGCAGAGTCGCGTAAGTGACGTACTCATTGTCTCCTCCCGCCTTGGGGTTGGCGATGAGGCCAGGTCCCACGGCCATCATCATGGGTGCTGTAGAATCGAAACCATTGGGGCAGACCGGATCCATACCCTGAACGATGATCGGCACCTTCCACCAATCGGTATCGTTCTGGAGTTTGTGTGCAATATAGTTTACGAGGCAACCACCCATGCTCGAACCGGACAGGTAGATCCCCTTGAGGTGCGCGGGATCTCCGAGCGTCTTGATGTGGCTCACCCAGGCGTCTGCAACTGAGAGTGCGTCGCCGTGTGACCAGGACAGACGAGAATCGAAGGCTCCGGTGACGAAGGTTCGCGACGCGGGCAGCCGACCGTTGAGAGCACCGTCCACTTCCATGCGCTTGCGCATGCTGGCGTTGCAGGTTTCCTTCACGTTCGTGTTCGGGCTGAAGGTTTCCCAATCTTGGGACCAGTTGTTCCTTTGGCCCGTGAGTGCCGAGGGGTATCCGTCGAACCCGACGAGACCCAAGAAACCGGGACCCTGATGACCGGCCGAATAGAACACGATGTACTCTCGATTGTAGAAACTCGGCGGACTCTGCGGTTCAATGATGGCGATTTCGTTCTTGCGGGTGGAACCCAAGCTCGCAAAGGACGCGTACTTGATCGAATCAGAACTCGCGGACACCACCGTGGTATAGTCGAAACTTTCCATCGTCGTGCTATCATCCGCGAGCATGCAGGCATACTCGTCTTCGGCGCCCACGTTGCTCGATTTCGTCATGACAAATGCCGCCAAAAGCGCGGGCATGGCATCCTCCATTGGCGTCGACCCCGGTGAGCAGGCCCAGGGCAGGCCGGTCACTACCAGGGCGACGCAAAGGCTTCTCGTAGTAAGTTTCATCACACTCCATCTCCTCATCTGCGGGAGTCCGCAGTTCGTGTCTTTGTTCTCTGGCCCTACGGGCGCGAGTGGCCAAAGCAAGGAGCGTGCCGGGCGCGCAATTGTTGTGTTCGTTCAGCGCAACCACTAAAGAGACGAGAACAGCCAAACGGAGGCCTTGTGTCCGTGGGCAGGGTAGTTCGATCGCCGTATCTCTTCGGGCGTTCTTTCGGATTCCTGCGATCTCTCAGATTCTTGAAATGGGAAAACAGGAAAGCGTGCCGTCCTCTTGACGGCGAACGATGCTCGGCCCAGGGATTCCACCGGCTGCGGCGACCGCGAAGCATCAAGTCCGTGCCGCGGACTGAGACAGCGAGAGGGTGTTGCCATCGGGATCGGAAAACCAGGCTACCCGATCGCCACCCGGCGCCGTCCAGATGCCGTGGGCATCTTGTGGAAGCTGGCCAACGCGCAGAAAGGAGACCCGCCTGGCCGCGAGCGTCCGAACGGCGGCCTCGATGTCTTCCACCTCCCAGCCCACGACGGTGAACGGTTGAGGTGTGAAGTGGTCGACGCGAACCACGCGCAGTTTGTTTCCGCCAGCTTCGAAAACCACAGCAAATCCATCGTCCGAGAGAACCGGCAGCCCCAGGGTTTTCTCGAAGAACGCGCGGGCCCGCTCGATATTCTGCGTGGGGAGGAAACCGACGAGCGAACCGTTGATGTTCATGGGCCGTCCCGGATTGCGCTCCGGCAGGTGGGTTGCGCCGGTTCTCGGGGGGAGAGGCGACCGACTGCCTGCGGAATCTTGGCGGAGCGGCCCGGGACGCGCAAGCCCTTATTGCCGTCCCGTTGGCCGGCGGTCTCAACCACCTGCCGCCCACCGCCTGGGCCAGCGACAGTCCTTCCTGATCGCAATCATCATCGCCTTTTGTCGGGCTGCTTGACTGCCACGGTGCCGCGCAAAAAGGCTGCCCAGCACGGCCTGCTGCCGGTGGGGATATGGAAAGCAAGATCGATGGGTTGGTGAATCAAATCTACCAGGAGGGGATCGAAAAGGCCAAACGAGAGGCCGAAACGATTCTCGCCACGGCCCGCGGGGAAGCCGAGGAACTCCTGTCGGCGGCACGCGTCGAAGCAGACTCTCTACAGAAGAAAGCGCGCGAAGAAAGCGAGGCCATCAAAAGGAATACTACCGCGGAACTGCGCCTCGCGTCGGATCAGGCCATCGCTCAGCTGCGCTCCCGTCTTCAGGATGTTTTGCTCTCCGGTGCGCTCGGGAAGAAGGTCGAGCAGGCCCTGCTGGACACGGACTTTCTCAAGAGGCTGATCTTGGAACTGACGCGTTCGTGGGCCGGTGGCGCCTCACTGACCCTTCCAGAAGCTTCGCAGAAGGAGTTGGGAGAACGACTGGCCGCCACGCTCGCGCAGGAAGTGAACGGTTTGGAGGCCACTTTCTCGCCGCAATTGCAGGCCGGCTTCACGGTCGCCAGGCGCGGGGATTCCTTCCTCGTGGACTTCTCCGACGAGGCCCTGCTGCAATTCTTCCAGAGCTTTCTCAAGTCGCGCACCGTGGAGTTGTTGTTCGGCAGGCGCAGCTGAGGCAGCAGAAGCGGGCGCGCCATGAAGTACTACTATCTCAAGAGCAGCCTCCCGGAGCTCGGCCGGCCCGGTCTGCCCGCTGAGAGTCAACTCGGCGAGATCCGCACGCACATCGAATCGAACCTGGACGAAGTCGATCGCGGCCATTTCCGCTACCTTCTCTACCGCAACGACAACAAGAACCTCCTGCGCCTGATGCGCGCATCGGAAGGCGTCCCCGAGACTTCGTTTCTTGCCTACAACGAACCCTGCGCCTTCGCCCATCAGGATCTCGAATCAGGTTTCGCGGGCATTACGCCTCTGCCCGCGTACATGCAGCGTTTCGTGGCGGAGTACCGAGCGGGTACGCTATCTGCGCCCATCGGAGTTCGGGGGAGCGTGCTATCGGCGGCCTACTACGAGGAGGCCATGAGCCTGCCCAGTCCGTTCATACGGGACTACTTCGCCTACAAGCGCGACCTCAAGAATATTCTTTCAGCAATCAACGCACGTCGGTTTGGCCTCCCGCTCGACCAATCCCTCATCGGTGAGTACGACCTCACGGTCACTCTGCGCACTTCGCGCGCTTCTGATTTCGGTCTTTCGCGCTCGCATCCGTACATCGGGGAGTTGCTGCGCCTGATCGAAGAACCGAACCTGCGCGGCCTCGAAAAGGAAGTGGACCGCATCCTCTGGGACTTCCTCGAGGAGCGCACCGCTTACGATGCGTTCGGCGCCCCTGCCATTTTTGCGTATTTCATTCGGTTGTCCTTGGGCAATCGCTGGGTTTCCCTCACCCGGGAGGCCGGCACGGCGGAGTTGCGGCGGATCCTGAACCGGCTGCTCGTGCGGTCGGTGTGGCCGAAGGAATTCGCTGCGGACGAACGGTTTGCATCTTCGGAAGAGAGGGTTTCATGACGAGCGGCAAAGTAGTCGGTGTTGTCTCCAATCTCGTTTCGGTCGAGTGTGATGGCCCTGTGAGCCAGAACGAAATCTGCTACATCCAGCACGCCGGTGTGCCCCTGATGGCCGAGGTCATCAAGATTCTGGGGAACACAGCGTACGTGCAGGTGTTCGAATCCACGCGCGGTCTGAGGGTGGGGACCGCCGCGGAGTTCACCGGGCACATGCTCGAGGTTTCCCTCGGTCCGGGCATTCTTTCGCGTCGCTACGACGGCCTGCAGAACGACCTCGAACGCATCGAAGGGATCTTTCTCAAACGCGGAAGCTATACCGATGCCCTGGACGCTGAGCGGCAGTTCGAGTTCAGTCCGCTTGCGGCCGTCGGCACGTCCGTGCAGGCGGGTGACTGGCTGGGCTCGGTCCAGGAGGGGTGGATCGATCACAAGATCATGGTGCCCTTCGCCTTCGAAGGTGAGTTTAAGGTCAAGAGCATCAAACCGAAAGGCAGCTACCGCGTGGACGACGAGATTGCGGTGCTCACGGACCGGGACGGTCGCGAGCGGTCGGTCACGATGCGACAGAAGTGGCCCATCAAGAAGGCCATCACGGCGTACGCCGAGAAGCCCCGACCCTTCAAGTTGTTGGAAACCGGCATTCGCGTGATCGACACGCTGAACCCCATGACCGAAGGCGGCACCGGCTTCATTCCCGGTCCGTTCGGCTGCGGCAAGACCGTGCTGCAACACGCCATGAGCAAGAACGCGGAGGCGGACCTCATCATCATCACGGCCTGCGGCGAGCGCGCCAACGAGGTCGTCGAAATCTTCACCGAGTTTCCCGAACTCGACGACCCGCGCACAGGGCGCAAGCTCATGGAACGCACGACCATCATCTGCAACACGTCGAACATGCCCGTGGCCGCGCGCGAAGCGTCCGTGTACACCGGCATGACGATCGCCGAGTACTACCGGGCCATGGGCCTGCGGGTGCTGCTGCTTGCCGATTCCACCTCGCGCTGGGCGCAGGCGCTGCGCGAGATGTCGAATCGCCTGGAGGAGCTTCCCGGTCCGGATGCCTTTCCGATGGATCTTTCGGCCATCGTCTCGAACTTCTACGCGCGTTCGGGTTTTGTGAAGCTCCGCAACGGCAGCACGGGCTCGGTGACCTTCGTGGGCACCGTTTCGCCGGCCGGTGGGAACCTGAAAGAGCCCGTCACCGAAAGCACGAAGAAGGCAGCGCGCTGCTTTTACGCTCTTGCGCAATCGCGCGCTGACGCCAAGAGGTATCCGGCCATCGACCCGCTGGACTCGTACTCCAAGTACATCGAGTACCCCGAGTTTCAGGAGTACATGGCGGGCGCCCTCCGGGACACCTGGATTCCCCAGGTGACGCGCGCCCGGGACATCCTGCGGCGTGGGCAGGAAGCCTACGGGCAGATCAACATTCTCGGGGACGACTCGGTGCCCGTGGACTACCACGACGTTTTCTGGAAGAGCGAGATGCTCGACTTCGTCATCCTCCAGCAGGATGCTTTCGATCCCGTGGACAGCAGTACGCCCATGAAGCGTCAGGAGTACATGCTGGACCTGGTCCTGTCCATCTGCGATCTTTCCTTCGATCACGGAGGATACGAACACGTGGCCGCCTATTTCAAAGGAATCATAAATGTACTCAAACAGATGAACTACAGTGAGTTTCCCGGTCCGCAGTTCAACACGTACATGGAGCGGTTGCAAGCCACCGTAAACGAGAAATGCCGCACGCGTTTTGCAGCGCGCGTCCCGGCCGGAGTGTAAAATCGATGCAGAGTCGCGCCTTTCAGAGAATCTACACCGAATTGACCCGGATCACGAAGGCCACGGTGACCCTGCACGCCTCGGACGTGGGCAACGAAGAGATGGCCATTGTGGACGGCCGCCCCGCGCAGGTGGTGAGCATTCAGGGAGACCGCGTGACTCTACAGGTGTTCTCCGGAACAGAGGGCATTGCCACGAATGCGAAGGTTTCCTTCCTCGGCGGCGCACCGACGCTGCGCGTTGGCCCGGCTTTGGCCGGTCGCTACTTCAACGCGCTGGGCAATCCCATAGACGGCGGTCCGCCTGTGGAGGGCGAAGAAGTCGAGATCGGCGGTCCGACGATCAACCCCGTACGACGCAAGATGCCTTCGCAGTTGATTGCTACCGGAATTGCCGGCATCGATCTGAACAACACGTTGGTCACCGGACAGAAGATTCCGTTCTTCGCCGACCCCGATCAACCCTACAACCAGGTGATGGCGGACGTGGCGCTGCGCGCGCAGGCGGACAAGATCATTCTGGGCGGCATGGGGCTGTCGAACGACGACTACCTCTACTACCGCGCCGTTTTCGAAAACGCGGGCGTGCAGCACAAAATCATTTCGTTCATCAATACGACCGACAACCCGCCGGTGGAGCGGCTCCTGATCCCGGACATGGCGCTCACGTCCGCGGAATACTTTGCGGTACGCCACAACGAAAAAGTCCTGGTTCTGCTCACGGACATGGCGCTATATGCGGATGCTCTGGCCATCGTTTCGAACAAGATGGACCAGATCCCCTCCAAGGACAGCATGCCCGGTTCGCTCTACAGCGACCTGGCCCGCATCTACGAGAAGGCCGCGCAGTTCCCGGACGGCGGTTCGATCACGATCATCGCCGTGACGACTCTGAACGAAGGCGACATCACCCACGCCATCCCGGACAACACGGGCTACATCACGGAGGGTCAGCTCTTCTTGCGCCGCGATACGGACGTGGGCCGGGTGATTGTCGATCCCTTCCGCAGTTTGTCACGGCTCAAGCAACTGGTGATCGGTAAGCGCACCCGAGAAGATCATCCGCAGCTCATGAACGCGATGGTGCGCCTGTTTGCGGATGCCGCGAACGCCAGGACCAAGAAAGAGAACGGCTTCGACCTCACGGACTACGACACGCGCGCTCTATCGTTTGCTCAGGACTATTCACGGGACGTTTTGGCCATCGACATCAACATCGACACGACGGCCATGTTGGATCGGGGCTGGTCGCTGCTCGGCAAACACTTCGAATCGGCCGAGATCGGGATCAAAGAGGAACTGATCGACAAATATTGGCCCAAGACCGCTCAGAGGGCCGCCCTTTGAAGTATCAGTTCAACAAGACCGCGATGCAGCGCCTCAAGCGCGAACTGAATGTTCGCGTGCGCGCGTTGCCCACTCTCAAAGCAAAGGAGACGGCGCTCCGGCTCGAAGTGCAGAAAGCCGGGGAGACCCTGCATCGTCTCGAAAGCGAGTTTCAGGCTCTGCTCGCGGAGAAGGCCGAGATGGCGGAACTGTGGTTGGAGTTTCCCTCCGTACTCTCCATCGAAGACATCGAACTCAAGTACCGCAACATTGCCGGGGTCCGTGTTCCGGAGTTGGATCACGTGGAGTACCACCTGCGGCCGTACTCCCTTTTTGCGAACCGCGCTTGGGTTCCCGCCGGGACCGAGCTGCTCAAGCGTTTCCTGGACCTGAACGTCCGCATGCACCTGACCCGCAACAGCGTGCAGGTTCTCAGTCAGGCGCGGAAGAAAACGACACAGAAGGTGAATCTCTACGAAAAGGTTCAGATCCCCGCCTACCAGGAGGCGCTGCTCAAGATCAAACGCTTCCTGGAGGATCAGGAGAACCTGATGCGCGCGGCGCAGAAGATCGTCAAAGAGCGCAACGCCGTGAGGGAGGCCGGGTAACTTTGCCGGAGCGGTGCTGGACGGCCGGTCAGGGCATGCGGACAAGAAGATGATCGAGCGGATGAAAAAGATCACCCTGCTTCTCCACCGCCACGAGCGGGATCGCGTTCTTTCGCATCTCCAGCGGGTCGGTCTCGTTCATCTCGAACTGGACGCGGAGACGGTGGCCGAACGGGTGCAGCGCCTCCGAGCCCTTCGCGATCGGTTTGCGGCCGTGCTCAAGGAGCTCGATGCGCTCCATGGCCGTGGCGCCGGCGGCCGAGGACGCGTCGCCGCAGCAGAGCTCCCCTGGCCGGGCCATCTGCGCAGCGCGGTCGAGCGCATGGAGTACATCGAGGACCGGATCTTCATACGCAACAGCTTTCGCGGAGCGTTGAGCGAACTCGAGCAGAGGCGCCTTGCGCTGCTGCCGTGGGGGGACTTCGAGCTCGGTCGCCTGGACGAGTTGCGGGCGCGCGGCGTGACCTTCGACTTCTACGTAGCGTCGGAGCGCGTGTTCGATTCTTTCGATTTCGGCAGGGCGACCGTCGTGGAAGTCAACCGCGAAGGCGATCGGGTATACTTTGTCGCAATCAGCTACCACTCCGAACGCCGCAGCCTGCCTTTTCAGGAGTTCGAATTGCCGCGCGCGTCGCTCTCCGAAATCGAAAACGAGATCCGCATCATCCGCGCGCACGTGGAAACCGACGAAGACGAACTGGCTGCCTTTGTCCCCGCCTCGGCGGAACTGCGTTCCGAGTTGGAGCGCCTGACGACACAGATGCACTACGCGGAAGCGCAACACAACCTGCGCGGACATCACGAAGAGAGCATCTACACCATTGTCGGTTGGTTTCCCATGGCTTCCGAACGCACGTTCCGCACCTTCCTCGGCGAATCGGGCGTTTCCTACCTGATCGAGGAGCCTTCGCGCGAGGATCGTGTGCCGATCAAGTTGCGCAATCCGCCCGGAGCGGGCTTATTCGAGCCCATCACCCGGATCTTCTCGCTGCCCAACTATTTCGAGCTCGATCCCACGCTCTTCTTTGCGCCTTTCTTCACGGTGTTCTTCGGACTCTGTCTGGGAGACGTGGGCTACGGCGCCATTCTCGCGCTTCTGGCAGGCGTACTCTGGTTCAAGCTGCCCCGCGAGTACCGGAGCCTGGCGCTGCTGTCGGGAGTGCTGGCGCTTTCGACCATAGTATCGGGCGTGCTGCTCAACACCTTCTTTGGCAAGGCGTTGTTCGTCGTCCCCGGCGAAGAGAAGGCCCTCCTTCAGCAGGGCGGCGAGTTCGCCCTATTTGCGTCGTACACGATCCAGGGTCGGACCACGTTCCCCGCCATGACGCTGGCACTGCTCTTGGGCTTCGTCCAGGTTCTCTTCGGTATCGTGCTTTCGGGCGTCAACGCGTGGCGTCAGAATGGCCCGCTCTACGTCCTCAAACCGCTGGGTATGGTGCTGATGCTTCTGGGTGGCGCTGTGGTGGCGGTCCACGCGGACATGCTCCGACTCGGGTTCAACGCTCAATTCCACGTCGGGCCGCTGGCAGTAGGACCCGCCTTGGCTCAGGTTCCCGCGGTGGCCGGGCAGGCGCTGCTCGTGGTCGGGCTGGTTGTCTTCTTTTTATTCTGCAACCCGGCCGTGAACATCTTTGTGCGGCCGCTTCTGGGCCTGTGGGACTTCTACGGTTTCGTGACCGGCCTTCTGGGGGACTTTCTCTCCTACATCCGACTCTTCGCGCTCGGATTGGCAAGCGGGCTTTTGGGCAACGCGTTCAACCAGATTGCCTTCATGGTGCTGCCCCAGGGACAGGGCGGTCCCCAGTACGCCTCGCCGATGATCGTCGTCAGCATCGTGCTCCTGGTTCTGGGCCACTCGTTGAACCTTGGTCTTTCGATCTTGGGCTCGTTCGTGCATCCGTTGCGCCTTACTTTCGTCGAGTTCTACAAGAACATACAGTTTCAGGGTGGCGGTCAGGAGTACACGCCGTTTGCCGTGCACAAAGAGGCCGCCGAAAAACAATAGCAGGGACACAGCTCCCGGGAAAGGTAAAGAGGAATATAGTTATGGAACATTTGGTAGCGGGTTTGGGCCTTGCGCTCATGGTCGGCCTCTCCGGATCCGGTTCGGCCATCGGTCTGGTCATCGGCGGCAGTTCGGTGCTGGGAATGATTCGCAAGCGGCCGGAGGCCTTCGGGAACGGCCTCGTACTTTCCGGGCTGCCCGCCACGCAGGGTTTGTACGGCTTCGTCGCCTTCATCCTGTACTCAGGGAGCGTGAAGGCCGGGATGACCATGGCCCAGGCGGCCATCATTCTCGGTGCCGGCGTACTCGTGGGTCTGCCCGCTTTCATTTCGGCCATCCAGCAGGGCAAAGTTTGCGCGCACGGTATCGACGCCATCGGCGCGGGGCACGATGCCTTTGGCCGGACGATGATTCTGGCGGCCTTTCCCGAATTCTATGCCATCCTGGCGCTGGTGGCGGCGATCCTCATGCAGGGTTTGCTGTAGCCGGAAGTTCCGAACAGGAGTCCTCCGCCGGCGGTTGTCTCGTTTTTCCGGTGGAGCGCAGCGTTGCGGCGCCGCGCTCGTGCTCAGGAATGTTTCCGGCACGGGCCCCGGGACGCACGCGCAGGCGTCCCTCCGGCATTTCGGCGCGGCCGAGCGAAATCGAACCAACGACGCAGGCTGCCGATTCAAGTTCGCCAGCCGCGCTCTGACGCCGGAGCGGCCCGGACAGATGCCAGCCAGCTTGAGGCAGCTCAAGGGCGCGGGGTGGGCAGACGCCGCATCGAAAAAACGCGCGCGCACGAATCCTTTTCAAGTCGCTCGCCAGAACTCCTTGCACAACAACCCTCTTCGCGCGCTCACGAGGTCTCGAGCGAGCAAGCGTTCGGCGACAGGCGGCGCTCGGCCGCGCAAAGCGCGCGTGCCGCCAGCATTCGTCAGCACGAGCGCTGTCGCACACTCTCCAAAGGGAGAGGCGATCGGAAGACGAATGCGATCCAGCACCGGAAGGCAGGCCGGTACGGAGTCTTTCGGGAAGGCCGAGCGCGCTCCTTGTCGATTCAAGGTGGCCGGCCGCGCCCAAGTGGCGAACAATTTCGGAGATCCTGCGCGTGCGCTTGGCGCAACTGGATGGCGCGCGGAAGCGGCCGACCGCATGGAACAGGAGAATTTTCCACGCGCCCTCGGGTTCCGACCAGTCCGCCCGCTCCTCTGCGGGACCACGCCGTCGATCAGGCGCGTGCTGAGCGGTCCGAATCGGCACGCCCGCGCTCGCCTTCATCTCCAAAGCCATTCACCGGCCTGTTCTTGCAGCGCCGTCCCGGTAGGATGGACCATGGAGCCAGACAGCCAGCCGGCCACCTCGAGGCGTCCCCGGCCGCCCGGCTCGATTTCCCTCCCGTCCCGCCCCCGCTTTGAATTGCGTCCCCGCCGTGCGTGCGAAAGCTCGTCGGATGGAGCCGGAGGAGATCCTCGCGCACCATCACCGCAATGCCTGGCAGCCCTTCACGCAGATGAAGCTGGCCGGAGACCCCACGATCGTGCGGCGCGCGCGGGAGGCCCTTCTGTACACGCGCGACGACCGTCCCATCATCGATGCCATCGGCTCCTGGTGGACCTGCATCCACGGTCACAACCATCCCTACATCAATCAGGCGATTTCCGAGCAGATGCAGGCCTTCGAACATGTGATGTACGCGGGCTTCACGCACGAGCCTGCCGTGCGACTGGCTGCGCGATTGGCCCGCTCCACCGACGGTCGCCTGCCGCGCGTGTTCTATTCGGACAACGGTTCCACCGCGGTGGAGATCGCCCTGAAAATGGCCTTCCAGTATTTCGTGAATCAGGGTCGTTCCGAGAAGCGCGAGTTCGCCATGCTTGCGCGCGGCTACCACGGGGACACGATAGGCACCATGTCCGTAGGTTCGCGTTCCGTATTTCACCGCATGTACGAACCGTTGCTCTTCTCGGTTCATACGCTGCCCGCGCCCGAGTGTCCCTTCACAGATCTGCACGACCCGCAGGCCTCGGAAAAGCGAATCGCGCCCGCCCTTGCGGCGCTCGAAGAGTTATTCTCAGAAAACGGCGACCGGTTGTGCGCGCTCATTCTCGAACCGCTGGTGCAGGGCGCGGGTGGCATGAACATCTACCCGCCCGCCTATTTGAAAGCGGCCCGTCGCCTGTGCGATCAGCACGAGGTGTTCCTGATTGCCGACGAGGTCTTCACCGGCTGCGGTCGGACGGGAACCTTCTACGCCTGCGAACGCGCCGAAATTTGGCCCGACATCATGGCTCTCTCCAAGGGTTTGCCCGGCGGCTACCTGCCGTTTGCCGCCACTCTGGCTTCCGAGAAGGTCTACCAGGGCTTCTATTCCGATGATCGTACGCACACACTCTTTCACGGCCACTCGATGACCGCCAATCCGCTGGGCTGCGCGGCCGCCAATGCGAGTTTGGACCTCTTCGTGCGCGAGGAACGACTCAAGCAGGTGGAGCGGCTCGAACAGCGTCATCTGAATCACCAGGAAGCGCTGCTCGCGGGGCGCGCGCGCGGTCGCTTTCGGGAATTGCGCGCGCTGGGCAGCATCTCAGCGATCGAGCTCGACACGCCTTCTGACTACACGGCCGAGACGGGGTGGCGAATTGCGCGCGCCTCTCTGGAGCGCGGCGTCCTCCTGCGGCCGATCGGCAACGTCGTCTACATGACTCCGCCGTACGTGATCCACGGCGATGAGTTGGCCCGCGTGTACGAAGTCCTCGAAGAGGCGTTGCTCGAAGTCCTCTCCTGATCCGAATCTCCTTCCGGCCGCTCGCGATTTGCCTGGGTGGTGGCCCACACTCCGTGCAAAAGGCTTGCTGTGGCGGGCGAATCGGCCGTCCTTGCCGCATGAGTCTGGAGTTGCGCGTCGCGCAGGCCTCTCGTGAAGAGGAGCAGCTTTGTCTCGAAGACGCCACGGCCCTTCTGGAAGGGGCGCTGCCGTTGGAGGAGTTGCTTGCGGCCGCGGAATTGCCGCGCCGCCGGCATTTTTCCAACCGTGTGCGCGTGCACATCCTCAACAACATCAAGAACGGCCACTGCGCCGAGGATTGCGGTTATTGCGCGCAGCGTCGCACGGCTCCAGAAGAAGTTCCGGCCTACACGACCAAGTCGGACGAAGAGATTCTCGCCGAGGCACGGCTCGCAAAATCACAGGGCGCTTTCCGGTACTGCCTCGTCCAGTCCGGTCGGGGGCCGGGCCCGAACACGGTACGGAGCCTGGCCCGCGTGATTTCGAGGATCAAAGGCGAACTCGGACTGGAGGTCTGCCTTTCGGCCGGCATCCTCACGGATTCCGAAAGCGCCCGGACGCTTGCCGACGCCGGCCTGGATCGCTACAACCACAACCTGAACACCTCGGCGGAGCACTACGGCAGCATCTGCACCACGCACACCTACCAGGACCGAGTGGACACTCTCGGCGCCCTTTCGAGCGCCGGCGTGCGACTTTGCAGCGGCGTCATTGCCGGCATGGGAGAGACTCCCGCGGACCTGGCATCGGCAGGTTGCGAGTTGCGCAGGCTCGGCGCGGCTTCGGTGCCTGTGAACTTTTTTCTGCCCGTTCTCGGTCACGCCGTCGCGTCGCCCAATTCATTGACACAGGAATATTGTTTACGAATACTATGTGTTTATCGGCTCCTGAACCCAAGGGCCGAAGTGAGGTTGGCCGCAGGGCGCGAGTTCCACTTGCGCGAGAGGCAGCCCGACGCTCTGCGGGTGGCCAACTCCCTTTTTGTGTCCGGTTACCTCAACGTGCGGGGCTCGAACGCGGCGGAGACCTTCGCTATGCTGGAAGGCGCAGGGTTTGTGCCGGAGGCCTCCGGCGAGTACCATGGTGATGGGTCGGAGGCCGCGGAATTTCCCAGCGCCCGCTCGGCAGGTTCCCCCGCCGACCGCGGCGAACGCGCCAGCCTGACCATGAAGGACGAAGGAGAACTGCGGCCTTTTGCCCCCGGTCGGAGTTGATTGCCTTTCGAAAGATCTCTTGCCGCCCCGTTTGGCGGTCGGTAGGCTGTCCTTGTGAAGCCCTCGATTCTGAACGCGCGCCTGGTTCTGTTGCTTTTGCTCGCCACCCTTGCCGGCATCGCGTCCGCCTGCGGCCCCGTGAAGCAGACCTACGAGAAGTACGTCCTGCGCGGTTCCATCGTGAAGAAGGAAGGCCCGAAGCTGACTGTGGGGATCGGAACGGCGGACCGGGTCAAGGTCGGCCAGGTCCTTCAGGTGTACCGTGCCGAGGGCAACGGCAAGGAAGTGCAGGCGGACGGTTCGGGTTACAGCCAACCGAGCCGACCTCAGACCGAGCGCGTCCCCGTTGGAAAGATCCGGATTGTGCGCATCGTGGGAGACACGATGGCCGAAGCCGAGGTGGTGGAAGGAACTGTCGAGGTGAATGACCTCGTCGATCTGCGAAATCCCCTGCAGTAAGCCGGGGTTGGTTCGTGTTGTCGTTGGAGCCCGGCAGTTGCCCACTGCGCAGCGGCTTCTCTCGTTGGTCCGATGCGTGGGTGCCCTGATGCGGGTGCGACCGCCGCCGCCCAGGTGGCGCGACTGCGCAGTCACGTGCGCGTTCTTGCGGGGGACATTGGGCCGCGCAGCCCGTTGTTCAGAACATCGAGGTCGATTTCTTCCCGCGGCCGGGGACGCCTGTGATCGTTGTTGGGGCTCACTGTGACACGGTGCACGCGCCGCCCTGATGTCCGATCAGGACATCCGCTTGATGATCGCCGTAGAATGCGTCGGGTTCGTATCCGATACGGTGAGGCAGAAGTACCCGTCCGTTTTGATGCGTCTCAGGTACCCGGCGCGAGGCAACTTTTTCGCGGTCGTTGGCGATTCGCAAATGGGTGACCACGTTGCCCTGCTGGGTCGGTTGCTGGCCCGGACCGGGCTTCGCGTGGAAGTTCTGGCCGCGCCCCGTTTCGTCAGCGGGGTCGACTTTTCCGACCACTGGTCCTACAGGCAGAACAACTTCCCGGCGGTCATGGTGACAGACACGGCTTTCTATAGGAACACAAATTATCACCGCAAGGGCGATTTGCCCAACACCCTCAACTACGAAGCAATGAGCCGGCTCACGAATGCCCTCGTTTCAGCCGTCCTGGAGCTGTAGGTTCGTTCCCGCTCACAGAGGCAGGCTGTGGCGGGAGGTCCGACCGAAGCCGTAGCCGACCGCCGGGTTCCAGTATCCGTACGACCAGGGCCCGGCCGACTTTGCCGTCCGATCGGCGGCGACGTAGGAGCCGTAGAATTCCTCCGTGCCGGCGTTGCCGCTGCGATAGTAGCGGACCTCGAAATGCAGGTGAGGTCCGCCCGCCGTCCCCGAGTACAGGTTCTTCGAGATCAGATCTCCCTGCGCCACAGTGCTGCCGTTGACGGACAGACCGCCCGCCACATCCAGATCCAAGTCGACATGCGCGTAGATGGTCACGAGTTTTCCAATCACGGTTCCGCTTCCGTTCTTGACTTCTTTCGTGAGCGCGATGTGATGTCTGTACTTAGTTGAGGTCGTGAAGGTGGCCACGGAACCATCGTGCGCCGCGTACATGTTCACGGCCGTGGCGCTGCCCGCGGCGTGCAGGTCCACGGCGGGGTGATGCTCGCCGGTACCTCCGGGACCCTTGCCCGCGCCGAACGTACCGTTCGAAGGTGTCGTGTATGTGACGCCCGCGGCAAAGGGACTGCGGAATTGCACGGCCCGGGCCGCAGTCAGGAAGCCATCTACTTCGTTTCGGAACGAAGTGGCATCCGTCTGGTAGTACTGCGGTGTCAGCATGTCCTCGCTCGATCCGCCCGAAGCAGCGCCCAAGAGGAGCAGCAGCCACGGTTCGCCCTTTTCGTCCGTGTTGTTGCACGAGGGGAACGCCAGCAGTCCCCCCATCAGAAGGGCCGCAACGCACGAAGCCGCAACTCTTCTGGCTGTTGCGCTCGCTGCCTTTGGGAGTCGTCTTGAATCATCCTTGCGAGTGGTCTTTGCCTTTCCCATTTTGTTCTCCTGCTGCTGACTACCGGCGCAGCCACAATAAAGGGACGACGAAAACAAACCGATCCTTCGAAGCCTGGCCCGGAGTGGCCGAGACTGCGTCTCGATTTCACGCGCTGGGGGGGGGGGTCGTGGCGCTACGAGGGTCCGTCGGAAACTACTACGCGTCCGGGCGGAAGAACACAGCACCCAACGGCGGCAGCGTCACCGTCATCGAGAAGGGAAGTCCGTGCCTCCCTTCGTTCTGCGTCTGTTTCCCGCCGAGGTTGCCTTCACCGCTTCCGCCGTAGTCGCGTGCATCTGTGTTCAGGATTTCCTTCCATACTCCGGCGACGGGCACGCCGACCGGATAATCCGGACGGACCACGGGCGTGAAGTTCAGGCAAACGGCGACGCTGTCTTCTGGTTTTTCGGCTCTTCGCAGCAGCAGGAGCACGCTCGCGTTCACGTCGCTGCAATCAATCCATTGGAATGCATCCGGCTGGTATTCGCGCGCGTGCAGCGCGCTTTCCCGGCGGTAGATGGCGTTGAGGTCCCCGATCAGCTTCAGCACCCCGGCATGACCCGGTTCGTCGAGCAGGTGCCAGTCCAGCGAGCGCGCATGATACCACTCGTTCACCTGACCGAACTCGCCGCCCATGAAGAGCAGCTTCTTGCCCGGCATCGCGTACATATAGGCGAACAGGAGTCTCAGGTTGGCAAAACGCTCCTGCGGCGTGCCGGGCATCTTGGAGAGAAGCGAACGTTTCCCGTGCACCACTTCGTCGTGCGAAAGCGAGAGGACGAAGTTCTCCGTGTGCGCGTACATCATCCGAAACGTGAGCTGGTTGTGAGCCCCCTTGCGGTGGATGGGATCGAGAGCCATGTACTTGAGAGTATCGTGCATCCAACCCATGTCCCACTTCAGGCCGAAGCCGAGCCCGCCATCGCTGGTGGGGCGGGAGACGAGCGCCCAGGAGGTAGATTCTTCGGCAATCGTTTGGACGTCGGGGTATTCCTGGTAGACCACTTCATTCAGGCGACGGAGCAAATGGATGGCGCCCAGATTTTCGCGTCCGCCGTGTTCGTTGGGGATCCATTCACCATCGCGACGGGAATAGTCCAGGTAGAGCATGGAGGCCACGGCGTCCACGCGCAGCCCATCGATGTGGAAGCGGTCCAACCAGAAGAGGGCGTTCGAAATCAGAAAGCTCTTCACTTCGTGCCGGTCGTAGTTGAATATATAGCTTTTCCAGTCGGGGTGAAAGCCCTTGCGGGGATCGGCATGTTCGTAGAGATGCGTTCCATCGAAATAGACCAGTCCGTGTTCGTCGGAAGGAAAGTGCGAAGGCACCCAGTCGAGAATTACCCCGATGTCGTTTTGGTGAAGCTGGTCGACCAGATACATGAAGTCTTCGGGCGGACCGAACCTCGAACTGGCCGCGAAGTACCCGGTGATTTGGTAGCCCCACGAAGGATCGAAAGGGTACTCCATGACGGGCATCAATTCGACGTGGGTGTAGTTCAACGCGCGTAAGTAGTCGATGAGCAACGGCGCGATCTCGCGGTAGCCGAGAAAGCGATCGGGATTCGACGGGTCCCTTCGCCAGGAAGCCAACTGCATTTCGTAGATGGCGATGGGCGCTCCGAGCGCGTTGCGCTCTCCGCGCCCCGACATCCAGGCCCCGTCGCCCCAATGGTGGCTTCCGCCCCATAGCACGGAAGCCGTGTTCGGTGGGTGCTCGGCAGCGAAGGCAAATGGGTCGGCCTTATCGACCTGGAAGTCCACCGCGCCTGATACGATGTGGAACTTGTAGCGACTTCCCACGCGGGCGCCGGGGGCCACGCCTTCCCAGACACCGGAAAACCCGACCGGACGCAGCGGATCGGCGCCAGCGCGCCACACGTTCCAATCGCCGACGACATGGACTTCTCTGGCGTTGGGCGCCCAGACCGCAAAATAACCGCCGCCCTCCGGCCACGGTCGCGCCCCGAGGCGGTCGTAGAGTCGGAAGTGCTCTCCTCCTGCAAACAAATGCAGGTCGTCCTGGCTCCAGACTCCGAGTCCTTCCTTGCGCGTCACCGGCGAATGGGAAGCCTTCCGGCGGGGGAGTCAAGTGGTACTTGGTTGACTGCGGTTGCCGGATCGGGCGACCGTCGCTGGTGATCGAGCCAGCGTTTTGGCGGAACAGGCGTGTCTTCGTCACCGGACATACCGGCTTCAAGGGGAGCTGGCTTTCTCTATGGCTGCAATCCCTCGGTGCAGAGGTGACCGGCTTCTCGCTTTCACCTCCAACAACGCCCTCCTTGTTCGAACTGGCGCGGGTCGCCTCCGAAATGGGGTCGCACATAGGTGACATCCGGGATGCGGACGCACTGTCCGAATGCATGCAGGCCGCCCGGCCGGAATTCGTTTTTCATCTGGCCGCGCAGCCCCTCGTCCGGGCCTCCTATCGGGACCCGATCGAAACATACTCCACGAATGTGATGGGCACGCTGCATGTACTTGAGGCGGCCAGAAAAGCCGAGAGCGTGCGCGTCATTTTGAACGTCACGACGGACAAGTGCTATGAGAACCGGGAATGGCATTGGGGCTACCGGGAGAACGACGTCCTGGGCGGGCACGATCCTTACTCGAGCAGCAAGGCCTGTTCCGAGATCCTGACGGCGGCGTACCGCAACTCGTTCTTTCAGGCCGAAGACGCGGCGCGACAGGTGGCGCTCGCGAGTGCCCGCGCGGGCAATGTAATCGGGGGCGGGGATTGGGCGCAGGATCGTCTCGTGCCGGACTGTGTTCGTGCAGTTCTCGCCGGAGAATCCGTTGAGGTGCGCAATCCGCGATCTCTGCGCCCGTGGCAGCATGTGCTCGATCCGTTGGGTGGCTACCTGTTGTTGGCCCATTTGCTATATATTGATGGTATAAAATATGCAAAGCCATATAATTTTGGGCCGTCGGCCGAGGACGTGGTATGCGTGGAGCAGGTTGTTCGTGACCTGTTGGAAAAGCTTGGAGGCTCTACGCACCTGAGGATACAGGCGGGCAACCACCCCCACGAGGCGGGCCTGCTCATGTTGGACTGCTCGCTGGCCCGGGCTGAACTCGGTTGGCGTCCTGTTTGGAACTTAGGTGCAGCGCTCGATCGCACTGCGGAATGGGTCGAAGCCTTTCGAATGGACCCCGGTCAATCCCGTCGCGTCTGCCTCGAGCAGATTGCGCGCTATGTCTCAGACATGAAGGAGCGGATGCCATGACAGAGACCCTCGAGGCCGGAAGCATCTGTACGTTGGAGACCACTTTTCCCATTCATGAATCGACTTCGTGCGTGGGCTTCTTGCTGGGTGAACCGGATGTATCCGGGATGGCAGAGTTCGTCGTGCTGCATGAGGAAGACGTGCAGGCCGGTTCCGTTCATTCGGGACCGGGTAAGGCCAACGCGATGGGGGGCGAAGGAGAGGTCGTCGTGCTGGGCCCGGAGGACCTCGTGGGCGCTTCGGGTGCGCTCGCAGGCGCCTGGTTCCGCACTGTGGATGCGTTCCGACTGCCGGTAACCTGCATTCGCTCGCAACGGGGTCGGGTGGCGCACGAGGTTCTCGCACGAATGTTTCGACTCCGCGCACGGCAGGACGCGCGCGACTACTATCGGCACGGTCACCGCCGCCAACCGTTTGTGCCGGGTGCGAACATCGGCTACGCGGGCCGCGTGTTCGACGAACGGGAGCTGGTAAATCTCACCGACAGCGCATTGGATTTCTGGCTCACGGCGGGCCGTTTTGCGGCCGATTTCGAGCGGCGTCTGGCGCGCTACGTAGGCAGTCGGGCAACGCTCCTCGTCAATTCCGGATCTTCCGCCAATCTCATTGCGATCTCTACGCTTACGTCGCCGCAACTCGGTGAGCGGCGGTTGGTGAGCGGCGACGAAGTGATATCAGTGGCCGCCGGTTTTCCTTCGACCATCACGCCCATCATCCAAAATGGCTTGGTACCCGTCTTCGTAGATGTGGAACTGCCGACCTATAACCTCAATTGTTCCATGCTCGAAGAAGCTCGGTCGGCCCGCACGAAGGCCGTCTTCGTTGCTCACACTCTGGGAAACCCTTTTGATTTGGCGGCCGTTCGCTCATTCTGTACGAAACACGATCTCTGGTTGATCGAAGACAATTGCGACGCTCTGGGCGCGGAGTTCCTGTTGGACGGGGAGTGGAAGCGGACCGGAGCCATTGGGGATCTCGCAACGTTTAGCTTTTATCCGCCGCACCACATGACCATGGGGGAAGGAGGCGCTGTTGCCGTTGCTTCGCCTTTGCTCAAGAAGTTGGCCCTTTCTTTCCGGGACTGGGGGCGCGATTGTTGGTGCGACCCCGGCAAAGACAATACCTGCGGCATGCGATTCGGCCACAAGCTTGGTGAACTGCCCGAAGGCTACGATCACAAGTATATCTACTCTCATTTTGGTTACAACCTCAAAGTGACGGACATGCAGGCGGCGGTCGGCTGCGCACAATTGGACAAGCTGCCCGGCTTTGTCGAGGCGCGACGCACCAATTGGCAACGCCTGCGCGACGGTTTGGCCGACAGCGAAGATCGTTTCGTGCTCCCGGAACCGACACCGGGGTCGCGTCCGAGTTGGTTCGGCTTTCTGCTGACGCTTCGTCCTGATGCCGGCTTCGGAAGGAGTGAGGTGGTTGCGCACCTCGAGGCGCGGGGGATTCAGACTCGTATGTTATTTGCCGGTAACTATCTGCGTCATCCATGCTTCGACGAAATGCGCGCCTCCGGTCGGGGATACCGAGTTGTGGGGGGGTTGCGCGAGACCGATCGGATCATGAACGACTCCTTCTGGGTGGGGGTTTATCCCGGAATGCGCAGTGCACAGTTGGACTATATGATTGAGTCGATTCGTGCTTTCCGCGGACGATGAGGCTGAACGTGGCGGCTGGCACACAATCGAGGCGCGCTTTCGTTGGGGAGAGGGTCTGGTCCGCTTCGCGAATTGTCGTTCCTTTCTTTTCATTCTACGCGTTGTTCGCCTACTTCTGGCACGTCCCCAGCGCCAACAGCTTCACCCGGCTGGGGCCAGCCATTCAGCTCGTCGAGCAAGGAACTCTGGAACTGGGGCCTTACGAAGGCCTTACGATTGACAAGGCCCTTGTGAAAGGGCGCTACTATGGCGATAAAGCACCGCTCAGCAGTTTGATCCTCGTGCCCGTATATGCGGTCGCCCGCATTCTTGGAGCGGCGAGCGAAGATCCGCCGCTGCTGAAGGGATTTCGGGTTCACACGATGGCCGTTCGCGTGATCAACTATCCTTTGATGGCGGCCTTCTGTGTTCTGCTGCTCTGGGCCCTGCTCGTGGCGGGGGCCAGGCCGGCCATGGCTTTGCTGCTGGTCTTTGCCTCGGTCTTCGGCTCGTACCTTTTTCCGATGGCCTCGCACTATTTCGGACACCACATCGCGGGATTTCTTCTGTTCGGCGCTTACTATGCCCTGTGGCGGCGCGAACAACCGTCGCCCCGCCGATTTCTGGTGGCGGGAATGCTACTGGGTCTTGCGTTCGCAACAGAGTATACGAGCTACTTGTTCGGAGTGGCCGCGGCGGCCGTCTTTGTGGGCCGCAATAGATGGAAAGGGATTATCGATACCCTGTGGCTGGTCGCGGGTGCTCTGCCGGGCATCAGCACGGTTCTGTTGAACAACTTTCTCATCACCGGAAGCCCGGTTCGCTTTCCGTACGAGTTTGAGGCCCTTGCGGAGTTTCAGGCCATGCAGGCGTACCTCGGATTTCGCATCCCGTCCGCATCAGCCTTTTGGGAGCTCATCTTTGGGCAGTATCGTGGGATGCTCTTCTATGCTCCCTTTCTTGTTGTGGGGCTCCCGGCGTTTGCGTCGGTGGCCCGACTTCAGTCTCCGCGCCAGGCATTCGTGATTCTCTTGTTTATCCTCCATGCGTTGTCGATCTCGATGTTCTACCTTTGGTCGGGTGGTTCCTCTTTTGGACCCCGGTACATGATCAGCATCTCTCTGATTCTCTTCTTCGAGGTCGCTCTGGCGGTTCAAGCCCGCGGGTTGGCTCTGCCCGCAGTCCTTGCGGGAGGGATCGGCCTGGTGTGGGCGCTTTCGGCGCAGTGTACGACTTCCCTGCTGGCGCAAGAACACACGCGCCCGGTCTTTGATCTGGTCTTGCCCAGGATGTTGGAGGGGCCGGCCCTTCGCGGCGGACAGAGTTGGGCAACGACTGCCGATCTCGCCCCCCTGGAAGGTGCGCTTCTGTGGATTGCCTTGGCCGCCGTGGTTTTTGCGGTGGTGCTCAGGGTTGTGCGCCGGGGCCCGCCGCGCCCCGCTGAGTCGGGCTGAAGCCAAAGGAATCGCCGAGGACCAGCACGCGCTGCCCGGCTGCCGGATCAGGCTCCGGCGAGCGCAGGCCCAGTGAATTCGTTCGGAGGGAATGACGGAACTCCTCGGTCTCCATCTCCGCGCGATGATTGGGTAGCATCTCTTTGAGAGGCTTGTCGGGAACTATGCGCGCCACGAAGAAATCCAGAACGCGCACAAAAATGAGCACAAGGGCGAACATCACAACATAGAAGGATAGTTTTCGGTTGCGCGACTGTTGCCTCACGTTGGAACCGGCAGACGGATTGAAGGTTGTCGTCAAGGGAAAAAACACTTTGCCTCGCGGACCGTCCTCGATCCTTTAGGTTGGTCGGACCGGTTCCGCACCGGCCCCCATGAGACGAGAGCTTAGGAGTCCAGCGCTTGCAAAATGCACCCTCTGAAGAACCTCTTGGCCGCTTCGGTCGTTGGCCGTCCATTCTCGCCATCGTCCTGCTGCTCGCAGGTCTTGGATTCGGGGCCCAATCCACGTTGCGCTATTGGGCGTCGGTAGCCGCGTTCCCCGGCGAGATCGACTACGCCGAGGGCGTCATACTTATCGAAGCTACTCGCTCCAACCGAGGCGAGGAGGTCTATCCACCGTCGTTCCAGAATCGTTTCATCGGGACCATCTACGGTCCCGTGCTCTACGCGATCGTCAATACGGCCGCGCGTCTGGCGCCGGATTCTTTCGCGCCGCTCCGGATCGTTTCGCTGATCGCTGCACTGCTGCTGACCTTCTTCGTTGGCGCCGCGATCTTTGCAGTGACCAGGGACTACCTGGCGGCGCTCGTCGGCGCGCTGCTCGCCCTGCACATTCAGTCCTTCATCATCTTCGGGGCCAGCGGGAAGCCGGACTCTCTCTACATGTGTTTCAGTTTCGGCGGACTGGCCGCCGCTCTTCGATTCCGTGACAGTCCCGCCTTCTATCTATCAGCTGTGCTTTTTGCGTTGGGGCTCCTCGTGAAAGCCAGCGCCGTTGCGGCGCCCGCTGCAGTGTTCCTCAACTTGGTTTTGAGCAGGCAGTGGCGTCAGGCGGCCATTTTTGTGACCGCCGGCGTGGTCACCTGCCTGCTGGTTGTGGGGCTCTACGCGGTGGAGGTGCCCATTGCGACGCTCTTCGTGCACATGTTCTATTACAACAAGGCGGAGTTCGATTTTTGGGCAAGCCTTCTCGATCGGACACCCGTTTTCTATTCCAAAACTACGCTCTTCATTTGGCTTGCGATCCTACTCTGGAAGTGGATTCCGGAGAGGCGGCTCCTGACAGCGTATTTCCTTCTCGCGGCCGCGTTCCATGTCCCACTGGCCGGGAAAGCGGGTGGCTTCATCAACTACTTCACGGAGCCCGGCCTCGCTCTCTGCCTGATCATAGGTGTGGGCTACGGTGCGGTGCGCGAGCGTGGAGCGCCGCGCTGGGTGGCCTGGGGTGCTACGGCCTGCCTGATTGTGCTGGCTCCTTTCTACTATAGAACCTATAAACAATCGCCGCCGGGTCGCGCAGAAAGGGCCGCGGCCAGGGCCCAGCATGCCCGCATATCGTCGCTGCTGGAGGGGCGGCGTTCTCAAGTGCTGCTGGCCAGTTCGCCTGGGGTAATTGCGCGGTTCGAGTCCCGGGCGGACATACCTGTGTCCGACACATTTCTCTACAACCAATTGGTAATCTTCGGCGTGATTCGCGACGAGTTGGTCTCCCGGGGTCTTGCGCAGAAACGGTTCGACTATGTATTTCTTACGGACTATGCAAATATTCGCACTAAGCGCTCGCATCAATTGCGGTGCACCCTGACCCAGCTCGATCTCGTGGAGAGGAACTACCGAATCTCCGAAGTGCTGCCCGGAACGCGCTTCTCGGAGGGCGACGTCTCGGTCTTCGTACGGAAGTAGGGTCCAGGCAGGTGCGACGGTCCCGGGTTTGGCAGGGGAACTGTCGGCTGCTTTTTTTCTTGGCAACCTGAAGGCGTCGTGAGCACGAGCATTGGTGCGGACTCACATCATCAGGTTGGAACAGGGGCTGGATGGCTTCCTGAAGGGTCGCGGCAGGCCCTTGGCCCGGTTTGTCATTCTTGCATGCATCATCTATCTCACCTTCGGCATGCTGGCTACCCTCCGCTATTGGGCCGGTCTCGTCGCCTTTCCGGGAGAGATTGACTATTCCGAACCCATCATGCTCTTCGAGTCCCAGTTGTTGGCGACTGGGAAGCTTTATTCGACTCCCGGGGACGACTACTTCACTGCGGCAAACCACGGGCCGGCCTACTACGTCATCAGCGCCGCTCTGAACGCGCTGGCACCGAACAGCTACCTGCCGGGGAGACTGCTTTCCCTATTCGGCGTTGCGTGCACCGTCGCCGCCTTCCTGATCTTGGTCAGGAAGCGCGGCGGGGGTCC
This sequence comes from uncultured Leptospiraceae bacterium, assembly GCA_964585735.1. Classification (GTDB taxonomy): domain Bacteria; phylum Spirochaetota; class Leptospiria; order Leptospirales; family Leptonemataceae; genus CAZPFB01. The sequence continues at coordinate 28,663 of CAZPFB010000053.1, forward strand.
CCTTGCGCTGCTCGCGGCAGGAGCCCTTTCGCTCTTGCCCATTAGTGTCGTGCGTTATGGCCCCGTCATCAAACCTGATTCTCTCTACATCGGGATCACGTACCTCGGTTTGGCCGTCGCTCTGATGAACTGGAACAGCTCACGCCTTCTCCTGTCTGTTCCGCTCTTTGTGCTGGCCTTGTTCATCAAGCCTTCCGCCATTCCGGCACCCGCTGCCGTATTCATTGTCCTGATGCAGGAGAGTCCTCGTCGCGCCTTAATCTTCGCGGCCTTCGGCGTACTGATCAGCGGCGTTCTCCTTCTCTTGTTCTGGGCCGCTCTTGGCACGATTTTTCTGGAGCACCTTTTCGTGTTCAACGTTGCCAGGTACTTTATTGAGTCAGCTCTTTTCCATAACCCGGCGGGCTTCCTCTTTTTCTGCTATCCGATTGTCATCCTGGGATGGATTGCGCACTCCTACTTCCGCGCGCATCGTGTTCTGATCCTGTATGCTGTGTTGGGAATCGTGATCCACGTCATGTTGATCGGGGGAAAGGCAGGGTCCGCGATTAACTACTGGAGCGAGCCTGCGCTGGCTCTAACCCTGTTGATTGGGCTGGGCCTGGTGGGCTTCCAAAAAGGCGAGGGGAGTCCGCGGGGTCGCATCCTATTCCTGCTCGGGCTCGTACTCGTTGCGGCGCAGTCTCGTCCCCTCTGGGGGAAGAATAGGATCAAGAAGGAGGCCTACGTCAATCATGCCAGGATGCGCGAGACAGTCCGCGCGCTGGCGGGGGTGCGGCGGCCCGAGGTGTTTGCCGCCAGTCCCGGCGCGGTAGTCCTCGATGCCGACCTCGTGCGCATCCCGGTCTGCGACACCTTCCTTTACAATCAGCACACGCTTTTCGGAAGGAACAAAGGAGAACTCGTGGAGCCGAAGATCGCCCGCAAAGAGTTCGGTTTCATCACCATCAACAGCCGCAGCCCGGATTTCAGCGACAACGTTCTACCCGACAGGATTCTCCCGCAGCACTTCGATCTCGTGAAGAAGCACTATCGCCTGCACTCGGTCGTCCCGCGGACTCCCTTCTCTGAAGGGGACGTGTACTTCTTCGTGCCGCGACAATGATGCATGTGGATCCAGTTTGCGGACGTGTGATCAGTTCGAAGCCCTACTTCGTGCCAGGAAAAGGAGGAGTTCGTCATTCTTTCAGGTCTCATCAGCCTGACCGCGGGGGCAGCGTCGCTCGCCGTCGTAAATCACTGGAAGTGGAATCTTGTGGGGATTGTCACGGTGTTGGGTTGGGCCAACGTGATCAAGGGCGTCCTTCGATTCTTTGAGCTTTCTTCTATCCAGAAAGCCGCAAAAACGGTGGAACCGAGCAGTTGGATCGTGTACTCATACCTGATCGTGCTCACCGGTTTCGCTCTCCTATCTGGTTTATCGGGGCTCTTGGGGCGCGAGATAGGCCCGAGACCGCTCCCCGTTCAACCCAGCAGCCGATAGTGCACCTGCGGCTCGCGGCGTTCGACCTCGCCTTCGCTGACCAGAGCCAGCTCGAGCAGTAGCGATTCCTGCCAGTGCGCCGCCGCCAGGTGCATGGCGATGGGCAGACCGCTTCCGTCGTAGCCGACCGGCACCGAAAGTCCGGGCAGCCCGCAGAGGTTTCCGGGGATGATGAAGCGCATGAGGTCCGTGATGACGCTCAGGTCCGATTCTCCGCGGGGGATGCTGTCTTTGCGGATGGGGGGCGCGGTCCGGCCGGTGGCCGGCGTGGCGATCACGTTCACTTCCCGGAATACCTCGTCGAAGGTGGCCAGCGCGCGCGTGCGTATTCTTTGTGCGCGTAGATAATCAAGGTTCGTGAACTGTTTGGCGAGCATCAGGTTCACGCGCGTGCCCAGCCCGAAATCCTTGCGGTGGGTCTTGTAGTGGACCTCCATGGCCGCCGCCATCTCCGAAAGGATCGTCACGGCGTGCGCGGCGCGCATCGATTCCAGGCCCGGAATGCGGATCTCCTTCACTCGCGCGCCACGTCGCTTCAGTCGTTCGAGCATCTCGCGGTTGGCCGCCACCACATCCGGCGTGGCGTCCGCAAACCAGTCCTCGAAAACACCGATGACCACGTGGTTCAGGTTCTCGGGGGTTCGCGCGGGGGCCGTCGGCATCGGTTGGTGCTGCGACATGGGATCCCGCTCGTCGGGTCCGGCCACAGCCAGGTAGCCCAGGAGAAGATCGGCGGCGGTGGCGGCAAGCGGACCGACGTGGGCCACGCTCCAGCAAAGCGGCGCGGCCCCTGACTCCGAAACGCGACCGAAGGTGGCTTTGAGTCCGAAGCCGCCACACAGCGCCGCGGGAATGCGGATGGAACCGCCGCCGTCCGCTCCCACGGCAATAGGGCAGAGTCCCATGCCGACGGCGGCGCCCGAACCGCTCGAGGAGCCTCCCGTGTCGTGGCCGTCCCCATACGGGTTGCGCGCAAAACCAAAGTGCGGGTTGTTCCCCGTCGGCGAAATGCCGATTTCGTACATGTTGGACTTGCCGATGAGGAGCGCGCCGAGACTCCGCAGGCGGGCCACCGGTCCCGCGTCGGACCTGGCGGGCGACGTTCCCAGGAAGCGGGTCCCCACCGAGGTGGTGTACGGGACCTGATCGAGCTCATCCTTCACAGCAACGGGCACGCCTTCCAAAACACTGCGGGCGCGACCCGAGCGGATGCGTTCGGCGGACTCGCGGGCCTGTGCCTGCAGATCGTCCACGTTCCACTTGATCATGGCACGCATGGGAACAATGCGGCTCTCCGATTTCTCGATGGCTTCGAGCACGCGCGCCGCTACCGTTTCGGGCGTGCTGCTGCCTTCGCGGTAGGCGCGCGCGAAATCGAGGCTGGATGAAAACACAAACCCGCGCTGTGTTCCGCGTGGCACCGCGTTCTCGGACGGCAGGTCGGCCGGGCGCGCCGCTTCGACGGCGGCCGCATCCACAGCGCCGAGCGGGAATACAGTGGGCGCCTCTTCGGGTTCGAGCGATCGAAAGCGCGTGATGCCGCCGTCTTTGAGCAGCTTGGGCATGAGCAGCCCGCGGAGCGGTCCTTCGATGAGACGGGTGAAAGCGGAAAGACCAAAGCCCGCCAGGCGCGGCACTTTGACGTGTTCGAGATCGTAGCTCACGGGAGCCTCCCTGGGCACAGAGTCAGTGTTCGAAGATATCGCCGTAGCCCAAACGGTCCAGCGCAATCCGCGTGGGCAGGAACTGCATGGCATCGAGAGCCACGTCCATGCGGGCTTCCCGCTGAAGCATTTCGATGAGCACCTTTTTTATTTCGAAGAGGTACTTCACGTCCCCTTCGGCGTAGAAGACCTGGTCATCGGTCAGGACCCGGCGTCCCCAGTCGCTGGATTGGCTGGTCTTGTCCATGACCTCGCCACAGAATTCGCGGACCAGTTCCTTGAGGCCGTGTTTGTCCGTGTAGGTGCGGGCAATTCGCGAGGCGACCTTGGTGCAGAAGATGTTGCGAACGGTGAAACCCAATCGCTCGCGGAGGAACAGGCAGTCCATCCGGGCGAAATGGAAGATCTTCTGAATGTTGGGGTTCTCGAACAGGGAGCGCAACCCATCCAGAGAGGCCTTCTCGTCGATTTGGACGATGGCCCGCGGTCCGGCCGGGGCGGCCATCTGCACCACGCACAGGCGATCCCGTTTGGGATTGAGCCCCATCATCTCGCAGTCGATGGCCAGTTCTGTTTGAGAACTGAACTCACGCAGGAGGTCGGGGGGCAAATCCCCCTGGACGAGGCGCGCTTTGGACATCAGGCCGACACTTTGGGAGGTGCCGGCCTGCGGTCAATCCTTTGGAGGTACCGGCCATGTCGGCGCGGGCCCATCGGGACCGTCGCCGCGGGGACCGTCGTCAGCGTGCGGCCAGCGCTTCGCCGAAGGCGACGTGGCGATAGGACCGCTGGACCTTGCCCCAGTAGCGTTCCACGAAGATTCCCCGTCGCACGCTGCCAGGACCGGCGTTGTAGGCCAGGGCCACACGCCGCGTCGTCCCGAACTGGCTGAAGAGCATGTTCAGGTAGCGCACACCCAGGCGGATGTTGGTTTCCGTGTCAAAGAGCTCGGCTCGGGAAAGGGGTTCGCCCTTCATCCAGGCCACCGTCTCGGGCATGAGCTGCATGTAGCCATGTGCGTTGCGATTGGATACTGCGTGGCGGTCGAACGAAGACTCCACCGCCACCATGGCGGCCAGGAAGTAGACCGGATGCACCGGTTGGCCGTCGATCAGCATGGCAGCCGGGATCTCGAGGTTCCCCGCTTCCCGGATAATCGCCGCTGCGACCCGCTGCCGCTCCAGGGCGCCGACCTCGGGGTTCGTGGCTGCAATGAATTCGACGATGCGGCCGTGTTCCGGGGTCCGTCCGGACCCGGTGAAGACCGGCTGCGCGAGCACGACCAGGCACAGCGTCAGGCTGGGGATGAGAAACCGCTTGCGGACCAGAAGCGCACGTGCGGAAACGAGTGCGCGGGCTGACAGGCGCGCCGGGCTATTTGCGCCGGCCAGGGAGAAAAGCTCCGCCTGTGCCGTCCTCAGCTGTTGGAGTTGTTTGGTTCGGTTCATTTTAGACCCTCCCCCTTGTGCGTCGCACAAGAATGAGCCAATCTTTTTTGCGGTGCACTACCAGTCAAGCGCAACCCGGGTCGATCGGCGGGTCAGAATTGCTAGATTATGTCGTATTATCGGCATGATCTCGATTCTGTCCACACCAATTGTGGGTGTTTTCGGGGCTCCAAGAGGGCCAGCCGAGGCCCCGGGCGGTGCCAAGAACCCTCCCCCGGCCGCAGTCGGGCGCCCGGATCCTCCCCTCTGGCATCCGATTCTGCATTTGGGGAGCGCATCTGGCCTCGACGCGGGCGGTTCTCGTGAGGAACTGCGCGACCAGAACCGCATCTGGAGCCAGGCGGCCGCAGGCGCAGACTTCCGGGCTCACTCCGGCTCTGTCCGCCTTCGACCTTGGGCGACCGCCGTGCTCGGTTTCGAGGATGACTACCGTCGATACGGGCCTGGCGACTCGACCCAGAAGACCGCGCTGGTGCCCGCGCGCCTCGAGTTGGGTCTGGCCTATGCGGCCGGGTCCCCCGCCAGACTCTCCTGGTGGGGTGCCGGCCCCGAAGTGCCGGTCTGGTCCGCTCCCATGGGTCTGTTTGCTCGAGGGGGGTACGGCCACCAGCGAGCCGACCCGGAGGGAATCTACCTGGCGGGGCCCTTCCCGATGGCGATGGCGCACGGAAATCGCGAGGTCGGCGCGGCACTTCTTGGCGGCGGGCTTTTTGGGGCCGCCACGGGCGAGGCGAATGCCTGGAACTGGAACTCCCGGGATCGTGTGGTCGGCGGTTTCGCGGAACTGCGCTGGTTGGGAGTGCTTGCGACCGTCGTGGGCACCATCGAGCGCTTTCCGGGTCAGAGCGCTCGTCCGGACACGGTCCTGCCGCTGTGGTATCGTCCGGTGCTCTTCGAGGGAAGGCCCGGTCAGGACGACGAGCACGTGCGAACCTACGGCCTGCGTTTGCAGTCGGCCCCCTGGGGGACTTGGACGGTGGCCGCATTTTCCCAGCGCGGGCTCTTGGCCGGCGTGGCGCCGGACGGGACGCAGGCGACGGGGACCCGGCGCACGGTTGCGGCGGGTGCCGCGTTTGCCTCCTTCTACTATACGTTCACAGAAAGTAGCTCGGTGTCAACTACCGGCCGCGGGGGGGCAGCGGCCACAGCCGATTCGGACGCGGGCGCAGCGGAATGCGATTTGCCTCCGGAGGTCGCCTTCTGCGCCGCTCTCCCGGAGCCACGCGCGCTGCGGCTGGGCGTCTCCGGCCTTTGGACTTCCGCGGACCGAAATGAGTCCGACGACCGGGCGCGCGGGTATGCGGGACCGGCGGCCGGCCCCAGTGTCATGGGGGGCCCGCTTTCGATTCTGCTTTCGGGTCCGGGGCCGGGAGGCGAGTCTGCTCCCTTCATGCAGCCCCGGCCGCGCACGGTGTGGTTCGACGACGCCTCGGTGGACCCGGATCGGACGCCCGCGGGTCCGCAGTTGCGGCCGGATCGGCAGAACGGTGGGTTGCGCATGGGCTCGGTGCACGTCGCCAACGTCTGGCGACCGGGCTCGTACCTTTTCCAGCTCGACCTCTTTGGCAACTATGCGCGTTATCTGACCGGAGAAGGCTACGAGATCATCGGCGCGCTGACCTTGCGCAAGAGACAGGACTCCCACCTGCGGCTCCGTCTGGCAGCCACGGCGGCCCGGTATCGAAAGGACGGTCGCCAAATCAATGTGTGGACGGGATGGGAGGAGCCTTCACAAACGGAACACTACCGTCGGTTTTTGGTGCTCTTGGTATGGTCCTACGAGTAGTGGAGGGGGAACGATGAGCCGAGTTGCGAAGCTCTTCGGGGCAGTGCTGCTTTTTGCGCCGGTGGCGCTTGTGGCGGAGTACGAAGTACAGGTGATCGGGACGCTGACCCAGACGATTTCCCTCAACAGTACCAAGCAGCAGAAGGACACGCCCCCGACCGGGCACACCTGGTGGGCGCGGGTCGAAGCGGTCGATGCGGTCCTCGAATCGGGTCGTGAACCCGCCGAAGGCGCGGGCGTCGATCGTCCGTTCGGGCGCTGGACGCCGGTTCCGGTACCCGAGAACCTCCACAAAGATCCGCGCTTTGTCAAAGATTGGAACATCAAGCCGGGGATTCGACGGTATTGGTATCGGAAGGTCTTCGTGCTGCCCAAGCAGATCGACGAGCAACTGGCCGTGCGCCTCGGGATCATCTCCGACAGCGACCGCACCTACCTCAACGGAGTTCTGATCGGCGAGTCGGGAGATGTCACCACCGACCGCCCGTACGCCTACGACAAGATCCGACGATACCGATTGCCGCTGTCGGTCGTTCGACCGGGCGGTCGCAACATCCTTTTGGTGGAAACACGCAACTATTTCCCCCACGACGCAGGGATCTTTCAGGACGAAACGCGAATCGGTCCGGCGCGCCTGATCTTCCAGGAGGTGGAGTACCGCAGCTTCTTCGAGATATTCTTTCTCGTCTGCTACACGACGGTCGGCATGTACTTTCTTTTCCTGTTCTTGCGCCGGCGCCGGGAGCGCGAGAACCTCTTCTTTGCTCTGTTCTGTCTGGCGCTCGTGGCCTACCAACTGCTGCGCAGCCAATTGAAATTCGAAACGAATCTGGACTTCTTCGCGCTCAAGCGTTGGGAGTACACGGTTCTGTTAGCCATGGCGCCGGTCTGGTACTACTTTGTGCGCTACTTCTTCGAATTGCCGCAGAATCGGTTCATGCGTGCTCTCGATTGGATCAATCATGCCATGGCCCTGGGTCTTCTGGGAATCGAAGTAGTCGTTTGGGCCACGTCGAACATCGTCACCTGGCACGAACTCAACTCGACACTCGTTCAACTCGTCTTCTGGCCGCCGCTCATCCTGACGAGCTTCGGAATCATGATCTATCGCGTGGTCAAACGGGATCGCGACGGGCTCTACATGGCCCTCGGCTTTGCGGTGGTGCTCGTGGCGCTCGTGCTCGACATCCTCTCGTCGCGTGGCGAGATCAACCTACCGCGGCTCCTGCCGTTTGGATTTTTCAGTTTCATCCTGGCCATCGCGGGTATTCTCGCGAACCGTTTCGTGCGCGTGCACGCCGAAGTGGAGGACCTCAACCGCAATCTGGAGAAGAAGGTGACCGACCGGACGCGTCAGCTTCGTGAGACGTTGCACGAAGTGCAGGCCCTCAAGGAGCAGCAGGACGGGGACTACTTCCTGACCTCGCTGTTGCTGCATCCGCTCGGAGGGAATCACAGCCACAGCGATGTCGTTACGGTCGAAATGCTCACCCGGCAGAAGAAGCGTTTCCACTTCCGCCACCGCGAAGACGACATCGGCGGGGATCTCAACAGCGCGCACAGCATCGTGCTCCGCGGCCGGCGCTACACCGTGGTCCTCAATGGGGACGCCATGGGCAAGTCCATGCAGGGCGCGGGTGGCGCGCTGGTGCTGGGCACCGTCTTCAAGACGATCGTATCACGGACGCAACTTTCGTCGGCGGCCCAAGAAGTGTACCCGGAGCAGTGGTTGAAGGCGGCCTTCGTGGAGCTGCAGAACACCTTCGTGGCCTTTGACGGCTCCATGCTCGTTTCGATCATTCTGGGCCTCGTGGACGACGAGACGGGCCTTTTCTATTTCATCAACGCGGAGCACCCCTGGGCCGTACTCTACCGACAGGGGCGCGCGAGCTTCATCGAAGACGACCTTTCTCTGCGCAAAGTGGGCGTCGAGGGAATCGAAGGAAACCTCATCGTGAAGACATTCCCGCTGGAGCCGGACGACGCTCTCATTTTGGGTTCGGACGGCCGTGACGACGTGGAGGTCGGACGCAGTGAAACGGGCCGCATCATCAACGAGGACCACACGCTTTTTCTCCGGCGGGTGGAAGAAGGGCAGGGCAATCCGGCCCGCATCTTCGAGGCCATCCGCAGCCAGGGCGAACTCACCGACGACCTGACGCTCATCCGCGTTGGCTACCGCGAGGATGCGCCCCTGCGGCCGGAGTCCCGCCTTGCCCCCGCCGAACTCCAGGCGGCCCTCGGCCGGGCGCGCCGCGCGTTTCGCGCCGACGACTTTGCCACGGCGGCCTCCGAATACCGCAACATCCTGGGCCAGGAGCCGTCCGAGCCGACCGCCCAGAAGGAACTCGCACAATCACTACTCAAGCTGAAGGACTTCGCAGCAGCAGTCGAGATCGGCGAACGCTACGCCGCGCACAATCCGGCCGACACGGATTTCCTGCGCTTCCTGTCTTTGGCCTACAAACACGCCGGAAAGCTGAAGGAAGCCGCGGACACGGGAGAGCGGGTGCGCCTGCGCGAGCCCCGCCACGCCAAGAACTTGGTGCAATTGGCTGATACGTACAGACTGTTGGGAAATACAAATCGTGCCGAGATGCTGCTGCGCGACGCGCTGCGCCTCGAACCGGACAGCGAAGCGGGGAGGCGCCTGGAGTCTCTGCTCGCAACGGGTGTATGAACGGTTGGCTCGTTGGCCGGTTCGCCATCCCGTTCGTGCTCGGCCTCGGCGCGCTCGGGGGCGCGTGCGCGGCGCGCAGCATTCCCGAGCCGAAACCACCCGCGGTCCTGGCGAACCAACCGGTGGGTCTGGCGTGCGCCGGCCGCGCGCAGCTCATCGGCGTTTCCTTCGATGGGTTGCCCGACCGCGAGCTGTTGGCGTTTGCCCGCGAGAATCCGGTTCGCTTCACGTTCTTTGTCTCGGGCGTGTTCTACGTGACCGACGAGGAAGGTCGCCTGTACCGCGCGCCCGGCATGCGCGCCGGCCGCTCGCGCCTGGGGTTCGGTGGAGATCGCGAACAGGTCAATCGCAATCGGGCGCTCACCCTCGAAGCCCTCGCGCTCGGTCACGAAATCGGCAGTCACGGGAACGGACACTTCCCCGGTGTGGGCTACTCGCGCGGCTCGTGGGAGAGTGAGTTCGCGTACTTCGAAGAGCACACGGTTGCCTGGATTCGCCGGGAGCACCCGAGTTTCTCCGTCATCGGATTTCGCGCGCCCGGTCTGGCCACGTCGTCCGCGCTCCCGCACGCCCTGGGGCGATTTGGTTTTCGCTACGCTTCGAACTCGTTTCACTTCCGGACGGCTCGCCCGGCGGCCGCCGGAAAGCTGTACGAACTGCCGATGAGCGTGGTTCGCGTGGAGAACGGACGACGCAGCGTGGTGGCCATGGACTACAACATCCACGCGATCCATCGGTCGTTCGGAAGGCACCGGCCGGCCGACCGGGAGTCCGACACGCGCCGGTCGTACCACGAACTCTTCGAACGCCAGATTCGCCTCGGCCGCGAACCGATACACATTGCGCATCACACCGGGCCCATCGTCGGCCGCGAGTATCGCGTGGCTCTGCTTTCGTTCCTACGGGATGTCTGCTGGCGCGACGACGTGAGCTGCGTGCGTTGCGTGGACCTGCTCGACTGGCACGTGCGCTGTCACGAAAGACGGTAGCAGGCTGGGGACCCGGCCCGTCCGTAAAGAGGGAGAGGCCTCTTTCTCTGATCAGGAGGGGCGAAAATCATTTGACCAAAGTGGTCACGTGGGACTACCTATGATCATGAAGGCAGTCGGGGTCAAGGACCTGAAGGCTCACCTTTCCGAGTACCTGCGAGCGGTCCGGCGGGGGCAAACGATTTTGGTCACAGACCGCAGCGAGGTTGTAGCCGAGCTCCGTCCGGCTGTCCGCCAGGCTTTCCCCGGAATTGTCGGGAAACTAGACCCAAATCCAGCGCTCGATAGGTTGAGGGAGGTGGTCCTCACCCAAGTGG
>CAZPFB010000054.1:0-13448 GCA_964585735.1 uncultured Leptospiraceae bacterium
CAACCGGGCGCGTTTTTGACGGCACGCCATCGCTCCGCCATGGGCGCGGCACACTCTCTGACATAATCGCGCCCGATGCGGGCATAAGCCAGGTCATAGATCAAGCGGCGATCCTTCTTGATAGACCGGCGGAAGGCCTCGCTCTTAACGGCCGATTCTTCAATGAGATCGATCCGGCAGCCGGTGATCTCACGGAGTGCATCACGCACATCGAAGTACTGCTCCAACGGACGATCCGAGGGAAGGAAAACCACCAAGAAGTCCAGATCACTGAAAGGACCGGCCTCGCCGCGGGCCGCCGAACCAATCAGATGCAGGCTCCTGACTCCGTGCGCACGGCACACGCTTTCGATTCGGGCCAACGACTCCCCCGTAAACGCTTCCACGAATCTAGGAAGGAGTGCCGACTCGACCTGGTCAATCAAATTTGGCCGGTCACCCGGTCCCCCGCTCCAAGAACGCGCCAGCGATGCCGCTCCATTCATGCCAAGGACGCGCTGCGGACCGCTGCGATCGAGGGCTACTTATCAGCGAAAACCATGATCATGGCAGAGGTGAAGAGTCCCTGAGCGATCAGCAGAGTGCACATAAACCAGAAGACCTGGGCTTGGGACTGGGCGAATCGCAGGTCCCCCTTGATGGAGTCGATCTTGGCCGTGAGCCGTCGCTCCAACCTGTTCATCTCCGCGCGGATGTCCGCCAGCCTTTGTTCGCCGCCCAAGTCAGCACGAAGCAGCGATCTCTCCACCTCGCGGCTCGCGGCGCCCACCTCCTGATGGATCCCTTCCCCGAGATGGTTCAACGTCTTGAGTAGGTCGGCGATGGTTGGGCCGAGACCGGCCCGAAAGGCTTCCCTCATCGTTACCGTGGCCATAATACTCCCGACAAAGGCCGAATCGCGCGCGACTGTCAACTGTGTTTCTCCTGCGGGTTTCTGTAGAGGCCCGGCCCCCTCATCCACCCCGCGTGCGGATGTAGGTGAAAACCAGCAGCACCACGAACACCACCACCGGAACCAGATGCATGAGAAACACATACCGATCCCGCCGTGGGCGGGGCGGTGCGGCCAAGAGCAGGCCGAGGGCTGCTGTCACCGCCCCACCGGCCGAAAGGACCAGCACGAAGAACACGAAGGCGAACACGTAGGCCGCCTTGGCAGTCACCAAGCCGGTGACGGACCTGAACTGAATGGGCCACATGACGGCACCCGCCAAAGCGACCAATGGCCAGGCGAACGCCAGAACCAGAGCGGCGGTGCTGAACAGGCGGACGACTTTCTCTCTCATGCTCAGCTTTTCCCACCCACCGCGGCGCCGATCGGAAGCGAGTGGGACGCCCGGTCCGCCTCCGTCCTCAGACGGAAAACAGGCAGCGGCTCGCGGAGGGCGGGGTGTTCGAACAAGATAGCCTCGGCTTTCTGTTGCACCTGCGGCCAGATGGACCCGGCTGCTTGGCAGGACGAGGCGGTGGCCACAATTTCGCCCGCGCCCGCCGCCTGTTGCAGCTTCGCCGCCGTGTTCACTGTGCGACCGAAGAAGTCGATGCCGCTGCCCAGATTCACGGCCAGACACGGACCACGGTGGACGGCAACTCGCACCTGAACCTCCGTGTCCGTGCGAAACATCTCCTGCAGCGCAAGCGCCGCCGAGAGTCCGTCCGTTCCTTCCGAAAATGCCAGGAGAGCCGCGTCGCCAATGGTCTTGACGACGGACCCGTGATGGTCTCGGGCCACGGCGTAGATGCGCGCAAAGTGGCGACGGACCGCCTGAAAAGCTGCGCCGTCGCCTGCTTCTTCGTAGAGGCGGGTGGAGCCAACCATGTCCGTGAACAGAATCGTTTGTGTACCCATACTGATGGATGTGTCGGAGGGGAGCGGGCTGCCGAAGTGATCCCGAAACGACTGTAGGGTCCAGAGATCCCCCGGGCGGAGCGCCACTTCGTCCCAGCGCGGGTCTTCGATGACGCAGGTCCAGACGTCGTTCGTGGGATTCTCCAACTGGACGGCGGGCATGAGCGAACATGTCCCATCGGTGAGCTGGCCGGGGGCCAGCACGAGGGAGTGCGCCTGGGCCTCAGCAGACACTTCGAGCGTGGCCCGTTCGTTCCGCCCGAGGGTCCGCATGCGATATTGACCCGTCCGCAGAAAGGATTGAAGTAAACGAGTTTCGCCGGGCAGGACCGTTTGCTGAAGGCGGATGTGCGGTTTGGTTGCCGGCTCCGCGCTGCAGAAAAGATGCCGTTCGACCCTTCGATGCGAAGGGTGCGGATGGAAGGTCACCTCGAGCGCGTTTTCTCCCGCGCGGTCGAAATCGACGCCGCAGATTTCACACCGACCGAGTTCCGGCAACTCCGCGATGCTCTGCGCCTGGTTTTTGGGCTGCCGGCAGTGCGGACAGATCAAATCGTAGGAGAGGACCAGGTAGCCGGCGCGCGTGGCGGCCAGGCAGGCGGTCACCGCGTCGTGCAAGTCCATGCGCATGCGGCCGGACAGTTCGCGCGGACGGATTCTCACCAGGGCCGTCTCCGGCGCGCCGAAAATGTGGGAAGCGAGGCGACGGGCGGCATCGGCGGGCGCTCCGGCCGCCCGCAGTTCGGCGACCGCGTCCGCGACACTCGAATCCGTGCCCGCCGGCGCTGCGTCTTCGAGTCCGGTGCGAGCGCGGTTGCGTTCCTCCATGCTGCGCGCGAAGCGTTCGTAGCCCTCCCGGTACTTCTCGAAGGACCGCGCAAACCGCGACTTCAGCCGATCGTTCTGCAACCACCACGCCGTGTAGATGTAGATGCGACTGAGCCCGAGATGCGCGAATTCATCCAGGTAGAAGATTCCGAGGTACCGAGAGGCAGGTCCTTCCCCATAGCGTCTTTCGCAGGAGAAGAAGTACGGGTAGTTCCAGTTCCATGGCAACTCGATCCAGCGTTGTGGTACGGGGCGCGCAATGGAACCGTAGACCACACCTCCTTCTTCGCGGAACTGCATCTCGGGGAAGCCCACGGCGTGGTTCATGGTCGAGGTATCGCTGACTTCCTGCCACACGTCTTCGGCGCGCACGGCAACGTCGATCGGCCAGAGGTATTCGAGCGACGGCGGCTTTTCATCTCCCGCGTGCGCCCACGCGAAGAGGGCCCGGAAACGTTCGAGGGAAATGGGCGGGCCCGTGTCTTCCACAGTAGGTTTCTGCATCGGCCATCCCGCCCCGTCAAGGCTCTTCGCGGCAGGCACGTCGCAAATGACCGCCTTTTTTGTGTGGCCGGCCGGACTGTCCGACCGACTGCTGTGGGAACGCAGTCCCGGCGGTAGGCCCGCAGGTCGTTCATGAAATCGAACACGCAGCAGCAGGAGGACCCCTCCATACCGTTGGAGTTGGTGTTCGACAGCGCCATGGTGGCCATCGCGGTTCTGCGCGGTCGGCAATTCATCCGTGTCAATCAACAGTTGGCGGATCTATTCGGTTTTGCGCCTGCGGAACTACTGGGCCGGACCACCGAGGTCCTGTACCCGGATGCGCGCGCCTACGAGGACGTGGGTCGTTTCAAGTACGCTCTGATTGCCACGGAGGGGGTCGTTCGTTTCGAACGGCCCATGAAACGGCGCACCGGGGACCTCTTCTGGTGTCGTTTCGAAGGCCGCGCCCTGCGACCGGGCGACCTGGCCTCCGGGACGGTCTGGATCTTGCAGGACGTGAGCTCGGACAAAGAGCGACGCGAACGTTCCCTTCTGCACGCGGGTCTTTTCGAGAACAGCGCGCAGGCCATCTTGATCACGGACGCGGAATCCCGCATTCTCTCGGTGAACCGGGCTTTCACGCGCATTACGGGCTATACGGAAGTCGAAGTGCTCGGTCGCAATCCGAACCTGCTGCAGTCGGGTCGGCACGATCGGGACTTCTATCAGAACATGTGGGCCTCGCTGGAACAGACAGGCCAGTGGCATGGTGAAATCTGGAATCGGCGACGGGACGGTTCCCTCTATCCGGAGTTGCTCCAGATCATCCTGATTCGCGACGAGAACGGTCGCAAGCTCAACTACGTGGGCTTCTTTTCGGATCTCAGCCGGGCCAAACAGACCGAAGAGAGGTTGCATCATCTGGCCCATCACGACGCCCTGACCGGCCTGCCCAATCGCGCCACGCTCGTGGAACGCTTGGGCCATCGCCTGGAAGACCGCACGGACGACCGGCACTTCGCCGTCATTGCGCTGGATCTCAATCAGTTCAAACGCGTGAACGAATCCGCGGGCATGCTGGTGGGGGATCGCATCTTGACAGCTTTTGCCGAGCGATTGGCGCGTGCCGTAGTCGCCACGGACCTGACGGCACGCCTCGAGGGAGATGACTTCCTCGTGGTGCACGAATTTCCGGCGGCGGTGGCGCTCGACGACTATCTTCGAAAACTCGTGGATGGGCTCTCCGAAGTTTACGACGTGGACGGCGTCGGCTATCACGTCCGCGTCTCGGTGGGCGTGAGCGTGGCACCGGAGGATGGCAGCGGCCCGGAAACGTTGGTGCGCTACGCTACGATTGCTCAGAACCGCGGCCGCCGCCCAAATCAGAACACGGTCGAGTTCTTCCGGCGACGGATGAACACGGAGAGCGTCCGTCGCCTGAAGATGGAGATCGAGCTGCGGGAGGCGCTTTCGGAGTCGCAGTTGGTCCTGCACTACCAGCCGGTGAGCACGGTGGCCCAGAACCGCGTGGTCGGTTTTGAAGCCCTCGTGCGCTGGCAGCATCCGCAGCGCGGCCTCACCTATCCCGGAGGATTTTTGGGTTTTGCCGAGCAGATGGGTTGCCTGGGCGAGATCAACCGCTGGGTGCTGCGCGAAGCGATCCGTCAGGCGCGCGCGTGGTGTGACGCTGGAATTCTCTTCGGTCGGATCAGCGTGAACTGCAGCGCCGACGACATTGCTTCGCCTGACTTTCCGCGGACCGTACAGGCCGTTCTCGACGAGCACCAACTCTCGCCCGAACTGCTCACCGTCGAACTCACCGAGACGACCGTGATTCAGGACGTGGAGCGCAGCGCGCGCGTGCTTTCCAACCTGCGCGACATGGGCGTCTCGGTGGCCATGGACGATTTCGGCACCGGGTATTCTTCTTTGAACGCGCTGCGGTTTCTGCCCGTCGAGTTCCTGAAACTCGACAGGTCTTTCATCCAGGACCTGCCCCAGAGCGCCGAGGCGTTCGCCATGGTGCGCGCCGTGAATGCCATGTGTCAGGCTCTGGGTTTGACGCTCGTTGCTGAGGGAGTGGAGACCACTGCACAGCTTGCGCTGCTGCGCGAGATTGGCTGCGAGCGCTTCCAGGGGTACCTGCGATCGCCAGCAGTGCCGCCCGAGGAAGTGCCGGCGCTTCTGGGTGTCAGTGCGGTATGAGGCGGCGCGTACGTGCCGAAGACGCGGTCCCAACCAAGAAACAGGAAGCCGTAGTTCCGGCCGAGCTGGCCGTGATGCACTCTGTGCAACGCATCGTACGACCGGAACACCGGGAGCCGCTTGAGCCAATGTCCACGGGTGTGCACGCTCCGATGTGCCCAAGCCACAAAAAGGCCCAGAAGGATAGCTTCGGCCGCCACGACCGCGAACAGGTGCGCGGGCAGAAAGAAGTACGCGAGCGCGAGCGGGGGCAGTCCCACTCCGTAGTCATTGAGCCAACTCTGGCGGTACCCTCTAAACGAACCGGGCAGGTCATAGTCCTTCTTGGCGTAGACTCCGTGATGGCCGATCGTATGGGCCCTGTAGAGCACCCCGCTGTAGGGTCTGTGGATGATGAAGCGCTGCGAAACATAGATGGCCAGGTGGAAGAGCAGGTACGTCCCCACAACAGCCACAGTGTATTCTAGAAAAGTAACAAGTTGCATGATAGATCCTCCTATCCTTCTTGGGATTCAGGTACGCTTGGGCCTGAACATCGGGACTGTCCTCGGGGGGAGGGTCTCAGTCGTGGTCTTCCCCAGCATTCTCTCGAGCGCGCCAATGCGCGCATCCACGGCATGATTGCGCCGGTAGGCAAGGTTGCCGATTAGCGCCAGGAAGGCGCGCGCAGGGCCACGTCTGCGCGTGGCCACCGCCGCCACTCGCCGGGCAATCCCGCCGAAGCCATAGAAGCTGCGATAGAAGAGATGCTTCTCGCGCAGCAATTCTCCAGCCGTGAAACGCGAATACCGCATGACCGGATGATCCAGCGTGTAGTATTGCCAGTCGCCGGGGTAGCTGTTTGCCACAATGCGTCCCTCGCGTTTTACGGACGCGTAGAGTTCCGTCCCCGGAAGCGGTGTGAGCAAGAAGACACTGGCCATGTCAACGTTGTAGTCGCGGGCAGCCTCAGCGATGCGTTCTCCTACGCCGGGCGTGTCCGTATCGAGGCCCATGATGAACGAACCAACCACGAGGATGCCGCGGGCCTGAATGCGTCTGACCCGGGTTCGGAAGTCTCCACCGTGCTTGATGTTGAACTGTTTGTGAACGCCCACCAATCCTTCTTTGGTCGGCGATTCGAACCCAATGAAGACACCGGCGCAGCCGGACCGCGCGGCCAGGTCCAGCAGCTCCTCATCCCCACCGAAGTTGATGGTGGCCTGACAAAACCACGGGCGGGTAAAGCCTTCCGCGATCATGGACCGAAACAGATCTTTCGCATATGCGATGTGGTCGGCCCGAGTTCCAATCAGGTTGTCATCCACGAAGAGCAGTCTGTTTTCGGGAACCGTTCGCAACTCGGCAATGACTTGGGGAATGGGTCTGTGTCGAAAGGCTCCACCGTTGAACGAAGTCACGCTGCAGAACCGACAGGCCAGGGGGCATCCGCGAGTGGTTTGAATCATGCCGAGCGGGTATTGGTTCGCATCCAGGTCGTGGCGGGCCGCCGCAATGCCTTCCGCAGGGCCCCGCCCGCCTGCGTATACTCTCTGCAACCTCCCGAGGGTTGCGTCGCGCAGTACGTCGGCCCAGACGCCTTCGGCCTCTCCGGTTACGACAGCATCTACATGTTCGAGAGCCTCCTCAGGGAGCATGCTCGCGTGGATGCCACCCATGACCACCGGCACACCCCTGTTTCGATATGCTGCGGCAATCGCGTAGGCGCGCGTGGCCTGCGACGTAAATGCGGTGATTCCCACCAGGTCCGGGGGCCGCTCGCCGGTCTCAACGTGGCCGCCCAAGTTTTCGTCTACGATCGAAACCTCCCATTCAGGCGGCGTCAGCCCTGCAATCACGTAGAGAGATAGAGGCTTCCAGACCCGGTAGCGGTTCAGGCGATTCCAGCGAACCTTGCTGATGCTGACGACCGGGTTGTCCGGATTGACCAGACACAGGTGCATTGGTAACCCTTAATGAGAATAGATGATTTGGTCAACCGTTTCTGTTGCCCGCGACGAAGCGGGAGGATCACGCGGAGATGCGCGAAAGGCCCATGCCCAAGAGCACGACACTCACAGCCGTGAAATAGTGGAAGATGTCCACCCGCGGGATGCCGAGCAAGTCGCCCTTGGTGCCGATGCCGAGCCCCGCGCCCACAAGCACGAGCGCGCCCACGATTGCCAGGATGGCGCCCTTTTGCGGCAGGAAATAAAGGCCAACGCCAACGATCACGAGAGCGGCGAGGCCACCGATGATCGTTCCGTAGAGGGCCAGCGGGAACGTCCAGCGGAAGAGCAGGAAGAAGGCGACGAGGCCCACGAACACGAGCGCGGGCAACTGACCGGGCGGCGACGTGCGCAGGAGCAGGAGAAACGAAAGAGCCACGAGCGGAATGCCGACCTGACCGGCCAGAGCGGAGCAGAAGGAATGTGCTTCCACCACGGAGGGCGCCACCGAGAAGCGCAGCGCGCCGAACACGGCTGCCAGGCCGACCAGCGCAAGGCCGATCGCACCAGGCCGCGCGCCTGCAATCCAAACCAGCCGCGCCACCCAGAACGAAGCAATGGCGAGGACGGCGTCGGAGATGGCGGTCGAGATTTGCATTGGGTCCTTCCTCAGGGGCCTGAGATCCCTGGAGGTCGGAGTGAAGCGCGGCCTTGGGCCGGGCAAGCGTTTGCCGCCCCCGTCAACCAGAATTCGCTCGCCCGCACGGTGCTCCCGCTGCTCTTCTTCCGGAATGAGGGCATTCGTCATATCGGTCCTTCCCCTGTTCGTGGTCGTTTTCCACGCCGACCGAACAGAGGCGCGCGAGGAGCGGCCACGGATCGTCATCGCCAGTCCCGTGAACGGCTGGACGGCGGAACGCATAGTGCTCGTGACCGGCCGCGTTCTTGGCAGAATCCCCAACAGCGAAGTGAGCTTCAGCCACAACGGAGAAGAGCGCTACATCCCGCTGCTGGACGGGGGCGTTTTCTCACAGCGCATCTACCTTGGCCCCGGCGCTAACTACATCAAGCTGGAGGCCGCCAACGCGGCGGGGAGGACGGTCGCCTCGCTGAAATTGATGAGCGCCGTCCCGGCCATGGACCTCAAGCTCATCTGTACCTGGGACACCGACCGCACCTATATCGACCTGCACGTCAAGGATCCCACCGGGGAGACGGTCAACTGGCGGCATCCGACTTCCAAGATGGGCGGCGTTCTCATGGGACACGACATCTACGGCTACGGCCCCCAGGTCTTCACGCTGCAGAGGGCTCCCACGGGGGAATACTTAGTTGACGTAAACTATTACGCGCAAACCGGAGGCGCGCCCACGATGGCCCTCATCACGATTCTGCTTTTTGAAGGCACGCCCCGTGAGGTCCGGCATGTGTTCCCCGTACTCTTGACCACGCCCGGCCAGACAGTTGCCGTGGGGCGGTTTCGGATCGACTGACGGGAGGAGTCGGTCCGTTTTCCGCGCAGTAGACACTCTGCGATTGGAACACGATGACGTAACCAAGATGCGTCAGAGCCAGGGTCACTTGCAGCGGTCCCATCCGCCGTAGTCCTTGGCCAAGAAGGTGCGCCGAAGCGGTGCGAGTCCAAACACAAGAAAGTTCGCCTGCACCCTGTGGACCGGTCCGTTCGGCCCCCCCTGCAAGAACCACCCGATTGTGCATGCAACCAACTCCTGCCACGAAGCATCCGGCAGAGGCGAACAAGATTGTGCGGATCACCCTATACATGGGCGCATGGAACGGCCGCGACCTCCGTCACCTACCTTCACGAGAAGCGGTACACCGGCTCGATCTGCTCCTGCCTGCGAATCTCCACGTCCAGATCGCGAATCAGTCCGTCCTCCACGTTGTAGATCCAGCCGTGCAGAGAAGGGAAGGGCCGTGTTTGCCACTCTTCCTGCAAGAAGGAAATCTTCGCGATGTTGCGCACCTGCTCGACCACATTGAGTTCGGCGAGCCGCATTTCCCGTTTGGTTCCCTCCTGGATGGCATCGAGTTCCGCGCGGTGCATGTGGTAGACGTCCTTGATGTGCACGAGCCAGTTGTCGATGAAGCCGTGCTGCGTTCCATCCAGGGCGCGCTGGATGCCGCCGCAGCCGTAGTGGCCGCATACGATTACGTGCGAAACGCGCAGCACTTTCACCGCGTAGAAGACCACGGACAGCAGATTCGAATCAGTGGAGACCACCACATTGGCAATGTTGCGATGAACGAAGATGGACCCGGGCTGCATGCCGGTGATTTCGGTAGCCGGCACGCGACTGTCCGAGCAGCCGATCCACAGAAACTCCGGGCTCTGGCCCGATCGCAGGCGCGCAAAAAACTCCGGGTCCGCGCGCAGCGTGCGCTCCACCCAATTCCGATTTCCTTCCAACAGTTCTTGAATGCGATCCATGTCCAGTCTCTAGTGTTGCCGAGTAGGCAGCGATGACGGTGATTCGTTCGGCGCAGGCCCGGAGCCATTTCTGGGTGCGCCGGAAATTGCGCATCCGTTTTCCGCCTTCGCGGCGCGGCGAATTTCGACACTTCACGTCGCCAGAAAAGGCGACCCCGCCGCCACGCGCACACAGTTTCGGCCGCTGTTCTTGGCAACGTAGAGAGCTTCGTCCGCGCGCCGGAGGGCCGACTCGAATGTCTCATCCGGTTGTACTTCCGCCACGCCCACGCTGATGGAAACGCCGTGTCGACTGAGCTCGGGCGCTTCGGCGACGGATCGGCGGAGGCGTTCGGCCGCCAGGCCCGCGGCCGCAGAGCCCGTCTCCGGCAGCACGGCAGCAACCTCTTCGCCACCCCAACGTCCGACGCTGTCGATGGTGCGCAGCGTGGACCGAACCTGTCGCGCCAACTCGACGAGTACGCGGTCGCCTTCGGCGTGTCCGGACCGGTCGTTCACGCTCTTGAAGTGATCCGCGTCGAGCAGCAGAAGGGAGACGGGGTGATTGTAGCGACGGGCCCGGTCGATTTCGGCGCGCGCTCGTTCTTCCAACACGCGCCGGTTGAGGAGTCCGGTGAGGGAGTCGTACGAAGACAGCTCGATCATCCGCTGCGCAAACCGCGCGCGCGCCGTCTCGCCGATGAGAGACAGAAGCGAAATCGCCAAGAACGCAAGCGGCAGGTCGAGTAGTTCGAATCTGGCCGGGAAGGTGGAACGGTGCAGGGCGAGCGCGGCGGCGAGAACGAGGCCGAAGCAGACGTTCCACAACAAGCCCTCGCGTGCGCCGAGCATCAG
Organism: uncultured Leptospiraceae bacterium; assembly: GCA_964585735.1. GTDB lineage: Bacteria > Spirochaetota > Leptospiria > Leptospirales > Leptonemataceae > CAZPFB01. The sequence goes on from CAZPFB010000054.1 coordinate 10,583, forward strand.
CGAAACGGGAACGGGAAAGACGATCGCCCAAACGAGCACGCCCACATCAACCCGGAAGCTGGCCCAGATGAGCCAACCCAACAGCACCGCCACGGCCGGAACGGTGTGCGTGCGGACCCATCCCGTCCGACGGTAGACGAGCAGGTTCACAAAGAGAAGCGCCGCGATGCCGAGGTTGCCCACCGAAAGCCCACCCGTAGGGTCGCGCAAAAGGTTGAGAAGCGCAAAGAAAAACTGGATGACGATGGTGATGGCCGAAAGCCAGCCGACCGTGGCCGCGCGCATGCGCTCGGTCGGATCGACGGGCACCCGACCACCGGCGATTCGGAAAAAAGCATCCAGGCGATGGAGCCAGTAGGTCGGGGACACCATGGGACGCTTCTCGGCGGTGGAACCGGACCAAGGCGACCGGCCCCTGTGGAATCTACGGGAGGGCGGTCTGCCTTGGGAAGAATTTTTCGGAGGGCGGGGGTCTGGTGAAGCGCTTGGGCGGGGCAAGAACGGGGACAGCTATTCATCGCGCCCTCGAGCTGCGTCAAGCAGGCGGGGCCGTGGCCACAGCATCTCCGCCGTTTGGGCGCGGTCTGCTGGCACGAATCGGAACGTGCGCGGTCTCCACTTCAAACGACTCCGGTCCCGCATACACTCGTGTACAAGATCGCGTGGGTACCCTGGAACGTCTTTCCTTGGGATGATGGCGAACGCATCAACGCATTCGCGTTTCAGGCACGCTGGCATCACGCGCGCTTTGAGCGGCCGAACTATTCCCCGCGCCCTCGAACTGCGGGAGGCAGCCAGAGTCGCGACCGCGGCACACCGGAGTTTCGGCGCGGCCCGCCAGCACGCATCGGAACTTGCGCAATCTCCGCTTCAGAAGGCTCCGGTCCCGCAAGCAGTCCCGTTCACGGAGCTCGCGCAGGCTGTACGAAACACGCCTTGTCCCGCAACCGCGCGTCACATGAAGTTGCTGACCGGCAATCCAGCGTCACCGCCCAGATTCAGGGGGACCACATCGCCCGCGCGGAAAAGAGTCCTCGTGCGAAACCCCGCCGAAGTCGGCTCGGTGAAGACCTCGACGACATTCTCGACCAGATTCACGACCCAGTACTCGGGAACGGCGGCCCCTGCATAGACACGGCCCTTTTCTCGGTCCAGCTCCAGTGATGAAACAGCCACTTCGATCACGAGCAGAGCCGTTGTGGGATGACGTATCTCGTACCGCTCGGGTCGGTCCTCGATCACGGCCAGATCCGGCTCCACCTGGGACGATGCTGTGGTAAGAGGTTGCTCGATAGAAACGATGAGGCCTTTGGGCAGCGACGGAAGCAGCAGGGTCTGGAGCTTGCGGACCGTATTGGAGTGGCGGGGGCTTTTGGTCATCTTCTCCAGGACTGCACCTTCGAACAATTCGACATTGTCGGGCAGAGCGCCAGCCGCGGCCGCGCGACAGAACTCGTCAACGGTGAGAGGGTGAGCCAATCGACGCACAGCCTCGTTCTCCAAGATGGCGATGGCCATGGATCAAGAGTGCTCGCTCGGGAGGGGCCTCGTCAAGTTCAAAAACTCCGCGTTTCGGCTCGCGTGGGCAGCGCGCTTTTGAGCGGCCGAACGCGCGCGACTCTGCACGGCTTCTTGCTCGGATGCACTGATCGCGCGGGGAGAGATTGGGTCCTCCCTGACGCAGGCCAACCATCGATTCTGCGGCCGGACCATTCGCCGCGCCCTCGAGCTCCGTCAGACAGGCGGAGTCGCGGCCGCAGCATCCCGGCGTTTGGGCGCGGCCCGCCAGTATGAATCGGAACGTGGGCGTTCTCCACCTCAAAAGACTCCGGTCCCGTATGCAGTCCCGTACAGGATCGCGCTGCGGAGTGCGTTCGGTCGCCCCGGCAGATGAAACGTGCCCGGGAGCGAACACACAGTCATGTCCCGGACGGTTGTGGCTTGGGAAGGTGGCGCCGGTCGTCGTGTCCGAGAATGCTGGCGTCACGCGCGCCCTGAGCACCGAAAGTGGGCGGGTCGGTCGGGTCTGCGAAAGGAGCTGCGCGGGCCGGACTGCTCCGGCCGCGCAACAGGCATGCTCAAGAATCAGTTTTGCCTCATGCAGTAGGTGAGGGCCACGTTCTTGGGCCGCGTTTCGTTCGCGGTGCGGGGAGCACCGTTGGTGCCGTCGGTGACCGGATCGGTTGTCGTCAATGTCGTCGCGATTCTGGCCACATTTCCGCCGCCGCTTTCGAGTTCTGAATACGCCAGGGGGCCTTGGTGGTTGTGTCGATGCCCTTGGAATGCATCAGCCTGAACATCACCGACCGCCCGGCTTCCGCTCGGGTCGTTCCCGGCCGCACCGGTTCCGACGTCATCGCGACCCCGGATGAAGCGACCCCGCAGATCCGGCGTGCCATTGGTCCCATCGGCCGGAGCCCAACCATCTGGGCAGCCCGCCGCGTAGAAGGCCATGATGGCGCCCGCCGGCGCTGCAATCTCGAAGTTCTTGTTCACTTTGCTGGAGCTCAGCACCTCTCCCACCTCGAACACATTCATGGACATGGCCGCTGCAAAGACGCCGGTGGCGATGAGGCCGGCGCCGAGGCCCACTCCCTTGAAGAAGCCGCTCTTGAATGACGCCCGGACCTCTGTCCCGAAATGGTAGATCTTCATGATATTTCCGTATCATGAAGCTCCTATTGGCTCGGCAATGACAAAACCCTCTGGCTTGCTCCCGTTTCTGGCCCGAAGGCGCTCGCCTACCAGGTCGGGGTGGGCGTTTGGTGCCATGATGAGAGTGGTGGCCAGGACCCAACTCCAAGGTTGTACCCGGGTTCGTTCCGTGGAAGGGAGTCGCGGGGGGGGGGGGGGGGGGGGCGGGCCC
>CAZPFB010000054.1:13458-38006 GCA_964585735.1 uncultured Leptospiraceae bacterium
ACCCCAAGTTTGTCCCGGGGTTGGTGCGGTGTACGGGAGCCGCGGGGCCGGAGGTACCCCCCCCGCAACAGGCATGATCGACAATCAGATGTCCTTACGCATGCAGTACGTGAGGGCCACGTTCTCGGGCCGGGTTTCGTTGGCGATGCGGGGAGCACCGTTGGTGCCGTCGTTTGTCGGTTGCTGCACACCACCCGTGTCGTTCGTGATGCCGCCTGTAGCCAAGAAGTCTCCGTTTATCCCTCCGCTTGCGTACGGCTTCGTATTGTTGTACCCGTTTTGGTGATAGTGCCCCTGGAAACGGTCGTCCTGCTCATTCCCCTCTGCCCGCGCGCCGTCCGGATCACGCCCGGCAGCGCCAGCCGCCGTTCCCACGTCATCGCGACCGCGGATGAAGCGACCGCGCAAATCCGGGGTCCCGTCGGTACCGTCTGCGGGCGCCCATCCTTCGGGGCAACCCGGAGTGTTGCCGGGTCCGGCCAGGTAAAAGGCCATGATGGCGCCTTGGGGGGCCGCCTTCTGGAACTTGAGATTCATTTTGTCCGCGGATAGAACCTCATTCGGGTTGAATAGGTCCAATGTTCCGGCCGCCGCAAATAGGCCGGTCACCAGAAGACCAGCTCCGATACCGACTCCCTTGAAGAAGCCGCTCTTGAAAGACCCGCGTACTTTTGTTCCGATTTGATGAGTGTTCATGATATTTCCTCCGTATGATGAAGTTTCGTTTCGTTCTGTAATGAAAAATTTCCTCTGACTGTTCTCGTTCATGGCCCGAAGTAGCATTCCCCGTCGTCAAACGTGCTCGTAGGCGCATTAAACACACACGGCGTCCAGGTCGACAGGACCAGCACGTTGTGGCTCACCTGAAAGCCGTTGGGGCTGCCGAGGGTTGCCGTGATCACGCCTGCCTGGTCCGGATAGACGTTGGCCGCCGTGAACTTCCCGTAGTTGCCGCCCGTCCCGAAGCTTCCCAGTGTCGGTGGGGAAGCAAAGGTGGGCAGCACGAACATGAAGTTGTCGAAGGCGTCGTAGCCGGCCGCATCGAGCTGGCTTACGCTGTTGCCGCTGACCACGAACGGATCCGGCATTACGGCGTCGTTGTACAGCACGTCCAAGCGCACGATGACGCCCGGATAGATGTTGAGCTCCGGCGTGCTGGGCAGCGGAAGCGAAAGACTCCCGTATGTGGCCTCAAAGTCGGAGGCGCCGATGGTCTGGGCTGTGAATCGCGCTGAAAGCCAGGTCGGCCGGGATACGACACCCTTGCTCCCCTCGAACGACAGCGTCTCCGCACGAACCGGGAAGAAGGTGGCCGCCGAGGCGCCCTTCACCTGGAGTGTCAGGTCCCGTGAAAAGCCCGCGCTCATCTGCGTAACCGTAGCCGACCAGCGAATCGGCGTCGTCCCATCAGGGACATCGCCCGCAATCGTGCTGGGCGTGGCCGGAGCCGTGGTCGGGTTGAGGCGACCGGCGCCGAGTGAGTCGAAGGCCTGGACGTAGTAGTCGAGACCCGCCGCCGTGACAGCGCTGCCGGGCAGGGTGGTCGTGTAGAACTGGCCTGTCCCGTCGTTGGCTTCCGGGAGCATCGCCACGTACTGAAAGGGATCCGCAGTTCCCGCCGTCCGGTAGTAGAAGCGAACCGCTGCCACAGCCGAACCCGCATCCCAATCGGTCACGGTGCTGCGCACGGTCAGCGGCAACCCGGCGATGGGAGTCCCCGGAAAGAACGCGGCGCCACCGACGGTGGGCGCGTTGTTCCCGATGGCCAGGAGCTGCGCGGTCAGCGTGTACGTGGAAAAGTGGTAGATGGGCGCGCTCACACAGTGGCTGCCCAGGTCCACATCACCGCCCATGCTCACGAGTTCGCCGGTGGTGGTGTTCACGTATTGGATCTGCATCGTCTTCTCCTGCAATCCCCGAGCCGCAAGTTCAGCCGGGTCGTAGCAAATCGAAAGCGTGGCTGCTTTGTTGAACTGGAGTTTCTCCGGCCCAAAGCGATACGCCGCCTGCAACGGCACGGTCGTGCCCTGTCCCTCGGGCAGGGACACGCGCGAGTACGTGATGGTGGTGTTCTCCTCGACGGCGCCCTGAGGTACCGTGAGGGTCATGGTCGGCTCCCGCAGACTGCCGCCGCCTGTGGGCGTCACCTGCATGGAGCCGGCGGCGCCCAGAAACAGCAGACGGTCGAGGACGGAGGTCTTCGCGTCGCCCAGGAAATTGCACCCGAACGACAGGAAGGCCAACAACCCCAGAGCCAATGTCTTGTCTGGTTTCATTCAACATTCCTCCTGTACAATCAATTGGGGCCCAAAGACGTTCAATTCTCAGGAACCCCTGCGCTTCAGGTAGGCTGGTCTCCCAGGTAATTCTCAAAAAAAGATCACAACTGCGGGAATTCTTCGGGATGGGGCGGGTATGTCGTTTGGAAGGGGCCCGCGCGCCGGCAGGCGGGTCGGGGGCGCCGATGTCGCTGCGAGGGTCCGGATGGTCGCGCGAAGCGCAAACGCGGGCGGCAAGCGCTGATGGGCGCGGTCCCCGGCACCAGGCAGGAGGTCAGGCTGCAAGAGGGCCGCGCAGCGGGTTCAGGGCGCGAACTGGATTTCTTCTATCTCAGAAGGATCCACGGTGTGTACGCCCGATTCGGTGAAAACGCGATACTTACCGTCATGGCCAAAGATGCTGCCGTACAGCGTCTTGCCGTTTTTGAGTTTCACGACCTGCGGCGCCTTGCCCAAAGCCCGGCTCACCTCTTTGCGGAAGGTCTCCCGATCGGCCTTTCGCGAACCGAGTTCCTTCATGAGCTTCGCGTAGCGTGCCTGGCGTTCGGCCGGGTCCAGCGACTCAGCCGCCTGCCTGCGCTCGTCCTGCTGTTCTTCTGAGAGCTTCGTGACCGTGGGCGGTTCTGCGAATGCGTCGCGCACGCGCCGGACCATGGAAGCGCGCGCAGCTTCGTCCGGGAACCTCTGTGCGAGAACGGTGAGGGCCGCCTTCTTCTCTTGGGCGGTCACGTCAGTTCGGTTGCGCAGAACGGATAGAGCAGGGTGGGCCAGGGCCTGCGCCAACTCGGTCAGCCTTTGGATCCTGGCTGAGTAGTCCGGTTTGGGAACTGCGCTTTCTGAACCCGCGGCGACCGAAGTCTCCGCCTTGGTCACGATTTCGACGGCCGCAGAAAGCAGGGGACTCTCGGACACCAACCCCTTCGGCAACTCTTCGAGCTCGGGCCATCGCCTGCGAAAGGCAACGCTGCCTTCGAAAACCGTCAGCGTCGCATCGCCGCTCGGGGCCACCGCGAGAGCAAATCGAGTTCCACGAACGGAAGCAATCGCGGTCGGTGAGGCCAAGACGAACGATCGCTCCGTTCGGGGCCCGGACGTTCCTGGCCCAAAGGGGGCAACGCGAACGAGAGCGGCCCCTGACTCGAGCGTACCGCGCACACGCGTGGCGCGGAGTTGATCGAGGCGTACGTGAGCGCCGGCCTGGAGTCGCACTTCGGCGCGGTGGGGTTCTTTCCCGACTGACAGCACAGCGACCGATTGTGGCCCAACGCGCACGGAAGCCCGTTCGTCGAGCAGATCTCCGGTGCGCAGCACCCGATCGCCTGAGCGCGCGTCCCCGACGGCAAACTCCACAAGGGCCTGGAGCGGGGCGTCGGTTGCTGTTCGGGGCAGACCGACGAAGGCAACGTAGACTCCCACGAGAAGCGCCGCGGCCGCAGCCAGCCCACCCGCCCAGGCCGCGCGCGGCAGGCCTCGTCTGACCTCCTTTCTTTGGGCCCCAGCACGCGCAGCAGAGAGTAGATTCTCGCGGAGCGAGTGTGGCATCGACTTGGTTTCCACGCGCAGGCCGCCGGTGTTGCCGGGCCAGGAAGCAGGCGGATCTTCCAGAATGCGCCGCGCGAGTTCTTCGTATTGCGAATCTTGGTTCATAGACCCACGTCCTCCGGACCCAGACCCGCGCGGCGACAGGCTGCGGCAAGTATCGAGAGGGCTTTTTCCATGAGACGGTACACGGTGGCACGCGAGCGTCCGGTCACTTCCACGATCCGGTCTACCTCGGCTCCCTCCAAGAAACGCAAGCGGATGACGAGTGCCACTTCTTCCGGCACTTCGGGATCCGCGAGCGTTTCCAGCACAACTTGGGCGAGCTCCCGCTGCAATTCCTCGTATCTGGCCTCGGGCGCGGGCAAGCGATCCTGGTGTTCGGCGGGCAGTTCGCTCTCCCGAGAGCGACGCCGCATCCGCTCCAGATGGTCGTTGCGCGCGATGGTCGTCAGGTACTGAACCGCCGAAGCACGCCGTACCCGGCCTTTCTGAACCTGCTGGATGAACTTCAGGAAGCCGTTCTGCAGCGCTTCCTGGGCCAGATCGTCGTTTCGGCAGTAGGCGCACAGAAACGTGTAGACCCGGTCGCCAAATTCGGCGACGAACCCCTCCAACTCGGTGGGCGCCAGTAGTTCGGGCGGATTCGTCACACGGCCCACTCGCACGACGAGGGGGATGACAAACAGTGGCTTCCGGATGACCCGGGACATGGCAAGAGTATGCTGGTGGCGGGCAAGATTCTCAAAAAACGACCAGCCCAAGGTTTGAGTGCAGGCCTCGCCTGCGGTCTCCGGTATGTGAGCAGAGCCGCCATCAGAACCCAAACCAGCAGTCTTCGAACTTCCCCTGGTCGAAGCGACAGGCAAACTCGTTGATGTACCCGCCGACGTAGCCCAAGAGGCCCTTCGGCCCCTTGAGGTCGAAGCTGTTCGATAGCTCCGAGGTCAGACAGCCTCCGGCCCCAACGACGAGCAGACCCAATCCCAGACCAATCCACCAGGACAGGCGCTGTGCCTTTGTTTTTGCGACCGCTACCACCGCAACTGTATCCCCAAGGAAACGCGATCCCTTTCTAACGAAAGACTCCAGGTCCGCTTTCGGCTGTCAACCGATCGCCCGAACCAGGGGCGCTCCCAAGGAGGGCCGCCGTAGTAGATGTCGAGCATGTTCCAGCCCCAAACGATTCCCAAGAGCGCAGCAACCAGGTTGCCCCGACGTTCGAGCGCGATCACGCGACGTTCGATGGCACCCAAATAGCCGAGGTTCAGCATGGCCGCCTGGCCCAGAGAAAGCGTGCCGGTGAGCGTCTGCGCGGACACGAGCCCGACCACAGTGGGGTCATTGTACCTGCGCTCCGCGTTCGCATGGCGGGTGCGCACGGACCAGTACTCAGCAAAGGCACTCACCGCGGCGCCGGCGAAGATGGTGCCGACAAGACGTCGCTCCAGGGAGTACTGGCCCCAACCGGGCAGGATCGCGGACTTCACCAGGGGTCCCCACGGCCTTCCGGGTACGATGGTCCTGGGGTCGCCTCTGGTGATACGAACGAGCCTCGTTGCTCGGCGCCGTTGTGTCGCCTCGCGTTTCGGGTTTGTTTTTGCGGCCGCCGTTCCGGTATCGGCGCGCTTCCTGACGGCGACCTGCGGCCGGGTCCAAGTCGTGGCTCCCGGCCGCAGGGAACGGATACTCCTGTTGGGCACGCGCAGCACGCGGCCGTCCCGGAATGAGACCACGTGCGATTGACCGCTCGGTCGTGCCTTCACGTCCGTGTATCGCACACCCGATGTCAGGACGATGGTGTCCGCGCGCAGGCTGAGCGCGACGGCCGTCGAGACCAGCAGGATGACGCCCCGTGGTAAGAGCCGAAACGGGAACCGTGAGTCAGGCAGTGGCATCCGGCGTCTGGTCCGCACCTATTCATGAGCAAACAGGAGCATCTGTCCTCTCGCGACATCTACCCCGAAGAGGCCCACGTTTCTCAATGAATTTGAACCCCAGAGGGTCTCAAAGCGCTCGCCGAGAACCCTGCGCGACTGTGCCCCCGCAATATCCATACAACTGCCGATAATATGTATTATGTCGCATACCTGAAGGGAGTGAGGAAGTGTCCGGCGCACCCGTAGAATTACGCGGCAAAAGCCCGTACTCCACCTGCGGTGCTGTGTACGAACAAATAACATTGTGCAAGCAAAAAGTGATTCTTTTGTGAGCTATGAGTCGGGAGGCGAATCCAGGCATTCTTGCCATGCTTGCCCCGCGAACATCGACCCGGCTCTCGACTGTCGGGAGAGCCCTGAAGAGCCAGCCCATCTTTCTGGGTTTTGGTTTGGGCGCGCTCCTGATTCTGGCCGGTGGCGTCCTTTCCGCCGCGAGTGTCGGTCGCCTCTTTGCTTCGGCGGAATGGGTCCGCCGTACGCTGGAGGTCCTGCACGCCGCCCAAGAGATCCGGACGGCTCTCGCCGGTGTGGAGGCCGGGACGCGCACTGCCATCCTGACGGGCAGCCCGGAAGACCGAGCCGCCGCCGAGACGGCCAGACAGAATCTGGGCAAGGAGCTCGGAAGGCTCACGCAGGAAAAACCACGACTGCGCCCGTTGGTCGCCGAACTGGCCCTCTGTGTGCGGGAACGCGTACGCTTCGCTGAAGAGCACGTGCGCATGGACGAAGGCGCGGCCATCCGGGCGTTGCGCAGCGGGCGACCCACCGAACTGAGCGCACGGGTCCTCAGTCTGGTTCGTCAGCTCGAGAAGGCCGAAAGCGAACTGCTCACGGCACGACAGTCAGAATTGCGTGTTTCCTTCTATCGTACCTTCGCTGTCACCGGAGGGACGACCCTCTTGGGCGTCGTGCTCCTTGTCGGAGCCGGATGGTACGCCGTCCGCCAGAACCGGCAGCACCAACAGGCACGCACGCGATTGGAACACGCGCTGGAGGAGACGCGCAGGGCCACCGCCGAGCGCGATCGATTCTTCGCGCTCTCGATCGACATGCTCGTCATATCGAGTCCGGACGGAACCTTCAAGTTTGCAAGCCCCGGCGTGCGGCGCATTCTTGGGTTCGAAGTGGAAGAGTTCCTCGCCATGCCCTACCTGGACCAGGTTCATCCGGACGATCGAGACGCCACTATGGCGGAAGTCGTACGGCAGGTCGAACGCGGCGAGCCGGTACTCCGCTTCGAAAACCGCTACCGGCACAAAGACGGCTCGTGGCGGGTTCTCGCGTGGAGTTCTATGGCGCATTCGGATGGGTTGATGTATGCCATTGCCCGGGATGTGACGGAAGCGCATCGCACGCGGGAAGCGATGCAGGCCCTTACCCGCGAAGCCGAACGCGCGAACCTGGCCAAGAGTCAATTTCTGGCAAACATGAGCCACGAGCTGCGCACGCCGCTGAACTCGATCATCGGCTTCTCCGAAATGTTGGAGGACCGCGTGTTCGGTGAACTGAACGAGAAGCAGGCCCGGTACGTGCGCAACGTGCTCTCGAGCGGCCGTCATCTGCTGGAACTCATCAACGACATTCTCGATCTTTCCAAGATCGAGTCCGGGCGCCTGGAGCTCCATCCGGAGGAAATGGAAGTGGCCCCGGTGCTCGAAGGCGTGCTGGCCATCGTGCGTCCCCTGGCCACCAAGAAAAGCCTGCACCTGGCCGGGAAGTTCCAGGAGGGCCTGCCGGTGATCAGGGCGGACCGCAGCAAATTCAAACAGATCTTCTACAACCTGCTGAGCAACGCCGTCAAGTTCACGCCGGATGGCGGCCGTATCACGGTGACAGCGGAGTTCCTGGCAAAGGGTTCCCAGGCGACCTCTGCCGAGAGCGATGTGCTGCAGATCCGCGTGGCAGACACGGGCATTGGAATTCGTCCCGAAGACCAGGAGCGAGTTTGGAAAGAGTTCGAACAGGTCGACTCTTCGTTTGCGCGCGGCCAGCAGGGTACCGGGTTGGGACTTGCTCTGACCAGGCGACTGGTCGAGCAGCACGGCGGGCACATCACGCTCCACAGCAGCGGAGTCTCCGGCGAAGGCTGCGTTTTCACCGTCGACTTCCCGTTGGCGGCAGGCGAAGGTGACCCCGAGTCCGTCGCCGAAGACCGGTCCGTTGCGCCGCAGCGTTCGGACCCGGCCCGTCCGCTGGTGTTGGTCGTGGAAGACGATGCCTCCGCAGCCTCGCTCCTTTCCGAGTACCTGACCGCCGGCGGCTACGACGTGGCTCTCGCGCGCGACGGCACCCAGGCCATTGCGATGGCTGAGGAACTCCAACCATTCGCAATCACTCTGGACATCCTCCTTCCGGACCGTATCGGTTGGGAAGTGCTCGGGGAGCTCAAGAAGCGTCCGGACACGGCGGACATCCCGGTCGTTGTGGTCACGATCACGGAGGACCGCCAGTTGGGCCTGAGCCTGGGGGCCCTCGATTTCTTGGTCAAACCGATCGGACGCGATCACCTGCTCAACACCCTCGCGGCGGCCGCGAGCCGAAACGGAAAACTCGAGACTCTGCTCATCGTGGAGGATGAGCCGGAAGCCCGCGCAACGCTCGTCGCCACGCTCGAGGCCGCTGGTTTTCGCGTACTGGCGGCCGTAAGCGGCGAAGAAGCCCTCGAAAGGATGGAAAAGGAGCATCCGGACGCGGCCATCCTGGATCTGAATCTACCGGGAATGGCGGGTTTCGAACTGGTGCGCAGGCTGCGCCTCGATCCGCGAACCCGCAGTATGCCCATCCTCATCTACACCGGGCGAGAACTCAGCAGCACCGAGCGGGCCGAGCTCGGAGCACTCGTTCAGGGGATTGCCGCGAAGCCCGCGCAGGAACAGCTCCTCGAGGATCTTGCGCGGCTCCGGGCTCGCGTGAGCTCGGATGATGGTCCGCCGAGGGGAGGAACCGAACTTTGACGGGCTCAACGAAGCGACACGCGCTCGTGATCGAGGACAACCCCCTCAATCTCGAGTTGGTCACCGACCTTCTCGAAGCCGGAGGATACGCGGTTTTGTCTGCCACAACCGCCGAGCGGGGGATCGAAGTGGCCGTGCGGGAGCAGCCGGACTTCGTACTCATGGACATCAGTTTGCCGGGCATGGACGGCCTGGCGGCCACGCGCAGGCTCGCGAACCTGCCGCAGACGGCGCGCATTCCTGTCCTGGCGGTGAGTTCCCATGCCATGCCCGGCGATGCCGAACGCGCCCTGGCGGCGGGTTGCATCGGATACATCACGAAGCCCCTGGAGACCCGCACGTTCATTGCACAGGTGGAGGCCATCCTGTCGCAGCACGCGCGCACCCCCAAGAGCGAACCATGACGCACGACACAACCTCAAAGCGAGGCTTGGTGCTGGTCGTAGACGATGTTCGCGAGAACCGTGAGCTCATTCGCGACAACCTCGAAGTACGGGGGTGGATTGTGGAGGAGGCCGAGGACGGTTTGTCCGCGCTCGAAAGGGCGCTGGTCGCGAAGCCGGATGTGATCCTCTTGGATGTGGCCATGCCGGGGATGGATGGTCTCGAGGTTTGTCGCCGCCTGCGGCTTGACGACCGCACGGCGCACGTTCCCGTCATCATGGTGACCGGTCATACCGAAAGAGAAGACCGACTTGCGGGTATTGGCGCGGGCGCCAACGACTACCTGGCCAAGCCGATCGACCGCGAAGACCTGCTCCTGCGGGTCCAGAACGCGTGCGCCCTGAAGAGACTGCACGATTCGGTTCAGGAGAACGTCCGACAGCTCGAAGAGGCGCAGAGATTGCAGGACAGCCTGGTCCACATGATCGTGCACGACCTCCGATCTCCTCTCTCGGCCGTGATGCTTGCCCTGGACACGCTCCGTCTCACATTGGATGGGTCGCCCGCTGCCGAAACCACGGCTCACTTGGACCGAGCGCAGCGGAGCCTCGCCACCATGTCGACGATGGTCACGGGTCTGCTGGATGTCTCGCGCCTGGAAGCGGGTCGCATGCCTCTGCATGCGCAGCAGTTGGACCTGAGTGCGATCGCGGCCGAGGTCACAGCCACGTTTGCGCAGCGCGCCGCCGCGCGCTCTGTCGAACTGGCGTCCGTCGCCGCTGCGGTGCCTGCGGTGAGTGCCGATCCCGATTTGGTACGGCGCGTCCTGGAGAATCTGATCGGCAACGCGCTCAAGTTTACGCCGCGCGGTGGTCGCATCGAAGTCTCCAGCGGGCGACCTTCTGATGATTGGCTGCGCGTTCTTGTTGCGGACACGGGCCCCGGAATCGCGCGTGAGCACCAGGTCCGCGTTTTCGACAAGTTCAGTCAGGTCAATGCCGGGGCAGCGCGGGGGACGGGGCTGGGCCTTGCTTTCTGTCGGCTGGCGATTGAGGCGCATGGGGGGCGGATCGGAATGGAGAGCGACGGGAAGTCCGGGAGCGTTTTCTGGTTCGAGCTGCCGGTGGCATGACCGCGTCAGGGCAGCCCCAGCCGACTTCGCATCCGTGCCACCGCCGCGCGATTCTGCCGCGGACCCACTTTGCCGGCCAGCGCAAGCCAGCGGATGGCCTCCGTGCGTTTCCCGAGTCTCTCGTAGGTCCGGGCCAGGTACAGGGGCACGTATTCGTCCCGATCGCGCTGCCACTCCTGTTGGAGATGATACAGGGCCCGCGAAAGTTCGCCCAGTTCGAGGTAGCATCGGCCCAGGTAGTAGTCCACATCGTCGTATTTGGGATCTAACTGCCGCGCCTGGCGGAAATGAGCGATAGCGGTGCCGCACCGGCCCTGACGACGCAGCTTTCGCCCGGCGCGAAAATGTCCGCGCGCGCCCCCGAGCGCAAGCGCCGCGCGAACGGTTGCTGCTTCGTACGCGGCCTGCGAAAAGCCGGGCGCCTTGCGGGCCTTCCGTGAGACAGCAGTGTGGATGGAGCGCCCTGCTTTCAGTCTCGAATCGGCAAATACTAACCAGTCCACAACATTCCAGTCGGTCGGTGGAGGAAACCCGGCGTGGAGGATCTGCGGATCGATGGCGGCCGCGAGTCTGCGCTTGAAGTCGACGAGTTCGCTCGATTCCGAAAGCCGCGCCATCGAGAACTCCAGAGTGGGAAGGTCGAGTGTATTCGTGGGCGTTCCCTTGGGCAACGGCACGCGCAGGAGTTCGGTGGTCACGACGGAATACGGCAGGAGGTCGATGGGCAGGTCGAACTCGCGCGCGAAGTTCGTACGCAGGGTCTTGTTGGTGGCGACTTCCCGCCACCGATGAGGCGCCGGTGGCCGGTCCGAGCAGAGGGCCAGAAAGTAGTTGGACTTCACGTAGGCCAGAGCGCAGTGCGCAAAGACAGAACCGAGCGTACGCAGGATGATGTTGACGCCCTCGTCTCCGATGCGACCGTCCAGCCAGGTCACGTAGATGCCACCCGGGCTCAGTCGGGACCGGGCCAGACGGAGGAAATCCGCGGTGTACAGCGCGGACGAACTGAAGTACAGCGGGGTCGTCACCGTGTTGAGGAGGAGCGAGTACGACTTTCCTCCCGCCTTCACGAACTGGATGCCGTCGCCGTGATGAATGCGTACTCCGGGGTGGCGTTCGATCGCGTAGTTGAACTCCGAGAACAAACGGACGTTGTCAAGAAGGGCACTGTTGATTTCGACCACCTCCGTCTCGGAGAATACCTGCGCCACCGCGCCCGCTGTGGCGCCGCTGCCGAAACCCAGAACGAGCGCCCTATCCCCGCGTGGGGCAAACATAGATGAGAGTGCCCCCACGACCTTCTCGGAAGCATTGCGACCGCTCAGCGGGATGCTGATGTACCCGTTCAGGAAAAGGTAGGCGTCGTTCCCGCGCCGGGTGATGGCGAAGATGTCGCGCGCGCCGCGAAAGCGTTGGCTGCTCAGAGGCTGGGCCAGGAGCTCGCGAAGCCTGGCGGCCGAGTGGAAATTCTTGTGTCCGATATACAATACGTTTTCGCTCCACAAAAACGTGGCGACGAAGGGGAAGATGATCGGCAGGAGAGTCAGCACGGGCGAAGGGCGCACCCAGGCGCCGGCGCGCGCCCAGGCGAATGCCCGAGAGAGCAGGCCGGGCGTCGCGAGGAGGAATGCTGCTCCCGCCAATCCGGATACCACCAGAAGCAGAGGGCCGTAGTCGAGCAGACGGTGCAGAACGAAAGCCATCAACAGGAAGCCGGCTGCATTTCCGAAAGAGGAAACGGCCAGAAGGAAACCTGACTCGCGGGCCACGTCGTGGTGGTCTTTGGCAAGCGCGGGAATGGTGGCTCCAAAGCCCAGGCAGGCCGGAAGGCCCAACACCATCACGAAGCCCACGCGCAGAGCCGGGAGCAGACCCCACGCGGCAGCGGTGGGATGAAACTCGGCAAAAACGGTCACGAGGCTCGCTAAACCGGCCAGCACCCAACCTACTCCCAGGAGCGCCAGAGAAAGACAGAAGGCAAACGTAAGTTGGAAGCGTTGCTGGAGGGACGAGCCCAGCGCAATCCCGAGCAGAATGGTCGCAAGCACCAGCGAGAAGGTTTCGTTGTACGGACCCAGGACGAAGCCCGCCAGCTTGATCAGCAGCAGTTGGAAGATGGCCGAAGCAACCGACGCGATCGCCAGTGCAACAACCAATCGCCCCATCCGAACGATCGGAGCCGGCTCGGGTGCGTCCGTTGTTTCCGCGACGACAGGCCTGAAACCGCGGGCGCGCAACCATAGAATCCCGGCTGAAACGATCAGGTTGATCGCGCACGCCAAAAGGGCCGCCCCCCGCAATCCAAAAGAGCGGATGAAAAGAAACTCCATGACGAGCGCTGTCCCCGCAGCGCCGTAGTTGTAGAGGCTGTAGGTTCTCCCAAAAGCGCCCGAGGTCCCGGAGGCCTGGAGGAGCTCCGAGAAGAGCGGCACGCTGCATCCGATCAGAAACGCAGCCGGACCCAGGAGAAGAAGCGCGAGGACGCCGCAGAGCGCGGGGCTGGCCATGACGCCCGGCACGAGGGCGAGGCCGCGGTCGATGGCATCCCCGCCGAGAACCAGTCCCACTGCGTAGAGGCCGATGGCCGCCTCGATAGCCCAGAGCCACCCGCCCAGCCTGTGTGCATAGAACGTGCCGAAGGCTATGCCCAGAAGGAATGCGAGCAGCACCATGGCCGAAACCACGAACTGGTTGCCGAGCAGGTTGCCGAGGTGTCGAGAGTAGAGGATCTCGTAGGCGATTCCGCAGCAACCCGACAAGACGAGCAGTGGACCGAGGAGTCGGCGGGACCCGTGCACCCTGGTCACCCTGCGTCCGCCCCAAGGATGCGGAAAGAGAAATTGTTGGCGCGCCCGGCCTCGTCTCCTACGTACAGACCGTCGGACCCCCCATGGACGAAAACCACGCACGCGACCGGTTTGCCGATCAGGTGGAGGAACTCCGTCGCCGCTACGCGGCGGCCCTGCCCGAAAAGACTTCCGAGGTTCGGCAGCACTGGGGGAAGTTTTCCTCTGCCTCCGGTGACGAGGATGCCGGTCGGGAGATGGTGGCCCTGCTGCACCGTCTGGCCGGTTCGGGCGGTACTTTTGGCTTTCCCGAGATCAGCCAGTACTCGCGGATTCTGGAAGCCCTGGTTGCGGATCTCGTGGCCGCGGGCGCGAGGCCGGAGATTGCTCAAAGGGAGCAGGTCGAAGAGCTCCTCGGTGACCTGGAAAGGGCCGCGCAATCGACTCCCCTTCCGTTTGTTGCGCCCGCGCTTACTCCGGACGGTGAAGAGAAAAGGCCGGATCTCCTGATCGCGGACGCGGACTCGGCGTACGCCGAAACGCTGGCCGAGCAGTTGGGCAATTTCGGCTATCGTGTTCGGGTCTGCCATTCCGGGTTGGAGTTGTCAGCGGCGGCCACCGAGTCCCCGCCTCTGCTCGGCCTGTTGGACTTGGACCTGGAAGGAAGCCTGAGCGGCGTGTTTCTGGCCATCCGGATCAACGCCGAGTCCGCCCGACCCATCCCGTGGTTCTTCCTGTCGAAGCGCGACGACCTCGAAGCGCGCCTGCGCGCCATTCACGCGGGCGGTCGCGCCTACTTCCTCAAGCCGGTGAGCCTGCCGGATCTCCTGCAGGCCCTCGACGACTTCACCAAGAGCGAGCAGGTGGAACCCTATCGAGTTCTGATTGTGGAAGACGACACGGCCATGGCGCGCTATTCGCAGTTCGTGCTCGCGCAGGCCGGCCTGGAAGTTCGCCTCCTCGATCGGGCCGATGCGTTCCTGGATACGGTCAGCGACTTCAAGCCTGAGCTGGTGCTGATGGACCTGTACCTGGGCAATACCATCGGGACGGATCTGGCGCAGGTGCTCGAGCAGCATGACGGCTACCAGAACCTCCCGGTGGTTTTCCTTTCGGCCGAGCGAGATGAAAAAGTCCGCTTCGATGCGCTGGAGAAAGGCGCGGACAACTTTCTGGTGAAGCCTATTAACCCAACCTACCTCGTGCAGGCCATTCGCTCCCGCGTCCGCCGGGCCAGGCAGGTCGGAGCGCTCGTTCACCGCGACGGGCTGACGCACCTGATGAACCACCGCGCCATCATGAGCCGCATGGCCGTGGAAGTGAAGCGCTGCCAGCGCGAAGGCCAGCCGCTTTCGCTATCCGTGATCGACATCGACAGGTTCAAGCCCGTCAACGATACGCACGGACATGCCGTCGGCGATCGCGTGCTCCAGGCGCTCAGTCGTATGCTCATGCAGCGGCTGCGGGAGTCGGACCTGATCGGGCGCTACGGCGGTGAGGAGTTCGTCGTGCTGCTGCCGAACACGACGCCGGCTGAAGCCCTGCGCGTCATGGACGAGGTTCGCGGCCACTTCGCGCGCGTGCGGCACCGTTCCAACGAGGGCGTCGAGTTCTCGGTAACGTTCAGCGGCGGGATCGCCGGCATGCCGCCGCGCAAGGATCTCCAGAGCCTTTTCGATGCAGCCGACGGCGCGCTCTACGCGGCAAAGAACGACGGGCGCAACCGCATACTGCTGTCGAGTATGGAGCAGGGGAAATAGGAGAGTTGGTCGCGGGGAGCGGGGCCATCGCCCCCGAGATCAGCTGCCCCTGACAAGAGACGCGGTCATCCGCATGAGCGCATTCGCACGCTCTGAAAAGGGAAAGCCGGTCCGGTCATGAATGCGGTCTCGGACAGGTGGGCATGCCGGGGAAGAGTCTCTGGAAGGGGTGAGCGATACCGTGGCGATTCATGCTGTCGGCCGCGCCGAAACGTCGGATCGCGCCGGCGGCGACAGCGCCCTCGTTGACGCAACTCGAGGGCGCGCTGAGGTTCGCGCCGCATGATCGAGAGGAAGACATGCATCGGTTGTGGCGCGCAATGCCTGCAGGGCCCTTGCCCGGCGGTCTCCCGCAAGACCCCGAAATCTTCTTGCCCGCCTGAAATCAGAGCGAATCATATCATCCGGCGGGTCCGTTTTTTTCGGGGCTTCCAAAGTATTCCTTCGTGAGATTGGCCGTGTGACTGTGACTGGATCGGGCTCGGCAGGTGAGAAGCGGCAAGCAGATTCGTGGGTGCGAACCTCCGACTCTTCCGGGGGAAGACAATCGCCATGCTTCTTCTCGGCTCACTTCTTTGGTCAGGATGTGGGACGCCGGACTCGAGGTCATCCGAGGCTCAATCAGCTGCCATCGGATTGGGGATGATCATCGCGCAATTGATTCCGCTTGGTCCAGAGCTGCGGATCACCAACGACTCCGGGGGCGTGGAGAGCTACTTCCTCTTGTTGCGGTTCGGCAGCACCGCAGGGTTGGTCGGCTGCCTGGATCCCGACAGATTCAGGGGACCCAGCTGCGATGAAAGCTGCGAGGAGAGGATCCTTGCCGCCCGATTGATTTTTCTTGTCGTTCCGGCCTTCGGCCCTTTGGTCCGCATTTCCAATCAAACGGGCAGCGCAGAAAACTACTACCTCTTCAGTGCGCCCGGATGCACCGACGAGTTCAGCGCCTACAGTTTCCCCACGACCGCAGCGGGCGCCACCACACGAGAGCGAGTCGTAACGGCTGCTTACCTGAGAGTAAACAACAACTGCCTCGACGAGCCGCTGGAATTCCCGCGGGGTCCCTTTGCTTTTCCCCCGGACCGTTCACCTGCACGTCGAGCGCGACACAGGTTTCCTGCGACCACGTCTCTGGCCATTCAATCGCCAAGTGAAGCATGGGGACCACGACCCTAACCGGGACATCCGACAGCCTTCCTCGGCCATCAGCCGATTCGCCCCACCAGCCCTTCGTGGTTCGTCAGAAAGGCAGCCACTTCGCCCGCCGGGAGCGGTTGGCTGAAGTAGAAGCCCTGGATGAGGTCGCAGCCGTTGCTCCTCAAGAAGTCCAACTGTTCGCGCGTCTCGACACCTTCGGCCACCACCTTGCGTTTGAGGCCGCGGCCGAGCTGGATGATGGCGCTGGCAATCGCCGCACTGTCTTCGTTTTCGGTGACATCCCGGATGAAAGAGCGGTCCACCTTGAGCGTGTCGGCGGGCATGTTCTTGAGGTACGCGAGCGAAGAGTACCCCGTGCCGAAGTCGTCGATGGCCACGCGAAAGCCCAGGCTGCGCAATTCGTGGAGCACATCCATGGCGTGTTCGTGATCCTTCATGGCGGCGCTTTCGGTAAGCTCCAGAACCAAAAGCTCCGGCATCAGGTCCGCCTGACTTACGCAGGATCGTGTCAACGCGATGAGGTCTTCCTCCTGAAACTGGCGCGCCGAAAGGTTCACGGCGATGTAGAGGTCGTGCCCACCGTTGTTCCACGCTTTCGACTGAAGGCAGGCCGTGCGCAGAGCCCACTCGCCGATGGGGCGAATCATGCCCGTCTCTTCGGCCAGCGGCACGAACTGCGCCGGTGAAATGCGACCGAGTTCCGGGTGTTCCCAGCGGAGGAGTGCTTCGAGGCCCACGACCCGCTTCTGGGACAGCGAGACGATCGGCTGGTAGTGCAGCTCAAAGTCCATGTTCTGGAGTGCCAGGCGCAACTGCGTCTCCAGCTTCATGCGGATGCGCATATGCGACTGCATGAACTCACGGTAGATCTCGTACCCTGCCCCACCCTTTTCACGCGCGTGGTAGCGGGCCACGTCCGCGTCGCGTAGCAACTGCTCTGCTTCTTCGTACTGGGAATCACTCATGGCGATCCCCATGTTCACGCCGAGGAACATGTCCGAGCCACCCACGCGAAACGGAAGAGAGACTTCGTCCTGAATCTGGTTGAACAGCTCGCCTGCTTCCTTCTGCGAGTTCACGTCGTCGAGCAGCACCGCAAACTTGTTGTCTCCCAGGCGAGCGAGTGTATCAGACGATCTCAGGCGATCGGCCAGGCGCTCAACGAGCGAGCGCAGCAGGTCGTCCGCCTTTTCTCGCTTCAGGGATTCGGTCAGCAGCTCGAATCGGTCCAGCTCCAGGGACACCACGGCGAACAGATAGTTGGGATTGCGGCTGCACCGGTCGAAAGCGGACTTGAGTCGGTCGAGGAAGAGAGCCTGGTTGGGAAGTCCCGTGGTAATGTCGTAGAGCGCGTTTCGAAAAAGGTTCTCTTCGAGTTGCTTCTGTGCCGTGATATCGGTGATCGACCCGGCAATTCGGTACGCCTGCCCGTTTTCGTCGTGAATGGCCAGACCGCGCGCGAGCACCCAGATGGCCGCACCGCCAGGATCGATCAGGCGATGTTCCGACAGGAACTGCGTGGACCCCTGGGAAAGGTGCAGCTTCATCTGCGAGCGAAAACGTTCGCGGTCGTCGGGGTGCATACGGTCCAACCAGAACGATGGCTGGTCCGAGTCCGGTTCCCGATCGGCCCCGGCGATGTGCCTCCAGCGCAACGAGTAGTACACACGATCCGTACGCAGGTCCCAATCCCAGATTCCGTCGTTCGTGCCCCGGGCCGCGAGCTCGTAACGTTCCTCGCTTTCGCGCAATCGCTGGAGGTCCGTGGACATGGCGGCCGCTTTCAGATTGCGCTCGGCCACCAGCAACCGCACGCCCAGGGCAATCTGATCGAACGGTTTTGCCAGGTAGTCATCCACGCCGCTCTCGACGGCACGCTGGATGTCGCCCGCCTCCTGGCGGATGGTGAGCATAATCACGTACGCATGGGATCCTCCCGGCAGCCGGCGCAACTGCCGGCAGAACTCGAGACCATCCATGGATGGCAGTCCCCAATCCACGAGCACGACGCGGGCGTGTTTCTGCTCGAAGGCGCGGAGTGCTTCTTCCCCGCTGGCAAACGAGCGAATCGGATGACCCAGACCGGCAGCGAAACGCTCGGTGAGGATGCGGGCATCCGCGTCGTCTTCGACCAGGACGAGCTCCATCGGATCGATCGTACCGGCTGCTCCACGGTTAGCAAGTCGGAAACCAGAGCCTCGGTTGCTCGGCGCCCGAAGCCTGGCGCCGCGGAGCACGAGCTTGCAGCGCCTCAGACGCGGTAGAGCACGTCCAGGTAGCGCTTGAGGATGTCTCCGACGACCGAACGCACCGGTAGGTTGGCGGCCACGCCGTAGATGGGCGCAAGGCCGCCGGATTCTTTGGGATTATCGCGCACGTGTTTGACGGCGGCGTTCAGATCGCGCAGGAAGCGCGCCGCGACCCCGGCCTGCGCGTGTCGTAACGTCACACAGATGTGAACGCACGGAGGCTTGTGCAGGCCGTTGAGATTCCAGCGTCGCTTCGTCATGAAGTCCATCACCCGGTAGATGTCCAGGGAGTCGGAGGCAAAGGCGACGACCCAGAGCGGATTGCCGCAGAGCCGAAGCTCCGGGATCTCTCGGATGCCATCCTTGATGGCTTCGGCCGTTTTCAGGATCTTCTTCGTGGCGTTCAGGTAGCCGGACTCACCCATCGAAACCATGGCCGCCCAGCAGGCGGCGGAAAGCGCGCCCGGACGCGACCCCGCGAAAGTCGGCGAGAAGTACATGCCGCCCGGCCAATCGGTGACCGTGTAGTATTGGTAGCGACGCAGTTCGTGACCGCGGTACAGCACGACGGAAGTCCCCTTAGCTGCGTACCCGAACTTGTGGGTGTCAGCCGACATGGAAGTCACGCCCGGCAGTCCGAAGTCGAACTCGGGAACGTTGGCTCCCAGCTTGCGCGCCCACGGCAGAACGAAACCACCGAGGCAGGCGTCAGTGTGAAAACCGATGCCGCGCTTCCGGGCCAGCTCGGAAAGCTCCTCGATGGGATCGATGGCCCCGTGTGGAAATGTGGGCGCCGAACCCACAATGGCGATGGTGTTGCGGTTGATGGCCCGCTTCACGCTGCTCACGCGTGCCCGGTAGTCGGCTTCCATGGGAACGACACGCTTGCGGATCCCGAAGTACTGCGCGGCCTTGTCGAAAGCCGCGTGCGCCGTCACAGGCACAATCATCTCCGGGAACTCGATGCCGCGTTCTTCGAACGCGCGGTCGCGATAGGTCTTCATGGCCAGAAGAATGCTTTCGGTTCCGCCCGAAGTGACCGTGCCGCAGACCTCACTCGGTGTGCCCAGGCCACCCGCGCGTTCGGCGCCGAGCATGCGCGCGGTCATCGAAACAATTTCGGCTTCGTACTTCGTGGCGCTCGGCCAGAGATCCGAATGCAGCGGATTTACCTGGGAGTGCAGCGCGTAGACCTGGTTGAGGAAGTTGATGTGCCCGCTGTCCCCGTGGTACACGGCGCCGGAGACAAAACCCTGTTTCCAACGGGACTCTTCCTTGGCCTTCAGTCGCCGCATCTGCGAAAGAACCTGGTTGCGGGAAACGCCCGCGTGGGGCAGCGCCGCGTAGGCCTTTTCGTCCCGGTACGGCTTGAGGTCCTTGGCCAGGTCGACCATCATCGAGTCGTACTCGGCCTCGATGCGACGGCGCACGGCGGGGATGCGTTTGACGGCCCTTTCGATGCCGGGGAAGAAGGACAGCGTGCGTTCCAGAAACCGCATGAGTCGGGGATGTTTCCCGAGCGTCTCTTCCATCTTTGCGCTTGCGTCCATCGTCTTCCTGCCTCCGGCGCTCATCCGTGCTGCGCGGTTTTGTTGAGTTTTGCAAACATTTTGCGATTGTTGGTGTGACACTCGCGGAAGGCCCCAAACAGTTCGTCGTAGATGGCGCGATTTTCGGGCCTGGGTTCGTACGTGCGCCTGATTTCGGTCACATCACCGATGTCGTCGAAGGTGCGCTCTCCCAAGGCCACGGCGCCCAGGAACGCTGCGCCGCGGGAATTGGCCTGCAGCGGATCGGCCAACTGACGGATGGGTCGATCCAGTACGTCGGCCAGGATGGAGCACCACAAATCCGAGCGCGCGCCCCCGCCGATCACGTTGATCCACGGCAGGGTTCGGCGGATGAAGCCTTCCACCGCGCCCATCAACCAGCGCGAGTTGTAGGCCACTCCTTCCATCACCGCGCGCACCATGTCTCCCCGCGTGGAATCCAGCGAGAGGTTCACGAATCCACCGCGCAGCGTGCTCTCCTCGACGGGCGTCCGTTCGCCGTAGAGCCAGGGCAAAAACAGAAGCTTTCCTGAACCCGGCTGGGAGGTGGCGGCCACTTCGTTCATGAGTTCGTACGCCTTCTCGGGCGCGCCCTGAGGGGTGAGCGCGTCTTTGGGGAAGAAGACCGAGTCGCGCAGAAAAGTCAGGCAGTACCCGGCTGTCTCCTGTTCGTTGGCAATGAAGTAGCGACCGGGTACGGCCGAGGGCAGCGAAGCCATGTTGTGTACGATGTCGGTTTTCTTGAACGGAACGTGACAGGTGAGCCAACTCGAAGTGCCGATGTACAGGTGCGCTTCGAAATCGCGCACGGCACCCGAGCCGATGGCGGCGGACTGCACGTCGGGAGTGCCGACGACCACGATTGCATCTTTGGGGATGCCCAGTTCCTCAGCGGCGGTCGGGCGAATTTTTCCAATGGGGTCGGCCGCCTGCTTGAGATCGGGTAGTTGTTCGCGCCGCAGACCGCACATGCCCAGGAGTCCGTCGTCGTAGCGCACATCGTTGATGTTGCGATTGTCCGTCACCCAATGCAGCGCGATCGAATCGAACCCGGCCACGAACTCACCGGTCAGGCGGAGGTTGAGGTAGTCCTTGGGTTCGAGAAACTTGTAGGTTTTCTCATAGAGATCCGGATGCGCGCGTCGGAGGTAGAGGATGTGGGCGATGGAGTCCTTGCCCGAGTGTCCGGGGATGCCTCCGGTGAGGCGCAGCCATTTGGCCAACTTGAACAGACCAAATCCCTCGAAGCGCGGGAAGCCATCGGTGAGCGTGCGCGCATCGGAGGCACCCCGCGCATCCATCCAGATGATGGCGTTCATGAGCTGGCGACCGTCTCGGTCCACGGGCACGGTGCCCGACCACTGCGCGGTCACCGCCACGGCGCGTATGCGCGAGGACAGACCGGGTGAATCGCCCCACATGCGGTGCGTGGCGCGCCGCACGGCGTTCCACCAGTCGTCCGGATTCTGCTCGGCTCCCCCGTCGGGCAGAAGGATCAGTTCCGTGCTTTCGACCGCAGAGGCGAGAACCTGACCGCTCGGCGTGATGACGGCCGTCTTGGGCCCGGAGGTGCCGAGGTCGATGGCCAGAATGCAGGGCTCTTGGGACACCGACAGAAAACGGGGGTCCCGACAGAATGGCGCAATTCCTTTTTGTCCGGTTCGCGTCTAACGATGCGCTCGCAGCCGAACCTCCTCGAGATCGGAAGCGGTGGGCGCGCCGGAAAGCTCGGCCAGACGCGCGGTGAACAGGCGCACAATCGGGTGGTGGGAGATCCACTCGGTCGGCCGGCCGTTGTGAGATTGCTCCTCGTGCAGGGCGCGAAGGGCGTACAGGAACGAGTTGGCCACCGCCAGGACGTTGGTCGACTCCCGGCACAGGAGTGCTTCCTTCCATAGAGAAGAATCCATGAGCGGGGAGTCCATGGCCCCAGCATGGGGCCGGAGGGGCTCGCGTCAAATTCTTCTGGCCAAGGTCGGTCGCTTGGAAAATGGTCGCGACGGGCTGTCGGCTTGCGCGCGGCAGCCGGGAGTTGCGCGTGAGTTCAGAGCTGAAGTTTGCGCCGTCGGAAGCATTCCGGTCGCGCGCCCACATTCCTTCGTTCGAAGAGTACGAAAAGCGCTACCGTGAATCGGTCGAAAAGCCCGACGTTTTTTGGGGCCGGGAAGCGCAGCGGCTCACCTGGGTCGAACCCTGGAAGAAAGTCCGCTCCTTCGACTTTCGGACAGCCGACGTGTCCTGGTTCGAAGGCGGAAAACTGAACGCTTCTTACAACTGCCTGGATCGCCACGTCGAAGCAGGCCGGGGGGATCGCGTGGCCATCATCTGGGAAGGCAACGACCCCGCAGAATCGCGCAGCTACACGTACGCCGAACTCCATCGTGAAGTGCAGCGTTTTGCCAATGTCCTCAAGCAGGCCGGCATCACTCGAGGAGACCGGGTCTGCTTCTATCTACAGATGATCCCCGAATTGGCCATCGGTATGCTCGCGTGCGCGCGCATCGGCGCCGTGCATTCGGTCGTGTTCGGCGCTTTCAGCCCCGACTCGCTTTCGAATCGCATCAACGACTCGAGTTGCCGCGTGCTGGTGACGCAGGACTCCGGCGTACGGGGAACCAAGCAGGACATCCCCATGAAGGAGAACGCGGACGTGGCGCTGGCCGGGACGCCCTCCATCGAAAAGGTCGTCGTCGTACGGCGCACCGGGGCCAAGGTGCGCATGCAGACCGGCCGCGACGTCTGGTATCATGAGGCTGTTGCCGGAGTTTCCGATCAGTGCGCGCCTGAGCCCATGGATGCCGAAGACCCGCTCTTCATTCTGTATACGTCCGGTTCCACCGGCAAACCCAAGGGCGTGCTGCACACCACGGGCGGCTATCTGGTGTACGCGGCACTCACGCACGAACTCGTGTTCGACTATCGCCAAGACGATGTCTACTGGTGCACCGCGGATCTGGGCTGGGTCACCGGGCATTCCTACATCGTGTACGGCCCGCTCGCCAACTGCGCCAAGACGGTCATGTTCGAAGGCGTTCCCAACTATCCGGACTTCGGTCGTTTCTGGCAGGTGGTGGCCAAACACAAAGTCAGCATCTTCTACACGGCGCCCACGGCCCTGCGGGCGCTCATGCGCGAAGGCGACGAGTGGCCGGCCAAACACGACCTCTCCTCGCTGCGCCTTTTGGGCACCGTCGGCGAAACGATTAAGGAGCCTGAATGGTTGTGGTACTACAACATTATCGGCAAGAAACGCTGCCCGATCGTGGACACCTGGTGGCAGACCGAGACGGGCGGGATCCTGCTCACTCCGCTCCCGGGCGCGGTTCCGCTCAAACCGGGTTCGGCCACCGTTCCCTTTTTCGGTGTCGAGCCGGTCATCCTGGATGAGAAGGGCACCGAGCTTTCGGGCGCGGCCGCCGGACTTCTGGCCATCAAGAGCGCCTGGCCGGGCATCATGCGGACCGTTTACGGGGATCACGAACGTTTCCGGATGACCTATTTCAATCGCTTCCCCGGCTACTACTTCACGGGCGACGGAGCCCGTCGCGACGCGGACGGGTACTACTGGATCACCGGTCGCGTGGATGATGTTCTCAACGTGTCCGGCCATCGCATCGGTACGGCCGAGGTTGAAGAGGCCATCGGGCTTGCCGAGGGTGTGGCGGAGGCGGCAGTCGTCGGTTTCCCTCACGACATCAAGGGCGAAGGCATTTATGCTTACGTCACCCCCATGGTCGGAATCGAGGGCGACGAGCAACTGGAGACGCGCATTCGCAAGAGCGTGCGCGAGCGCCTGGGTCCGCATGCAGCACCGGACAAGATCCAGTTCACGCCGGCTCTGCCCAAGACGAGGTCCGGGAAGATCATGCGGCGCGTTCTGCGCAAGATCGCCCACAATGAGATCGACGAGATCGGAGACACCTCCACCCTCGCCGACCCGAGCGTCGTCGAAGCCCTCGTGGAGCACCGCAAGTAGCCACGACACTGCAATCAGCACGCGACCAGGGCAGATCTCCCCACCCCCGCGGGTGGTCTCTTTGGGGGCGGGAAGGTGCAGTGTTGTGGCAGGAGCGGCCGGCCGGTCGCCCGGATTCCCAGCATGAAAAAACGCATCTGTCAAGCGCGAGACTGTCCCACTTGCACGGTATGCTACTCTGGGCCACTCTCGGTCGGAATGCGCCGGTTGCCGGGGAGATTCCTGCTTGTGCTTGGATGGTTGGCCGCGGGCGCCGCTCCTGGTGCTCCGCCCGTTTGGGCTGCGCCCTCCGTCGCCGTGCCCAGAGGCCTGCCGAGTTACGCGGCGCTGACCAAACAGATGCCCGAACTCTGGAAGCAGAAGTTTCCGATCGAGGCGTTGCGCTTCGAGCCCGACGAGAAACGGGAAGTCATCCGTGCGACCGACCGGGAGGGCGCCGTCTACTACTACCGTTACCGGGTTCACCTGCCCCGCCCGGTCGTGAAGTCCGGCGAGCTGGAGAAGAAGCCGGGTCGCATCATCGAGATGTGGGTGCGCGTACGACCGGGCCAAAAGCCCCCCTTTGACGTGACGTTCGTGCGTCGGGACCTGCTGCCCGGTCGCCATCCCACGGTGCTCATCTTCCGCGAGTAGGAGGCAGGCGAAAGATTTGCCTTCCGTTCGGGAGTGTGCGAAAGGGACGCATGACCGGACTCGACTGGGAAGCAATTCGGACTGCCAACGCAGGCAGGCTGCGCGAGCACGACGCGGACCCCGCGCTGATCGAGGAGTTCCTGCATCGGGTGCGGCGCATCTTCGATGGCGACACGGGACTCGTCCCTTGGGATTCCATTGGCGATCT
>CAZPFB010000055.1:0-37049 GCA_964585735.1 uncultured Leptospiraceae bacterium
TTCAAGCCTTATTCAGAACCTACAGGCCCTCCGCAGTACTGGATTTGGGACTAGAAGAGCAGGCGGATCAGGGTCTCGTGATTCTGAGGAGTTCGGACGAACCGTGGAAGAGGCCGCCGGCCAAGGCCGCCGTCCGCGCCCTCGCGCTGGACAGGATTCTCGATGACCTGCGCGGAGACGGTCCCTGATCGTATACCTTCGTTGGAAAAGCACAAGCGGGGAATCGCTAAGGAGGTCCGAGCCGCTCTGCCGCACATCTGGGCCCGCATCGATATCGTTGAAATCTCCCGGAAGATCTGCGAATCTGCGGGTCGCATTGCTCCGCGAACCACTCTGCGTTCCTTGGACGCAGTAGGCGGAGGGTGGTTCAGAGCTTGAAGACGCTGCGCAATTTGAGTCCCTCTTCGGCCTGGCCTTCCACCTTGAGTTGTCCGGTGAGAACGGCGGTTTCGATTCGCTTCTTCCCGAGCAGTATGGCCGCCCACAGACCCGCCGGGACACGCACGACGAGCTTGCAATCCGGCTCGAGGCCCTCGGTCAGTTCGGCCTGACCCGCCTGCACACGCAGCGAGAAGCTTCCGGCCCCGCGTCCTTTTTCGGGCAACAACTCCAGGCCGATGAGCGTCTGCCAATCTCCGGCGGCGCGCGCGTCGAAGCGGCCGACCAGATCCCGCGTGAGCGTTGCGGCCTGAGGTGCGAGCGGGCTGTAGTCCGCGCGCGCAAACCAGGACCAGAAGCTCTTCCGGCCGCGCTCCCGCAGTCGCCTGCGCCGGTGGCGCCACGCGAAGTAGCGCGGGAAGCGAGCGTCCATTTCGTCCAGGGCTACAGGACGGTGCAGGTCGGACGAACGACGGATGGCCAGCGCGAAGCTCAGTATGCCGCGAGCCTGCTGCCCGGTGAGCATGGGCGCGGACCGTCCGAGAATGGCGTCGATGAAGTTGTGCGTGGCTCCGCGGAAGCCTATGGCCCAGTCGCTCTCCACTTCGTGGTCCTGCCACGCGCCGTCCCGGTACAGGCCGATGACCGGGCCGCTGACGATGTTGCCGGTGCAGCGACGGATGACGAGGATCCCGCGGCTGCCGGTCACTTCTATCCATTCGTCATTCGTATAGTATTGCGAAGGAATCGTCAGGTCGTACCCGTGGACCAGATCGCAGACACCGTAGCGTTTGCCCGAACGGTACTTCCACATCACGACGGAGGGACAGTCCACGATCCCGTCGATGCTGTCGATCCAGGCCGTCACTTCCTCGATTTCGCCCAAAAGAAACCACGCCGTACTCCACAGGTGATGGCCGTGATCGAAGGTGACCAGGCCACGTCCGGCGGCGGTTTCGCGCATTCGCCATTCCCAGGCGCTGGCGGGCACCTGCCAGCCGCCCGTGTTGCCGCCGAGGTAGCGAATGCGGATGCCCAGCGGATCGCCGATTTCACCCGCGGCGATGAGCTCCCGCGCGCGCACGAGTGGCGGGTAAAACACATAGTTTTCGGTCACTTTGAAGACCCGGCCGCTCGACGCCGCTGCGGCGATCATCCGGTCTGCCGAGGGCAGGTCGATGGTCATCGGCTTTTGCACGGCCACGTGTTTGCCCGCGCGGAGCGCGCGGACGACCATCTCTTCGTGCAGAACCTGAGGCGTGAGGATCTCCACGGCATGGACGTTGGGGTCTTCGAGCAGGCGACCGAAGTCCGCGTAAGTACGCTCGGCGCCCCACTCACGTTTGCGGTCCTCGAGCAGTTCCGGATTGGTATCGCAGACGGCGAAGATGCGGGCGTCCGGGCTGCCCGCGTACCCGGGCGCGTGCAGGTCGGCAATGCGACCGCAGCCGACGATGCCGACATGTATCATGCCGCCACCGTGAGGTACAGGCCGCCGGTGATCAGGCCGAGGCCCAGGAACTTCTTGAGGGTGAGCGGGTCCACCGGCGAGCCCAGGAGCCCGAAGTGCGACAGGACCAGACCCATGATGACCTGCCCGGTCACGAGCAGAACAAAACCGGGTCCCGCTCCTCCCGTACGCGTGGGAATGAGCAGCGTGGCGGCGAAGATCAGCGAAGCCCCGATGGCGCCGGCCAGGAGCAGGGGCTTGGACGCGGCCACAAGCAGCTCACGTGGATTTCCGGGGCGCAGAAGCAGGAAGTAGACCAGAGCTACGAGGGCGCCCACGATCCAGAAGAAGGCGTTCACGGCCGCGGCCGCCCGGAGATCGTCACCGGCCAGACGCCGCAGTTCGATTCCCAGCTTCCCGTTCATGGCCAGGTGAAAACCGACCATCATCCCGGTGACAACCGTCAGAGCGCCGAACAAGACTCGTTCCATCCGAGCATTCGCTGCACTTGCGAACCTCTTGGTCCACACAATTTCGTTTGCCGCTGTCCGGCGCTCCTGTCACGCATTACAAATGAAGGAACTCTCCACCGGTCGGAAATGGGCGTACGCAGCAGGCGGCACGGCCATGAACCTCACGAACCTCGTAATCTCCCAGTGGCTGATCTACCTCTACGTGCCGGGTGACGGGAAGGGGCAGGTTCTGATACCGGCGCTGGCCGGAGCCGTGACCCTGGCCGCGGGCACGGTTTTCGGGGTCTTCTTTTCGCTCGGTCGCCTCACCGACGCCATCACCGACCCGCTCGTCGCCTACTGGAGTGACAAACACCGTTCCAGGCGCGGTCGCCGGATTCCTTTCGTGCTCTGGGGCGTACTACCATTTTGCGCCGTCTTCTTTCTGCTGTGGACGCCACCCACGGGCAGCGCCAGTTGGTGGAACGCCGCCTACGTCTTCGTACTCATACAGGCCTACTTCGTCCTCTACACGATCGTGGTGACGCCGTATCTTGCGCTTTTGCCCGAACTTTCATCGGACTTGGGCGAACGAGTGAACATCACGACGATGCAGGCCGTGTTCGTCATGGTGGGGACGGTGATGTTCGGCGTGGGTGTGGGGCCTCTCATCCAGCACGTGGGTTGGTGGGCGCTGGGTCTGGCCGTGGCCGCGCTCTCTTTGATTTCGTTTCTGCCGACCGCGCTGTGGGTGAAGGAGCGACCGCACCCGCCGGAAAACGCCGCTGAAGCCGCGGGCCTGCTCCAGTGGATTCTCATGACCATCAAGAACCGGCCCTTCGTGCACCTCATGATTTCCACTTCCTTCTATTGGTTCGGGTTGAACCTGCTCATCATCATGGTGCCCGCCTGGGCGGAGACGGTGCTCGGACTGAACAAGGATGCCGTTCCGATCCTCATGGGCCCGTTCCTCGCCGTGAACACGTTGTTCTTCTTTGTCTTCAACGCTTTCGCCAAACGATTGGGCAAGTACGGGTTGTTTCTCATCACCTGCATCGGGAGTGCGGTTGCGGTGCTTCTTCTGTGTCTCGTGGGTACGTTGCCGGGTTCGCTGGTGGTTCAGTCGGCGGTCATCATGGGCGTCATCGGCATACCCTCGGCCGGTTTCATGATGTTGCCGTTCGCCATCCTTTCGGACGTGGCCGACTACGACGAAGAACTGTACGGCAAGCGACGTGAGGCCATCTTCTTCGGAACGCAGGCCATCACTCAGAAGAGCGCGATTGCTCTTTCCATCCTCGTATTTCCCATCCTGGCGGCCGAAAACGGGCGCTACACCGCGGGCGGGTTGAAGGTCGTGGCCGTGGCCGCCGGCATCGGTTTCGCGCTGGCCTTTGTGACCTTCATGGGCTACCGACTCCGGGAAGTGGACGGGCGGGTGGTGCTGAAGAAATAACGTCAGGCGCGGCGGCCGTACGGCCGCCTGCGGGCGCGCCGGGAAGATGACCGACGTACACGAATTTCTCAAGGCCCTCGCCGTGGTGCTGGGCGCCGCCGCCATCACGACCGTCATCTTCCAAAGGTTGCGGCAGTCGGTTGTCCTCGGCTACATCATCGCCGGGCTGCTCGTCGGCCCCCATTTGTCGGGGTTCCTGATCGCCGACCTCAACATCGTCC
This sequence comes from uncultured Leptospiraceae bacterium, assembly GCA_964585735.1. Classification (GTDB taxonomy): domain Bacteria; phylum Spirochaetota; class Leptospiria; order Leptospirales; family Leptonemataceae; genus CAZPFB01. Next base: position 3,958 of record CAZPFB010000055.1, read on the forward strand.
GGACGCTTTCCGAGCTCGGTGTGATCCTCTTCATGTTCGCGTTGGGTCTCGAATTCAGCCTCCGGCGATTGTTCACCGTGGGCCCGGTCGCCGGCGTGGCTGCGGTCATCGAATGCAGCCTCATGATCTGGTTGGGCTTCTTGCTCGCGCGCACGCTCGGCTGGAACGAACGCGAAGCGGTGTACGCGGGCGCCATGGTGGCCATCTCCAGTACGACCATCGTGGTGAAGACCTTCACGGATTCGGGCATCGCCGGGCGAACCCGGGAACTCGTCGTCGGGATACTTCTGGTCGAGGATCTCATCGCGATTCTGCTGATCACGGTGCTGGCCAGCATGCCGCCCTCCGGCAACGTTTCGATCGAAGCCCTGGGTCGTACCGGGCTGCAACTGGGCGCTTTTCTGGTGGGCGTGGTCGCCATCGGCCTGCTCGTCGTCCCGCGCGCCATCCGCGCCGTGCATGGCCTGGGCCGTCGTGAGACGTTGCTCGTGGCCAGCGTCGGCATCTGTTTTGCTCTGGCGTTCGTGGCCCAACAGTTGGGCTACTCCGTGGCTTTGGGGGCCTTCCTTGCAGGCTCTCTGGTGGCGGAATCCGGTCACGATCGCGACGTGGAGGAACTGGTGCTGCCGATTCGTGACATGTTTGCGGCCATTTTCTTCGTGTCGGTCGGCATGCTCATCGACCCGAAGGCCGTCGTGTCCCATCTGCCCGCCATCGGCCTGTTCGCGGTGCTCGTGATCGTCGGCAAGAGCCTCGGGGTGTCCATCGGGGGATTTCTGGGCGGCAATGGGATCCGAACGTCCGTGAAGACCGCAATGAGTCTCACTCAAATCGGCGAGTTTTCGTTCATCATTGCCGGTGTGGGTCTGGCGCGCGGAGCAGTGGGTGACTTCGTGTACACTGTGGCCGTGTCCGTTTCCGTGGTGACCGCGTTCACGACGCCCTGGCTCGTGCGAGCCTCCGAGCCGGCGGCCGCTTTCGTGGATCGGAAACTGCCGCCCGCGCTGCAAACGTTTGCCGCGCTGTACGGCAGTTGGATCGAACGCCTGCGCTCGCGGGAAGACGCCTCCGAAAAGAGCGCGGTGAAACATTGCGTGCGGTTGATCCTGGTGGATGCCGTGGCCATCGTCGTGATTGTGATCGCCTCGTCCGTGGCGCACACGCAGTTGGTGCAGCAGTTGGGCACGCGCTTCCAATTCGGGGAGCTGGCTTCCAACATCGTCGTCCCCATCGTGGCTTTCGCCTTTGCACTGCCCTTTGCCGTCGGACTGCTGCGGCTCATCCGACGCCTCGGCATGCTGCTCGCGGAGGCGGCTCTGCCCCGCGGGCAGGTCCAGTTCGACCCGGCCGACGCTCCGAGGCGTGCTTTTCTCGTCACGCTCCAGTTGCTCATCGTGTTGCTGGTGGGCGTTCCCATGGTGGCCCTCACGCAGCCGTTTCTTCCCTGGGCCCCCGGCGGACTGCTGTTGCTACTCGCGCTCGTCGTCCTGGGCTTGGGTTTCTGGCGCAGCGCCACGAACCTGCAGGGTCACGTCCGCGCCGGAGCCGAGATGGTGCTCGAAGCGCTCGCCGCGCGGGTCACTGCGCGCGCCCCGACGCGCGGACCGCAGGCCCTCGATGTCGTCGAGACTGTATTGCCGGGACTCGGCGCGCCCACGGCGTATCGGATCCCCGGTAAGGCATTTGCCGCGGGAAAGACGCTCACCGATCTCAACCTGCGCGGTCGTACGGGTGCCACGGTGCTCGCGATCATTCGTGCGGAAGGTGGAGTCAGCGTGCCGGGACCACGCGAGGTTCTGCGGGTCGGGGATACCCTGGCCCTCGCCGGTACGCAGAGCGCCATCGAGCAGGCCGTGCAGCTCCTTTCGACCGGAGAGATCAGCTGAAACTCCGTCACGAGCCCCGGCAACAAACTGATTGCCTTCGGGGGGCCATCAGGCAAGAAAGCCCGGAAGGCAGCGGTGAGGTAAAACGCATGGGAAGCAGGACAAAAAACGCGCGCTGGGAGAACCAATCCTGGGTTCTGATCGTGGCCTGTCTCGTGCTCCTTGCCGGCCCCGCGCAGGCAGGCGGGCAGGGTGCCCCCAAGACGGAGGGCAAGGTGGAGGAGAAAACCACCACGGGCTCCGTCGATGAAGAGGGGGAAAAAGCCACCGCCGTCGTCCGCAAGATGTTGGCGGCCGTGCGGCTTCAGAAATTCGACCACGCGCTCCGCTATATCGGCCTGGCCGAGATGGCCCGCTACCTTCTGGATAAGCACCATAAGGATTTCGCCGAAGCACAGCTGCAACGCTTCCAGCGGCTGCTCGGCGAATACATCAAGAAGCGCGGTTTCCCCCTGGCCAACAAGTACATCGGGAGGGTCGGCCTTTCGTACGACAAGGCCGTGATGAAGGACGAGCGCATCCACGTGCGTTCTTCCATCGTGTACAGCGGTTCCGAACGGTTGGTGTTCACCTGGATCCTCAAGAAAGGAGAAAGCGAGTACCAGGTGGTGGATTTTCTCGACGTGGACGGCAACTCGTCTCTCAAGAAAAGCCGGGACGAGCAGATCCTGCCCACCTATCGCAAGCGTGGCGCAAAAGGACTCCTGGACACCCTGGAGCGGACAGTCAAGAGCCTGAAGTAGTCGGAGGCTCTGGACCGGCTTTCGCGTTCCCCTTTTGATACCATGATCCGTCGCACTCTATCTCGATTCATCGACACTTACCTCAAGTACTCGCTGACGAGCTTCGTCATCTCGCTGGTGGTCTTTGTTGTCTCCCTGCATTTCGGACTCAAGCTCACGATCAACTCGAACCAGCTGGACATGCTTCCGGATCACCTCTCGCAGGTGAAGGCGGTTCGTCAGATCACCGAGATGACCGGTGGAATCGGCTTTCTGGTCGTCGTTTTCAAGCACAACAAGCCTGACGAAGGCGACAAACTGATCGAGCGAGCCCGTCGCCTTTCTCTTCTGGGCAAGGACAAAGAGGTGGCGGACCTCGTGGCCCGCGCCAACCGCCACTACGCCAAGCACCAGAAGGAGAACGAGCGCGACGCCCTTGCGTTGAAGAAGGCCGCGGACGACCTTTCGGCCCGCATCACCGGCCTGCCCGAAATTCAGTATGCAAGGCACAAGTTTTCGCTCGACTTCGTCACCACCCACGTCCTGTACCGGATCGAAACGAAGGACCTAAAAGAGGCGTTCCGGCGCATCTCCATCAAGCGCGAAGAGCTGGTGCGCAAGGCCGATCCCCTCTACATCGACCTGGACCCGAAGCCGCCCTACGAGCTGAACCTGACGGACCTCTACAAAAAGTACAGCCGAATCGGTAAGAAGGAAGTAGTCGATGACTACTACGTTTCGCCGGACCGCCGCATGTTGGTCCTCCTGATCAAGCCGCGCTTCGACTACAGCGATATTGCCCGCAGCACCGCTCTGAACCAGAAGGTGGCGGATGCGGTGGCGGACCTGAAACTGGCCGAACGTGGGGTGAAGGTGGAGTACACGGGCGCCTATGCCCAGTACGCGTACGCCTATCGAACGCTGCGCGAAAGCCTCTATACCACCGGCCTTCTGGCGATCGTGCTCATCTTTCTGCTGCTCTTCTTCTTTGTGCGCAAGAAGCTTCTCATCGGGGCCATGTTGATCTCGCTGTTCTACGCCCTTGTGCTCACCTTCGGCGCCACCTATCTCATCTACGGAGAGCTGAACCTGGTCACGTCCATGATGGGCGGGATCCTCGCGGGCCTCGGCATCGATTTTGGAATCCACTTCGTCTCCAGGTTTCGGGAGGAGTTCTCGAAGAATACGGACCTGCGCGCGGCGATGCGGGATTCCATACTCTCCACCGGCTCGGCGGCCATCTGGTCAGCCAGCACGACCGCTGCGGCCTTTATCGCGCTCATGGTCAGCGAATTCCAGGGGTTCAGTGAGTTCGGGGTTCTGTCGGCCCTGGGCATCGTGATCACGGCGATCGTGATGTTCTTTTTCACGCCGCTCCAGATTCTCATTGCTGTGGAGCTGTTCCCGCGTTTTCTCGATTACCTCAAGGATAGTCCCGTCAACGACGCCGAAGACGAGGCGCGTCTGGCGCGCTGGAATTTCCCGGTCATCTCGCGCTATGTGCTCACGGTGGGCCTGATCCTCACGCTGCCCGCTCTGTGGTTCGCCCGCGGAGCCTCTTTCGACTACGATTCGCGGAACATGCTCGAGGCCGACGCGCCCGCCGAAACGCTGGCCGAGGAAATGAACATCCGGCTGGAAATTGCCGGCAACCCCCTGGCCGTGGCTGTGCCAACGATTGAGGAGGCCTACGCGCTCTGGGAGCATTTCGAGCCGCTGCCGGAGAACTACTCCCGCTACGTGGTGAACGTCATCAGCCTCTTCAGCTTCGTGCCGCCGTACGACCAGCAATTGGAGAACTACAAACTGATCCAGCGCTTCAAGCAACAGTCGGCCATCGTCAAGCGGGGCATGATTCCCGGGCCCTATCAGAAGTACTGGCAGCAGGCCATGGACATCCTGAACGCCCGTCCGTACTCGGAGGAGAAGCTGCCGGACTACATTGCCGAGCAGTTCAAGGCCGTGCCCGCAAGCAAGGTGAAGGGTTACCTCACGTTCATCTATCCGGATGTGACGAAACTCCACCTGGCACAGGACATCATCGCGCTCAAGGACATGCTTTCCCGGCTGGAGTTCCCCATGGTGGGCCACCGCACCATTCGGATGCTGGTGTACGATGTCCCGTCGTTCGAACGACGGACCGGTCGTCGTATCAGCGGCGGGAGCGCGCGCCGCAAAGTGGCGGGGATGTCCCTCTCCGAGCGCGAGATCAACGGAGCCCTGGCCGTGGCCAACAGCGCTTCCCCTGCCGATTTGGAGCGACTGGCCATCCCGCCCGCCATCCGGGACATCATAATCAAGAACAGACCTTATAAGAACATTGAGGATCTGCAGAAGGTGAAGGCCACGGCGGTTACCACAGGCTCCACCGTTTTGGTGGCCCTGTTTGCCGAGATCGTGCTGCGTGAGAGTAGGCAGATTTTGTTGTACACCGCCGTGCTGGTGCTCCTCATCCTGTATCTGAGCTTCCGGCGCATCGACCATACGCTGGTCTCGCTCATCCCGTTGGTTGTAGGTTTGGCCCTCACGTTTGCGGTCATGGCCCTCTTGGACGTGAAGCTTAACTTCTTCAATACGGCTGTGCTGCCGGTCATCGTGGGTTACGGCATCAACAACGGCATCTTCATCTTTCGGCGCTTTTTGGAAGGTGGCGACCTCACCGCTCAGGTGTTTCGCACCGGGACGGCGGTGGTGGGTTCGAGTCTGACCACACTGGCGGGTTGGGGGTCGCTTGCGGTGGCCAGTCATCCCGGTTTGCGCTCGATGGGTTACGTGGCCTGCATCGGACTGACCGCCACAATGCTCACGGCGGTGATCATCCTCCCCGCAGTACTCGAACTCTACGCAAGGCGCACTCGCAATGCGGCACCGGAGGCAGGCAATGTTCAGAGCACGAATTGAAAGAACTCTCGGCCGTGTGGGGCGCGGACTCGTGCTGCTGGCGGCAGTCGCGCTGCTCGGTACTTCCTGCACGGTTCGCTACATCTACCTGAAGCCGGACTACGAGAGGAACGAAAAGGATCGCGTGAAACGCATCGTCGTTTTGCTGCGGCCCGGCCGTCAGATGCGGCCTCCGGGCGCTCAGGCCGTGATCCCGGTAGTGGCCCGCGAATACGTTTCCGTTCAGAGGGACTACATCCTGTTTCCCGAGAAATCCGTGAAAGGTGCGGCGCCCGAGGTGAAAGCCGTATGCGCGGCCAACGAGAAGCTCAACGGTGTACTCTTCCTGAACATCCTCGAAGTGGCCGAGCAGTCCGGGCGTGTCGAACTCGAGGTGGGCGCCACGCTCGAAGATTGTCGGGAGCCGCATGGCGTGGTCTGGAAGGGGATTGCCCGCAACCGCTACGACAGCGCCGACCCGGATCTGAAGACGGTGATCGAGTCGTACGGCAACCGGCTGGGCAAGGACGTCCTGCCCTATGCCGCGCCCGCCTACCTGCTCGTACGCGCGCTCCTCGAAGAACTGCCGAATCCGCGACTGACCGAAGACGAGAAACTCGAGAAGATCGAAGTCATGGAGTAGAGGGTCCGTGTTGGCCCGCATGCTATCCCGAAAGGAACGGCGCGACCCACCAGGTCATTGCGTGGACACGTTCGCCAGTCGCGCCATTTCCCTGTCCAGGTCACGCCCGCCGGCTGCGTCCTCTTCCAGGTTGATGTTGATGATGGGGAAGAAGGGCAGGAAGTTTTTCAGGGCGAAGTTCAAGAGCCCAATCTGCAGCGTGGCCCGGCCGGATGTATAGTTGAAGAGCCCAAACTGAACGCCTTCGCTGTTCTTGTCGGACAGGTTCAGGCCCCCGAGCTGGATCACCGGATTGTGGTCGCTGCTGTTCAGCAGGCCCAACTGAGCGAAGGCCTGCTCCGCGCGGTTGTAGATCCCCAGTTGTACGCCGCTCAGCCGTGCGTCGACGGTGTTGAAGCCGCAGCACTGGAGTCCGAACGCCTTCGTTTCGGAGCGGTTGAGCAAGCCCAACTGAACGCCGACCAGGCTGCGGGTGTGGTTCATGCCGCCGATTTGCAGCGGGCGGATCCGGCCCGCGCTGTTGTAGAGGCCCAACTGGATGCCGTCGGTGTCACCCCCGGCCACGTTCACGAGGCCGAGCATGGCCCCCGAGTGAGCGTTGCCTGAATTGACGGCGCCAAACTGCAATCCCAGGGCCGCGTCCGTCACGGTGTTTCCCAGCCCGAGCTGGATTCCCCAGAGGGACTTCGTTCGATTGAAGAGGCCGCCCTGGACGCCGCCCATGTTCTCTCGGACTTCCCCCGTGATCAGGGAGAACTTCAGCCCGTACACATTCTGCGCGGAGCTATAGTATTCTTTACGATTCTCGAAAAAGATGGCGAACAACCAATGGATGTCCAGACCCAGTTGAACGCCGACTACGTTGGAGGCGCGGTTCAGGCCGCCGGAAAGCTGGAGGCCGTAGATGTTTGGTCCGGCAGAGTCCCGGTCTTCGAGGTTCAGCACGCCGCTGAGCTGCACACCGGCCACAGTCGTTTCACGGTGAGAGAGGTTGGCGAATACGCCCAGTTGAAGAAGGGCCAGGCCGCCATCGTCCTGCATGTTGTAGATGCCCAGTTGCACCGGCACGGTCACGTCGCGGCCCGACTGATTGGCAAACGCAAACTGCAGCCCCGTGGGTCCGTAGGCCCGGTTGCGAAACGTGCCCAACTGAAGCGCCGAAAAGCCCCACGAATCCCCCATGAGCAGGTTCAACTGGATTACCTTGAATTCAGGATGGTCGACGAGGCACAGGTTGCGGATCAGGCAAATGCCAATCCCAGGAACCTGAAAACCCTTGTTGCGGTAGGGCGGATTCTCCCGCGCCTCGAGGGGAATGATCGCGACGACGACCAGCAGGAAGGCCGCTCCCGCAAACCGCAGGCGCCGCGCCGCCAGCGGGCGCATATCGAAGGCCGTCGCCCCTTGCATGAATCTTCCAAACACGCGGTGACAGTCGCACGTTGGCCGTCTGTTGACACTGAAAAACGCCTGTGCGCCGCTGTGACAAACGTCACACCGGTGTAGGACTTGACCCGTGGTTCTACCCGGGGGGACTTGGTTCCATGGCACTGAGCAAAGAACTCGTTGGGACGAAACTGAAGTCGTTCGAGGTCGAAGTCGAGCGCGGCAAGATTCGGGAGTTCTGTCAGGCCATTGGAGAGACCAACCCGATCTACTGGGACGCCGAGGCCGCCCGCAAGGCAGGGTTCGAAGATACGCCCGCTCCTCCCACCTTCCAGACTTCGTTCGTCTTCTGGGGATACGGCTACGACCGCTTCTGGGCGGACCTGAAGGCCCTGGGGATCGACACCGATCGCCTCCTGCACATGAAGGAGGAATACACGTATCACCGTCCGCTGTATCCGGGCATGAAGATACGCGGTGAAGCCGAAGTGATCGATGTGAAGACCGGCAAGATGGACATGCTCACTTTGAAAAGCGTGTACGCAGATGCGAAGAGCGGGCAGCCGTGCATCGAAGCGGAAATGGCCATCGTCATTCGTCCGGAGGGAAAGTAGGCCGTACTCCGGCCATTCAGGAGCAAAGCCATGCAGAACATCAAGTACGCTGACTACGAAGTGGGCGCGGTCGTGCCCGAGCTTTCTTTCGGGCCGATACACCACATGGATCTCGTACGCTACGCGGGCGCTTCCGGGGACTTCAACCCCATTCACACGGATCCTTCGTTCGCGCAGCAGGTCGGACTCAAGAGCACGATTGCGCACGGGATGTACGTGATGGCCCAACTCGGTCGCCTGGTGACCAATTGGGCCAACCCGCGCCAGGTGCGCAACCTGGCCGTGAAGTTCCGGGACATGACGTTGCCGGGACAGGTCGTTCGTTGCACGGGGACCGTGAAGAAGAAAGTGGAAGAAGGCCGCGTGCTCGTGATCTCCATCGAGGCCGTTGGCGATGATGGCAAAGTGAAAGTCGCCGGAGATCTCGAAATCGCCTGCGACTGACAGTAAGGTCGGGATCGACGTGGCCAGGTCGTCGGGCAGCCTGGGGTCAGGGTGATTGGTTGTCCTTGGGCCGGTGGATCGGGTGGGCCGCTTGGGTCATTTCGGTTGAGGCTGGCTTTGCTTGGGGAGGCTTAGTCTCTCCGAGTGGGCGAGCGGATTGTCGAGGGGCGTGGTTGGATCGATTGGATCGATGGCGGTCCGGTGACGGGCGCGCGGTAGGGGATTGGTCCCGAGCAAGACGCGGCGGGACAGGCCACAGCCTCTTGAGTTCTTTAGCTCCTTTGCGGCCGCGACCATTCCCGCGCCCTCGAGTTGCGGCAATTGCGCGCAAATGTGACCGGATCATTCCGTCGTTCAGGCGCGGCTGAAGGATCTGAATCGGCAACTGCGCCATCGCCCCCTTCTCCAAAGCTTCCGTCCCGAATGCGTGCGGGCAGAGGACCACGCCCTCAACCCGAGAATGTTCCCCGAAGATTCTCTGGAAGGTGACGAATACTCTCGTGTTTCATGAACGCGGTGGCACGCGCGCTTTGAGCGACCGAACGAACACGCCGCGACCCCGCCGGCTCGCCCGGGACCCCGAGAGCGCGCGGCGAGAGGTTTTCTTTCCCCGCGAACAGGAAGCGCGGAACCTGCTGTATCCCATCGGCAGACCGCTCCCCGGACCGTAACGGGTGGCTATTGCGCTCCCTTGCGGCTGCGCGTACCGCGTCTTCCGTAGCTTTGAGAATCGCCACGCTCGTGGTCGTGGCGCCCGATACCGCATCCACCTGAAGGGACTGCGCGCGCACGACGCGCGGGAGAACCTGTTCGGCAAACCTGGCGTAGTCCGAGTCGCGGTTCGAGGGCATGCGCGCACTCACAACCCGGCCGGCGCGCGTTGTGATTTCTACCTCGTACGGAAACTCGAACCGGGCGCGCCCGATATGGACACCGTCCGGCAGTCGGGCGAACGAGATCTCCGCGATGGGAAGCCTGCTTCAGGGTCGAGATGAAAACGATGAGCAACAGCACGGTCACGGAGGCGGTCGTCCCGATCTGCGCCGCACGGCAAACACCCGGTCGCCGCGCAGCGAGCGCCAGGTGGCAAACAGCGCGGCCGTTCCGCCCAGATTCAGCGCGACACAGCTCAAATGCAGGGCCTTGAGGATCTGTTGTCCCGTTCCGCGCAGCAAGCCAGCAGCCCTCCCGCATCCCCGGTGAGGCCCGCCACCCCTTTCAGCCAACAGAATTTGTTGACGTTCGGCCCCCGCGCCGCCCTATTTCCGACAGAGCCGGTCGGGTTCCGGTTCGGGAGCGCTCATGGGCAATGAAGAGCGGGAAGTCATTCTGGCTCATGTGACCACGACAGTGGAGCACATCCAGCTCATCCTGGAGACCATCCAGGCCATGGCTCGCTTGGGCGATGAGTCCGTGCTCGTCCTGACCCGTTCGCAGGATGTCATCCTGTTCCCGGACCTCGAAGGGCCGGTCATCATCGATGACGCCGGGACCATCATGGGGGACGCTCGTTTTGCTCTGAAGTGGTCGGACGATCGGACAGCCGAAGAGGTCTTCGAAGCCGTGGCGGCGCTGGAGCGCCCGGAAGAGGACAGTCTACGCGGTCTGGGGATCGAGCCCGTGCACGAAAACCCGACTGCTGACAGGCCGGTCGAGTTCTGCAACCTGCCTCCGTCGGAAAACTGAGGGGGCGTCGGCCTGCTCCCACTCGACGCCCTGATGTTCTCGGGCGGGTCCCGCTGGTGCTGGGTCAGGGTTCCGCCTTCAGGCGTCCGCTCGGAGAACGGGTGCGCTCTTTTCCCCCACTGCCAGCGGCGGGCCGGCGGGCTCATCTGCGAACGCCTGCGGTTGTCGAGTTGACACTCCAAAAATCCGGGGCAGCATGGCGCATGCATTTCGACCGTGGCCGATTGCGACGCGTCTTCGTTTCGGTTGTCGCCCTCGCGGGTTGCCTGACTCTGGTGGCCTGCGCAGAGGGGAACCCGGCTTTTGACGAGGCTCAGTTCAAAAAGGATTTCGAGTATTTCCTCCAACCCCACGGCCCTTTGCTGACTTCCCTGGCAGTGGTCGTCGTCACCTGCCTGCTCGGGCTAGCCCTGTGGGTTTTCGAGCGCGACCGCTTGCGGCGGATTGCACGGAGGAAGGAGGGCAAGCCGGATCGCGTCCCGCGCCCCACGCCGGTCCGGGTGGTGTTCCTCATCGTCGGAACGGCGCCTCTATGGGCCGGACTCGTGGGTTCTCTGTGGATTGGCTGGGGGCGTTCCGGTCCCGCAACGACCGAGTACCGGCTGTTGTCTGCGTACTTCGGCCTTCTGCTCCTTTTCTTGATTCTGAGCGTTGGCGGCATTTATAAATACGCCACTGCATATGGTTTTGTTGCCTTGTTCTTTTCGTTGGCGACCGTGTTGGGCATTCGGATGATGCGAAGCGGCGCAGAACCGATGGTGTTTCCCGGAATCATGTTGATTGCCTTTTCGGCTCTCATGATCGTTTCGAGTGCTATTGGGTTGCTGCTGCGAAAAGCCAGAGGTGAGATAATCAAGGAGGCCAAACGAGCCCGGCGGGAACGTTTGTGAAGTGGCGCAACGTGAACTCTGCCGAGGAATGGGGTCCGATCCCCGTCCTCGGTTGGTGACGCGATGTTCACCGATGAAAGGAACGCGACTCTCCACTCGTTTGCTGAAACGGGACGGTTTTTGTGCCCGTCCTTATGGAGAGGTTGCGCGGGCGACAGGAACCGATCGCAGAGACGATTCGCCTGCTGGGAGGCATTGCTATCCTGCAGGTAAGGGAAGTCTGCGGTTCATCTTGACTTCCCCGAGGATTGACCTCCACAAACTGAGTCTCTCGCCGGAAGGTGGCACGCTTGCGGCCACGGCGCGCAATGACGTCGTCGTCGTTTGGCGGGATCCGTTCAAGAGTCCGGCGCCCCCCGTGCGAATCGTGTCCCGCATGGCTGGCGGTCGCTATCTTGGTCTGTACTTTCTGAGCGGTCCGTCATTTGCGGCCATATGGACACCGGGTCGCGGCGCTGACTCCTGATGGCGCCCGTGTGATTGTCGGCGGCGACGGCTGGTTGCAGTTTTGGACCATCGAGGGGCGACCGCTGGCCGCTCCCCGATCGCGTCACCTCAACTATTTGTATTGCCTGAGGCTCCGACATGCACTGATCTCTCGCATGCCGCGGGATTCCGGGACGGCGACAATGGCCAATTGCTCCATGCCGTAAGGCGCCGGGCGGGCATCGATACGGACGAAGTAGTCGTGTTCTGCCGCAAGGGAAAGAGTATTCGTCCAAGCCTGCAGGCGGAGCGGGGAGCCGCCGCTCCTGAGCTTTGAAGTGTAGTTTGCTTTGAACACATAGGTTCCGGGTTCCAGGTCCATAGACAGGAACCGACCCGGCTGTAGTTCGTCGCGAAAAGGGCCCGGGGGGACCGCGCGCGCGCCTGTTTCGTTGTCTGATTCCCGGCTCGCTGATACCTCAACAGAGTAAGGCAGCTGATCAAACGTGAGCCGATACAGGTATACGGTGCTTCGGTCGAAGGGAGCCCCTATCCGACTGAACGGATACGTCGTGACAGTGCAGCCGGCCACAAACAAGAGAAAAATCGTAACACCGAAGTGGTTGAGGGTTCGTGACAGCATACGTTACTCCTGACGCAAAATGATTCGCCTCACCGGTTCGTTTCGTCCGCCATGCCCGGCGAACTCTCCTCCGGCGTCGTCCTGCCTCTACCACGGGGAAATTGTCCTTTTGTCTCACTGATTTTATGGGATTCCTGCGTTTCCCAGGGGACTCCCTCGCAAAATTTTCGGTTGTCCCCGGGGCGGCAGGGAACCCCCAATGCGTCCATGGCCTTTTGGCTCCGCACGTTGACGCTTCATGGCGCGTGGGCCATCGTAGCCTTGCCCGCACAACTTCGCTCGGACACCGTCGTATTGCGGAACGGAGAGCGCCACACCGGGGTGCGCGCCGTCGTTCAGGACAACTACGTCAACATCGTTACCAAGCGGGGTCAGATCCGTGTCGTACCGAAGCGGGAAGTGGCTTCCCTCGTGCCCGAACCCGTTGATTGGGAACAGGACGAGGCCCAGCTTCGCGCACGAATCGCGAAGTTGATCCAGGAACGGGAACAGGCGGCGCGGGCCCGGCAGGTCGAGCCGCTCTCGGCGCTCTGGCGATCGGCCATCCTGCCCGGGTGGGGCCAGTTGCGCAAGGGCTCGGAGTTCAAGGGCTTTGCTCTTGCGGGTGCTGCCGCGCTGTCCACAGTGCTTCTGTACAATACGACGGGTGGTCATGAGGCGGCTGTTGCCGACAGGGATGTTGCTCGGGACCGGACTCTTGCGTCCGGGCTGCTCACGGCCAATTTGGGCTTGGCCACAGTGTTCTACGCGCAGGGTCTTTCGGCACAGGCCGACGTGGAACGTTCGGCCGCAACGGCCGCCCGTGTCTCCATTTTCCTGCTGGCAGTTTATGCATACAATCTGTTCGATGCGTACTTCGCGGACCCTCCCCTGGAGGGTGGGCAGACCAAGGATGCCGCGCGGCTCGACGGGTCGCGCCTCCATATCTCGGCCGACTTCCAGGGGCAGCGTTCGGAGCGTTCCGTGCGTCTTGCTTTCACGCAGAGGTTTTAGGAGCAGTCTGTGCCACCCACCCATTGCTTGCCGGCTGTGACCGTGTCATCGAAATCGGGAACCTTTCCCTGGAGGCTTCGGGTGATCTGCTGCACCTTCATTCTGGCCGCGGGCTGTTTCCCTTCAGGAGACACGGATCCTGGTCTTGATATCGCCTATCTGATTGCCGTGGAGATTGCGAATCGATCGATCATTTTTGTCGGCAGTTCCAGTCAAACCTCCACTGAGAGGGACGGCAATTTGGGCGGGGTCGCGGGTGCAGATTCGATGTGCGCGGCAGCGGCAGCGGGGGAGGGACGTTCCGGTACGTTCAAAGCATTCCTTGCCGCCGCCACCCGGGTGGCCAGCGTCACGCCGAACGCGGGGGATGGCCAGGTAGACTGGGTACTCAAACCCCATCGTACCTACTACACGACGACGCGCCTGTCTCCCATCGGAACCACGAACGAGAAGGGGCTTTTTTCGTTTCCGCTCTACCAGGGATTGGCCATTGCGAACTACTGGACCGGTATGAACGCAGACTGGACCACTTCTGCGGGGAATACCTGCGCAGACTGGACTGCAACCGGAGGCAACGGCCGGACGGGAGACTACGATTTCAGTCCGGATGCGACCACCGCTCTGGCCAGCAAGCTGGCCCTATGCTCAGGCGCGCGGCTTGTCGTCTGCGTGAGCCAGTAGCCACTCGAATGCCGCGCCTCACGTACAATGACCTCGAAAGGATCTACCATGAGGTGAAGGTGGATCTTCTGCGCTACCTTGCGTTGCGCTGCGGACAGGTGGATGCCGCTGAGGACCTCCTTCAGGCTGTGTTCATCAAGCTCATTCCGGTTCTGCGGGCGGGTCGCCTCGATGCCGAAGCTGTCCGCCCGTACCTGTTTCGAATGGCGCGCAATGAAATGATGGATTGGTTTCGCAGGAAAAGTGTGGAACAAAAGTTCTTCGAAAGCGTGGGGACTCTGAGAACAGATCCGGATCCGGTTGCCGAGGGCCAGGATGCGCGGATCGCCGAGGTTGTCGATTCCGTGCTCGGAGGCGACGCTCTGACCGATCGACAGAAAGAATTACTCCAGATGCGTCTCATTGGTAGAATGGCGATGGAGGATGTGGCGGCTGCATTGGAAATAGGCAGGAGCACGGCGTACAGAGAACTTGAGGTTGGCCTGGGACGGTTGCAGCAGGCTCTGACGGAGGCCGGCCTCTCGCCGGACGATCTTGCATCATGAATCGAAGCAGGGCGAATCCAGGGGAGGACACTTGACGCACGAGAGCGACAACCCGCTGCGGGGCCAACCGCTGGATTTCGTCGGAGACGATCCGAGCACTTGGCCTGGTTCGCTGAGGCGGCTTGGAAGCGGTCTTCCGGAGAAAGTACGACCGGAGATCGACGATCGCATCCTGACGGAACTGCGAAAGCTTCCGGAAGAGAAGCCGTCCCGCACGATAGGGAGGCACCGGGCCAGGTTCGTCTACTCCGGTGCGGCCGCCGCTATCCTGGTGGGCATCGGACTGTTTGTATGGCTCGGCCGGGATACGGGGCCGTCACCGGTTCCACCCGATGGAAGGGCTGTTGTCCTGTACCGGCTCGGTTCCGTTCGCACGTCTGTTGGAGAGGTGCGCGCGGGACAGGTCGTGCCGCAGGGTGACTGGCTTACCGTGGGTGCCCGGTCCTTTGCGGAGCTCCAGGTCATGGAAACTGTTGCCCCGGTTGTCGTGCGGCTCTATCCGGGAGCGCGACTTCGCATTCGCGGTACCATAGTTGCCGATCAGCCCACCTTCGACCACGAGGTGGTGGGGAGGATCCTGATACGCGCCGGCCCCCTGGGGAATCGACAGGCACTGCGCGTGCGCGGCATCAACGCGTGGGCATCCGTGCGGGGAACAGCTTTCGAGTTCCAAACATCTCCCGGAGAAACTCGGCTTGAGGTTCACGAGGGCTCGGTGAGTATCGCACCGGTTCTGCCGGACCTCGCCCGTTTGCCTGAGGCGGTAATTCGTCAGGTCCCCGCGCTTCTGCGTGTGCGCGGGCTGTTGGAGCGGCAAAACGTCGTTATTGCGACGGGCAGGCGCGCCGAAGCGCCGCAGACCTTTGCGGATGGCATCCTCCGCGCCGCCCCTGAGCTGCAGAAGGCGCTGGAGCTTGCGGAAGTGCGTGGGCTGCGAGAGGGTCGCGCCGCAGGCCCGGACGCCGAAAGAGCTGCCGTGCTTGCTCTCCTTCGCGACCTGCCCCCCGAGCAGACTGACGCCCTCGTAGGACAAGTCGAGAGCTACGTCCGTACGACGCCGTTTGCCAAGGTGACCGACATCGGCGAGGCCACGCTCCAAGAGAAACTCCGGGAGTATCAGGAACTCGTCGCGGTGGAGGGGATTGCGGTGCTCCCGTCGGAGCGCAGGGAGCGCCAAATCGAGGATGCGAACAGGCGCCGTCGTGCTGTAATCATGCGCCGCATTGAGAAGATCTTCGGGCGAAGGTCGGAGACGCTCGTCCTCAAAGACGGACGGCGTCTTTCGGGGATCGTGATCCATCGAGGCGAAAGCTATCTGCTCCTCACACCGGAGGGCTCTCGCGAGTTTTCCGGTGCGCAGGTGGAACGGATCGATTTCTAGAACAGGAGTGGTGCTGCTGCAGACGGGTGCACCGGGGGCAGGCGGGACGGCCGGTGAAGTATCGGCGGCCCCGCAGAGCACCCTCGATGCGTTCCGTACCTCCGGGAACCTACCGCTTGTCTTCCTTTTTCAGCTCGCGCTGGTAGACATCTTCGGCCTCCCTCTCGATCTTCGCGTATCCTGCTGCGTCAGCAAGCTCGATGAGCTGACCTTCGAAGTACGCGTCCCGTACATTCGACTCGGCCACAGAACCGGACTGCGTGTTCTCCTGCTTGACGTCGGCCATCACCGTAACCTTGCAACCTCCCCCTTTGTCCTCACCGGTAACATGGTAGCGTTTGGAGGTTCGTGATGTTTGCCCCGAGGACATAAGCCGCCACCCGGTTACGAAGTGGAGGGTCTCGCTGCTCCCGGAATTCTGGACCGGTATCCCCTTCTTGCTCAGGGCCGCGGCGATCCTCGGCCGGACCAGAGCGCATTTGTCCGAATACACGAATTCGCCCAAAGCCTTTTCCCTGTGGGCGTTGCGCGCCTTTTCCGCCGCTGAAAGGCAGCCGGCCATCAGAAGCGGCGCGCACAACAGCAGGACTCCGATGCGTGCTCGGGGCGGGGACCGCCAGTCTCCAGATCTTGCTGCTCTCTTCTCAAACGATGCTCTCATTGGTTGCTCCCCTTTGTGATCTCGCCCCTACCACGGAGAAATCGTCGTTTCGTCCCAAAAATTTGTAAGAACTTGCGGCCGCTCTCCCCTCGGTCGAGTCGTCCGGACTTTTCCTGGGACGGACAGAGACTCCCTTCGTTGAAGCACAGGAAGCAGACCACTGCTCTCCAGAGGAGATGACAATGAGGAAACAAATGAAGGCCATCGGATGCACGCTTGCCGCCGTGATTTTTCTGGCTGCGGCACACTGCAGGGCGGAAAAGGACGAGAGCCCCGAACCATTGGGGATACTGTTCGTGCTCGTGTCCAATCAGGTTGGTTTCTTGAAGAGTTGCAATGGCGTGACCAATCGCAGCAATTGTGAGAACTACTTTCTGACGCGCGTGAGTTCCGTTTCCTGTGCCTCAGACGTGACCGACCAAAGCACCCCGTGCCCGCAGGAGTCGTCGCTCGGCGTATGCGTGCGCGATCAGGGTGGGGGACGACACACCGACACAGTCTACTATTCCGTCGGAAACCAGCCGTTTACGCTCGGTTCGGCGCAGACGGATTGCAGCACAAGAGGCGGGACGTTCACAAGTCCGTACACGGTGCCGTCGATCTGACGGTTCGGTAGGGGCGGTGTTGGACCGGAGTGTGGTGGCCATACCTGCCACACCGCCCGCTCGCCGGTTTCACGGCAATATGGTCGTGAAGCCGGTTGGCGGACCGGGCGGACTCATGCACGAGCACCGTTAGACCGAGGTGTAGTGCCGAACGTGTGTCCAACGTTCGGATCAGTCGATTCCGTCGAACGAATCCTGCCTCATGCAAATGGAGTTCCTCCTGCCTGGCCCCTCAACGCCATTTGTCACGGACAGGCTGCTCGCATTACTCGATTTGTTCCGTCGCCTGCCGTCGCCGCAAAGACGCCGTTCCCGTACGCAATCGACCGCCATGCATTTGCCTCCGGCGCCGCCTGGCCGGTCCACACGGCACCATCCGTCGACGTCATCACTCGCTGGGCCCCATCGATGGACAGAGCCACGAACAGCCCGCCGCCAAACCCGACGCTGTGCCACCCGTTTTCCTCAGCGGCAGCGTGTCCGGTCCAGTTGATGCCGTCCGGCGAGGTCATCACGCGCTGGGTGCCGGACGAAGCCACGGCAACGAACAGGCCGTTACCGTAAGTGACCGCCCGCCAGTCCGCCGCCTCGGCTGCGGTCCGCCCGGTCCAGTTGACTCCATCCGGTGAGGTCATGACGCGGTTCGTCCCCGTTGCCGAGACTGCCACAAAGAGCCCGCCACCGAACGTCACCGATCGCCAGGAGTTCGTCTCGGCGGGAGTCCGTGCGGTCCAGGAGGAACCATCGGCAGACGTGGCGACCCGGACCCCGGTGGTGGACACGACGACAAAAAGCCCGTTGCCGTACGCCATGGACGTCCAGCCGCCCCCGGGATCCACAAAGTGCGGTGTCCACGTGATGCCGTCGGAGGAGCTCATGGCCCGATTTGTGCCGCTGGTTGCGATTGCCACGAAGAGCCCGTTTCCAAACGCCAGCGCGCGCCAGCTATTGGCTTCGGGCGGAGTCCGCAGTGTCCAATCGAGACCATCCGGAGATGTCATGATCCGATGGGTTCCGTCAACCGAAGCCGCAACGAAGGTCCCCTGGCCGTATGCAAGCGAAGTCCAACCGTTGTTCTCAGGCGCCGCGACCGAGGAGAAACTGAAGGGACTGCCGGAGCAGGCCGACGCACTCCCGCTGCCCCCACCGTCCGGGTCCGAAGCCGTCCCGGCGGCGTGCCTCGGGAGAGCACCCAATGGTAGAAGCGAAAGCGGGCTTTCCTTTTCGTTTTCGCATGAGCCCAGCCCAAGACTCAATGCAAGCAAGAGTGGCAGAATTCTTTTCGACGATTTCATACTCTCCCGGCTCCCAAGGTCAGGAGTCCGTCTCCTTCCTGGACAACGGGCCGGGTCGCCAACCGTCCCACGGGAAAGCCGAGCGGGATGTGGGATTTTCTTGGGACACATCCGCTGTCAGTTCGTTGTCCCACTGAGTCCGGAGCGAAATGGGCTCCTGCTCGGAAACGGCGCAGCCAGAATCAGATCGTCTACTATTCGGGCGGTGGAGCTTCCTTCACGAACGCAACGGCCCAGACCAACTGCAACCAGAACCCCTGCGGGGCCATTGGGGCAGGCTATCCTCGCTTTGAATCCAGCTACGCACCGCCGTGAACCGCGGCAATCGGATCGGAAAGACCGGTGCGCCGGGACCGGGGTCCGGCGCAATCGGGCACCCCTGCGCGGGTGCGCCGACCCTCACCAGGGCACGATCTTTCCGCCCAAGGCGACGTAGATGACAAAGCCCACGTAGACCGGTATGAGCGCCACGTCGCCCAGAACTGCGATGGGGAGGAGTGCTGTGCGCCCGGCCAGCGCAAGGCCGTTGACGCAGCTGAGACTCGCTTTCCTGATCCGGCGCGTCGGGAAGGTCTCCATACTGATAGAGAGGGGCGGCCCCGGCCTGCCCGGAAGGCTTCGAAACCACAGCGGTTCAGGATTCCTGCCAGGCAGTCGCAAAGCGCCGCCGAAGTTCGTCGCGACCTCGTGCGGTCGCATTTCCTTGGGCAGCCTGCTCAGACTACGCTGCCGGAGGTGACCGTTTGCGGGTGCGAAGGTGAATACCGCTCCCGCCGAGTCCCTGATCGAGAGAACCATGTACGATTCAGAGCCGTAAGCCGTTGGCTCCGTGATCCACCCCGACGCCGCCTGGATTGGAAATCTGAGCGCGCGGCCCGAAAATCCGGCAAGACCGGCCGGAGAGTAAGATTCGATTCGTACGGGTATTCGGATCGCGGCGGTCGTCTCCGGGATGGGGATAACGTGCTCCCCCGCAACCAAAGGAACCATTGCGCGGGGCGTCTCTCCAGAGCATTCACGGATTGCGTTCCAAAAGATATCTACTTCCCCTGAGCCGGAATCAGGATCGGGTAGCTGCGTACAGAAAGCCCTCGTTCCACCGCGGAAGAGGAGCATCAAGTCGCCCTTCTTGCTCAAACCGACTCCGGTCGGAATCCCAAGGCCGCGATAGTCTTTGCGGACTTCTTCCCGATCCACCACCGGTACGACGGTCGGGCTCTCCCTCCAATACGCGTACGCCTTTGTCGTCAGGCACCCGGCCAAGAACGGTACGACCAGAAGCAGTGCGGAGATCGCCCGAGTCGCGCATCGTTGCCCGGTGCACAGGCGCGGGCCGGGGCCGACGGATGGCGAACCGCCGAGAGCCTCCATCAACGAGCACCTGCCCTGATCAGCACGTCCACAATCTCCCGAGTCGACTGCTGCGGCCGGGCCTGCTCGATGGCCCCGTGCAGCAGGGTCTTGTACTGCGTACCCCTGGCGACCGGGACCGGAAACTCGGCCAGGACATGTTCATCCGGTGAGCTGGGATCTGCGCCTCGATCGAGGAGAAAAGCGACGAGGTCCGGCCTGCGCGCGTACACGGCTGTGCCGAGGGCCCCGGCCAGTGCCTGCGGGTCCGGCCGAGCGCTCAGCACCGTCAAGCGCAGCACGGCTTTGGCGATAGCCATGTCCGGGCACCGCGCGGCCAGCATGAGGAGATTCGTGCGTGGATCCACGGAACCCAGTTTGCGGCCGCTTGCGAGTTCTCGTGTGACGCCATCCAGGTCACAGCTCCGCAGCGCCTTTTCGAGCGATTGGCGGGCGGCGACATCCTTCGACGTGGCGCAGGTGCTCAAGCACAGGATTGCCGCTGCTGCGAAAATGGAAGCGCGCATCATGACTATAGGTACAAACCATTCGCTTTGTGTTATGCAACAAACTTTTCGTGGGCCGGGGAATTTCCTGCGGGGGACGAATTTGCCCCGAAAGGCCGCCGCAATCAGCATGATGCAGCGAGTACGTCCATGTCGTGCCGTGACCCGTGGAGCCGCGCCTGAGCCGCTGTGCACTTCGCGTTGGGATCACCGCGTGTCACCAGAGCGATCGACCGCAGGGATGCCGGAGGGGGGGCCGCGATCTGAATCCTGTCGATGGCCTGGGCGTTCTTGTATGAAAAGCATCCCGGCAACAGAAGTACGGCCACCGGGAGTACACGGATCAAACAGGATTGACCTACGAAAAAGTGTGTGGCCCCACCCATGGCGAACTCCGTTACCGTCGGCACCCGTGCAAGGGCCCATCTTTGCCGTATCCGAGGGCGCCGCACTTCGGTTCCCGGAGGAACTGGATCGGAAAGGTCACGACATCGAAAACGAATGCCACCGGCAATAAGACCACAAGCGCAATGAGTGCCACGCCCTTGAATGGATTGAAGCAGGGGGTTACTCGCGCCGTGCTTCGCGGTCTTGCCACCACCACGAAACCGGGGAGCGCTGCGTTGCGAGAGGTGTCGGGTCCTGGCCCGCCCGCTGCACCTCCACCGACCCGGAGCGTATAGCGTCTCCACTCGCTGCTCGAATACAGCGGCCCCCCGGGCGTCTTCGCCCGTGACGTGTCCACCAAGACGATCACGTCGACGAAGGTCGAACGTCTGCGCCTGTACGGTACAGTCACCAGTCCCGGCGGCAGCGGCGTTGAGGCCGGCTCAATGCGGAGGACCCTGAATTCTCCTCGGCGCTCACCGCTCCTATTGCTATCCATCGCGGATGGGGCTCATGCCTGAAGTGGTACGCGCCCGCATGCCGAGGTTGCCGCGGGCGTCGCGGACGAATCCATCCACGCCGCCAAGTCTATCAGAGCTCCCGGTCCGGAGACGAAAGAACGGGTCCATTCGTTCGATTCCTTTCAGGACAACTGACGTGGCGCAGGCCGGCAGTAACGCGAGTGAAAGCAAGCCCGATAGAGCAAGACGGGAAACATTCATGACGACTCCTCCGCCAGTTCTCTCATGAGATGGGCCACCTCATACAATCGCTGCAAAGACCAATAGGCGTGGGGAAACTCCTGTCCTCTGAGTGAACCGAAGGGGACCGGCTGCTCGAAAGTCGGCACGCTGAGGGGCGCGAGTTTCTGATGCAGGTCGAACGCATAGAGGGCCTTTGGACCCCAGAAGGCAAAGTGCGGCGTGCCCGGGCAGAGGCTGGCAATGCGGCCGGCTTTCGTCAGAAACTCGGGCGAAAGGAGTTGGCGCGCAGCCGGCGCATCGGAGCAGTAGATGCGGAAGTCCGGCGAAGATGCAGGCAGATCCAACCTGTTGAGTCCTTTGGCCGGGGCATCCGGGGAAAGAAAGTCCTCGAGGAGGGGACCGAGTTGGCTCACTCCCTGTCTTCCGAACAGGACCGTGTGGCCGTGATGTTCCGGTACGAGCGGCATTTCGATGACGAATCCCAGGAAGGAACCCGAGTCGGCACGTCGAAGAGGCTTCAACTTCACGAAGGTGCAGCAAACATCCCGCGATCCGGAAAGCCTCAAACAAGAATTAGCCCCAAACGGCTGGCCAACGTCGCGAAAAAGCCCGGACTCGAAGAGTCCCCTGCGATCTATCGCTGCTTTGTGATCGAAATCGATGCGCTCATCCACTGCGTTGAACAGCCGCGGCAGCACTTCGCCCCGCCAGATGGGGAGGGCATGCTTGCGAAAGCGACCGCGCGCGTTCCAGAAATACCGGAGAAAGGGTACTGCCAGACCAAATACTCCGGCAATACCGAGGAGGGCGGCCCAGCCGCTGGCGAGACCCACAACAAGATCGACGAGCATGAACCAGGCGATCACGCACACAAACCAGGCTCCCAGTCCCAGCAGGGGTCGACTCGGGGGCAGCCGTCGGTCGTCCATTCGTCGTAGGGCGGGGAGAAGTCTGTTCTGGTACAGCAGATCGAAATCGGACTTCAGCGGATCGCGCGGCGATTCGGGCGCCGGCTGCTGCGCGGCGGGAAGCGTCGGGGTGCTGCGCTGTTCGGCATCGTCGGCCTGCCGGTGGCCGTCTGCCTCCGGATCCGCATTCGAATCCACTGCCAGCGGTGGTTGCGCGTTCGGCGTGGCGGGCGACGAAGGATTCATGTCGGATGACTGCGCGGTCACCGTATTCGCGGCCGTGTACACTGCTTGGATGGTCGCTCCGAGTTTCTTGCGATTGAGTGTGTACACAAACACCCAGGCCAGAATTCCAAAGAAGGCCAGTCCGATCACGAAACGGGCCAGGCCTCCCGGCGCAGAGGAGTCGTCACCGGTCCGTGCGGCATCTCGAGAGGGGGGTGCCGTGTAGCCCGCATGTGCCGGAAGGTTACTGTGCCTCCAATCGCTTACGCGTTTCCAGTGGTCCTTGAATCCGATGAAAGTGGCCGTTTGTAGGGAGGACCCGTCCCAGGACTTCAGAGAGATCGTGCAGGATTTGGCTCCGCCCGCCAGACTCTCCACCGAAAGTTCTGCAAGAGTGGGTTGTCCCCTGCGGTCGAGGGCGTGGAGCTCTGCGGCGGCCTGGGTGATCGGGCAGCCGGTGGACCACTCCTTGATCTGGCTGCAGCTCAACGCTCCGAGCAGCGCGACAGCCGCTGCGGCAACGTGCCGCAACCGAGCTCTGCCCGTGCCCGTCTTTCTCGTACCAGATTCCAAGAGGGTGACCATGGCCCGACCTCCGCTTTTTACAAGTTGTTTCTTGCAGGTAAATGATATGTCGTCGTCAAGTGGTGACGGAGACATCGGAACCGGTTTCGGGCTGTTCTACCTGTGCGCTGCATTCTCAAGCATCCGCTGGAGCGCTTCTCCGCGTTCCCGTTTTCAACCAATACTCTACCGGCGTCAGTCCGCTCGGGAAACTCCGATAGTGGAGATGTGGGGCGGCTCTGGCGCGTTTGAGTTCGGCGCCGTGTTTGATCAAGGTGGCCACGACCAACAGACCGGCCCTCGCTCGGTGCTCGTCCCACTTCACCGTCATGCAGCCCGTTGCGAGCTGTATCGCCCCATTTAGAGCCGTCTCGTGATCCTCGTTCGGAGAGTCCACCGGTGTACCCCGGGCCAGGAGAGCGACCACCTCTGCCAGACCTGGCAACATGGGCTCGGATCACCCTCCGGCTCGGCCCCCTCAGCAATCCCAAGAAAGGCACCCGGTCTGGACCCGCACAAGTTGCGAAAGGCTTCACTCGGGCGGCGGGCACCGCGCCACCGCTCCGTTTGTTTCCAGGACTTTCACAACCTCCGGGTTTGGATTGCCCAGACGCGCCCAATACAGAATCGTGCATCCCCGATTGTCCTTGGAGTTGACGTCCGCCTTTCGTGCGATCAGGAAGCGGATCAGATCGAGGTCTTTGTAGCCCACCGCGTTGGCAAGGGGTGAATGACCGGCACCGGGGTCGCGCTGGTTGACGTCTGCTCCCGCGAGGACCAGCGCTTTGACGATTCGGTTGCGAACGGCGCCCTGGGCCGGCCCCGCGAATGCGCCCATGAGGGCAGTTTCCCCGCGCTTGTTCTTGTGGTCCGGTTTTGCGCGCGCGGCGAGCAGCGCCCGAATGACGCCTTCGTGGCCCGAACGCACAGCCACGGCCAGGGGAGCTTCGCCGTCTTCATCCTGGGCATTGGGGTCTGCCCGATGTTTTAGGAGTAGCTGCACGACTTCAGCATGGCCGTTTCGGGCGGCCATGTGCAGCGCGGTGTTCCCCATCTTATTCGCCGTGTTGGCATCGGCGCCTTTCGCCAGAAGCATCCTCACGATGGCGGAACTGCCCGAGGTCGAAGCACTCATCAGGGGGCTCATGTTCACCTCATTGACCAGGTTCAAATCGACTTTGTGATTCAGGACCAACGAAACCAGATCCACGCGCTTCAAAGACACCGCCACATTCAGCGGAGAGCCAAAGAAACGGTAGCGCGCGTTGGGATCCGCGCCGCGCTGGATGGCCCTGCGGGCGCCCGCCACGTCCCCTCTCCAGAGCGCGACGACGAACTCCCCATGCAGTCAGGTTCCCTCGCGCCCGCCTTCCGGAGCAGCGAGGCCTTGGCCGTGTCTTTGAGGCCAAGCGCGAGAGCAAGCGCGGTGAGGCCGGGGCCCCAACTCTGATTGGGATCGGCGCCCTTCTTGAGGGCTGCCTCCACGTCGGACGCCCTGCCCGCCAGCGTTGCTGTCAGCAGGGAATGGTCGCGCTCCGGCTCTCCGCGGAGCGGCGCCTGAGCAACCAGAGCGACCAGACAAAGTCCGATCAGTATGCTGCGGGATCCGTTCATAGTGGTTCCTCCACTGATGAAATGCCTGTACTGTATACGACGCATGCACCGGCGGGACGCGGTCTACTCCCTGGCGCCCGCTCCTGTTAAGAGACGGACGACCTCGGTGTGCTTGCGCGCCTTCGCGTACGCGAGGGGCGTGCGACCCGTCCCGTCCTTCAGATTCACGTCTGCGCGCGCCGAGAGCAGCAGTTGGACGATTCCAGGATGTCCCACGTGCGCGGCCAGATGGAGCGCGGTGAGGCCCCGTTGCTTCTCCTGAATGCCGACTTTAGCTCCCGCGCGGATCAGGAGGCCCACTCCGACCTCATCGCGGGCAAACACGCTGTCAAACAAAGGCGTCGTTCCCGTCGTAGAAAGGGAATTCACGTCGGCTTTGGCTTCAATCAGCAGGCGCATGGAGTCCGTCTGTCTCCGTGCGGCCGCAACGGCCAGAGCGCTGCGGCCCTCCGTGTTCTTCAGATTCACCTTCGCGCCTGACTTGAGCAGCAGCGCAACGACGGCAGTCTGCCCCTGTTGTGCGGCAAAACTGAGAGCGGTGATACCGAACTGATCCTGGTGGTCGATCCGAACGCCGGCCTTGAGAAGCACCTGAACGACTTCCAATCTTCCGTTGGGCGCGGCCCAGTGGAGCGCGGTCCGTCCTTTGGAGTTCAGCGCGTGAATATTCGCACCTGATTTGAGGAGAAACTCGACAACCGGCACATGGCCCTTCCATGCCGCCATGTGCAGCGGTGTGGCGCCGTCCTGCCCGCGCGCTTCCAGATGGCCGCCACCGACCAGGGCCTGCTTGACCCGGTTCAGGTCACCATCCTGGGCGGCCTGAACGAGGTCCTCGTCAGGGCCCGCCGGGAGGGAAAACAGGGGGGCCAGGAGAAGCAACCAGGTGATCGGGATAAGAATTACTGTGCGCATACGGAAACAGGCGCGCCCCGATCGTTGCTTGACAAGCGTGAAATGTTGTGGCATACGAAAAACCAGGTCGACGACCACCCACGCGTTTGACGGGCTGCATCCTTGGTGGCACGTTGCCAGCAGGGATGCCGGCGGGCGCCCGTGCGTCGGCGTGGGCAGGAACGGTCCCACCCGATGACTTTCCTGCGCGCCTGCTCCCATGGTCTCTTCTCCCTTGTGTATTCGCTTCAACCACGGGGAGTCCGTCCTTTTGTCCCAGGAAATCGTTGGGATTTCTGGCCGGTTCGCCAAGGTCTGCGGGTCAAAAAGGCTTGCGTCGCGGCAGGCATGCCCTATCCGGACGAGTCTCATGCGCGCGCTGCCCATCGTATCTGCCACCCTCCTGCTGACGGCCTGCGCCGCTTCAACCGAACCGATCACCGTTTCCGGCATCGCCTTCCGTAGCATGCAGTGGCAGGTGAAAGTGGCGCACCTCCCGCGCGGCCTCTCGGCCACAGAACTGCGGAAGCTCCTCCAGGCACGACTGGATGCGGCCAACGACGTGCTCTCCACGTACCAGCGCGACACGGAGCTGATGCGCTTCAACCGCGCGCCGGTGGGGACCTGGGTGGCGGTGAGTCCGCACCTTCTGCGCGCGCTGGTTGTCACGCGCACGGTGAGCCAGGCGACCGACGGAGCCTACGACGTCACGGTCGGCCCTCTCGTGGACCTGTGGGGTTTTGGTCCGCGCGGGAAACGCGAGGGGCCGCCCACGCACGAGGAAATTCGCGCCGCCCGCGCGCGCGTGGGCTGGCGCTTTGTGGAAGTCGACCCGGCGCGCGCCCGCGCCCGGCGGCTGCGCGACGTGAGCATCGACCTTTCCTCTGTCGGCGAAGGAATCGGTGTGGAGGTGCTTGCGGGCGCGCTGGAGGAACGGAGCATTCACGATAGCCTGGTTCAGATCGCAGGAGTATTGCGCGCGGCGGGGCGCAAGGCGGACGCGGGGCCATGGCGTTTGGCCATCGAACGCCCGGACGGCAGCGGCGCGCCGCAGCGGTTGCTTGTGCTTGCCGAAGGGGTCCTGTCCACTTCGGGTTCGTATCGAAACTACTTCGAACACAATGGTATTCGATATTCACATACGATTGACCCGGGCACGGGCCGACCGATCACACATCGCGGCGTTCTGGTTTCGGTGGTATTCCCTCAAAAAGAGCGGGCTGCCGAAGCCGACGCCTGGGCCACGGCGCTCAACGTCCTCGGACCCGACCGGGGACTTGCCCTCGCCGAACGCCGTGGTCTGGCCGCCTACTTCATCGAGAAGGCCGACTCGGGTTTTCGCGCGAGGCACACGACCGCATTTGCCCCCTTCTTGGGAGAAGAGCTGGGCGCACGGAAGTAGACGGCTGCCCGAATAGAGGACCCGACCTCTTGTTTAGCAATACAATCTGTTGGGTTTGAACGCTCCTGCCGCAAGGAACACCCCAGCTTCCGCCGCGCGCTCACGAGGTCCCGGAGTGTGCGTTGTTGGTCCTGAGACGTTCGGCCGCTCAAAGCGCGCGTGCCGCGAGTGTTCCTGAACAGGAATGCATTCGCCACCTTCCACAGCAAAGGCCGTTCCAAACTACGAATGCGATCTTGAACCAGACCGTGTTCGGGGGAAGAGTCTTTGGGATGGGGCGAGCGCGTTCTTGCCGATGAGGGCGGGTCGGCCGCGGTGGGTTCCCTATTCGATCTCGCTTTCTTGACGCAGCTCGAGGGCGGGGGGATGGTCTGCCACCGAAATGGAAAGAAGACCTTCGCCGCGCGCTCACCGGGTCCCGGGCGAGTGTGCGCTGTTGGTCCTGAACCGCTCGGCCGCGCAAAGCGCTTACAGTCCCAGCTTGCGGAGCTTGCGCAGTAGTGACGGCGGATGCAGACCCAGGCGACGGGCCGCCTCGGCCTTGTTCCCGTCCGTTCCTTCGAGCGCGGCGAGAATCAGGCGCTTCTCGGTCACGATCAACGCTTCGCTCAGGTTGGCCGGCAGGTCCACGTCTTCGGGCGCGCGGGCTCCGGGTGCTGGCGGCGCCTCCGGGGCGTTGGCAGCGGCGGGGGACTGTTCCTCGAGCAAAGCGGACACGAGTGCGGGTTCGTAGGTTCCTTCCGTGCTGAAGGCAGCGCGGACTACCAGGTTCTGCAACTGGCGTACGTTCCCCGGCCAGTCGCGCCGGGCAAAGAGCCGCAAGGTTTCCGCCGGCACCTCGACTTCCGGCATGCCGTGTTGGGCGGCAATTCTGGCGGCGAACTCCCGAACCAGCAGCGGAACGTCTTCGGGTCGCTCGCGCAGGGGAGGTATGCGAATCGTGATCACGTTGATGCGATAGAACAGATCCTCCCGGAAGGCACCGGCACGCACGAGGGCTTCGAGGTCCTGGTGCGTGGCGAACACGAAGCGCACGTCGACGGCGATCGTGCGCTCGCCTCCGAGTCGCTCGAAGCGTCGCTCTTGGAGGACGCGCAGCAGCTTGGGCTGCAGGTGCGAGGGCAGCTCGGCGATCTCGTCGAGGAAAAGCGTTCCGCCGTGAGCCTGCTCGAATCGCCCGCGGTAGGTTCGATCGGCGCCCGTGAAAGCGCCCCGCTCGTGTCCAAAAAGTTCGTTTTCGAGCAGGGACTCCGGTATGGCCGCGCAATTCACGCGCACGAGCGGACCGTCCGCGCGTCGGCTCTTGCGGTGGATGAACTCGGCCACGAGCTCCTTGCCGGTGCCGGTTTCGCCGTACAGGACGACGCTTGCGTCGGCGGTAGCCACGCGTTCGGCGGTGGCCAGCGTGTCCTTCATCAGGCCCTTTCCGTAGATGATCTCGGCGCCAGGCGCGCCCGAAACGCGGTCCGAAAGTCGGCTCGAGAAATCGGCCAGCGCTGCGTTCTCGCGGCGGAGCGCGCTTTCCACTTCCAGAAGGGCACGGTGATTGGCGCGGTTTTCGAGGGCGATGCCCAACGCGCGCGCCAGTCGCCCCATCTGGCGCAACTCCTCCGGCAGGTACGCACGGCCGTCCCGGCGCTGCGTCAGAAAAAGGGCGCCGTGCAGGCGATCCGATCCCAGTGGCGCCGCCACCGCCACGCCACGATCGGCGAGCAGGGACTGCGCCCGGTCCGCATTTTCGAGCACCGTCGCCTGGACCTCGGCCGGAAGCATGTCGAAGTAGACCGGTTCGGAGAGTGTGCGTCGCGGCAGCAGCGCTGCGAGGTCGGTGTGCTGCGCCGCGGTACCGAAGCCGGGCGTGGCCACGATCGTGGGTTGCCCCGCCGGCAGGGCGCTCTGCGCGCCGTCCGCCTCAGTGGAATGGGACGGGAGCGGTATGGCCACGAGCGCGGCTTCGCGGGCCCCCAGCGTAGAACGCGCCAGGGAAAGAGCCGCGTGCAGGGCGCCTTCCCCAGAGCGGAGCAGGAGCAGGTCGGCCGCCACGCGATCGAACGCGCTTGCGTTCACGCCAGCATCCGACTGACGCGGGTAGAGACGGCGCAGGTGAGGCAGCAGACGCAGGAGAGCAAGCTGCGCGGCAAACACGGCCACGGCGGCAACGGCCAGAAAGCCTCCGGGCAGAGTGGCGATCTTGGCGCCGTACACGATGCGCAGAAAGAGGCCGGCCGAAACCAGTGCGCTGAAGGGCACGAAGAGGGCGAGCGCGCTCTTGAGCAGAGTATCGGGGATGTCGAACATCCCCTGCGTGGAGAGCGCGTAGGCGGTACCCGCGCACAACAGTATGGGGGCCAGGTTGCCTATGGGGATGAGTGAGTATACGTTGAAGAAGAGCGGTAAGAGGAGTCCGGCCACAAGCAGGCTGCCCGCGGTTCCGGCCGCGCCGATGAGCAGGAATTGCAGTTGCGTCCGTTCGGTGGCCGAATGCGCGGCCCGGAGCTTGCGAATCAGTTCGAAGAACGCTACGATGGCTACGGCCGTGGCCACGCCGTTCACGGCCCCAAAAAGCGGCCCGAACCGCCGATCGAAAACGAAACCATCGAGCGCCGGTTCGAACACGGCACGCCGGTCGGCAATGAACTGGTCTGAGAACGTGAAGAGCGACGCGCCCGCGCAGGCAGCATAGCAGAGCTGGATGGCGCCGCGCGGCAGGTTCCCGCGCCTCGGAAACTCCGAGCAGAAGTGAAGGAAGGTGGGCGCAACCAGTACGATGAGCACGTTGTTGGCGAAGTGCAACGGCAGCACCATCCGGCCGGTGTGGAACAGAATGGCGCGAAACAGGCCTTCCGTCAGCTCGTAGCCGGCGAGCAGACCGAAGCATACGAGAAACGTAACGTTCACCGGCGCCTGGCGGTCGCGACGCCAGGTGAGGATGGAAAGCGCTCCGAGAACGAGCGCTACTCCAATGGAGGCGTAGTGAGCGGCGGGGATGCCGGACTGCATGGCCCGACCTAGGGCGCCGCCTGAAACTCCCCGCGCACCGGGATCTCGCCGCGCGCGTCTTTCAGCTTGCCTTCGAACTGAATGCGCAGCGAGGCCCCGGAACCGGTAACAGTGACCCGGGTCGTGTCCGAGGAATAGATCCGGCTCGTGAACTTGCCGTCCTTCGAGGTCATGTGCATGAGTTGCGATTTGGTCTTTCCGGCGGCCGAATATTCGCCGGCGGTCAGGGACGGAAGGACGAGCGAGTAGGTCATGGTTTCACCCGGGCGCAGCACGAAGAGCTGGGAAATCCGGTAGCCGCTGCTCCACTTGGTGAGCCGCGCTTTGGGGCTCTGCATCGATTCGGATCCGGCGGTGACCGAAAGCGACCCGCCGGTCTCGTCGGGGTCGCTCGAGATGGTCCAGGCGAACAGTCCCTCGATGGCTTTGGTCTGTTTCCCGTCCGCCGACTTGGCTTCCAACTTGAGCTTGAAGGCCCGGATTTCTGCCTTTTGCGGATGACGGAGCGCGCGGCTTTTGAAGGCGGCCGTGTAGGCGACCGACTGCGGCCCATTGAAACCGCCCGGCCCCATGATCTTGATGGTGAGGTTCGCAGTTCCCTCCGGTTGGATTCCGGAGAGGTCGATGAGCCATCCGCCTGCCTCCCGAATCGAGACCAGGAGGTACGGGGACGTGCCCGCCCGTTGGACGCTGCACTGGCTGTTGCCCTTGTTGATCTTCATTCCGGCAAACGTGCCGCTGAAGCCACAGCGCTGCTCCTGCTTTTGGGCGCCGAGGTCGGCTGCCGAAAAAACCGCCAAGAGTACAGAGACTGAGAAGGCTATCGAAGGGAGTGCGATGGGTCCTTTTCTGGTGAGCATGCCGCCACCGGAGGGGTGGTTGCGGGATTGCGCAAGGACGAAATTCCGGAGCCGCGTTCGCTCAGCGACATGACGGAGTCAGATGGCGGATCTTCCTTCACGGGGCTCTCCGCGCCGCCTCCACCCGCGCCCGGTCGGAACACAAGCGAGTGGATGAGCGTGGCGAGCTTCATGGCAATCGCTTCAGGTTCATTTGTTGCCCGCAGCGTGAGGGTCTCATGCGGGCCCTGGCGAGGTTCAAATCGGACGGTGAGCTCAATTCGAATGTGTTGGCCTGAGGCATGTAGACGAGATTCGTGAGCCAGAATGGAGGAAGCAGGCCGAGGATCGCCAACCAGCCCACGATTTCATGATCAACGACAGACCCTGAGTACTCCCTGAGCACCTGCCAGAAAACCAATGACCAGGTGGCTCGCTGCGGACACCATGGACCACCTCATGCTCACTTGGCTTCAGTCCGATTCCGCGGCCAGCAGAGCCAGATCGACGCCCGAAAGAGCGTTCAGTCGTTGGTCGACGCGTTCGGCCAGCGTGCTCATGAGCTTCTGCGACCACTTGGGATGGAGCATGAAAAGCAGATGAAAGTTCTCGGGCTTGAACTCCAGCGCCCGCACGTCTCCGGCCGCGCGCGCGCTTGCGGACCGTGGCAGCCCGTCGAACTGGGCCATCTCCCCAAGCATGTCTCCCTCGGAGAGCAGATCGATTTTGCGCGTCTGGCCATCGTCTCCTTTTTGTAGGATTTCGACCGAGCCTTCGAGGATGATGTACAGCTCGGTGGAAGTGTCCCCCTGCCGCATGAGAAACTCTCCGTCCTGGAGCGTGCGGGACAAACGGCCCACGATCTCGCGTGGAAAATCATCTTCGTCGGCAAACGACATCTCATACAGGTCGTCTCGGATTTCTTCGCTCGGCGCTCCGAGTTCGATCTCGCGTTCCACCCGCAGCATGGCATCCGTGCTGCGCTTGTGAGAATCGATGATCCGAATGCGCCGGCTCAGCTCGAAGATGGCGCGACGGGCCAACTCCGGCTGGATTCCCGCGGCATTGAGGAAGTCGTCGGCATCCCAGAGCACGTAGTGACTTCCCGGATAGACACCCACGGCGCCCAAGCGCGACCGGCCCAGAATCTGATCCTCGAGCCCGATGAAGGAGGTCGGATAGTAGTTCTCGTACAACCAGCGCTGTGGCGAAATCTGGACCTTCCGGCGCGCTCGGCCTTCGAGCAGCACGAGGATTACCCCCGGGGGTTGGCCGTTGTACGAAAGCAATCTGCGGTAATCCCCGCACTCGTCGAGCGTCCCGCGCCGCACGTACTTCTTGAGCTCCATTCCCACGAGTCTCGGATCCTCCGCGTCCGCTGAACTGATAAGCCGCTTTGGCTTCGGACAGTCGCACCGACCGGATACAGACCGGCAGGTCCGCCGCTTTGGAAAAGCTATTTTGGAGGGCCGACGGGGGAAAAACGTGCGGGGCCGAGCCGCTGCGGGCTGCTTTCTTGGAGGGGCAGCGCAGGCTCGGTTACACCTTTCGTGCGCCTTTTGAAAAAGTCGGTCCAAATTTGGTAAAACCAAGCGACATAGTGAACCGATTATGTAGCTGTCAGCAAGGAAATAGATGGCGGCTCACCAACCGGGGAAGGGGACTTTGGCGGGGAAACAACAAGAGCTTATCAAAGAGTTTCAGGACTACCTGCTCATGGAGCGGGGACTGAGTGAGAACAGCATTTTCTCGTATTCGTACGACCTCAAGAAGTTCCATGGCTACCTCGAACAGCACCGCAAAGGCTTCCTGGACGTCGGGCCGGACGATGTCACCGAGTTCCTGAAAGAACAAAAGAAACGCAAAATATCCAGCCGCTCGCTGGCCCGCGCCGTGGCGGCCCTGCGGCAGTTCTACCGCTACCTCAAGGAAGAGAAGCGGGTCGATGCCAACCCGGTCGAGAACATCCAGACCCCCGAGGTCAAAAAGAGCCTGCCCGACTACCTGACCCTCGAAGAGATCAACGAACTCTTTGAGTGCATCCGCGAGGACGATCCGTACGAGCTGCGGGACAAGGCCATCTTCGAACTGCTCTACTCCAGCGGGCTACGCATCTCCGAGGCGTGCAATCTGCGCATGGACGACATCGATCTCGACAACATGTTCCTGAACGTCCGCGGCAAGGGCGGACGTGAGCGCCTGGTCCCCTTCGGCCGGCCGGCGCTCGCCGCGCTGCGCGCCGGGCGCGATGATTGGGTGTCGGGGCGCCGCGCCGGCAGCGACGGCGGCGAACCGGTCTTCCTGAACCGCCGCGGCGG
>CAZPFB010000056.1:0-27390 GCA_964585735.1 uncultured Leptospiraceae bacterium
CAGATGTACCCGTCCGGCGTGACCACGAAGCCTGTGCCGAGACCAGATTGTCTCCGTGTCTGCGGTGGAATGGGCATGCCGAACCAGGGGTCCATGCCGGGTGGTGTCCGAACCGTGCGCTCCGTGCTGATGAAGACCACTGAATCTTTGTACAACTCATATACGTCGTGGAAGGTCTTCTGGAGCCTGTGAACAGCGGAGTCCCGTCGCTTGTCCTTGAGCGGGGAACGGCCGGCCGCCTGGGCGGCCAGCGGGTCCACCAGCGCCGCGTCGCGACAGCCGCCGGCCACCAGGGCCGCGACCGCGAGCAAAGTGCCGAGCAATAGCTTCCTGTTCATCCCTTTCACCTCGAACCTTGTTTCCTGTGGCAATGTAGCAACTATCCAATCACGACGCAAGCCTGCCAAGCTGGAGTGTTCACCGCGGTCAAGGTCTGAGCGCCGTCCGGATCGTGGCGGTGCCCGCGCGTCCCGAACGCCACAACGAAAGGCGAATGGCGGAGCCCACCGGGGTTCGGGAGACCTCACCGAGCAGGTCTCCGGACCGGCGCGTGGTGCGCCCGTTGACGGTGAGGATGACGTCGCCTTCGCGCAGTCCGCCCTTTTCGGCCGGACCACCCGGCACAACACCGGCGATGTACACACCGCGAACTTCTCTCAGGCCCAACCGCTGCGCCAGTTGTTCGTTCAGGTCGGCGATTTGGGCGCCGATGTAGCCACGGGCCACTTTGCCGGTGCGCCGCAGTTGATTCAGAATGCGTTTGGCCTCGTTGATCGGGATGGCAAATCCGATGCCCAGACTCCCGCCGCTCTTGGAGTAGATCATGCGATTGATCCCGATCACTTCTCCGTCGATGTTGATGAGCGGCCCTCCGGAATTGCCGGGGTTGATGGAAGCGTCCGTCTGGATGTGGTTGTTACCCACTGCATCCATGCCCGTGCGTACGGCGGCGCTGACGACGCCCACGGTGAAGCTGCGTTCCAGACCGAAAGGATTGCCGATGGCAATGGCCCAGTCTCCCACGTGCACGCGATCCGAATCTCCGAGGAAGGCGGGCTCAAAGCCTCGGCCCTCGATCTTCAGGAGGGCAAGGTCGCTCATTTCGTCCGAACCAACGACCTTTGCTGAGTACTCGGTCACTCCCACGCGCACTTTGATCTGGTCCACATCCGCCACGACATGGTGGTTCGTGCAGATGTATCCGTCCGCGGTCAGAAAGAATCCGCTGCCGAGTCCGGGTTCTTTGCCGCGCCGGGCGCCGAAAGGATGGAAGAACTCCCAACCCGGAGGCACGCGAGTGACCCGTTCCGTGGAAATCAGGACCACGCGCTTCTCGTACAGATCGTGGACGTCCCGAAACGCCGCCTGCATCTCCGCGATGTCGGTCTCCTGGCTGCGCCCTTTCAGTGGGGAGCGATCCGCAGTCCCGGTACGTAACTTGGGCGCAAGGCACGCTCCCTCACAGCCCGGCAGAGAGGCGAGCAGCACAGTCCCGAAAACAACCGCGAGGCGCGAACGTTTCATGGGTCAAGGAACGGTCGCCGGGCAAGGGCGCCACGGTCAACCAAAGATCGGTTTGGTCCTCTCACGCGTCCCCCGATTCGTTCTGTGCAGCAGTCGCAAAATGCGCAACGATGCGCTCAGCCAGGCGACGCCCAATTCCCGGTACACGTTCGAGTTCTTCGCGGCTTGCTTCCTCGACGCGCGTGCCATCCAGATGAGCAAGCAAGGCGCGGCGACGTGCCGGTCCGATCTCCGGCAGGGAGTCGACCAGGTGCCGCAGTGTTTGGCGATTGCGGCGTTTGCGATGAAAGCCGAGACCAAAACGATGCGCCTCGTCGCGCGCGTGGCGCAGGATGCGCATCCCCGGCGATTCGGGATCGAAGTGCAGGGGCGCGGCCTGGCCGGGCACGTACAATTCCTCGCGTTGTTTGGCCAGCGCCACGAAAGCCTGGCCGTCCAGGCCGAGAGCCTGCGCAGCCGCGCAGGCGGCCGCAAGCTGCGCGCTGCCTCCGTCGATCACGAAAAGGTCCGGGAGTGCCGCGTCGCTGTTGATCAGTCGCTGCAGACGACGCGCCACGACCTCCTGAATCATGGCTGGGTCGTTGATCCCCTCCTGGCGCATGCTGTAGGTGCGGTAGCCGGAAGGGTGGGGGTTCCCGTCCACGAACACAACGCCCGAGGCCACCGGCTGCGCTCCCTGAAAATGGGAGATGTCGTAGCATTCGATGACGTTGGGCGGTTCGGGCAGTTGCAGCATCTGCTGCAGCTGGTCGAGTCCTTCGCGTCGGTCGCGCTGCCGCACCGCCAGAATCCTTTCGCGCAGAAGCAGTTCCGCGTTGCGCGCCGCAATGCGCAGAAGGGCTCGCTTGTCCGGCGCCTGCGGGCGCATGATGGTAATCCGGCGCCCACTCTGCTGCCCAAGGATCTGGACCAACTCCTTCCTTTCAGGAGGAAGTCGTGGGACCAGGATGCGTTCGGGAACTGCCTCGCTCTCGAGATAGTAGTCGCGCAGGAAGGAACCCAGGATCTCCGCCTCGCGCGCATCCTGGGCCCCAACGAGCGGAAAGGACTTTCGCCCGAGCAGGCGACCGTCTCGAATTTCCAGGAGTACCACCTGTGCGGTGTCTCCCTGCGCGGCCCAACCGATGACGTCTTCATCTCCGCCGGCGGGATTCATGACGCTCTGTCGCTCGGCTGTGCGCCGGACGCTCACGAGAACATCCCGAAAAAGGGCCGCCTTTTCGTACTGCTGCTCCTGACTGTAGCGCTGCATCTGCTCGTTTACGCGCGCTTCCAGGATTTCACGCCGCCCTTCCAGAAAGAGCAGGATTTCATCCACGACACGCGCGTATTCCTCGACCGGGATGTCACCCCGGCACGGGGCCAGGCAGCGCTTGATGAAGAAGTTCATACAAGGGCGCTGCGGTTTGCGTAGCGGCAGCTTCAGCGGGGTCTTGCGAATGGGAAACGTCTTGTGGATGAGTGCGAGTGTGTCCCGTGCCGAGCGCACGTCCGCGAAGGGTCCGAAGTAGCGGTTGCCGTCCGGGCGGATCTGACGGGTGATGAAGACGCGTGGGTAGGGCTCCGATGTGGAAACACAGATGTAGGGGTAGCGCTTGTCGTCTTTGAGCTGTACGTTGTAGCGCGGCTTGTACTTCTTGATGAGGTTCGCTTCGAGCACCAGCGCTTCGGCCGCTGTGTCCGTCGTGATCCACTCCAGCGAACGCACCTGCGTCATCAGGTGGAAGGTGCGGATGTGTTCGGGACGCAGGTAGCTCTTCACGCGGGCGCGCAAGTTCTGCGCCTTGCCAACGTAGAGTACGTCACCCGCGTCGCTCTTCCATAGATAGCAACCGGGAAGGGCGGGTGCGGCCGACACGGCCTCGCGCAGTGCGACGCCGAGTTCTTCCGTCGCCGAACCATCTTCCGGCGGCTGCGTGGATCCCCTGCGGATGCGCGCCATGTCGGTAGCAGGTTACACACGCCGACCCCACGCGTCCAGCCGTTCACAGGGCGAACGGGTGGCTGCCCACGATCAGTACTCAAACCGTGGCGCAGGCCCTCAAAGGTTGCACGGCATCGGTGGTCGCAGTCTCACTCACGGCGCGGCAGAGTCTCTGTTGCGAACATTGCCAGCGCGACGATCACCACGAGAAGACCGAGCAGCAGATATACAGCGCCGATCCAACTACCGAACCCCTGGCGCACACGCTCCATGGCCAAGGGCACGATCACTCCACCCGCGTTCCCGGCGAGCATGAGCACACCGGCCGCGCCGCCCGCACGTTCGCGACCCGCCAGTTCCTCCGACATCTGGAGCAGCAAGGCGTACCCCGGCAGGAAGAGGAAGCCCAACAGAGCGCCCGTCGCACAGAGCCAGATGAGGTCGCGCGAGACAGCCAAAGGGAACGTGAGAGCCAGACCCGCAAGTCCGCAGAAGACGAGGAACGGCTTTCGTCGCTTTGCGCGATCCGAGAGGGCGGGCATCACGAGCGATCCCAGGATGCCGCCCAAGATCATGACCCCGCCAACCAGTCCGGCCTCGTCGGGCCGGATCCCGTTTTCGCCGAGCATCAATTCGAGCCAGGTCGTCAATCCGTTGAAGTATCCCAAAGCAAGCAGGGAAATGAAGAATACGAGCAGCAACCGGGGATCCCGAACGAGTACTACAAATTCGTGGCGTGCAGTCTCCTTTTCCACCGTTGGTGCCGCGCCTGCGCCCGTGGAAGGCGAACCCAGCGATGGCGAGGTGGCGAACCAAAACGACACCGTGCAGGCAATGGTGATGATTGCAAAAACGATCATGGTGACCTGAAGCCCGAAGGCCGCGTGAAGCGCGGGCGTTGCTGCCATTCCAAAGGCCATGCCGATGAACATGCCGGCGGTTCCGAGGCCGGTGGCCAAGGCCTGCGCGTGCTCTTCGAAGCAATCAGCGGCCAGCTTGGTGATGCCGTTGATGATGTAGGGTTGTGCTATGGCGATGCCGATTTGTCCGGCGAGCAACGCCCAGAAGCTCGCGTCGTAAATCCGAACCAAGGACGCGAGCGCCATTCCTGCCGAGCCCAGCGCGATGGTGTAGCGGTAGCCGCGACGATCGACCATAGCGCCCGCAGGCATCGAAAGCAGGACATAGAGCAACGGGAAGCACAGGATCAGCGTACCTGCTTCCAGCTCGCTCACCTGATAGCGCTTCTGGATCTCCGAAAGGAGCGGAGCGAAGTTCAGCCAAAGAGCCTGGCTGCATCCGGCCACTCCCATGAACGAGGCGAGCACCAGCCAACGTCTTGCGGTCGATGTACGCAAAGAGGCATTCATTGTGCAAGGATGGTGGCGCCAGCTGAGCCTGTCCAGTCGTGCTTGCGCGAAAAAACCCTCGTTGAGGTGAGACGTGCGCGGTCCGAAAGGCTCAATCTGCTGACGGAGCCTCTCCCCTTCGCGCTTGACAGGCGGGAGGGTCCGTACTGTTTCTGATCTTATGGAGTCTTTCAAAAGATCATCTTTGCGAACTATGTATCTGTGCGTGCCTTTGTTGCTCGCAAGTTGCAGTCTGTTCGTCAAGGATGGCAGCCCGGACCTCACGCCGGCCGCCCTTCTGCTGGCTCTGGGCGCCGGCAGTGGGGGTAGCGGTAGTGGGGGTAGCATTAGTGGTGCTGAGATCGATTGCTCGCAGGCAAACCTGAACTTT
Organism: uncultured Leptospiraceae bacterium; assembly: GCA_964585735.1. Classification (GTDB taxonomy): domain Bacteria; phylum Spirochaetota; class Leptospiria; order Leptospirales; family Leptonemataceae; genus CAZPFB01. The sequence goes on from CAZPFB010000056.1 coordinate 5,189, forward strand.
CAAAGTGCCGCAGCCAGCGAAGCCAATAGTTGGTTGGGGGTCACCTACGGCAATGGCCTCTTCGTCGCGGTTGCCCAAACCGGCACGAATCGGGTGATGACGTCGCCGGACGGCAGCACATGGACCGCGCGAAGTGCCTCCGAAGCGAACGGTTGGCGATCAGTCACCTACGGCAATGGCCTGTTCGTAGCTGTTGCCGGCACGGGCACGAACCGTGTGATGACCTCACCGGACAGCGTCACCTGGACTGCCCGCAGCGCATCCGAAGCGAACGGTTGGCAATCCGTCACCTACGGTAATGGGCTCTTCGTCGCCGTTTCGTCCGACGGCACGAATCGTGTCATGACCTCGCCGGACGCGATCAACTGGACGGCGCGCAGTGCTTCGGAGGCCACCAATTGGCTGGGCGTAACATACGCCAATGGTCTTTTCGTCGCCGTCGCAGGGAGTGGGACAAATCAGGTGATGACCTCGCCGGACGGCATCACCTGGACGGCGCGCAGTGCATCCGAAGCGAAAGCTTGGCGATCCGTCACCTACGGGAAGGGCCTCTTCGTCGCCATCGCCGGAAGCGCGACGAATTCTGTGATGACCTCGCCGGACGGCATCACTTGGACCTCGCGCGTCCCAGCCGGGACGAACACTTGGAGAGCGGTTACGTACGGCAGCAGCCTTTTCGTCGCCGTTGCAGTCGACAACGCGAATCCTGTGATGACCTCACCGGACGGCATCACCTGGACTGCGCGAAGTGCCCCCGAAGTGAATACTTGGTTTTCGGTCGCGCATAGTACCGGTCGGTTCGTCGCGGTTTCTACCGACGGAACCAACAGGGTGATGCAGGCAAGTTGTCAGTAGGGTGTCAGGTCGCCATCGATTGGAAGCGTGTTATAGACATGGCCCGACTGATCGGACAGGAGCAGTCGCCATCACGGGCGCCCTGCTGCACCGCAACTTGCGCAGACCGAGTCCTCTTTGCTTGACGGGGAACTTCGGGAGTGACCCAGTCGTTTCATAGATGAGTTCAATTGGAGTAAGAGCCCGGGCCCTGTCTTTCGCCGTTGGCATGTTTCCCGCCGCCGGGTGCGTGCTGACAGGTTGCCTGAACGTGCAGTTGAATCCCCTCGATGCCTCTACCCCGCAGGGTCTGATCCTCACGCTGCTGTCTGCGGCCCGCGCCGTGCCATCTGACCCGCTTTTCGTAGCAGTGAGCGGCACGGGGCAGGTGTACTATTCGTCCACGGGGCAGTCGTGGACAGCGGGGACCTCACCAACTGTGGCCATTCTGAATGATGTCGCGTATTGCGATGGCCTCTTCGTGGCCGTGGGCGGCGCAGCCTCCGGGGTCGTCATTTATTCCACGGACGGGAAGGTTTGGAGCCTCGCCACCAGTTCCCTCGGTGGGGTGGCACTGAGCGGCGTTGCCTGCTCGGGGAAACGTTTCGTCGCTGTGCAAAGCTCGCAGACCAATGCCTACTATTCCGACGATGGCATCAGCTGGACTATCTCAGCTGTGGGACTGACCATGCGGGACGTGGCCTTCGGTAACGGTCGGTTCCTCGTCGTGGATACGAGCGGCTCCGGGTCTGAGTCGACAAATGGAGGCGTGAACTGGGGCGGCTCGAACCTCATCGACTCCAATTCGGGGTTCCTTCAGACCGTGACCTATGCAAACGGACTGTTTCTTGTGGGCGGTGACGGGTCGAGCCCTGCTGGCTCGGTGTTTACGGCCGACACCGGCACAGCAGGTCCGTGGAGTGCGTCCACCCCCGTGGTCAGCGCCTCGGTCAACGGCCTTGCGTTCGGCAACTCCGTGTACGTGGCCTTGGAGGCAACTGGGGGGACGGGCGACCTCTATTCCTCCACGAACAGCACGGTTTGGTCCCTTCGCAACGTAGGACAGGCAGCCCAGTTGAAAGGCATTGCCTTCGGGAACGGTCGCTTCGTGGTGTCGGGTGCCGCAGGAGGCAACCACCTGTTGACCCATTCCACCGACGGCATCAATTGGACCGGCGCTTCACCGGGTGGAGCCGGAACCATCAACGCGGTCGCTTTTCGGCCGTAACGAAGGGTGTAGGTGGCGCGTGAGGCCGGACGGCATCAACCGGACTGCGATCAGTGCACCCCGCAACAAACAGCCTACGGACTCACACACCGGGCAGAAGTCAATATCGTCTTACTGCCACCACTTCGCGAAACACTACCGTTGGTGTACGTGTTCGTCCAGTAGGCATTTGCGCAGCAGCCGTCCGCAGTACCGGACGAGTACGTACCAAGCACGGTGTTGGGAAAGTACGACGTCAGAACCGTCGGCGTCGTGAAGCCCGGGTTGCAGCTGTAGTCACCGTTCACATCAGGAACCGTTGTTCCCGTGCTGCAGGACTCAATCGTCTGCAGATCCCCCTTCGAGGCTACGCGCCACGTGCCGATGCCGTGGGTTGTCGGTGCGTTCAGGGCCTGGCAGGCCGCAAAAAGGCTGCTCGTCTGTCCGTTCGCCCCCGCTGTCAGCGGACCCCCGTTGACGAGGCTGTTGCAGTCGTTGGTCGTTACGCTGCAGAATTGTACAACGCTGGCACCGTAGTTGCTCCCCGCATTGCCGGTACCCGTGCAGTCGCCTGTCTGTGAATTCCACAGCTGGCCCGCGGTGCAGCGCATATACGTGACGGCGCCAAAGCGGCGAAGGGGCATGTCAACCAAGATGTCGAGGAGAGGAAAGGCGAGGAAGAACGTAAGCGAGTTTCGCGAATTATGGGTGGTTTTCACTCTCCCGCTGAGAACGGCAGCTATGTCGCGGCAAGCTTCGGAAAGAAGCGCTGCGCCTGAAGGTGGTTCAGGTTCCTATAAAGTTCAAAAAATACTTGCACCCATGTTGCCGGCTGCTCTGTAGTGGCGGAGTCACGGTCGCCGGGAAGTTGCCACCTGCGTGGGCCCGACCGTGCGGAGGACTCATCCGTGAAACGAATTCTCTCTTCTCTCCTCTTCGCTTCCCTTCTCTTCTCGGGGTGTAAGGCAGTGCAAGATTCGCTGAATCCACTCGCCTTGCTGGCCCTGCTCGCCGGCAGTAGTCGAGCCAGTAGCATCGACTGTTCCGATGACGCCCTGAACTTCCAGAGCGCCAGCGCAGCGGACGCTACTCAATGGTATTTCGTCACCTACGGGAACGGGCTCTTCGTCGCCCTTGGGGGTGATGGAACAAACCGAGTGATGACCTCGCCGGACGGCATCGCCTGGACGATACGAAGCGCTGCGGAAATGAATTTTTGGGATTCCGCCACCTACGCGAACGGGCTCTTCGTGGCTGTTTCCACCACTGGAACGAATCGTGTGATGACTTCACCTGACGGCATCACCTGGACCGCACGCAGCGCTGCTGCGGCCAATTTTTGGCGTTCCGTCACCTACGGCAACGGGCTCTTCGTGGCTGTATCAGACGATGGAACAGACCGTGTGATGACTTCACCGGACGGCATCACCTGGACCGCACGCAGCGCTGCGGAGGCGAATCAATGGTATTCCGTCACCTACGGCAACGGGCTTTTCGTCGCCGTTGCGCAAAATGGAACGAATCGTGTGATGACTTCACCGGACGGCATCACCTGGACCGCACGCAGTGCTGCGGAGGCAAATCAATGGTATTCCGTCACCTACGGCAACGGGCTCTTCGTCGCCGTTGCGCAAAATGGAACGAATCGTGTGATGACTTCACCGGACGGCATCACCTGGACGGCACGCAGCGCTGCGGAGGCCAACAATTGGCACTCCGTCACCTACGGGAACGGGCTCTTCGTGACTGTTGCCCCCTCTGGAACGAATCGTGTGATGACTTCACCGGACGGCATTGTCTGGACGGCACGCAGCGCTGCGGAGGCGAATCAATGGGAAGCCGTCACCTCCGGGAACGGGCTCTTCGTGGCTGTTGCCCCCTCTGGAACGAACCGTGTGATGTATGCCGCCTGTCAGTGACGGCTAAACTCCGGCGCGCAGAAGCCGGCTGCGGCAGACGCCAGAACCTTGAGCAGCCTCGAGGTGCCAGGCTGAGGGGGACCCAAAAAGCTGCGCGCGGGCATGGAGCGCGCTCGCCGCGCCGAGAGCTTCCATTTCCGAGGACGAGGGGCAACGGATACGTGGCGGCGTCGTCCGCCTGATTCGGCCGCATTCTGTAGAAGTTGGAGCAAGGCCGCGTTTCTGGATTCTCCACAGAGCCTTGATCTGAACGCGCCATGGCCGAGTCGGTCCTGTGCAGGCAACGAGCGCCCCGAGCGCCAGCGGAGTCGCGTGCGCAGCCCGTTGTTCGGCGGGAAGAGGCCCATCGGGGCTGTCAGGAACTTACGCATCGGGTAGAGGTTGGGATGCTCTTGGAGCCACTGCTACGGGACACGGCACCATTGGTGTAGGTATTGGTCCAGTAGGCGTTGTTGCAGCAAAAATCTGCGGTGCTGGAGGAATAGGTTCCAAGGACGGTGTTGGGAAAGTACGAGTCGAGGACCGTCGGAATCGTGAAGCCGGGGTTGCAGGCGTAGTCGCCGTTCACGTCAGGAACGGTTGTCCCTGAGCTGCAGACCTCAATCGTCTGGAATTCTCCTTTAGAAGCCACACGCCAGGTACTGATGCCGTACATGGGCGGAGCGTTGAGGGAATCGCAGGCAGCAAAAAGGCTACTGGTTCGCCCGTTGGCCCCGGCTGTGAGTGGGCCCCCGGCGAAGCCGCTGTTGCAGAAATTGCCGTCCGCTTCGCTACAGAATTGCACTGTGCTTGCTCCGTAGTTGTCTCCTACATTGCCCGTGCCCGTGCAATCACCGGCTTGTGCGTTCCAAACCTGTCCGGCGGTGCAGCGCATATACGTGACGGCGCCAAAGCGGCGAAGGAGAAGGTTCCATTTGAGTTTTGCGTCAGATTATCGGCGCCGTTGTTTTGTAGAACGATGCCCCCAGAAACGAGGCCGGTGATCGCTCCGGCGACCGAGGTCCTCGACGTGCCTGCTGCGAGGACTCGCCCGATGAGAAGAAGAGGCCTGCAGGTGACATCGGTGTCGGCACAGTCCGCAGGCACGAGGATGCAGGTGAGCATTCCCAGTGTTGACAAGAAGGCCAGCGGGCTGATGAAAAATCGGCGGCGCATACGGATTCACGACTACACGCGCAGCGTCCCATTTTGGGTCAGGCGCTGCGTCCCACGTTCGGTCACGCGTGGCCTCAGGCGTACAGAATCACCCACGCAGCGCCCGTGCGTTCCCGCAGCCAGCGCTGTGTGGCGAAGATCACGCTCCCGAGTGCGGCCAGGTCCATGCCTGACCCCTCGACTCCTTCGAAGCGTAGGCCGCCGAGCACGCCCAGAGGGTCGATAGGCAGCGTCCCGTGCACGGGACCGAGGGCTTCGCGCGCCCGCGCCGTGTCTCGGGCCACACCATCCGCGTCGTCTGCGCCGATGGTTCGCCTGACCGCGTTCCACAGCCGACCCAGGTACTGCCCGAGCGGCTCGGGGTCCAGTCCTTCGCGCTGGGTGGCCAAGAGGCCCGGCATGGTCTCACTGGTCAGCTCTCCACCGGTGGGATGGAACCGCGCGGGAAGTTCGGGGGAAAGAAAGCTGCGATACTCTCCGGCGATGAACTCGGGCCGCAGCCATTGCGAGCACTGCCAGACCGCCCCGGCTGCTGTGCGCGTTTCCAATTCGCCCGGTTCGGAAAAGCAAGGGCACGCCACCAGGGCCAGGCCCAGCGGCCCAAGCGCGCGCGACAATTCCGCAAAAGCGGGCAGGTGGGTGCGGTCCGTGTCGATGCGATAGTAGCCGCGATGCCCCTGTTGTTTGTACGCCTCATATACTTCCGGATCCCGACCGCGCGAGGATGTGACGTGAAAAGGAGTCTCAGGGCGCACGAAGAGGCTGACGTAGCGATTCGGAAGAACCGCGCGTCTCTGCGCCGGCACCAGTCCGCGCAGGACGTGGGAATCCAACTCGCGCGACCCCACTTTGAGCTTCCAGTACTCGGCGTATACGCCGAAGTCGTAGCTCACGGTGGAACCGAGGACCCGCAAAGGCGAGAAGTGAGACATGCTCGTCCCGTAAACTTCCCGCAACTCAGCCAGCAGGCCGGAGAGGTACGAATCCGCTGTGAAATGAGAGCCGGGCATACCGTAGCAGGTGCGCACAGCACGTGGTCGCAACCAGAAAAGCTGCTGGGCCCGGAGCTTTTTCGACGGCTTACGGTGGGCTACTTGGGGAGGCGCTTGAATTCCGTGCGCCGATTGAGCGCGTCGTGCGGTCGCCCCCTCTTGGGGACCACGGGCCGGCTCATGCCGGCTCCCGCCACCTCGAACCGGTCCCTGGAGAGGCCACGTTCTACCAAGTAGGCGCGCACCGATTGCGCGCGGCGGAGGGAAAGGGCCTGGTTCCACTCGGCCGAGCCGTGCAGATCCGTGTGCCCGATGATCCGGTAGCGATCCTTGTTTCCCTTCAAGTAATCGGCCAGGGCATTGAGGTAGGCGTGCGACTCGGTTTTTATCCGGGCCGAATCGAAATCGAAACGGACCGCTCGCACTTCGAAGCTGCCGTCTTTGCGGATCGGCACGAGCTTCAGAACCTGTTCGCTTCCATCCTCTCGACCGCGCGCAAGCCGGGGGAGGTAACCATCATGCGTAGCCCGGACACTCACATCTTTGGCGCCCGCGGCCACTTCTACCCGGACGCGTCCCTGATCGTCGCCGGACTTTTCAATCTCGAACGGAGGCCCGTCTTCCAGCTTCCCCGCGATGATGACACGCGCGCTCAGGGGTTTTCCGGTCTCGGCGTCCAACACGCGCGCCACGACTTCGCGGGTCGTGGGCAGCGCGGCCGTGAGGATGTCATAGCGGCCCCGCCCGCCCGGCCGGTCCGAGCAGAAGTACAGGCGCGTGCCCACGCGGGAGAAAAAGAATTCGTTGGCGGGCGTGTTGATTTCGGGTCCCAGGTTCACAGGTGCGCCGTACTCGCCGTTTTCGTAGGACACGAAGTACAGGTCGAAACCGCCAAAGCCACCCGGTCTCTGAGAGGAGAAGAAAAGCCCGCTGCGGTAGGCCGAAACCATCGGCGCGGTCTCGCGAAATCCGAGGTTGATCGCTTTGGGCAGGAGCTGAACGCTCACGAAGCGACCGTCCCGGAACTCGGCTCGGAGAATGCGCGCGTCGGAGAGCGTTCCAAAAGTCCAGGTATTGTAGTAGAGGATTCCGTTCTCAACGTCGTAGGTAGGAGAGCGTTCGTGCCTGGTCGTGTTGACTTCGCCGGGGACTTTGGTCGGAGGGCTCCAGCCGGATTCGGTGCGGCGGCTCCAGTACAGGTCGTAGGAGACACGAATGCGGCCCTGCGCATCTTTGGGCTGCTCCAGGCTGCCGTCACGGTCGGACGCGAAGAAGAGCATTTTGCCGTCCGGGGTCACAAAAGGTGTCTCGTCGTTGTATGGCGAATTGAGCTCGGTAATGGGACGGACATTCTGCCAGCGGCCATCTTTGAACTCCGCGCTGTAGAGCTCCTGAAAGCGTTGACCTTCGCGGGCCGAGCTGAAGACCATAGTGCGGCCATCCTGCGTAAAGGATGGGCCGAACTCCACCCCGGCTGTGTTCACATCGCCAGGAATTCCCGCGAACCGGTCGAACCTGGGCGACGCCGGCCGCTCTGACTCTGCGCGGGCTGTGGCGGCAAACACGAGGAGAACGCAGAAGAATGTGCGACGGATCAGGTCACGGGACATCACAATTCTCTCATCGACCTCCCGTGGGGAAACTTGATCCCCGCGCCCCGGAGCGGACCTGGCGCCGAAACCGGCGTCCCGGCGGGCAAACTCACAAAATCGCAACAATTGAGCTGACAAATCTCCTTGGCTCGCGCGTCTGAAAACCGTCCGATTCCTACAGTGCTCCCAGGTGCCCATACTTCGCCCCCGCCCGTCGATGCGCGAATCCCCGCGGAAAGCGCGCCGACGTTCTTGCCTCAGGTTCTTCCTGAAGGCGAGGCGGTTTCGCGGATCAACCTGTACGGGGGACCTGCCAAGGCGGACCTCGAAGCACTGTACGGTTTTCTTCAGCGAGCGGTGGGTCCGGCTCAGTTGAGCCGCGGTTACTACTTCCGCTTCGTACGCGTGGACGCTCTGTTCGGATCCCACGCGGAGGAACTGCGGGCGCGGATGGGCCGAGGAGTTCCCCACGATCGATTTCGCCCGCTGCTGGCCCGGTGTTTGTCCTTCCTGAGGGAGCAGGGGATAGTGGAGGTGCTGCCGGTACTCCAATCGAAGGATCAGACTCAGGACCTCATTTGCGCCGACTACCTGCTCTTTCAGGACTCGGCGGGTGCCGGCCTGGATACGGCCGTGTTTCGAGAGCGTGCGATTGCCGATTCAGCAGAGGCGGCCGGTCGCTTCCTGATTCGCCAGGATGCCGAGGCGGCAGCCCGACTCGACAAGCTATTGGCGGACCTGGACCCGGACTTCCTGCTCCAGTTTCCGTACTACCGCATGCTCCAAGCCTATCGTTCCGATTGGCATCCACCGGTGGACGAATCGCACGCCTTCTTCGGGGACCTGCCACGGTTCAAAGAGCAACTGTTCCTACAATCCGTCTACGCGCGGCTGCTGTCGGACGGGAAGCTCACGTTCGATTCCCGATTGGAAGGCGTGCGCAAGTTGGCCACTCGCTTCCCGCTGGCGTGGCCCACATCGGATGCACAACTTGCGCGGCTCACCGTGGTGCACGGCAGGTTGCGTGCACTGTTCGCCGGTCGCATTCTCGGGCTCGAGGGCGGACCTGCTTCGCCGCCCGAGTTGGACTACCACCGGATTCCAGGCGACTCCTTCCAGGCTGCCTGCTCCGGCCTGCTTTCCTCGAGTGAACGCACGCCGGGCGTGACCCAGGCGCACAACTTGGGTGTGCACGTGCTCGGCTTTGCCAAGGAGCAACTGCTCGCGCGCGAGGACCGGCTCCGACCCGATCAGAAGTTTGCGCGCAACCTGATCGTGGCCATGCTGATGCACACCGAGACCGTGAATCAGCACGCGCAGAAACAGAGCCATCGAAAAGAAGAGGACAGACTCCAAGAAACCCTGCAGACGATCGCGCGCGCAATGCCACCGATCGTCGACGTTGGGGCTCTGGTGCGCGCCAAGGAAACGCAGGACGAACGGCGCCGGGAGCTTCTCGATGCTGTTTTGAAGCACGAGCAGATCCGCAGCGCGGATCACCTACGAGTGGCAACATTCGGCAGCGAACGTATTCAGGTGGCCTTCCACATGCTGCGGATCAACGACGTGTTTGCCTTTGCCGCCGGAGCCGCTGCCGAGGGAGACTTCAGCTGGCATACGATGCTCGAACGGCGCTTCGGAACACAGGAGCATCCCGAGAAGCTCAAGCCTCAACTGCGCGAAGAAGTCTACGAATCGTTTCTGCGGACGCGCGAAGCCCTGTACGCCACGCAGCTACCCTGGTATCGTCGGTTGCTGCGCGCGTTGGGTATCGGTCGGCAAACCGACCCCGCACAGGTGGCCCGTGCCGTGACGTCCCGCGTGGCGCATGAAAACGAAGAACTGCAGGCGACCGTGGCCAAAGAACAGAAGGCCGAAGTCCGCCGGCTCCGCGACGAGCGCATGCGCGAGTCTACTGCCAATCGCACAGCTTCGAGAAGCGCGGGCGTCTCCGCCGCAACGAGTCAGCCAGTCGAACGGCGCGCGCAGCGGCCGCCGCAGCAGTTCCAGCAAGCGCCAGGGCCCGAGGCGGTGGCCCAGGCAGGAGGTTCCGCGGCAGGCGATTCTGCGGCAGCGGCGACGCCCGAGTTGGCGGACGAAGAACTGGGCGCCTTTCTCGGCGTGGCGGTAGAATCGACACCTGCTCAGCCCCGCCTCTCGCGCCACGAGGTGGCGCGACTCTCTGAGGAGGCTTCGAGCCCTGACGTGGTGCACGAGATCGACGACCGCGCCTGGGAGCAGGGCCTTGGCCGGGAAGCGCGCGCGCAAACGCGGGAGGTCGTGCCGGAGTCGCAGCCGAAGAAGCGGCGGGCCTCATCAGACGGCTCTTGGGAGCAGGAGGTCATCTCCGTCGGCGAGCGCGTGGGCTTGGACCTGAGCGAACGCGGCAGATTGGAACGGCAGGCCGCCCGCGAGGCACGGCGGATGGAGAAAGACCAAAAGAAGCAGGAAAGGCGGAGGAAGGCGGCAGAGCGTGGACGCGAGCGTGCCGGTCGCCATGCCCGCAGCCATGCGGAAGCAGGTCGGAGCGGGGGCGGGGCCGGACGCGGGAGCGACCGCCGACACAGTGTAGTGGTGTCCGTGCCGGTTTCGCATTCTGCTTCCGGTAAACCCGACGAGATCTTATTCAAGCGGCACTTTTTCAAGGACGCGGAGTTTCGCAAAGGCATGGCGCGCTTCTACGAAGCCGAAGGCAAGAAGGCCGCCACCTCGGAGGAACGGAAATACTACCAGTTTCTGCGGCGCGCCATGGAGGAGGACTATGCGAAGTTCCTGTGAGAACGAGTCCACCCGAGAAAAGTGTTTGCCCGGAGACGGTCGACGGGGCCACTTTCGACAGGTAGCCCGATGCTGACCATAGAGAAGATCCCGCCGCTTTCCGCCGTCGCCCTGCGCGTGATGGAATTGGATCCCGAGGCTCCGGATTCGGACGTGGCAACCATGGAGGCCATCCTCAAGCCGGACAAAGGCGTCAGCGCAGAACTCCTGCGCATCGCCAACTCGGCCCTGTACGGGCGTTCGGGAAGGATCAAGACGCTGCGCGATGCCATTGCGCTTCTGGGTCTCAAGATGGTGAAGAACCTGGTGATCCTGTTGTCAACGACGGAGATGCACTCACGCCTGAAATCGGCGGCTTATCGCCGCTACTTGCAGGAGTTCCCCGTCCTGTCTGCGCTGCTGACGCTGGACGTGTACCGCCAGTTGGGTCTGCCGGATCCCATCGAGGAAGCTTTCCTGGGAGCGCTCCTGCACCGCATCGGAATGGCATTGATAGCACTGAACAAGCCGGATCACTATGACGTCCTGCTTTCGTACTCCGAAAAGGGTGTGGGCAATCTTCTGGAACTGGAACGCCAGAGCTACCGCACCGATCAGAACGCGGTCACGGCCCTCGTTTGCGATGCCTGGAAGCTTCCGGCCGACCTGCGCGAACCCTTGATGCGCGCGGACTGCGGGGTCGAAGACATCCCCAAACTGAGCGACCTCACGCGACTGACGATCGTCTCGGCCATTCTGGCCGAGCGAATGCTTTCGATTCGGTTGATGCGGAGCGCGGATGAAAAATTCCAGAAGGTGCTGGAGTTCTACGATCGGCCGGCGGGCGCGCTCGACCGCTTCGGTCCTTCGTACCTGGCGGTGCTACGGGAGCATCCATTCTACCAGCAGGCGGTGAAAGGCTGAACGAACGCACCCTCGCAGCTCAGGCCGAGCAGTCGGCGCTGCAACCAGGCCCGCCGGGGGATTTCGGTCTGGCCGTCGAATGGACCGCGCACGTACTCCTGGCCGGGATGGGCGCGGACGAAACAGATTCGCTCACCGACATCCTGAGCGTGTGGGGCATCGTCTGCGCCAGCGCCGATTCAGACACCGAAGTGTTCCGGCATGTCCGTGAGGAAGAACCCGACCTGCTCATTCTGGGTTCGCACCTGCAGGGGGAGATGAACGCAGGCCAGGTCTGCGGTGTCATCAAGGCCGACCCTCTGCTTCAGGCCACGCAGATACTGATGCTTTCCGAGAGTGAGCTGGCTGAGGACTTGCGGGGCGCCATCTGGGCGGGCGCGGACGGGTGGGTTTCACTTTCGTTTTCGCCGGACGAAATCCGCACGCGGATCCTGCCCTGCCTTCGCAATCGTTCGACCTACAGACAGTTACAGATTGCCAATGAACGCTTTCAGAAACTCTTCGTAGAGTTGCGGGCCCTCTCTCGTGAAAAGGAGCGCGACCTGCGCGAAGGAAGCACGTTTCAGTCTTCGCTTCTACCGGGCCCGGAGGAATTGCAGGAAGAGTTTGCCCGCTTGGAATTGGAGATCAGCATCTTTCATGCTCCGTTTCCCGGCGCCGAAGTGTCCGGTGATTTCTGGGACATCTATCGGCTGGGCCCGGATGCGACGGGCTTTCTTCTGGCCGACGCGGTCGGTCATGGGATTCGCGCGGCCTTCTACTCCATGTATACGCTCTCGGCCTTGCGCAAGACTATCGGACCCGGCCCTCAGGACTTTCTAAAAAGGCACAGCGAAGAGTTGTACGGGATCATGAAGGGCACCCATCTGGCCGCGCTGTACTGTCGGTTCGAACGTGACCGCGTCTTGGTGACGAATGCGGGCATGCCTTCGCCCATGCTCCTGCACGAAGGAAGTGCCCGTTCGTTGGAGTTGTACGGCCCGGTTCTGGGAGGTTTTCCGCAGTCACCGACGTACAGCAGCGTTCCCGTCGAACTCCAGAAAGGCGACGTTCTCATTCTGTGCTCCGACGGGATTCTGGAAGCTAAGAACGCGGCGGGTCAGGAGTTTGGAGTCGAGCGGCTGCTGGAGGCCGCGGAGAGTACGCTGCCGGAAGCCGAACCCGTGAACATGGCGATCATGGGGTCCCTGTTGCGGTTCGCCGGCGACTCGGGCATGCACGACGATGCTTCGATGGTCATTCTGCATCGCCGCTAGTCTCGGCGCGAGCGGCCTTATGGTCGCCTGTCTGCGGCCGGTCGCACACCCCGCCGCACACCCCGCGGCGACTTCGGCCGCGGCTCCCGCCCTCGCCCTCGCGGAGTGGCATGTCGGGCTCGGGCGCCCGCCGCGCGCGGGTGATTTCATCCGCAACGCAAAAGATGGTTCCGTGTTGCTCTGGGTTCCTGGAGGTCGCACGAAAATAGGAGACGACGATGGCCCCCCCGAAGAGCGACCCGCGCACGAGCAGCTCGTGCGCGGCTTTTGGCTCGGTCGCTTCGAGGTCACGAATGAGCAGTTTCGCCGATTCTGGAAAGGGAAACGTCGCGCTGTTCCGTACCCGGCGGCCGGCGCGCTCGCTTCGCCGGAGCGACCGGTTTCGGGTCTGACCTGGGAGGAGGCAGGCGAGTACTGTCGCTGGGCGGGGGTACGCCTTCCCACCGAAGCCGAATGGGAACACGCCGCGCGGGCTTCGCGACTGCTCGAGTACGCAACCGCCTCGGGCGAACTTTCCCACGACCTGGCCAACTATTGGGGGGTCGGAGGTCGGGACCTGTGGTTGGAAGAAAGCGCGCCCGTCGGCAGTTTCCCGCCGAATCCCTGGGGCTTTCACGATATGGCGGGTAACGCCTGGGAATGGACCTCCTCCCTCTATCGACCGTATCCGTATCAGAGGACGGACGGGCGCGAAGACCCAGGACCCCGTGAGTTTCGGGTACTGCGCGGTGGAAGCTGGCAGTACGGCGCGGCCACCCTCCGCGCCGCGCACCGTTACCCGTTTCGGATGCATCTACGTTTGGACTACGCGGGATTGCGTGTGGCCCGAACCGAGGAGGGCGCGTTCTGAAAAGTCCGGCGGAGTCCGCACGGCTTCTGCTCCTCCTGGTGTTTGCCTTCGGGTGTGCACCGTACGCCGGGCCTTCCGGGCGCGGGGCCCCGGATTCTGTGGATCGGTTGGACGTTCCCTACGAACCCACTCACCCGGAGGTGGTGGACCTCATGCTCCGCGAAGCGCGCGTGAAACCCGGTGACGTCCTATTCGAACTCGGTTGTGGCGACGGACGGATTGCCATCGCGGCCGTGCGCACGTTCGGAGCGCGGGCCGTCTGCGTGGACATCGAGCCCGAGCGCATCCGGGAGGCCAAAGAGAAGGCCAGGCACTACGGCGTAGACGATCGCATCGAATTCGTCGTCGGCAACATCTTCGAAACGGACGTTCGGCGGGCGACCGTGGTGGCCATCTACCTGACCACGCGGGTCAACCGGTGGCTTCGTCCGAAGCTGCTCGACCAACTATCCCCGGGCAGCCGAGTCGTTTCCCACGCGTTCGGCATGAGCGAGTGGAAGGCCGACCGCGAGTTCGAACACCCGCGGGCCCGCCACCGGCGCGTCTTTCTCTACGTGGTCCCGGCCCGCGTGGCCGGTCGCTATACATTCATATATGAACGCTCCGGCGAGCGCCTCGAAGGCGAGCTCGTCCTGGAGCAGGAATTCCAGACTTTTACAGGCCGGACCGTCGAGGGCGGTCAGGAAGCGCGCGTGGAGCGCGGCCGCCTGAGGGGAGGCGACTTCGAGTTCGAGTGGGTGCCTGCTTCTGGAAGGGTCCGGGTGCGCGGTCGCGCGGGCGCGGACCTGGTAGGGTCGTGCAGCCCGCCCGCAAGCCGGTGTTCTTTCCGCGCCACACGCATTCGTTGAAGCGTGTTTTTGGCTTCACCGGTTCTTTTTTGGTTGCGGGGCGACCCGGCGCGCGTCTCATCCAGAGCGTGGCAGCGCGGTGACCGGATGGTCGCCGACGACTCCCGGGATCCGACGCATGACCAGCCGCTTTGCCGTTGCCGTCCATGTACTCACCCTGCTGGCCATGGCCAGAGACGACGAAAGCTTGTGCTCCGAGTACCTGGCTTCGTCCGTGAATACGAACCCGGTGGTCATCCGGCGGTTGCTGGGCATCCTGAGAAAAGCGCAGTTGGTGGAAGTGCAGCCGGGCGCACACGGCGGCGCACGCCTCGCCAAACCGGCGCGCAGGATCACGCTTTCCGAGGTGCACGCGGCTTTCGATGAGCGGGCGTTTGCGCCGCACGCCGCGCCGCCCAATGCGGACTGTCCGGCCGGCCGTGTCCTCCCGGGGATTCTGGACGACATCTTCTTTGACGCGGAACACGCCTTGCGGAAGCACCTTGCGCGGACTACGATTGCCGATGTGACGAAGCGCGTGGCCGAGAAGGCGAACCGCGCGTCCGGCGCACACCAAGCGCTGAGTGATGGCACCGTGACCTGGTGAGCGGGCCTGCGCACCGCGGGCTGCCGCGCTGAGCACGCTCCCCCGAACAGGGGGTTTCGTGCGAATCTCAAAAGGAGTCCAGATTAGATACGGTACAGGCGTGAGGAAGATTAAGAATAGAGCGCCCGAATGCTTTCCGCCGCCGCTCGCATTTCGTCACGCAATTCGAGGGGTTCGAGAACCTCTATCGCGGTGCCAAAGCCCATTAGAATGGCGACTGCGCGGTCGGGCTGCTCCAGGTCCGCTTCCAGTTTTGTCCACCCTTTTGCATGCACCAGTTCGGTGACCTTTACATAGGGCATATTCGTCAGCCAGTCGACCTGATCACGGCGCACCCTGAGTAGCGTCTTATAGGAAGGCAACCTTTCATCGAAGACCCGTTTGCTCTCCTCCCAGTGGCGCGCCAGATCGAAATCTCCGGGCACCTGACCGGTATCCGGCAGAATTCTGGTGTTCGCCATGCGCGACAGGCGATACGTTCGGATGGATCGGTTGCTGCGCGCCACGAGATACCAGGTCTTTCCTTTGAGAACCAAGCCGAGGGGCATTGCGGTGCGCTTGCGCGGTCCGTCTTTCGCATCGTACGCGAAGGAAAGCTTTCTTGCCGCGAGCAATGCCTCCTGAACCGGTCCCAGAGCAACCGGGCGTGCGGCGATGTCTCCCCAGCCCGCCGGATCGATGTGTATTTTGGCGTGTGCGGATCGAACCTGATTCTGGACGGCGACGGGCATTGAGGCCAGAAGCTTCAGGATGGCCGAGTCGAAGTCCCGTTGGCGACCCAGTTCGCGGGCAATGAAACCCGAGTGGCTCAACAGAAGCGCAAGCGCCTCTTTTTGTTTCAAACCGGTCAGGTTGGTGCCTGCGGGGCTACAACCTGTCCGACAAACCCCTCGGCGTTGGGGCCTACGGCCTTGGTCACCTGGTCGGGGATGTGGAAGGCATCATCGCCGCCTGCGGCGCCGAACGCGCCACCGTGATCGGGCACGACTGGGGCGCCTTCATCGCATGGGTCTTCGCCATGACGCGCCCCCACAAAACCGAACGAGTCGCGGCCCTGAACGGCATGCACCCCGTCGCCTTTCGCACAGCCATGGGGGACCTGTCGCACATGCGCAAGACGTACCACGGTCTGGTCTTTCAGATCCCGGTGCTCCCCGAGATTCTCCTCCGGGTTCGCAGCTTCAGCTGGCTGCGCCGCCTCTACAGCCCGCACATGTCTTGGGAAGGGCCGTCGCCTCAGGCGTACCGGCGGGCATGGTTTGCAGCCATGAGTCAACCGGGCGCCCTGACCGCGATGCTCAACTACTATCGCGGGTTAGGCCCGCTGATGAAGTTCTTGAAGTCCGCCGTGCAACCGGTGGAGGCGCCGAGCATGTTGATCTGGGGTGAGCAGGATGTCATGGCGCTCAAGACGGCTCTGCCGTCGGCTGAGTGGGCGCCGGATCTTGAGGTTGTGCGTCTGGCTGACTCGGGCCACTGGCCGCACAGGGACCAGCCGGAGGCCGTGAACGCTGCACTCCTGCGGTTTCTCCAGCGTCCCGCGTGACTCGTGGACGGTCGGCCCGCACCTCCGTTCGGAGTACACCGACGTCAAACAGGATCGCCGCCGGATCGACCTGTCTGAACCTCACTCCCCGTCCAGGAGCGCATCCGCGGCCGATGGCAGGCGACCGGCGAGCTCGCTGATCGAGTCTCCCCGCACGCGGCTGGACGCGAGTATCGTTCCGGTCTCCAGGCTCTGAATCGAGAAGGTCAGGATTCTCTGGCTGCCGAGTTCCACGAAGCGGGCGCTAATCGAGTAGTTAAAAGAGGGAACGACCTGACCCTTCTCCAGGAGTGCGCGGCGAATCTCTTCATCGTCGACGAGCACTTGGTAGCCGGACCGGGCGCGGAACCGCGCGGCAAAACGCTCCGACCAATCCAGGCGGGCCGTCCGGTCGATACCGGGAACCTCGATGACTTGCACTTTGAAGCGCGTGGAGTTGGGCTTCAGCGACCGCATCCAAGCTGGGCGCTCAGCCGTACGACAGCCTCCCAAGAGCAAAATGCAGGCGGCAAGAACAGCGTAGGGCGTGAATCGGAGCATGGCTCACCTCCAACGAAGACTGTGGACTTCAGGGTTGCACTTCACGGTAGGGCGCTCAGTCGTTTCTCCAGTTCGGGCAACGTCTTGTCCGTGTAGCCGAGCGACCGATACACGATCTTGCCGTTGGCGTCAACGAGGAACGTGGCCGGCACTTCCATTTTCGGAATGTACTGCTTGGCCGCCACCTGGAACACGTCCAGGAGGACCGTGCTCTGCACTCCCCATTCGCGCGTGAGCTGCTCGACCTGGGGACGTTTGGAGCGCGGGTCAATATTGATGAACAGAAGGGTGACTTTGGGAAAGCGACGCATGGTCTTCTGCAACTCCGGCATTTCGATGCGACATGGTTTGCAGTAGGTGGCCCAGAAGTTCAGCACGACGGGTCCTTTTCCAAAATGCGAACTGAGGAGGTCGGTCTTCCCGGTCTGGAGGTTCCCGAGGTACACGGTGCCGAACGCCCTGTCCGAGGCGAAGGCGGGTGACATGGTGGCCACAGCGAGCAGGAGAAACAGGGCAGACGAGCGCATGGGCTCTTCTACCGGCGTTGTTCTGCTATGGCAATGCTTTTTCGGATGGGCATCATCAGTACGTGCCGTTGTCGACGCGAATCTTGTCCAGACGCCAGCGCGCCGGGGCCGAAGAGGAATCGACGCTGGCCACATAGAGGTATTGTTGATCCGCACAATTGCAGTAGGCTTGCGACGTGCCGGGAGAAAGGTCGACCTGAAACACACCGTCGCCGTCGAAGGCCGTGTCCAGGGCGCCCGTCAGGATGTTGCGCTTCTCCACGCGAATGAGTTGGATTCCCGCGGGGGCGGTGGTCCCGGCCAGGAAGAGAAACTGCCCATTGCTGTGCATGTCGTTGTAGGCATCGCTTCCCCCGGAAACATCCACTTCGACCGTACCCGTGCCGTTGAACTCGCTGACCAACGAACCGTCCGCCGTGCTGTAGCGGTCGACCCTGCCGTGAGCGCTAGGTTGGGTGACAAAACCGGACGCGACGACGGAATCGGTGACCAGCGCCAGGTGGTGGACTTCATCCAGACCGCCGCTGGGCGTCTGGTCCACTTGACCACCGACACCGAAGCCCGTGACCAATGCGCCCGTAATCAGATCGCGCTTCTCCGTTCGCCAATCGACGGTGGCCGCACGCTGTCCTCCCCCAACGTACAGGAAGGAGGCATCGTAGATTCCGCTGTATGCCTGAGACTGCGTGCCGTTCCCTGCCGCCTGCACGAAGGAACCGCCCGTTGCAAAAGAAGAATCCACCTCGGCCGTGAGTGCCGAGCGACGTTCCACGCGCCACTGCTGAGCCGTGCCGCCCGTGGACTCGGACCCGAAGAGAAACAGGTAGTCGCCTGCGAGGACTATGTCGTTGAGGTTGTCGTTCTGGCCGGGGACGGGATCGAAAGTGAAAACACCGCCACTCGAGAATCCATCCACCAGCGCTCCGGTGGCTGCGGAGCGTTTCTCCACCCGCCACTGTGGCGAACCCGGAACCTGGTCGGTCCCCGCGAGATACAGGTACGTTCCGTCGAATGCCAAATCGCGGAGGAAGTCGTCCGCCCCGGAAGGGCTGCTCGTGATCTCTCCGTTGTTGCCAAACGACGTGTCGAGTTCTCCCGTGCTGCGTCTGCGCTTGACGATCCGCCAATCGCGGTTTCCGCCGGCGTCCGCAATCCCCGCGATGTAGATGGCATCCACATCGAGGATGATGGCTACCGGGTTCCCTCCAACAGCCGGCCCGGTCACGGTAAAGCCGCCCTCGGAAGAGGAGGCCGAAGTCTGTCCGTACGTGAGACAACTGAGGTCGTTCCGTTGCAGGGGCGCAGTGGGCCGCATCAAGGCCAAGGCATCCAGGAGGCTGCACGACGGGTCTCCCAAGTGGCAGGCAGTGTCGACGAGTTGACACCCGACCGGGAGCATGCAGCAGCATGCTATCAGAATCCTCACTTTACTGCCCTCATAGGAAACCCTACTCGCGGGACGGTGCGGTCAAGACAATTCGACCGAATCGGAACGACGCGGCAAAAAGGCGGGGCGCGCACCTGTAAGCCGGATTCTGTCGCGGGTCGCCATTTCTCTTGGACTCAGGTCTCCCTGAGCCTCCTTGCTCTCTACCCACGGCCTCGGCCGGACCGGCCTCAAACGGCCGCTTACTCGAGATTGCACCGAAGAGGGTTTGCCGTGCCGCTGCCATTGCTGGAAGCGCGGTGGGCTCTTACTCCACCTTTTCACCCTTGCCGCGCACTGCAAGAGTGCGCGGCGGTTTGTTTTCTGTGGCACTTTCCGTCGACGTGACCTTGAAGCCGCGCCTCCCGGGTGTTGCCCGGTCTTCTGTCCTGCGGTGTCCGGACTTTCCTCACTCTCCGCCGGAGCGGAGCCGCGCGGCGACCCGGTGCGCGCCCCGTGTCAGAAAGCGTTCGCACCGACCAGGCGACAACACAATTCACGAGCCGGCCGCGCGAATGCACTCACGCGCGGCGGCACGGATTCTTCGCAAGTCGGAACGATCGGCAATGGACAGGACGGGCAACCTCAGGTGTTCGGCGAACCACTTCTCCGTCAACGCATGGCGGAACTGGATTTGCGAAGAGCCCGTGAGGATCTCGAGCACGGCGCGCGAGTACGTGACGGCGAACATGAAACGCACGCCGTGTCGGGTGTTGTCAGGTCGCCTGCGCCCCGTGCGCTCGCCACGATCCCGGCGATAGCGGTCCTCGGTGCGGTAGTAGTCTTCGACGCACTGCCGGAAGGTGCGCGTGCCCGAGCGGTAATAGATCAACTCGTCCGGAAGGCAATCGTGTACGAACTGACCGAGCGCGAAAAAGAACGCGGGCGGACCGGAAGCCCGCGCGCTGCGCCAGATCAGCGTGAGGAGGCCGGCGTTGTCTCCGCCGACCGGATAGTAGAGGCAGTGATGTCGCTTCTTGTACCAACCCCCGGTGAGGATGGACATTTCCGCTGAAGGCACGCCCAGTTCGTGCGGCGAGCGCGTTTCGCCGATGACGCGACCGCGAAACTCCGGGAAGTCGGAGCGGTTGATTTCACGCAGCGGATAGCAGGACCCGGGCAGGAGGAAAGCCCGCAGTGTCTCGAAGGTTTCCTCCGTGCGATTCAGGCGGGCGATGCGACCGCGGGCTACGGCGCGCTCCGTGATCCCGGCATCGGCCAAGCGCGCCAATTCGAGGAGACAGGCGACCGTCTCTTTGGTGTTGAACTGCAGTCCGAGGATGGGCGGTTCGTCGCGGACGCGACCCGTGGGTCGGTCCTTCCAGAGCTTCATGACCGGATTGAGGGGCAGGGCGCCGTGGCGGTGTTCAGGCACGAGGGTGTAGATTCCCGCGCTCTGGCGGACCGGTCGCAATCGTTTGAGGATCAGCGCGCGCGCGGCCGCAACGACTTCACGCTCCCGGTAAGGATCGCCGACGCGCAGGTCGCCGGGCAACTCGAGATGAGCACATCCGGGGAAGCGCGCGGCCTCGGCCGCTTCGTCGAGTAACACCTCGCGAAAAGGAAGGGAGTCAGCCTGTCCGGGTCCTTCGTGGAGGGCCGCATACCTGCGCCCCGCCCGCTCCAGCCGTCCGGTCAGTCGAATCAGGGCACGCAGCGTGCGTCCTATCCAGACCGGCGCTGAAAAATCGCCCGGAACCGGATCCCTTCGTGCTTCTACCGCGTCCAGGATCTGGACGAGCGCCCCGGGCTCCGACGCGGCCGCGCGGGCGAGGTACGCCAGAGTCTTCCAGGGCGATGCGAGAGTCGTTTCCGAAACGAGGTGACGCTCCAGCTCTTCCAGGTACGTATGCTGGCGCTCCCTGTAGCTGCGGATGCGTCGATCGAGGTTCGAGATGATCTCTCCATCCGGATGCTGAGCCAGGAGAACAATCAAACGCGCGCGACGCAGTTCCAGCCGATGCGCGGCGCTCTCGAAGGCGATGGCAGAGCGCGCGCTGCGGGCGGCGCGCAGCGGCAACTGGAGCAGTAAAGAAAGCAGGCGGGGGTTGCCGTCCCACTCCAGCTCTCGAGCCCGCAACGCTTCGCGCACTTCATCGGCCGAGAAAGGACCGCGCCACCCGCGCCGGCTACGCTGGATCATGTCACGCAGGAGCGGCGAGGCGATGGCCCGTTCGGCGCGCGCTGCTGCGGCCCGCGCCAGAACCGAGGCGACGCGATCTTGAATCCGGCTGCGGATCGCGTCGCCTGCGCCGCTGTCGTCGATGAGTCGCTGCAGGCGCGCCGCCATCGGGCCTTCCAGGAGCAGGAGGCGTCGCCTGCCGCGACGCAGGCGCCAGAGCGCGCGGTAGGGTTCGAGAAGGTGACGGACGTCGTCGGTCAGTCCGCTCAGGTAGTCCGAAAGGTAGAATACGCGTGCATGCTCCCGTTCGCGTGAGTGCCGGTATTCCGCGAGGATGGCCGCGTGCAGCGGCGGCGGTATGGAACTCTCGGCCGCGGTCTCCGGCAGCCCGATGTCCAACTGGCTGGATGCAGCAAAGAAGGGAATCTCGAAGATACGACGGTCCGTCCCGCCGAGGGCGCGAGCGACGGCAACGTCGATCACGCGGTACCAGAATTCGATGTGGCGCCTCGATGCTTCGTGCGCAAAATCACGAATGGCGTCGTGCGAGGGCTCGGCGCTCCAGTCGGGCGCAGCAAGCTCTGAGTCGAAGCCGAGCCAGCCCGAGGCGAGCAACTCGGCGCCCTCGACGCTGATCGTTCGGAAGGTGACTCTGCGGGGGCGGAACCAGCGGCGGCCGTCGGCATCCACCACGATGCCGCTGCGGCGATCGTCGAGCAGCCGTTTGGCCAGGTTCACGGCTTCATTCGGCCTTGCGTTTGCGACGGCCCTCGACCAGCTTCAGCAGCGCCTCGAAGACTTCCGGGTCGTGCTCCGGGTCGATAGCATAGACGATGTGGCGGCTGTCGTCTTTGGCGAGCTCATAGTGAGCGTAACGCGGATCCGGCTTGAGGCGATCCAGGTTGAAGCCGGCAAAGTGGACCTTGGGAGATTTCTGAACCTCGGGAACGATCGTGGCGAAACGGTCCACACCCGGCCGGCTCTGGTAACGGTTGGCTGCCGTGATCTGACACACCTCGAAGAACGTGCGGCCTTCGTGACCCCGCGAAGCCGCGACGATGAAGTCTCCCTCTTTGAGGATCATCTCGTTGTCACACAGGCTGATGGCCACGTAGTCCAAG
>CAZPFB010000056.1:27400-36809 GCA_964585735.1 uncultured Leptospiraceae bacterium
ACTCGCGTACGATGCGGTCGGTGTAAGAGAAGAAGGAGTTGTTAATGATCATGCGCACGGCGCGCGCGGGCTCGAAAGCGGGTCTCCACTTCGTTCGTGAAGTCAGGGAGGCAAATTCCGAAGCCAGCGCCAGGATGTTCGCGTCTTCGTGGTAGGGGATGTCCCGCTTGAACAACGCGATCTGCGTACGGATGTCGTCGGCAATGCCCTGACGGCCGGGTTCGTCGCGGTACTTCTCTTCGAGCGCGGTCAGCCTGCCCAAGAGCCACTTGAGGTCAGGGTAGTTGTTTCCCGGCGTCCCGTCACGAAGCGGGCGGTGGTGGCAGAGAATGTTGAACTTCACGCGCTCGTCTATGGAGGGCTCGTGCGCAATCATCAGATACGACATGAGCGGATGGTTCTTGATGTAGTTCATCTCGTCCTGCGTGAGGCTGGCTCCCGTGGGCATCGTCATGCGCGCGTAGCCGATGTCGCACAGCAACGCGCTGGTCATCAGAACAGAAACCATGTCCTGCATCTGGGCCTGTTCGCGGGAGGATTGGGCCTGCATGCCCCTGGTTTTGAGCGCCATAGCCACGACCGTGCGCTTGACCGCGAGTTCCACGTCCTCGGTGGATTCACCGCCCTTCATCAGCTCGATGATGTTCACGAGGCCGTTCATGGCATCGGGCTGGTTCTCGAAGTCGTTGAACACGGCCGCGAGGCGTTCGCTCGAACGCTTGGCCTGAAAGGAAGTGATCGAGGTGCGCTTGAGGCTGTCGAAGAGCTCGGTTGTGTCCGCGGTCAGTTCGCGAGCGTGTTGCTCGGAGAGAAGCTTGGTGTCGGAAAGGCCCTCGGGAATCTCCCGTTTCTGTCCCTCGAGGCCGAGACGTTCGGCGTCGTCCAGATCGTAGTAGATGCCAGCCTCGACGAACCGAAGGATGCGTTCGATCTCGGTGTCGGAAGCGTTTTCCTTCTTATAGATGAGGATCTGCCCATCCTTGTTGTAGAAGTGGGCGGGGATCTCCTTCTTGTCGCGGAAGCGTTGGATGATCTCTTCGCTGAACTCGAACGGCTGCAGTCTGGACATGACGCTTACTTGGCCTTCGGGGCGCAGTCCGTTTGGGGTCGCTCGGGCCGCGTCCTGACCTGCGATGTCAGCGGCTCCCGACCGGGCCACGGAATCCAGTCATTATTGTCGCCCTGCGCATGAGCAATTATTTAGTCGCCCCCCGAGGCTTTGCCCGGCGTGTGGCCCCCATGAGTCAACAACCGGACATTGTCCCTGTCGGCAGCCTGCCTCCCGTCGGTGTGGTGCCCAAGCGCATGAATGCGCAACTCATTCGAAAGGAACGGTTCGGGGATCCGCAGCAGGCCTTTCAGGTGGAGCAGGTGCCGGTCCCGGACCTGGCTCCAGACGAAGTGCTCGTGGCCGTGATGGCCGCGGGCGTGAACTACAACAATGTCTGGGCGGCCCTGGGTTTTCCCGTGGACGTGATTGCCGCGCGCAACAAGAAAGGTGAGCCCGAAGAGTTCCACATCGGTGGTTCCGATGCTTCAGGCATCGTGTACCGCGTGGGAAGTGCGGTGAAGAACGTCAAGGTTGGGGATGAGGTCGTCATCCACTGCGGCTGGTGGGATGCAAACGACCCCCATGTGAAGGCCGGAAAGGATCCGATGTTCGCTCCGTCTCAGCTGATTTGGGGGTACGAGACCAACTGGGGCTCGTTCGCGCAGTTCACCAAGGTTCAGGATCACATGTGCCTCCCGAAACCGAAGCACCTGAGCTGGGAAGAGGCCGCCGCCTACATGCTGGTGGGAGCCACCGCCTACCGGATGCTCACGCATTGGAAGCCTAACGTGGTCGAGCCCGGGGACGCGGTTCTGATCTGGGGTGGGGCCGGGGGCTTGGGCGCCATGGCCATCCAGATCGTCAAGGCCCTGGGCGGAGTCCCCATCGCCGTGGTCAGCGCGGATGACAAGTTCGAATACTGCAAGAAGCTCGGCGCAGCCGGCGTCATCAATCGCAAGAAGTTTTCCCATTGGGGTCCGCTTTCGCCGGACATCAACAAGATGGAAGAGTTCGTGAAGTGGACCAAGTCTGCCCGCGAGTTCGGCAAGGCCATTTGGGACATCGCGGGCAAGGGCGTGAACCCCAAGATCGTCTTCGAGCATCCGGGTGAGGACACTCTGCCCACCTCGGGCTTCGTCTGCGAAACCGGCGGGATGATCGTGATCTGCGCAGGTACCACGGGCTTTTTGGCCACCCTCGACCTGCGCTACCATTGGATGCGCCAGAAGCGCTTCCAGGGCTCCCATTTCGCCAACGACGAAAACTGTAAGGGCCTCAACGATCTGGTCATACAGAAGAAAGTCGACCCGGCCCTTTCGCGAACGTTCCGGTTCGAGGAAACGGGGACCTGCCATCAGATCATGAAAGAGAACAAACACCCGCCCGGGAATATGTCCATCCTGGTGGGCGCGTCCGCCGAGGGTCAGGGTCGGTCGTAGTGAGACTGGCGCCGTCGCTGTGGCGCGGCGCTTCCGGCTCCCGCCGGCCGACGGCCAGCGGGAGTGTGTGCTGAACCATGGCGACATTTCTGCGCGTCATTTCCTACGCCCTGCGTTACCGCAGACGGTTCTGGGCGGGCGTCGTCGTTGCCTTCTTCGTAGCGCTCCTCAACGGCCTCTCCCTGACGGCTTTCATCCCCCTTTTCGAAGCCCTGGGCGATCGACGGGACTACTTCGAAATCCAGTTTACTTCG
Organism: uncultured Leptospiraceae bacterium; assembly: GCA_964585735.1. Taxonomy (GTDB): domain Bacteria; phylum Spirochaetota; class Leptospiria; order Leptospirales; family Leptonemataceae; genus CAZPFB01. The sequence goes on from CAZPFB010000056.1 coordinate 30,145, forward strand.
GCTGAGCGCGACATCCTGTCCAAGAGTCTCGTACGACTCACACAGCGACAGGCGCGTGGAGAAGACGTCTCCACCGGAACGGAACGTGCGGCGGACTTTCGCATCCCCAAAGCTCCACAGCCGATCGATCGTCGCCTCTCTCTGGCGCTGCTGAACCTGACGTTCAAAGAGGGCGACTACGGACTGAACAGGGTCGAGGCCTTTCGCCTGCGCACGCTCGTCCGCTGGAAGCTGCGCATCAATGCGGGCGGCCATTCGCCGCTGAACGTCGTGCTGCTCGCCTGCGCGGTGGCGCTTCCGCTGTATCTTGCCAAGCTCGTGCTCCTGCTCATCTCTGTGCGCCTGATTGCCCGCACCGGTTACGAGGCCGTGCGCGACCTGCGAACGGACCTGTACAGCGCGAGCCAACGCCTGCCGCTCACCTACTACTATAAGGAGAAGACCGGTCTGCTCATGAGCCGCATGATCAACGACGCCGAGATCGTGGCGGCGGTCATATCGAGCAACATGCGCGATGCAATCACCAACGTGTTCTACATCGTGACCCACATGGTGCTACTCGCGTACCTGAACCTGCCACTGCTGGTCGTGTCGCTGGTGGTTGTGCCGCTCGTGCTTTCGCCGGTCACCCTGTTCACGCGCAAGATCCGCAAGGCCACCACGCGCGGCCAGGAACACCTGGCGGATCTCAACGCGCACCTGCTGGAGACCATCGCCGGCATTCGGGTCATCCGTTCGTTTGCCACCGAGGACTACGAACTGGGTCGGTTCGCGCACGTGAACGATCGGCTGTTCTGGCGTTCGTTCAAGCAACAGTTCTACGTGAAGGTGGGACCGAACCTGGTGGAGTTCTTCTCTGTGCTCGTTTCGGTGGGCATCATCGCACTGGGCGCCTACTTCATGGACCCGGCGGACTTCACCGGCGGAGAATTCATCGCCTTTCTGCTCGTGTTTCTCTTCATCATCCGCCCGATCGTCCAGCTTTCGGGAATGTACAGCAAGATCATCCAGAGCAATGCGGCTGCCGAGCGTATCTTCGAGCTCATGGACCGCAAGCCGGACATCCACGAGCCCCTGGTCCCCGCTCTCAAGAAGCCGCTGCGCGACTCGGTTCGCTTTGAGCACGTGAGCTTCCGCTATCCGGAAACCGAACGCCTGGTTCTACGAGACATCGACCTGCACATCCCGGTCGGCCATACCGTTGCCCTGGTGGGGGAATCGGGCGGCGGGAAATCGACGCTCATGGACCTGCTCGCCCGCTTCTTCGACCCTTCCCAGGGGCGGATTCTTATGGACGGTGTCGACGTTCGAGATTTCCGAATCGCGGACCATCGCTCGCGCATCGGCATCGTGACGCAGGAGATCTTTCTGTTTCACGGCACCATTCGCCAGAACATCGCTTACGGGGATGTGAAGTACTCCTACCGGGAAGTGGAGAAAGCGGCCAGGCTCGCGCACGCCCACGACTTCATCACGCAGATGCCCGGCGGCTACAACACGATCATCGGCGAGCGCGGGTTCACCGTTTCGGGTGGCCAGAGGCAGCGGATTGCCATTGCCCGGGCCCTTCTTCGGGATCCGGAGATTCTCATTCTCGACGAGGCTACTTCGGCCCTGGACACGGAAAGCGAACGCCTGGTTCAGGAGGCACTCGCGCGACTGTTCCGCAACCGGACCACTTTCGTGATCGCCCATCGCCTCTCGACGATACAAAACGCGGACCTGATTGTGGTCATCGAGGCCGGTCGCATCGCGGAAACGGGCACCCACAGCGAACTGATGGCCCTCGACGGCGTGTACGCCCGGCTGCAGGAAATTGGACGCGAGGCCGCTCGCACCTGAATTGTGCTTTGCCTGATGGGGCGCCTCGTGTACCCAGGCCATTCTCATGAAGCCGCTGCTCCTCGTCGATGACAACGATCGCTATGCGGCCATCCTCTCCGAGTACTTCGGTGCGTTGGGCTACGCCATCGATCGGGCCGTGGACGCGGCAGGCGGACTGCGGATGTTTCGGGAACACCCCAACGACCACTACGCAGTGATCGTCACCGACATCACGATGGAAAGCCAACTGGCGGGGATTTCCATGCTGGGGCGCATGCAGAAGGAAGGCTATCCGGGGACAGTCGTCGTGGCCAGCACGGGTTTCGACGTGCGCGGCGTGATTCCGCTTTCGCGCCTGATCCTGAGGCGGTACGGCGTGGACTACCTGGTCCGCAAGACCACGGTACTGACCCGCCAGCTCGAATTCTGGCCGATGACCTTTCGCACGCCGCCGTCGCGCACCTTCGCCGAATTGACCCCAAAAAATGCGTGACCGAGGGCTCGGCCCGGTCATAGTGGGAAAGCGACCCCTTCCAAATCCGGGGTCCATCAACAGGGGAAATCCAATGAAACGTTTAGTTTGTCTTTTCGCGGCGGGCGCACTGGCGCTGGGAATCGTCGCGTGCGGGACCAAGATCCCAATCCAGGTTGTGACGAAAGCGCCCAAAGACGTCATGAATATGATGGAAGGCAAGAAGAGTGTCGGCATCATCGCAGTGGCGTCCAAAGAGAACTTCCTCCAGAAACTCGGTCTGCAGATCGACTGGACCAAGACGATCCAGGGCGCCGTCAACAACGCCTTCCAGAAGTGGGGCTACTACAAGATGGTGGACTTGGAAAGCCGCAGACAGCAGCTCGAAGAACTGGCCTACAGCCGGACCGGCATGACCACCGGGGCCCAGTCCATCGGCAAGCAGCTCAACGCAGACGCTCTGCTCTTCATCACGATGACGGCGCCTCCGCTTCAGGAATGTAAGATCGAGAAGATCTTCGATCCGGCGGCTGCCGCTATGGCCGCCATCGACGCTGCCCGCGGAACGGGGGGCAATCAGGAGATCAAGAAGGACACGGGCGTGCTCTTTCTGACCGTTTTCGTGGAAGCCCGTCTCGTCCGCACCACATCCGGGCAGGTGATCAGCTTCCAAAACTCTAAACCGTTCAAGCTCCAGAATTCCGTCGGCAACCGTCAGTGCCCGTCCGTGCTCGACACGTTCGACAAGAGCATGGGCATGGCCGGTGAGCGCATCGCGAGCAAGCTCTCGCCGAAAGTGGAGACCATTCGCGTACCGATCATCGAAGACCCGGTGGGCTCTCCCGAAAACGTTGCCAAGAAGGTGGAAGGCTACCTGAAACTGGGCACTCGTTTCATCAAGGTCAAGCCCCCGAACCTGGAGAAAGCCCGCGAGCAGTGGGAAAAAGCCCTCAATGAGTCCGGGCAGAAGTCGGCCGCGGCACTCTGGAACCTGGCCATTGTGAAATGGGCCGAGGGCGACATGCAGGGCGCTCAGGAGTACTTCAAGAAATCTGAGAATGTGGGCGGACCGGACTGGCTGACCGATGACAAGATCAGCGTCACGAACTGGTTCTCCCAGGAAAAAGACCGCAAAGGCAAAGAAGCCGACGCGGAGTGATGCAGATTTCGAACTCGCTCTGAGTTCGATTCGGATGGGGAAGGGCGGCCGGGAGGTCGCCCTTTTCTTTTTGTGGGGGCGGCGGCGCAGGGGTGGCCTGGCGTGAATAGCAAGACGGAGATAGCATGACCGAGAACCGGAGTTGCCGGTCGCGGGTCGGCGGACCACGGGCGCCGACTCACGGCTCGTCTCGCTCTTGTGGGAAAGGCTGGACGCCTGCGGCGCTACCCGTCAGGCAAAGGCGATGACGCCCGAAGAGCTCGAGGATCGGTTGCTTGCGCCGTATGCAACGCCCAACGGCGCTCACGGTGGCCGTATCCACGGAGATGAGCCTTCGCCGTTTCGTACCCCTTTCCAACGAGACCGGGATCGTGTCATTCACTCGAAAGCCTTTCGCCGCCTGGGATACAAGACGCAGGTCTTTGCGAATTCCGAAGGAGACAGCTATCGCACGCGGTTGACGCACAGCATCGAGGTCGGTCAGATCTCGCGCTCTGTAGCCGCGGCACTCGGACTCAACCGCGACCTGGCCGAGACGCTCGCTCTCGCCCACGACCTGGGCCACACTCCCTTCGGTCATGCGGGGCAGGACGCCCTGCACGAATGCATGCGCGATTTCGGCGGTTTCGAACACAACCAGCAGAGCCTGCGCATCGTGACCCGACTCGAAACTCGCTACACGGAGCATCGCGGGTTGAATCTCTCCCGCGCCGTCCTTGCGGGCATGATGAAGCATGAGCGCGTCTACGACTGCGACCTGGAACTGCATCCCATTCTCGAACTGCGACGCGGAAAACGTCCGCCCCCGGAAGGTATCCTCGTGGACCTCTGCGATCGCATCGCCTACATTCACCACGACCTCGAAGACGGCATCGACGCGCGTATCCTCAGTCTCGAAGAGCTTGCCGAACTCCCGGCGTGGGCCGAGATCTACCGCCGCACCGCGGAGGAACGCGGGCCGGGGTTTCTTCAGTCCCGGGCTCAGGTGCGATTTCGTGCCGTGTTGCGCACCATGATGGATCGCTCGCTCACGGAACTCATCGAGGCCGTGCAGTCGGAGTTTGCATCTGTATCCCCGGACTCACCGACCGCCCTCGAGGTTTTGCCTCCCGAAAAACATCCCGTGCGATTGCCTGCTCGGCTGCGGGAGACGCTCGCCTCCTTCCAAAAGCTGCTGTTCGAGAGGGTCTACCGCCACCCGCGCGTCATGCGTATGTCGCGCCGCGGTGAACGCATCGTGCAGGGCTTGTTTCGCGAGTACCGCGCCCACCCACGGATGATGCCCCGGCACTACCAGGAGAGCATCGAACGCGAAGGGCTGGAACGCGTCGTGGCCGACTACGTTTCGGGTATGACGGACCGCTATGCGCTTCGGCAGTTCGCCTACCTGCGGGGCCATCCGGAACCGAGGTAGGCCCGGGGGCTACGTCCCCCGGTCTTAGTGAGCGCGACCCGACAAAAACGAATTGCCCGATCGGGCCGGCTGTGACACGCCTGCCGGGTTCGGGCTCGACCCGAAAGGAGAAAACAAGATATGAAACGTCGCTCTGTAGCGCTGCTTGCGGTGGCTCTTCTGGCCATAGGCTTCGCGGCCGGTTCCCTGTTCGGGGACAGACAGCCGAAAATGAAGACCGCACTGGCGCATCTGCAACGTGCTCAGACTGACCTGAAGGCCGCCACGGCCGACAAGGGCGGTCATCGCGCCAAGGCGATGGCACTGGTAGACCAGGCCATCGATGAAGTGAAGAAGGGCATCGCTTACGACAACAAGCGCTGATTTCTGATCGGGCCGGGGTGGAGGCACCCCGGCCTTCCGCCCAGGCGGCGGGAGCAGGCCGGGGTTGGGGCAGCGGCGAGAATGCCATGAGAACGGAAACGGCCTGCCGGACCCATGATCAGGGCCCACGCTTCACAGCGCACCTGCGTGCGCCAATCCCGTGGGTGATCGCCTGTGCGGCTTTGGTTGCCGCTCCGGTGTGGGGTTCGCCCGATCCCGCTCCAAGCATCCGCGCGCGGCCTACACGGCGCGCGTTCTCGTCGGCCTCTACCAAGAGCACACCAAGGAGCTCAAAATCGTCGAGGAAAACCGAGTCGGTGATGCCCTCGTGGTCGTGGTCGAAGTACGCGTGGATGAGCAGGCGCTCGACGCGCTGCTTGCGAAGCGCCTGAGCTCGAAGACATCCGTGGCCAATCCTACTCCCTTCTGGATCGAAATGGCCGGAGGCGGAGGTGCCGCATCGGGGAGCTATCGTCGCCTCGTTCAAGATTCCACGTTGCACAAGGCCTACATGCTGGTGAACATCCTGTCCCCGAATGCACGGCGGAACGCCCTGGGGGCGGCCGGTTTGAGTACATACTTTCAGGAGTTGGATGGCGGCCCGGTCGGTGTGGGTCGCGTCGTTGCGGCCACCGAATTCGCAAATGGCCTGGGGATGGGCGCTTCCCTGAACTACAACGCTCTACCCGTACGCGACGCGCTGCGTTTCCAATTCGGAACGGTGGGTTGGGGTGGGGGACTCCCCGGAAAAGGATACCCGCCGCCGTTGTCCTGTTCGGGCTGCCCCAACATTTTCCTACTGGATCCCATTTCCCCCGAGTATCTTACGCTTGTCCGCGGGCGGGACTTCCTTGTGCGCTCGGATACGGCCAACGCGGACTTCTACGCCCTGCGCGGCCCGCGCACGAGCCTGTGGCGACCGTACCTCAAACTCAGCTTCGGATTTGTGGCCAGCGGGAGGTCCGCCACGATTCACGGCGGCGTACGCTACCAGGTGAACCAGCACAACGGAATTTCCATTCTGGCCGAGGTCTACGGTGGCGGCGTGGAGTTCGACCGGAGGTACGGAGGCGAGCAGTGGATGCGCGTCGCCGGCGTCTACTTTGGAGTGGGCCTCTACCTGTACGACGGATGAGTGCAGCAGTACTTACGGACGTAGGGGCAGACGCCCCACCAGTATCCAGCCGAAGGCCGTCAGCGCGAATCCACCGAACAGGCTGATGCCCACATAGGACGCGGCCTCCCAGAAGCGGCCATCGCGCAGGAGTTGGTGGACTTCGATGGAAAAACTGGAGAACGTCGTGAAACCGCCGAGCAACCCCACCACGAAGAAGAAGCGAAAATTCGCGTGGTATTGGCCCTGCTCGAACAACCTGGCCAGCGCGCCAATCACGAGGCAACCGACCAGGTTGGCCGCCAGCGTCCCGAAGGGA
>CAZPFB010000057.1:0-36739 GCA_964585735.1 uncultured Leptospiraceae bacterium
CTGCGGCTGGCCCTCATCGGAGACATTCACAAGGCCTGGGACGCCCAGGACGCGGAGTGGTTCGACTCCTCCGACTACCAAGCGTTGCTGTTCGTGGGTGACCTGCCCGGTCGCTCCCACCGCGGCCTCGTGGACATTGCCCGGCGCATCGGGCTTCTGAAGAAGCCGGCGCTGCTTTTGCCCGGAAACCACGACGCGGTGTCCGTCATCCAACTGCTCGCCGAGGTGCAGCAGAACGAGCGACTCATCCGCAGGTCTGGGAACAGGCAGGAGGAGCGGGTGGCTGAGCTCGCCCTGGCGCTTGGCGTGGTCGAACTGGTGGGTTACAGCCGTCACGTCTTCGAGCACGAGCACCTGCGCCTGGACGTCATTGCGGCGCGCCCCCACTCGATGGGCGGTCCGTTTCTGGGTTACCGTCCTTACCTGGAGCGTGCCTTCGGGGTGACCAGCTTCGAGGAGTCGGCCGAACGGATGCGCGTCCTGATCGATGAAGCGGGGCCGAACGTCGTCTTCCTGGCACACAACGGCCCCACCGGTTTGGGCGGCGCGCGCGACGACATCTTCGGCTGCGACTTCCAGCGTCACGGCGGGGACTTCGGAGACGCGGACCTTACTATGGCCGTGGCCTACGCGCGGTCCACGGGTCGCCGGGTTGTGGCGGTGCTGGCCGGGCACATGCACCTGACGCTCAAGGGCGGCGGCGGCCCGCGCCGTTGGTTTGTCGAACGAGACGGCGTTCCGTACGTCAATGCGGCCCGCGTACCCCGTGTTTTTCTGAAAGACGGCCATTCGTATCGGCACCACGTTTCTGTGGGCTGGGACGGGCAGGCCTGCGCCATAGACGAGGTGGTGGTCACCCATGACCGGGTCGCTCTACGGGTCCCCGCGCGCAGCGATTCTATCAGCGCCACGATGCTGGGGGAATTCCCGGCGAACTGCCGAAGATAGAGGATGGGCGGATCTCCCCTCACCCGGATGGCCTTTGGTGCGGCCGCCGGAGCCAGTCCTACTATGGAAGAAGAACCAGACCTACTTGCGGCAGGCAGCGAAGTCCGCGAGGCCCCGGACGGACTGGAGAGTCGGCCGGCGGCCGAAGCGCCTGAAGACGACCTGGTTCCCGAGGTCGATCTGCGCAGCCTGCTGGCGCACCTGAACCCATTGGCGATCCGGGACATCGGCACCATCGAGAAAGGCGTGGAGCACTTCTTTCTCTTCCACCAGGCGCACCTGGCCCTGACGCGACCCGATCAACTCAAGTTCCTGACACCCGACGACCTCGACAGTCTCGAAGAGCGCAACGCAGTCCGTCGCTTTTCCTATCTGCGGTACCTCGACGCGCCGGGAACCATCTCGCTCGTGTCGGTTCTCATCCGGCCGGCCTCCCTGAAAGGAGAGCAGGTGGCCAAGGTGCGACAGGGCTGCATACGCGGAAGTGTGGCCTCTCTTCTGGAGTACGTCGCCCGGCGTGACGAACGCGTTGCCGACCTCGAAGTCAAAGGCGAGCTCAGTCGCTGGGTTTCGGACAGGCTTCCCAAAGTGAGCGCGGACGGCCAGGCCCTCAATCCGGATTCGCGCGCCGACCTGAACCGTCTCATCGAGAACCTCAACGCCCTTTCGTTCGAGAATCTTCTCGAACGGGAGGCATCACCGCCGCCGGAAATTGCCATCCCGATCTTACGACTCCTCTGCCTGCGACCCGACGAACTCAAACAGGAACTCGCCCTGCTCCCGGAGCTTCCTCCCCTGGCCACGCGCGCCGTGGAGAGCCGCGGCGGGCGACCCGTGCTGCTGCGGCTGACCCCTGACTTTCATGTGTTACAACCACCCGCGCTGCAGTTGGTTCAGGCCTCCGAGTCCGGACATCGCAATCTCACGAGCGAGCTGGAGTGGATCCTCGTTCTCTTCGTGCAAATCGCCCGGAGGCTTCTGCTGGCCATCCTGCCCGAAGAAGAGAGCGCCTGGATCCAGAAGTCCGGCACTTCGCAGGCCGCACGGTATCTGGAGGAGTTGCGTCGGCATCCGTCTCTGGCATCCGCCGAGTGGTCCGCCGTGCCCTCGTTCCTCAACGCGTACGAAGCGTTGCTCCGCCACGTGCAGAATCTCGAACAGCTTCGTCGCGAGTTCTTTCTCGGCAGCGTTGTCGAGGAAATGCGACGGCAGTTGAACATGCAGTTCGAACCGGTACTCGTAACCGCAGAGACGCTCCAACTGCCGGAAGGTGTCGCCGAGCGCTTCGAACGTTCGGAGCTTTTCGAGGTGGTTTGCGCCCGCGTTCGAGAGACCGGAGACGTTCTGACGATGGAGGAGCGCCGACGCGAAGAGGGTCAGGCTTCCGAGGGACGCGGAGTCTACATGCTTTTTCTGGCCAACCTGCCTCAGGCCTTCATTCGCAATCGGAAACGGCGCAGCTTTCTGCACCTGTTCGCGCGCGAAAACGGCCGTCCCGAGGGCATCTACTCCTTTCTACGAGAGGTGTCAGATGAAACGTCCACGCGCGAGCTTGTAGACGAGCAGATTGCCCTTTCGCGCGCCATCCGAGAATGGGAAGCCGAGCAGGAGAAGGCGCGGTTGAAACGGGAGCTGGCCGCGATGGGCTTCTTCGCGCGGCTGTGGCGCTTCTTCTTGGGTCTCTTCGGTATCCATTCGGAGCGCCGCGCCGAAGCGCCCGGCGTAAAAGCGCGGACCGTGCGTCAGGCGAAAGGAGCCGGCGCTTCGGGCGTGCTGGTCGGTCCCCGAGAGAAGCGCCTGCGCATTCCGGAGCGCGTGCAGAAGGCCATCGAATTCGTGGACCGCAAAAACCGAGGACTCATTTGGCTCGACGAGGTCGAGTCCGCCCTTTCATCCACGCGATACACGACCGACGGGTTGGGGGACCTTCTCTTCTACGATGCGCAGGGTCGCTACGAGGAGATTCGCGCTCTCGTGCAGGAGAAGCGGGTCTTCATTCACCGCAACAACCTCAACGATCTCAATTGGATCGAGGCCACACTGGACTACCTCGAGAACGTCGCCAATCCCGGGACACATCATGGGCTGCTGGCGCGACATCTCCAGACGCGCGCGGAAGAACTGCGCGCGTAAACGCGGGTCATTGTTCCTCCGAGAAGGGCTTGCCTTCGGGCGGGAATGGTGCACGGTCGCCTCGTTCCGTCGCTCAACTGCGGTTACCAACATGATAGCGATCATCTCCACGCGACCGAAAGAGTTCCTGTTCGTGGGGATCCTGCTGGGCCTCGGCCTCTGCCAGGCATGTGCCTCCACTCCTCTGGCAAGCGCGGCGGACTATGACGACACACGCTTTGCGCTGCGCGCCGGCCGCATCGACGTGGCCCGGCGGAGGCTGCCCCTGACCGAGGGGGACGCCTTCATTCCGCTGATGGAGCGGACCTATCTGGCCCTCGTGCAGGGCAAACCCGAGATCGACGCGCTGCTCGAATACTCCAAGAAGATCGAGGAGCGCGTTCGCTACAAAATCAGTCGGGAGCTTCAGTTTCTCTTCTACGTGGAGACCCCCGAGGGTTACTACGCTTCCGAGCACGAGATCATATGGATGCACATGCTATTATCATGGGGTTACAGTCTGCGCGGCGAGCCGGACAGGGCCACCATCGAAGCCAAGAAGGCAGCATTGCTGCTCGAAGGAAAGTCACGGCAGGGGCACTTCGACGATCCGCTGCTCCGAACGATCCTGGGCGTCCTCTGGGCCATGTGCGGCCGCTGGGAAGACGCCCGCGTGGACTTCCGTGTTGCCGCGCGACTGGATCCCAGCATGAAATGGGCGGCCCAACTCGCAAGCATGGACGCGCCCCCTGCGCATCTTGCGCTGATCCTCACCGGGTTGGGACCCGAGCCCCACTGGGATCCGAAGCTGCAACTCAACCCGTTGCGGGGGTGGCGCGACCTTCGATTCGATCTGCCGCGGGACGACCGCCGATTCACCGTCACAGATGCAAAGGGTCGTAGACTGCCCGTTTTCGTCACCCCCGACGCCTCTCCCTGGTACACCCGGCACCTGGTGCGGGACCATGAGATCCACAATCTAATTGCTGATTCACGCTACGGACAGCTTGCGCTCTTCAGCACTGCGAAGGCGGGGGCCAAGTCGGTGCTGGGTGTCGTATTAGGAACTACAATAGTTATACTTAGCATAGCGGCTGGTGGCGCCGTGATCTACGTGGCTATCGAGGCAGGCTCGGGCGAACTGGCGGTCGTCGGCGCAGCCATAGCTATGGCCGGTTCCACGTGGGGAATCGAACTGGCAGGAGACATCATTGATTCCAGTCATCGCGTATCCCGTCAGGAACTCGACCTGTCCGGTCGCTATCGCTTTGTGCGCTTCTTGCCGGACCGGGCGCGCGTGGTGTTCGGCGCCGGTTTACGCCCCCTGCGCCTTACGGAAGGGAAGCAGCGAACGGACCTCGAAGCGCAGGTCAAGGGCGAGGTCGACGTCTCGATTCAATATCTGCCGTAGTCGCGGGGCCTGCGCAGGTGGCGGGTGGTCAGCGTATTTGCGGCAACATCGGATGGAACCGTCGGGGCGGTTTCACTTACCACTGGACGGCAGGGTCGCGCGTGGATTTCAGGAACTCCTTGTTGCGCGTCCATTCCATGACGCCCGAACGAGCCCGCGTGAGGCTCATGGTTACAACGATGTATTGAACGCTGCGACCGCCCACGACGTTGTTCGTATCCGAAATGACGCCCTCCAAGAAATAGTTGGGTGATTTCAACTGTCCGACCGGGATGGCCGACTCATCCACGAGACCGGTTCGCCCCATTTCCATTTCTTTGATGATTTCGCCGCGGAGGTTGAGCTGAACGAAGCGGACCTTTTTTTGGATGAGGCTTTCGCGGATCTGCGCGGCAAGCATTTCGGTTTCGATGTGTTCGGAGGTTCGATTACGAATCGGTTTGAACGCCAGGTAGATGGGCTCGTCCTTGGAGGAGAGGTGAGCATAGAGTTCGGAGACCATGGTTGCGGCCGTCTGTTTCACCTCGAAAGGCCCCCAGCCACGCGCGCCCGCGGCGCGATTCGGGTCGTCGTAGGTTGTGCCGGAAGCGCAGCCTGCGGGCAAGGTGGCGGCTGCGGCGACGATGCAAAGACCGAGAGCCGCACGCAGCAGATGGTGGCGGGTCATGGAGAAGGTGTGCTTGGCCCGTAGCGGGGAGCAAGCTGATTTCTTGGGCGGCGGAGGCGGGTGTTGTCGTTCCTGACCCTGAGCGCGGTCGCCTTTCGTTTTTTTCCTTGCAGGCGGTGGTCCTCGCATTTTGCTGAAAGGGACAGGGATTGGTCGGGGAGCGGGCTTGGATTCTGGGAAATGAAGACAGGTGCACGACTACTGGTGCTTCTCTGCCTCCTCTTGGGGCCGGCTTTTTCCGACTCAGGCGACTACCGGGCGCAGTCGGCGGTATCTTCGCAACGAGAGCAGGCCGCGTGGAAGCACTTCAAGCGCAGCGAATCTCTACTGAAAGAGGCAAAGATTGGCGAGGCCCTGCGGGCCGCACAGGATGCGGAGGCTGCCCATCCGCAGAACGGTCTTTTCGCCGCGCATGTCGGCAACATCTATCGCAACCACCTGAAACAGCATGCAGAAGCACTGCAGGCGTATGCCCGCGCCCGCCACAATGGTTTCGAAGCGGACTGGTTGTTTCTTTCCGAAGCGCTGTCCATGCGCGACCTCAACCGCTACGAGGAAGCGCTCACAGCGCTGCAACAGTGCGACCGCAAGTATCCAGCCTACGGCTGGTGTCGCGCCAATCAGCCTTTTACCTACGTTCTGGCCGTGGACTACTACGAAAAGCGAGCGCAGGTGGCTTTGGTGAGAAAATGGATGTTCCTGGCAGATGCTGCACTCGATAGTTCCCGTTCATACGCCGATTGGAACCAGCTTTTGGTGCACGCGGCGCTGCGGGCGCTCCAGTTTACGAAAGACCGTGCCGCCTACGATGCTCTGGAAAGGAAATGGCTGCGGCAATTTGCCGCGGAGCCGCGCGTCTATGAGGCATTGGGTTTCGCGTTGGTTCAGCTGGCAACCGGGAACCGGTCTGAATTGTCCGGCGAAGTGATTCAAAGGGTCATCAAAATTCGGCGGCAGGGCATGCTGATCCACGAACGAGATCATCCGGACCGCCCTCATGTACGCAACATCGGTTTTCCTTTGCGTGGTCGTGTCCAGATCTGGACTCAGTTCGACGACGAAGTATGGAGTCACGTTGGTCTCCAGGGAAAATACTGCTACGATATGGGGAACATCGGCGATGCCGGCCCTCTACTTCCGGGACATTCCGGGAAAGCAAACAAGGATTTCGTAACCTTCGGTCAGCCGCTGTATGCCGTGCTCGATGGCGTTGTCAAGAGCGCAACAGACGAAACGCCGGATCAGCCGCCCGGAAGTTTGAATGGTGGGGGCAACCAACTCTGGATCGAACACGCGGACGGTCACAAATCCTACTACGATCATTTGAAGTTCCGCAGTCTGAAAGTCAAGGCGGGTGATGCCGTCAAGAGGGGCCAGATAGTGGCGGCCGTTGGCAACACGGGAGCCTCGTCGCAGCCGCACCTGCACTTCTGTATGTTCGATAGGGAAGATATCTCCCTGAACTTCACGTTCGAAAAGCTCGAAGTATTGCGCAAGGACGGCACCCGGTTTTCTGCGGGGGGACCTTATCTGCGCGGGTGGATTATTCGAGCCCCGGAGTGATGCGCCGCCGCGCCGGGCGAGCAAGCTCGATCGAAGGCGGCTCGGCTCAGGTTTGTCCGAGTGCGGCCTCGCGCCACCGCCCCGCGTCCACCCCTTTGACAAGCAACCACAGGCAGAAGGAGGACTCCGCCACGAGCGGCAATAGATAGGCGATCTGGAATCCTTCGCCTGCCGCGGGAATAAGGATCTTCAGATAGCTTCCGACCAGGTAGACGGGGCCCGATGCAGCGACCAGGATGCCCAGGGCGCGCGGAAGAAACGTGGACCGAAAGACAAGAAGGCCCGTTAGCAGACAATTGATCCAGAAAAACAAGAGGCCCATGTCGTACCCGAATCCATGTGCTTTTGCGAACACCAACGCCAGTGCGTTTCGAGTCTGCTCAGGGGTCCCGGGCGCCTCCAGGACCAGGATCGCGAGCTGCTGGTTGAGCAGGCTCGCCCCGATCACAGCAGCCTGCACCAGCCGAAAGACCATGGCCGTCATGGCGAGGCTTGGACTGACCGGACTAAGCAGACGATAGAGGACGATTGCAAGACCCACATCGCAGAGCGCCATGACACCTTGTAAGATGTGTCCAGAGGTTTTTTCTAAGTACTCGCCGAGATTGCGCTGTGGGAGAGACTTCGCCGATTCTGTTAGAAATGGAATTGCCTTAGATTCCCATAGGGTTTGACTGGTCGCTTGGGACTCCTGACTTTCAGCATCAACGTCACCCTGGACGGCTGCGTCGATCACCAGGAGGGAATTGCCGACGACGAGACACACGCCTTCTTCACCCGCCTGATGGACGAGGGCGGGGCGATGCTGTGGGGTCGCGTGACATACGAGATGATGGAGAGCTACTGGCCGGCGGTCGCCCGTGGTGAGGAAGAGGCGCCGCCCGCGATTCGCGAGTGGGCGGTCAAGCTGGAGGCCAAGCCGAAGTACGTGGTTTCGTCGACGCGCAAAGACTTCCCCTGGACCAACAGCCACCACTTGGCCGGCGACCTCCGAGAGGGCGTGCAGAAGCTCAAGGATGCGACCCCCGAGGGCGTGCTTCTCGGGAGCGTGATGCTCGCAACGGAGCTCGACCGATTGGATCTGATCGACGAGTACATGTTTCTGCTCCATCCGAGGATCGCCGGCCACGGTCCGACCCTGTATCAGAGCGGGCTGCCTGAAACGCGACGGCTCGAGCTCGTTTCGGCGAAGCCGCTCGGCAACGGTGTCGCCGCCATGCACTATCGGCGCGAACTCTGACTCAGAACGACCCCGCCGTGCATCCACTGATCGAGCGGCTCCTTGCCGAGTGCAACGCCGCGCCAGGCCGAGTCTGACGGGCTGGGAGACGGGGTTTGCTCCCACTGTGGAGTAGTTGTTCGGGGAGGTCTCCAATGGCGTCGCGCACATTCAGCCAGGAGCCTCGAACCGTCCGGCTCCGCAGCCGTGTCCCGCACGCAGGCCAATCCTCCGGGGCATCAGAGCCTTTCCATCGATTGGATTAGTTCGCTCACGGATACGCTCGCGAAAGAACAGGTACTATCCGACATCGCGTAGGGGAGGACCAAGCGGCCCTCGTGCTCCAGCACGCCGCATGTATACAGGACGTTGGGAACGTAGCCTTCCCGCTCAGCTTCATTCGGAGAAAGAAACGGTTGACTGAGTCTGGCGATCACGCGCGAGGGGTCGTCCAGATCGAGAAGAAACGCGCCCAGGGAGTACTTGCGCATGGCGCCCACGCCGTGACTGATGACCAACCAACCCTCCGTCGTCTCAACCGGTGAACCGCAGTTGCCAATTTGTACGAATTCCCAGGCACGCGTGGGCTTGAGAAGAGGATGGCAGGAATGCCAGTAGTGGACATTCTCGGAATACATAATATAGAGATTTTCTGCGTCCTGTCTTGACAGCATCGCGTACTGACCGCGGATTTTTCGGGGGAACATCGCCATCCCTTTGTTACGCACCTCCGGCCCGTTCAGCGTGCTCACGCTGAACGTCAGGAACTCCTTCGTAGCGATCAATTGCGGAGAGACATCTCGTCCGTCGTACGCGGTATATGTGGCGAAGTAGGAGGTCTCACCGTCGTCATCTACAAAACGGACGAAGCGGGCGTCCTCCATTCCGTGAGACTCAAGGGGAGAAGTCGGGAACAGCACGCGCTCGGAGAGCGGCTCCTCTGGCGTATACGTCACTTCGTAGTTTGCCTGTGCCAGCGCGAGGACTCGGGAGAGAACACGATCGTAGCTGGTGGTTCGCTGACGCGGATGACGAATCAGATTTTCGATCTCCTGTGAAAGCTGATCCATGGAGAAGCTGTCGGGTAGCGCGGAGACAATGGCATCCGCCTCATCATGGACGATTCCCAGATCCCTGAGTTTGTGGACGAAGAGCCCCTTGTCGATGGAATGTCGTACTTTGCGGGCGGCCGTAACAAAGGGCGTCGGCGATTCCATCCTAATGCCTCCCCCAGGTTCAATGATTCCTGTCCTGAACGTGATCGAAGAAATATGACCTTCGCCGGTGGCGCGTAGGCTGAGAACGAAGCGGATCCCGCCTTGCGAGACATCGCTTTGATCCGGGTGAACGACGATCGACGGATTGAAAAGCGCGGCTCCTTCCAGTGAGTATTCTTGGGTGAAGTACGCTCCGATCAGGAGCTGGCGCTCATGCGAGAGTGGGTTGTCAGTGGGCAGCAGGTGGCGAACTGCTTCGAACCGACGTTCCAGGAAATCGCTGAGGCTTCGGTGCCGCGAGCCAAAGTCCCGCTGGACCGCCGCGAGGACCTGGATCACCTCGGGCTCTCCCAGCGCCAGCACGCGCGCGAGGATACGCAGTTGCCGTTCATGGCCAACCAGCACGAGCGGTCTCAGGATCACCCGCGCCGGGTCGGGCGCAAGCACGATGTCCAGTCTCTTTACGTTCATATCGCCTGCGGGGGCACGTGTGCCTCAGGCGCGTCCTCGGGGACGGCCCGGTCCGCGGTGGCCTCCCGGAACACTTCCAGGTCGCGTTCGAGCAGTTCCATTTCAGACAGCGCGATCAGAAATGCCAGTGTCGACTCGGCGCCCTGATTCTGATTGGCGCGATCGACATGCAGGCCGTCGCGACAGCCGCCACTCTTGGCGTCGTACAAGGGATAGTTCAGGTCGTTACGTCCGAGAAACCATTCGAAGGCAATTCCAGCCTGCTTGTGCCAGGCAGGGTCGCCGGTAGACCGGTAAGCTTCGAGGCACGCGGAAACCGTTGCCTGGGCCTCGACCGGTTGCTGATCGAACTGCGCGGGGCTGCCACCCCGCTTGAAGAAGCCCAGCGAACCGACGGGCCGGAAACGGCCGTCGGCAGAAGTCTGCACAGAAGTGAGCCATCGAAGGGCGGAGAGGCCGATCCGCAGGATTTCCGAGTCATCCAGCAACCGTCCGTTCAAGATCAGTACCTGTGGAAGGCGCGCATTGGCGTACGAAACGGTGTCCTCGAACCACGGCCATAGGTCATCTGCATTCCCTCGGAAGAGTTCCACTAATCTGTGTGTAAGGTCTTCCCGCAAACGTGAGGCGGTTCGGTCCCCACCCAGACGCCTCATGTATTCCGAGATCCCGAGAAGGGTGAAGGCCCAAGTCCGAGGCGACTTGGCCTCCGCCATAGGAGGGAGCGCCTGCTCAAAGAGCTGTGCCGCCCAAACTCGAATATCCCGCCGCCTCGACCTTCCGACAGACGTGCCCAGTGCCCACAATGCTCTGCCCTGGCTATCCTCGGAGCCTACATCGTCCAGCCAGCGCCTGTCAAAACTCATGAAGTTGTGAAACTGTTTGGAGTCTGGATCGAATGCGTACTGCAGGAAGCTCGCGTAGACGCTTGACAATCGTGGAATTGCGGGAGAGTCCACCGCCAGCTCATCGAGCAGAACGGTGGCTATCAGTGCCCGAGCGTTGTCGTCCGTGCAATAGCCGTGTGCGAAATTTGGCAGAGTGTAGATTGCGTGCTGGAACATGCCTGTCGAATCGGTCATTCGGTCCAGATGATCCAGCCGGATGCGTGGAAGCTCCATCCGCTTCTCTTCCAAGGTTCGAACGTTCAGCCGTCGGCTCGCCGAGGTGCCGCGGCGGGCGCGCTCGAAGGACTCCATGTACCGACGCGCAGTCTTTGGCCAAATCATTTCGCGTCCCATGAGAAAGGCCGCCTTGCGCATGGCATGCCGCCTCTTCTCGTCGCGCAGGAGCGCTATGACTTCGTGCGATATGGCGGCAGGATCGTTGAACGGAACCAGGACTCCGCGACCCGCGCTCAACAGCTCCGTAGCGTGCCAGTACGGCGTGGAAATGACCGCCTTCCCGCCGCCGAAGGCATAGGCCAATGTTCCCGATGTGATCTGCTCCTTGTTGAGGTAGGGAGTGATGTAGATGTCGGCCACACCGAGAAATTCCGCCAGCCGCGGCAGGTCGACGAAACGGTCGTAGAAACTGACGTTACGTTCGATTCTGAGCTCGCGCGCCAGGCGCTCCAGACCCAAGCGGTACGTTTCCCCGTGCTCGCGCACCAGCTTCGGATGTGTGGCGCCCAGAATGATATAGATGAGATCCGGATATTCTCTCACAATGTCAGGGAGGGCTCGGAGGACCAGCTCGATCCCTTTGCTGGGTGCGAGCAAGCCGAACGTCAGGAGTACCTCCCTGCCTTCGACTCCGAATTGATCCTTAAGAAAATTCGGGTCCACGAAAGGCAGGTCCGGGATTCCGTGCGGGATCACGTCGATTTTGTCCCTGCGCACTCCATAAAGATCAGATAACATGTCAGAAGCACGCTCCGTCATGACGACGAGGCGAGACGATAGCCCGGCAAGCTCGTCCAGTACCCTGCGTTGGTCCAAGCTGGGAGACTGGAGAACCGTATGCAGCGTCGTGACCACCGGAATCCGCAGGTCTTTGATCAAGGCGAGAATGTAGCTCCCGGACGGGCCCCCAAAGATTCCGTACTCGTGCTGGAGGCATACGACACCCGCATCGCTCAGGTTGAGATACTCGGCCGCCCTGCGATAGGAATCGAGATCATTTTCGGCGAACTCGAACTTCACTTCAGTTTCGTACTCGTAGCCTCCCGCAACATCGTTGACCGGAGCAATCATGACTTCGACGCTTGGATACTCCGCGACCAGGCCTGCCCGCAGATCGTGAGTGAATGTGGCAATGCCGCATTGGCGCGGCAGATAGTCGCCGACGATGGCAACCTTGTGAATCAGGGTATTCATGTCGGGACACCTTTTCAAGTCCTCCTGAGAGCGAGGGACTGAATGCCGCGAGCATGCTCCGCATCTCGGATCCTGTCAGTGCATTTATCATGGCTTTCTCGGAATTCTTCCTCGGTGAAAAGTCGGAGAAATCTGATGCGGCACACGAAAAGGTGTCGCCGCGCGGTCGCCAGCCTTGTCTCGCGCTATGTTGGCTCGCCGCCGGAATGGCGGCCCTTGGTTGGCTTGGTCGAAAGAAACGGCCCAGTAAACGACCCAAGCTGCAGTAGCGCCACAGAGAAAGCCGGCCGAGCTCTGCCGGAAGTACGGCATGACTCAGCAGACCTTCTACCGCTGGAAATCCAAGTACGGCGGCATGGAGCTCAGCGACCTCAAACGCCTCAAGCAGCTCGAGGTTGAGAACAGCGAACTCAAGAAGATGGTCGCGGATCAGGCGTTGGACATCCGGGGCCTCAAGGCGATCCTCGAAAAAGAGTGGTGAGCCGGGAGCAGAAGCGTGAAGCCGTCCGCGTGGCCTGGTGCGGTCGCCATGCACTACCGACGCGAACTGTGACTCAGAACGACCCCGCCCTGCATCCACTGATCGAGCGGCTCCTTGCCGAGTGCAACGCCGCGCCAGGCCGAGTCTGACGGGCTGGGAGACGGGTTTGCTTGCACGGTGGAGTAGCGGTGCGCAGCACCGAGTTAACCGCGCGCTTTTGGCTCGAGGGGGCTCGGACAACTCGAGGCGTTCAGGGCCGCTTTCCGGGCACGCGTCATAACGGCATTGACGTAATCGGTGCCGGTCTAAACAGTATGTAAATGCGAATGAGTGGGCGGGTCCTGGCCGGTCTCCTGCTGGCCTCGGTTCTCGGCTGGGGTTGCGGCTCCGGCGGGGGCTCGGACGCGCTCACCTTGGCTGCCCTGAACGGCCTGTTCCGGCCAGGGCCGACCGAAACCGGCCATGCGAACCCCGACGGCGAAGTCACCCTCCGGGTGGATGGGGTCCTCCAAACTTGGGGAGGCACCGCCTCTTTTTCCGCGACGACCGAAGGCGCGACCACGATTCGTTACGCCGAGTTGCGCAACGAAACGTCCGAATCGGTCACCATGCATTCGGGCCACCTGCAGAAGTCAGGCACGCACGCGGCCGACTTCGTGGTCTTCGTCTATACGCCCTGGATGGAGGTGCCACCGGGAGGCGCCTACTTCTTTGAGTTGCGCTTCAGCCCCCTGGGGACGGGCGCCCGCGCCGCCGGCCTGACGCTCTTGGGCAGGCAACTGCTGCTTTCGGGGACCGGGCTGGCGGGGACTCCACCCTCACCGGACATTACGCTCTGGTGCAAGCAGCCACAGCCCAACTCCGGCGGGACCGACGCGGTCGACGGCGTGGTCGGGCAAACGACCGAAGTGAACTGTTCGATCTCGAACATCGGAACAGGGACGTTGACCCTGGGACCGGCGCCCTTGGTAACGCTGTCCGGAACAAACGCCGATCAGTTCAGTCTCGATACCACCGGGATGACGACCAGCATTGGCAATGGCGGCTACACTACGTTCAAGTTGCGTTTCCAGCCGACTTCGGTCGGGACCAAGATCGCGCAGCTTGAGATTCCGAGCAACGATCCGGACGAAGCTACCTTCGTCCTGAATTTGACGGGGAACGGAGTGGCGGCTCCTGCACCCGACATTGCCCTTGTGGCCGGCGGTGGGTGGAAAGCCTCGGGTGCGGCCGTCGATTTCGCGGGTACGACCACCGGCGGGGCCATCGATCAACTCATGTATGTGTATAACCTTGGACCCGGGACCCTGAACCTAAGCGGGCCACCGTATGCAACGCTGTCCGGAGCCGACGCCGGACAGTTTCAACTGCTGCTGGGCAGCACGTCCGGGTCCATGGCGCAAAATCAACACACGACCCTGACCGTTCGCTTCGAGCCCACAAGCACCGGGACCAAGACGGCCACGCTGACGATCACGAGCAATGACCCCGATGAAGGGACCTATACTCTGAATCTGACCGGTCGTGGTGTGGGCACGGATCCGTCGCTGGTTCTGCAAGGAGAAGGAGTGCTGATTTCGAACGGCGGGACCTTCTATACCTGGGTCAATCAGTGCGGTCCGACTACCTTCACCGTTACGAACATGGGCGGCTCGACGTTGAACCTGACCGGGACGCCCGCGGTAGCTCTTGCCGGGGTTGTGGACGGCATTCATAGTCTGACGGCCGCTCCCGGTTCGACGAGCATAGCCATGTTTGGCAACACCACCTTTCAGATTACAACGTGTTTGACTCCCTTCCCGATCGGCGGCTTTTTCCGAGAGGAAGATGTGGTCATCACCATCCCGAGCAACGACCCCTCCGCACCCAGTTTCTCCTTTACGATCATCAGTACTTTTCTCTGTTGAAGCAGGATCGGCAATGGAATCGCCTCCGTGCTTCTTGGCCATAACCACGGACTCGTACGGGGGGTCCGGCGGGCATCGCCACGTTATTCATCCATTGGACGGCACGGTCCATCGCCTGTCGTTGGATGCAATCGACGTGCTGGAGTGCTGCGTCACAGCGCGGGACCCCAGTGACCTGGATCAGCAACTCAGGTCGCGGGGCTGGGAAACGACTCGCGAACTCCCCGGCATTCTCTCCGACCTGCGGGCGCGCCGACTGCTCTGGAGTGAATCTGATTTGAAGAGGGCCTTCGGGGCCGGTGTCCCTTCCAAGAACCCGATTCCTGTGCTCGGCATCATTTCTCGCGATCGACCCGAGGCGTTGGCACGCTGCCTCACGAGCTACCTGGACACACGGCCGGAAGGCGATGTGCAGCGCGTCATCGTGTGCGATCAATCCTCGCGACCGGACTTGGCCCCCGAGTTGTTCTCGCGCTGCGGAGCGATGGGCATCGAGTTGGTGCATCTGGATCGGGCTCGGCAGGATCGGTTCATCGACGAGTTGAAGCAGTCGGCTCAGGTGGCCGGCCTCGACCCCCAGACCGCCGAGTTCGCGCTTGGTTATGATGGGATCCTCGGGTATCGCCCCGGCGCCAATCGCAACTTGCTGCAACTGATGACGCTCGGAGAAACGGTCATCAGTGCCGACGACGACACGACTGCAGTCGGTGTCACAGCCGATTCCGGTCATCTTATGCTGACATCGGACCCGGGCCTGGGGGAGACGGCTCCGTTCGCTGCAAACACCGATCTGCCTGAGGCGGACCCCCAAACACAGATTATCCAACGCCACCGAGCGTTGCTTGGAAGCGCTCCCGCTGAGTTCGTCGGCCGCCTTGTGGCGGACGGTTGGACAGGCGCCAGGTCGCCGCTGCTGCGGGCATTGCTCGATCCTGACGGGCGGGTGCGGGTCACCATGGCCGGCCTGCTTGGGGACTCGGGCATGGGGTTGCCCGCTGCAATGCTCGCTCTGACGGGCGCCGCGCGCGTGCGGCTGGTCGGGAATGAATCAACGCAGGAAGCCTACCGATTGCGGTTGCTGTCGCGGAACGTTCTGCGACTTCCTAAGGGGAACATTGTCTCGGACGCGACAGTGCTTTCCGCGTCGAACTTCGGCTTCGACAACCGGGAACTGCTCCCGCCCTTTCCGCCGGCCGGTCGCAACGCGGAGGGAGTTTTTGCCGCTCTTACAGGGGCCCTGATCCCGGGCACTCTATTCGCCCGCCTCGGAGCGGCTGTGGAGCATCGGCCGATCGAAGCGCGGTCGTTTGCGAGTAAGCAGCTCTGGAATACCGGCGTGCGGTTGAGCGAGATTCTGCTCATGGTCATCAACGGCGGCACCTGGTTCGGTCGGAGCTCGGATGAGAGAATGCGCCAATGCGGTCTTCTTCTCCAGTACATCGCCGGGCTGTCGGACGGGGACTTTCGGGACTACCTCGCGGAGCGCTACCTGATCGCCCGCGCCGAGTATGTGGAGTTACTTGAGGGGCTGCTGCGTCGACACGCCTTCGAGCCGACGTTCTGGGCCGAGGACGTGCAGAAGCGCATCGAAGCGGTTGAGGCGATTGCGATGGAGCGGATGGGCTGTGCCGCCGAGTTCGCCGAGCTGCCACCGGGCGCCGCACGCACCGCGACCCGGGACTTTGTGGCCCGGTTCGGACGTCTAGTCGCGGCCTGGCCGGCGATGCGGTCGGCCGCGCAGACGCTCCAAGGGTTGCTTGCTTGAGCTACCAACACAGGAATCGTCCGTGTTGGCACGCGCGCTTCGAGGAGAGTTGAGTTGATGGGAATGACTCCGGACGACTTCTACGAGGGAATCCTGACCTCGAACCTGTGGGACTTCCAAGAGCAGCCCACGAACCTGGCCCGCGCCTTCAATGCGGCCGTTGCCTGCTCGCATTACCTCGACCACTACTACAGATACAATGAACGCCACTGCCCGGACTTGGTGTCCGGTTACGGAAGCTTCGGTGGCTTCGTGGAGAAGGTGCGTGAACAATGCCCGGACCTGAGCGAACTGCGGGATGTGGCCAATGCACTCAAGCACCTCTATTCCGCCCGAGCTTCTGCCGTTGTCGGGTCGGGTGGGTCGCTCTACATCAGGACCGAGGAGCGCGAGGCGGTTGCGGAGGCGTTTCTGGCCGGATTGCCGTTGGGAGAGGAAGGATAGGGGAAATCCTTTGCATCTGGCTCGCCAGAATGTCACACCCCTTCGCTATTGTAGATTGAGATGAGTGCGCAGTCGAAGATTGAATGGACCGACGCTACCTGGAATCCGGTCCGGGGGTGCGACAAGGTCAGCGCAGGATGCAAATATTGCTACGCGGAGCGATTTGCGGAGCGATTCCGGGGGGTGCCAAACCATCCATTCGAAACAGGATTCGACCTCAAGCTCATTCCAACCAAACTAACTGAACCTCTCCGCTGGCGGACGCCCAGGCGAATCTTCGTAAACTCGATGAGCGACCTCTTCCACGAGGACATCCCGGAAGAGTACATCGATTCGGTGCTGGAGACAATGCTTCAGGGGGATTGGCACACCTACCAGGTGCTCACGAAGCGCGCGGACCGCTTGGCCCGCTTTCTGCGCAGACGGCGCAAGCATTTGCAGGTATCTCATATCTGGTGGGGAGTAAGCGTCGAAAACCGGCGTCACGGGCTCCCCCGAGTCCGGGCCCTCCAGAGAGTATCGGTTCCTGTTCGCTTTCTGTCTGTCGAACCGTTGCTGGAAGACATTGGTCGCCTGCCCCTCAAGGGGATAGGATGGGTCATCGTAGGTGGCGAGAGCGGCCCTGGGGCCCGACCAATGGAAGCCTCCTGGGTGCGTTCCATCCGGCGTCAGTGCAGGGCAGCCAAGGTTCCCTTCTTTTTCAAGCAGTGGGGAGGCGCGAACAAGTCCGCGACCGGCCGGGAGCTGGACGGCCGGACTTACGATGCCATTCCGGCGTTCGCGATGGTATGAGGCGCCGCGATGGAAGCAGATAAGTACGGCGGAAGGGAGCAATCGTACTTCAAGCATGTCCTCTTGGAGGCTTATCTACGGACGTTCGCGTACAAGGTTGGGAGCTGGGCAAAGGCCATAACTTACGTCGATGGATTTGCGGGCCCTTGGAAAAACAAAGATGAAGAGTTCGCTGACACGTCATTCGCCATTGCGCTGCGAACTTTGGAGTCCGTCCGCAAGGACACCGGAGGCAGCTTTCGCACCAGATTCGCTTTTGTCGAAGCAGATCCGACGGCTTTCGCAGAACTTCAGCATTTTGTGCAGTCCCGCCCACGCGACGCCCGAACTGAGATAAGTGCGATACATGGGTCGTTTGAAGGGCGGGTTCAAGAGGTCCGCGACTTCATCAACGACGGAGGCCGGAAGAACTTCGCATTCATCTTGCTGGACCCCAAAGGCTTCACAGGGCTTTCGCTTGACAAATTGGCACCGGTCCTGTCCGCACCCGACACTGAGGTTCTCGTGAACCTGATGATGGAGTTCCTGCGTAGATTCCCCGAGGAAGGACTTGCTCGACTGCTGGGACCAGAGCATGCCAAGGTCAACCTGTCTGGCCTTGCGGGTTTGCCCCGCGATGCGCGAATAGTCGAGGCGTTCCGCACGGGTTTGGCAAGGTTCGGAGGCTACGATTTTGTCACGAGTGCATTCATTCCACACCCGGACCGCGCACGAGTGTTCTTCCACTTAGTTTACGGAACTCGGCACATCAAAGGAATCGAGGCATTCAAGCAGGCGGAAGCCGGAGCAATCAAGGCGGCCAAGAGCGTCCGGAGTACACTGCGCCGCGATGTAGACAGTCCTGACCTTCCCTTCGGAGAAGTCAACGAGCGGGACGAGTTGATTTCCAAAATGGAGACCCTGGCGACGCAGCATGTCAAGGATCTGTTATCGGATATCGCTCCCGGCGCAAGCGTCCCTTATGACAAGCTGTGGAAGGAGTCGGTCGCAATGCCCTTGGTTACGGGCGGAAGACTGAACAAGGAAATTAAGGCCCACCGAGGGCTCCGACTGGATGGTCTGAAACCGAACCAGCGAGCTGGTCGTTTTGGACAAGGCCATCTGGTGACGCGCACACATTAGGATCTGAAGGTAGGTCTATGCCACTCTTCGACATCACAAACCGCACCCTGAAACTCGCTACGGGACAGGGGATGTCGAACTTGTCATCACGAACGAGGAGCACCTTGCGCAGGCGGAAGAGCTGGCAGCACAGGCTGTGGAGAACATCGGGGGGTGAAGGCCGACCGTCCGTGGGTCCGGAGGCCGTAGCCGGAAATGCCGCATCTTATTGAACCATATCAAGGCAGCATGACGACGGCTGAGGCAAGCCATCGACTGATGACCGCGATCGAAAGCCTGCGCAAGTCGCTCGGAAAGTATTGGTCCACTGAAAACCGAGAGGTGAGCTTCGCGTTGCGGAAAAGGACCGCCGTCCGACTGGTTCAAGGGGAGGGGGAGCCGTTCTCCATCGGCAAGTCCGAAGAAAAGCTCGGCGAACTCCTCAACATGGGCGCAACCTTGGAACGCCTGTACGATGTTCTTAAGTGGGCCGAAAGTGCGCTTCCGGACTACATCGTGACATATTGCAACCCGACGACCAGCGGTAGTGACGAAACCGGGAAGCAACGGCATGACTTGGAGCTGGCTGACGGGGAGTCGGTCGCCGTATTCGAGGTGTCTGATTCCGAGGGCAACAACAACGGCAAGGCAGCCAAGGATCTTGCCAGGTTGCAGCAAGCAGATATGACCGCGCGCCGCCGATTCCTTGGCGTCACAGCAAGTGCTGCGAACTACGTGCTGAAGTCGCCCGGCACGTCCCACCTGCATGATGGCGGCAACGAAGGGACTCACATAGTCGAGGTCTTCCGAATGAACTGAGGCTTGCATCCGGCATCCTGCACAGCATCGACATCTCCACCTCGCTGGGCAAGATGGCTAAGAAGAATGGTACCGAAAGAAGGCTGGCCTCCCAATCACTGTGCCCCCAACAGGACTCGAACCTGTGCGCATGGTTTAGGAAACCACCGCTCTATCCACCTGAGCTATGGGGGCGCAGCAGGCTGCCGGAGTGGCAGCCTCCCAGAGGGAAGGGCCATGCTGCCGCAGCAGGGGTCAACCCGAATCAGGACGACAGCCTCGCATGCGCAAGGCTCCGACGAGAACCCGCATCGCGACCCCTAGGGAGCGATGCGCGAATGCTGCCACGGTCGCACCTACAGGGTGGCGTCGCAGGCTGCAAGCCCACACCCAAGCCAACGTGAATGGTCGACGGACTGTGCGCATGGTTTAGGAAACCACGGGCGTGCGCAAAGCGCACCTTCGAATTGCGGGCCAGGATGGCCCGCCACCACTCCCGGAACGGAGGACATGGATGTCCGGAGTTACCGCTCTATCCACCTGAGCTATGGGGGCGCAGTAGGCTGCCGGGGTGGCAGCCTCCCAGAGGGAAGGGCCACGCGGCCGCAGTAGGGGTCAACCCGAATCAAATACGGGCACAGTCTCAGAAAACCGTGCTCGACACCCGCGCATCGCGGGGCTGGCTTCCCCCATGACGCAGGTCGATCCTTCCAAGCCGGTGGTTGTCACAGGAGGTGCGGGTTACATCGCTTCGTGGGTCGTGAAGTATCTGCTCGAGGACGGTTTCACGGTTCGCGCGACGGTGCGCAGCCTCGGGGATGAGCGAAAGCTCGCGCACCTGAAGGCCCTTGCACAGGCTAATCCCGGACGCCTCGAGCTGTTCGAAGCCGATCTGCTGAAGCCGGGTTCGTTCGATCAGGCGATTTCGGGTGCTGGCGGTTGTTCACTCGTCTTTCACATGGCCTCTCCCTTCGTGCTAAAAGTACAGGACGTGGACCGGGACCTCATCCAACCGGCTGTGAACGGTACGCGTAACGTGCTCGAAGCGGCCACGCGCGCCCCAACCGTGAAGCGTGTGGTGCTCACTTCCAGCGTGGCCGCCATCATGGGCGACGGCGCCGACGCCGAGGGCAGGCCCGGCCGCACTCTCACCGAAGATGACTGGAACACGACGAGCAACACGGAGCATCAACCCTATGCGTACTCCAAGACTCTGGCCGAGCGCGAAGCCTGGCGGATCGCCCAGGGCCAGAAGCAGTGGGACCTTCTCGTAATCAATCCCGCATTCGTCTTGGGGCCGTCGCTCTCGAATCGCGCGGACGGCGAAAGTGCCAAGTTCATGCAGTCGATGCTGGGCGGAGCCTACAGGATGGGCGTGCCCCGGCTGACGTTTGGCGTGGTGGACGTGCGCGATGTGGCGCGGGCGCACCTTGCCGCGGGACTGCGGTCGCAGGCAACCGGGCGGCACATCCTGTGTGCGCGCACCATGGACTTGATGGAGATCGCCGATGCGCTCCGCGCTGTGGCACCCCAGAAGTATCCTCTGCCCACCATGATCACGCCGAAGGCACTCGCTTTCGTGATGGGCCCTTTCTTTGGGCTCTCGTGGTCTTTCGTGAAGCGCAACGTCAACCATCCTTTCGAGTTACGGAATGACCGGAGCGTGCGGGAGCTCGGTATCCAGTACCGACGCGTCGAGGAGACACTCTTGGACCAGGCCAAACAAATGGAAGCGTCCGACCTCATCTGACGCTCTCATGGCATTCGGCCGCTCGGCTGCTCCCCCGCGCCTGCCGTTTTGCTCCTGCGCAAAGTCATGACAGGCTCGCCGGTTTGTGTTTGCCGGCGCGTCCTCCAGGAGGGCTTGTGGCCTCCTCAACACGGAGGCACTCACAAATGCAGAGGTTCGTTGCTTCATTTCTCGTTCTGGGAGTTGTGCACCTGATCGCGGGTTGCGGGCCCGACGCCGCCACCAAGCAGCTCATGGAGCAGTCGCGCTCCCAGTTCGGTCCCATCCCCGCCAGGATGCCCGGGTCTGAAAAGGATACTCCACAGCTCGTTGCGCTCGGCGAAAAGCTATACAATGACAAACGGTTGTCCCTGAACGATACGCAGTCCTGCGCTTCGTGCCACATCCTACAGAACAAGGCCGCAGGCGTAGACAACAAGCGTGTATCGCCGGGAGCCCTGCCTGGCAAAGAAGGGGACCGCAATTCACCGACCGTGCTCAACGCCGGTTTTCACGTGGCGCAGTTCTGGGACGGTCGCGCCAAAGACCTCAAGGAGCAGGCCAAAGGGCCGATCCTCAACCCGGCAGAAATGGCCATGCCGAGCGAGGCTGCCGTCATCAAGAAGCTCAAGGGGATCGCCGAGTATCCGGAGCTCTTCAAGAAGGCCTACCCGGGTGCGGCCGACCCGCTCTCCTATGACAACCTTGCGGGGGCAATCGCTGCCTTCGAGCGAACCTTGCGTACGTCCGACCGGTTTGACGATTTCCAGAATGGAAATGCCGGAGCCCTGTCCGCGGCAGAGAAGGAGGGCCTGCGCCTTTTCGTGGCCACGGGCTGCACGACCTGCCACGCCGGACCGCTTCTCGGCGGGCACATGTTCCAGAAGATGGGTCTCGTGCGACCGTACGCGAACACCAAGGATCGGGGCCAGTCCGTGGTGACCAAGAAACCCGAGCACGACTTCTTCTTCAAGGTGCCGTCCCTTCGCAACGTGGCATTGACGGCTCCCTACTTTCACGATGGCGGAGCCAAGACACTCGAAGAAGCAGTGTCCATGATGGCCGCTCTTCAGCTCGGCAAAGACCTCAAGCCGGGCGAGGTCAGCTCCATTGTGGCGTTCTTGGGTAGCCTGTCGGACAAGTCGCGCGCCAGGTAATTGCGGATGATTCGGCGGCGTCACTCGATTCCGAGGCGCCGCCGCAAAGTCCTGGCATGGCCGCGGCTCTCTTCATGTCGAGGCTGACGTTGGGGCCGCTTCGGCACCGGCGCTCGTGGCAGCCGCGCTCAGCCTGGCATCGAGAGCCAGAAGCGCCGCGCCCAGGGCGCCCGCTATCTGCGGGTTTTCCGGAACGCTGATCGGACACTCGAGCGTTTCGGAAAGTGCCTGCACCACGGAAGGGTTCAGCGCCACGCCTCCCGTCATGACGACGCGGCCCGCAATGCCAACACCGCGGACCAGTCCGGCCACCCGATGCGCGATGGCGCGCGCTACGGCGGCGGCTATGTCGGCCGGGTCGGTGCCGCGGCTCACGAGTCCGACGACTTCGCTTTCGCCGAAGACGGTGCAGGTGGAGGAGATGGTCACGCGTGTCGTGGAACGGGCGGCCAGGGAACCGAGATCGGAGAGAGACACTTCGAGGATTCCGGCCATCACTTCGAGAAAGCGCCCCGTGCCGGCGGCGCACTTGTCATTCATGGCGAAGTCGAGCACCCGGCCACGATCCGCCACCCGAATGGCCTTCGAGTCCTGTCCGCCGATGTCGATGACTGTGCCCACGTCCGGAAAGGCGGCCGCTGCTCCGCGCGCGTGACAGGTGATTTCGGTTTTTGCGCCGCGGGCCTCCCGAACGCGACTGCGCGAGTAGCCGGTCGCCAAAACTTCCGCCACATCTTCGGCCCGCAACCCGGCTCGCTGGAGGGCCTGCTCGAAAGCAATCGCTCCCGCCTTCTGGGAGTCCGCGCCCGTGGGTACGACCGCGTGCGCCACCAGGCGGCCCTGCCCGTCGATGATGGCCGCGTCCGCCGAAAGCGAACCGACATCGATGCCTCCGAAGTACACTTCCTCGCCTGTCTGTGCCAGGCTCGTTTGCTGTGCGTCCACCTGCATCAGGCCACCCCCGCGGCTCGCGAGGATTCCATCGCTTCGATG
This sequence comes from uncultured Leptospiraceae bacterium, assembly GCA_964585735.1. GTDB lineage: Bacteria > Spirochaetota > Leptospiria > Leptospirales > Leptonemataceae > CAZPFB01. Next base: position 23,094 of record CAZPFB010000057.1, read on the forward strand.
AAGGCTTCCAGGCGTGTTTCGATCTGGGCTTCCGAGTATGCGCGCGGATCGTTCATGTCGGCTTCGAGCACGACGCCGGGTGCGCCACTGCGCTGCATGACTTCCTCCTTCATCCGGTACATGCCGATGCTGTACGGCTTGCACGAACGATCTGAATGCAGGATGAAGCCGTCGAGCGAGTAGTCCTGGATGATCCCGGTCAGGTAGTCCATGCGAATGTCAAAGCCGGTGTTGAGGTACGGACTCATGTACGCGCGCGCCAGGTTCTCGTAGGGCTGATCGAAATCCTCGAATCGGAAGAGCCCACCCCATGAATTTGTGTACGTCGAAACCGAGACGGCCACGCCCCGTTCCTCGAAGAACCGACCCAGCGACTTCACCTTGAACCAGATGGGCAAATTGTCCCAGAGCACCCGATAGCGTTCGTTGGCGATGGCGCCCACGCCGGCCTCCGCCCGCGCCCGCATCTCCGCGTGCAATTGTTCGTAGAAGTCGTAGCAGGCTGAAGTGCCGCGTAGCGTTACAATGGGGCCGAGCATCGTGAACATGTCGTGCGCGTTGATGGGCGAAGGCCGGTGTTTCGCGAGGGCCAGCGTATCGAGCCAGTGGCGGGTACTTCCAATCGAGAGGCGCACTGTTTCGAGAAAGCGCGCCCGATCGAACGGCCGTCCTGTGAATTCTTCGAGGAACTTCTCCAGGTCCTGAAACTGCGCCACGGTGTACTCGACGAGCTCGGGCGTCGGGCCTTCGTGCAGAAAGGGAGTGTCCACCAAAAACAGAGGACACTCGTACTTGCGCGCGATCACTTCGTACCACTTGATGACCGTGCGGCAGATGTTCGTGGAACACAAAAGCAGGTCTGGCTTGGGAAGGCGACCGAGGGGTCCTTCGCCGGTCTGATCTGCGCCAAAATCCGTCCGTGCGTACGAACAGATGTCCGAGGAGAAACCGCGCGCCTCGGCGGCCTGAATGAGCGGCAGCGACCGGTGGTACGCGCCGCACATGGCCGCATGGTTCTCCGGATAGAGCGGGATGATGTCCATCGCGTACAGGAACTCGACCGGCCCTCCGCTCGTGACCCAGGCGACCGGCCTGTCGGTGTTCATCAGTTCTTGGTAGTAGTCGCGCATGAGCTGATTCATCAGGCGACCGGATTCGATCTTCTTCATGGCACGACTCCCATGCGACCAGGGCTTTGTGTGGAATGCTCTCCCTGTTCGGTCAGCATCTCGGCGAAGGCAGACATGCGATTGCGGGCGGCGTCAAAATTGCGGATGAACAACTCCACGTCGAGGACTGCCGTGGGTACACCATGAGCGCGCAGGTGCTCGATGATCTGCGGACGGTCGAAAGCATCCGGTTCGCAGAACTTCTGGTACCAAAAGACGACGCCGGAAGCGCGCGACTCCCGTACTTTTTGCAGAAGCATGTTCTTGCGGTCGAGGGCGGGGTTGTGGATGCAGCAGCACGGCAGAGGTCCGCACAGATAGGAGTCGAGTCCTCCCGCCAAATCGTTCACGTCGAGGTGTCCCTTGAAGGCGGTTCGGCTGCCGTTGGCCAGATCATCATTTGCAATGACCAAACCGACACTATCGAAAACCTCACGTAGCATCGCAAAGGGCTCGAAGTACATCCCTGAAACCACGATGCGCGGCCCGGTCCCCTCGCCGGGCTCTTCTGCGAGCGCCGCCGCAAGCTCGTGTAGCATCGGGTTGTACGCATCGTGCGGCAGAAAAAAGCCGGCTTTCAGCGCGGTGTAGAACTGATGGTTCGAGATCTGACCCGGGTAGCGTCGGCGCAGGGCGTACAGCTCCCGCTGCAGCCTGCGCGTCTCCCCCACCGTGACGCAGGCGCCGGCCAGATCGGTTGCATCCGGACGGTGACCGGTGATTGCAGCGAGTTCGTCCAGTACGTGTTCGAGCACGATGCCGAGGAAGTGCCTGCGCGTCTGCGGCGAACCGGATTGCGGGATTTCGAGGGCCACCTGCGGCTTGGGAACGACGCGGCGGTAGATTTCGCGCAGGTTCACGAGGGTGTCGCAGATGGAACTCCACGCGTACGCATCGACGACCGTGGCGCCACCCGAGAGTTCCAACTCCAGCACCGAGCGCGCGAGCGAACAGGCGAACGATTGGATGTAAGCGTCCGACCGGCCGGGGGCCAGGTTGTTCCCCCAGAGCTGCACGGGATAGGCGCGCGCGGCCACTATCAGCTCCAGCGGGAAGTAGGCGGGCATGACTCCGACCACCGGCAAGTCCAACCGGGACTTGTGCGTTTGCACCGTCGAGGCGACGGAGTCAATCGCCTCTTGGAGCGGGGCGAGTGCGGCGGTCACCCGCGCGTTCATGCGTCGAATTCTGGGCCCGCGCCGCTCCGGGCGCCATGACATTTGTCAAGCAGTCGGCCTGTCGAAGCGCGCGCTCAGCCCGGAATCGGCGCCGGTCCGCTCGGGTTGAGAAACGGGTTGTAGGCGATTTCCCAGTGGTAGCCGTCGGGATCGCTCAGGTAGCCGCGGTATCCGCCCCAATAGACCTTTTCGGGCGGACGTGTGGCGCGGGCGCCGCGTTCGACTAACTCCGCGAACAACAGGTCCACGGCAGCTTCGGAACCCACGTTGTGCGCCAGGGCTACCGTTCGCAATCCCTGAGAATCGTCGGTGAGGCCGACGTCTTCGGCAAAGTCCGGCCGCGGGAACAATGCCAGCATGAAGCCGTTCAGGCGAAAGAAGACCACCTGATCCTCGTCGAGGTCCTTCTCGGGTTTCCAGCCGAAGACGTTCACGTAGAAGTCCCGCGAGCGCTTCAGGTCGGACACGCCCAGAGTAAGGAAGGAAAGTCGCTGTTCCATTCGTTTTGTGCTCCGTTCGCTATTCCGGCAGCGTGCGCAGCACCGTGCGCAGGCGACGAATGTCCTCGGCCACGCCAATTCGAAATACGGCCTGAATGGCCAGGACGGTGCGCTCATCGCTCAGATTCCCGGCGCGGATGGCGTCGAGCAGGAGGCGCGAAGCCCGCGCCGACTTGCGGTCGGCAAGAATGTGAATGAGCATGTCCGTTTCGGGCCGCTCACGGCGATCCCCCAAAGCTCCACCGAGCGCACCCACCAGGAACACTTCGTTCTCGGCGAAGCGCGGCGGATGACCGAGGTACGAAACGATGGCGGAGCGCAGGTGGCCTGTTTTGGTCCTGGGGAAAACCGCGCGCAGGGCCTCCGACTCGTTGCGCGCCGTGTCTCCCATCACGTTGTAGATGGCGCCGGCTGCTTCGTCCTCACGCCCCTCGGCAATCAGATCCACGATGGCGGGCCCCTTCACCCCCGGCTCGGGGCGCCTGGTTCTGCTACTGCGCGAAAGATCGAACGCGCTGCGGCCCAGCCAATCGATCAGAAAGACCGGCGGCGTTGCCAGGAGCTTGAACGGAATGGATCCGATGATGGTCACGTATCCCGACTTGCTCTGCGGGCGCCAGATCCAACGGCGCACGTCCCGCGTAGCGTCGGGGATGACCGAGATCGGATGAATGATGAACACATCGATGAGGCCCGCTACGATCCCGAGCGGCAGAATCAGGGGGAACACGGCGACTTTGGCCGGGGTCGAATCCGGTACGAGATGCGTTTCGATGGCGGCCACGAGCGGCGTATTCTTACGATTGAACGCGGCGCACTGAGTCACAGCCGCAAGCGTCACGCACAGAAAGAGCAGCGCCACGCAACGCGGCCACGTTCCGGGCCCTCCACCGGAATCGCGCGCCTGGTTTCTATCCTGCGTTTTCCTAACTTGCGTGTTCATTTGATGTCGAACAGGCTCCGGAAAATGAAATCCCCCAAGAACAGGACCGGAGTGAGGATTACTTTAGGAACAAATAGGAACGTTTGCTGCACGACGCCTCCGGAAGGATTGCGCCAGATGATGCGGGCCGTGTCCTCGAAGCAGTCCGGCAGCGTCGAAAGCGGATGGACCACCAGGAAGTCCGCGGAGAGTGCCGCAAAGCCCAAGGGCAGGACCACCGGAACGAGCAGCACTTTGGTTACGGTGGACTTCGGCTGGATCTTCTCATCCAGCAGATTGGTCAATCTGCGGTTCTTGTGATTGAAGAACGCGCAGCCTCCCAGGAGGAGCGCTGCCAGGAGGAACGCGAACAGGCGGGGCAGGCGAATCATGCGGGCTATCCACCGGAACCCTGACGCAGCGCACCGCGCACGGCAATCAGAATTTCCGCAAGCCCCTGACGCTTCGGTGAGGCAACCGGCACGCACAAATCCGAGAAGCCCTCCCGCCGCCAGGAAGTGCGCGCGGTCCGCTTCTCGCGGGCATTCAACCGGTCCCACTTGGTTCGCGCAAAGACGACCCGTCGCCCGATTTCGCGGCAGTGCGCAAGGACCCCCAACTCCTCCGCCTCCGCCTCGCGACGCGCATCGAGTACCAGAACGAGTAGCACCAGTTGCTCGGCGTGCAACAGAAAGCTATCGACCAGCGCGCGCATGCGTTTGCGCTCACCGGCGGAGGCGGCAGCGTACCCGTAGCCCGGAAGGTCCACCATGTGAAATTCCGGTAGGTCGCTGTGCGCGGGAACGCGGAAGTAGTTGAGGAGTCGTGTCTTGCCCGCCCTCCGCGAAGCCTGCGCGAGCCCCGCGTGATCGCAAATGGCCGAGACGAGGGTCGACTTGCCGGAGTTGGAGCGACCCACAAACGCAACCAGCGGACCGGGCGCTCGCGCGTCCGCGGCCTTCAAGTCGGGGAACGAAGCGAGGTAGGTCACTCCGCGCAGGAAGTCGGCGTCAGGTCCTTTCATGGCACGACGCGACCGCGCAGAGGATAAGTCTCTTCTATTGTGTAGAGCGGTCCCTCCGGCCGCAATTGGCTGGAGACAAGTGCAAACTCGCGTGCGGGGAAAGCCCCGGTTTCGAGGTCCGCGTACTCGGTCAGGTACTCATGCAGGCGACGCAGGTTCACGGACTGCAGGCGGGCAATGGTGACGTGCGCATGAAACGGCCGGCGCTCCAGCGGGATTCCCACGCCGAAGAGCGCGCGGGCCACCGAGGCGTGCAGCTCTTCCAGAGACGGGTTTGCGTCCACGCCGGCCCAAAGTGTGGTGGGAAGTCGTCCGCTCAGGAACTGGCCCAGACCGCGCAGCCTGAGTTCGAAGCAGTCCGCATCGACGGTGGCCAGCGCAACTCGCACGGTTTCGGTCTGCTCGTCGTCCAGGTCGCCCAGGAAGCGCAGCGTCAGATGCATGTTCTCGGGCGCCACCCAGCGCGCGCCCGGCAATCCTCGCGAAACGGACCCCAGCGTCTCACGTATCTCGTCCGGCAACTCGATGGCGACGAACAGTCGCGGCATACCGGAACACGTCCGGTGTCCCTCCGGAGGAGGCAACAACGAACCGGCGTTTTTGAGTGGCCTGCGTCCTTTGGTCCTGCATCCTGCGACCGTGAAGAGGCTCCTCACCTGGTGGTTCCCGGAACGCAGGGAGGTTCCGTACGAGAAGTACGTGGACGAGCAGAGTTGGGCCGTCCGTCAGGTTCTCGTCTGGGGGGGCGTGATGGAGATGCTCGTCTGGCTTCCCTACATGTTCACCGATCCTCTGCTCCAGCCGAACCTGGCGCGCGAGTTGTTCTGGCTGCGGCTCACACTGCCCGTTGCCGGCCTGATCTTGCTGCTGGGTTCGCTCGTGCCTGTCCTGTCCCGTCGACCGATGCTGTGGGCGCATCTGGGCTTCGCAGTGCCCCTCCAGATAACACCGATCATCACGAACCTCACGGATATGGACCCGCGCTACGCTTCCGGGTACGTGCTGGTCATGTTGGTCATGATCCTCTTCCCGGTGCCCTTCCTCCAGATGGTCATCCAGGTGACGCTCTCCTACCTCCAGTTTCTGGTCGGAGTGATCGTGTTTGTCCCCGACGCGTTCTCCACGGACAAACGCTACTCGTTCACGGATCTCAGCGTCGCCTATTTCATTGCCATCGTGATGCTCTATGTCACTGAGCGGCTGAGACTCAAAGCGTTCGTGCGTAAGACCCGCCTGCGAGAAACGCGGCGCGACCTGGCCAAGCGCAATCAGGAGATGGCCAACTCGCTGGTCATGGCCCGGGAAGTGCAGGCCAACCTGTTGCCTAGGGAATTCCCGGAAACCCGCTACCTGGAGGTTCGGGGCGCCTACACCAGCATGGATCAAGTCGGTGGCGATTTTTTTGCCGTGCGCGGTCCCGAAGCCTTCGGCCCGGAGGGGAAGAGCAAGTATGCCTTCTTCATCGCCGACGCGTGCGGACATGGGGTTTCGGCAGCGCTCATCTCGGCCATGGCTCAGCTCTCCTTCGATCACGCCCTCGTGCGCGGCGTGCACAATCCGGCCGGCATCCTCTCGCTCGTGAACCGCGAATTGCTGCCGTACCTGTTGGCCGAGCACTATCTGACTGCCTTCGCCATGGTCATCGACGAGGAGCGCGGCACCGCCACGTACTGCAATGCTGGCCACCGTGCCTGCGTCTGCGTCTCCCCTTCCGGAGAGATCTCTCTCCTGAACACGGAGGGATTCATCCTCGGGATGTTCGAAGAAGATGTATATGAAGAGCATACGATGCACTTGAGCCGGGGGCACACTTTCCTTTTCTACACGGACGGCATCGTGGAGGCCCGCAACGCGAAAGGCGAGGAATACGGCATGGAGCGACTCGTCAGCGCCCTGCGGCAGTTTCGGGAGGAGAACGCGGACGCACTGTTGCGCGCCATCCAGCAGGACGCGCTGCGCTTTGCCGAGGGCGTCCCCATGCGTGACGACGTTACACTTCTTCTGGTGCGGGTGAAGGCCGACATGGCCAGCGGCAGCAATCCCGCTCACGTGGAACGGCTATGAGAGCCGCGCGCGTCGCGCCGCGATCGCTTCGAACAGGGATACGTCTTCGGCCGTCGTGAGCTTCTGATTGTCCGCGTCGGCCGAAACGAGGCGACAGGTCAGCTTTTCGGCGAGGGCCCAACTGATGAGATCGGTCAGTCGCGGATCGTCGGGAGTCTGCACGAAGCGGTTCAGGTGGATTCCTCTCAGAGCCTGTGGCGTCTTCACCGCGAGCAGTTGATCGCGATCGACGATGGCCTCCGCCGCGCCGGCAACGTGGCCGCGTACGATCGTCTCGTGCACGGGGCTCACCAGGGACGCCGTGTCCCACTTCGGGTCCGCGAAACACTCCAGCAGGCGATCGAACTCGGCCGGGGAAACGAAGGGACGCGCGGCGTCGTGAATCAAGACCACATCCTCGGCTGGCACTTGATCCGACGCGGCGCGCGCTGCCGCCACGGCCGAGCCGTGGCGGGTCGCACCGCCGGCTACGACGAGCAGCGGCACGGCGCTGCGATCCGCGGACAGAAGCTTCCGGGCCACCTGCTCCGTCTCTCGTACGAGGTCGGCCCGAGCGCTGATGACGATGCGGGCCGCCCTTTCGTATCGAGCAAAAGCAAGCAGGCTGTGTCCGACGAGCGGGACGCCGGCAAGCGGAAGGAGTTGTTTTGGTGTCGAGCCCCCAACTCGGTTCCCCGAACCCCCGGCCAGCAGTAGGAAATGAGCCTTCATTCCGGTTGCGATCTACCTGGCCGTTGGTCCCTCGTAGGGAGCACTCTCGAAAGGCAGAAACACGGTCGGTCGCCGCCGGGCAACTGCAAACTCCCCGATTCCGGCCCTCGGGAAAAGATTTGTTTTCCCTGCTCCCCTGTCGAGGCTTGACCCGGTCCCCCGATGAGCCTCAGTGCCGTGCGCAATATCTTCGGACGCCTGTTCGATACGCTCTTTGGCAGTCCCGAGCGCTTTGAGCTCGATCACCGGCTCTTCAACGCCTGCGCTCTGACGGGTGCCTTTGCGGTCTTCGTGGCGGGGATCATCAACCTGTTCGTCACCGTGCCACTCTGGCTGCTGGTCTTCCCGGCATGGGCCGTCCCTTGCTTATTGTTCTTCTACTATTGGGGTCGCCGCAAGGACAGATACCGACCGTTCGTGTGGCCGCTGGTCCTGTTCATCCTTGCGGGGCTCGCCACCAACTGGATTGGCAACGGCGGTAGCATGGGTCCCATCACGATGTTCTTCATCGTTGGGGGGTCGGCTTCTTTCCTCTTGGTGCGCGGTTTCTCCAAGATCGTGCTCACAGCCCTCTACATGGGAACGATGGTGGGGCTGTTTCTCCTGGAGTACCACCAGGACGCCCTGTTCGAGAGCCCCCTCATCCGTCCGTATCCCAACAGGGTCGAACGTTTGGGTGACCTCATCGCCGGGTCGATCCTCTGCACCGTGCTCGCGGTCGCCATCCTGCACGTCGTGGCGCGCAACTTCCGGGACATCTTCGAGAAGCTCCAGGACTACAAGACTCATTTCTATGAGGACCTGGTCCTGGCCCGCATTCTCCAGCGTCGCATCTACGAATTCGATCCGGCCATCCTGCACGGTTTCCAGCACGCGCTGGTTTATCGGCCCTCCGCGGAGCTCTCGGGGGACCTGTACGACTTCACCCGACAGAACGGCACGGTGCGGATCTTCCTCGCCGACAGCAAGGGCCACGGCATCAACTCCTCGCTTTCGGCGATGATCATCAAGAGCGAATGGATGAGCCTGAATCGCAGTCACCTGGGTCCGGGCGAAGCCATGTCGCAACTCAACGAGCGCATCATGCAGAGGTACGGTGACTCCATTTCCTTTTCCGCCGTCATCGCGGACGTATCGCCGGCCTCCATTCGTTACGCTTCTGCCGGTCACGTGGCACAGTACGTGGTGGACGGTCGCGCGGTCCGTGAAATCGAGGCGACCGGCGCTCCGGTTGGTCTGATCGAAACCTCCACCTACAAGGAAGGCACTGTCCCCTTCGGTCGCGAAGCGCACCTCGTCCTGTTCACGGATGCCCTGGTAGAGGAATCAGACCGCAGGGGGAAGGCGGTCGGTCACGAGTGGTTGATCGGGATCCTCACGGCGCGCGATTTCGCAGACCCGGAGGACCTGGCCACCTGCGTGATGCAGGAACTCGCTCGGCTCAAGGGGCAGAAGCCGGAAGCTCTCAGCTGCCGGGACGACCTGACCCTGATCGCCCTCACTCCCGAGTAGCCCGGATGGCCCTCATTGCGGAGTTGCGTCAGAAGGCGTTGCGTCCCAAGGCGTCGTGTCACTGTCCGCTTGGATGCTGAACTCCGCGCCGCGCCAGTTTGTTGCCACCCTGCGGCCGTCCCTCAACTCATCGGTCAGGTAATGACCCTCGACGGGCACTTTGCCGCCGCCGCCCGGCAGATCCACGACGTATGTCGGCAGCGAGATTCCCGGATTGCGTCCGCGCATCCCACGAACGATTTCCAGACCCTCGTCCAGCGTGACGCGGAAATGCGAAACGCCGCGCACCTCGTCGCACTGGTGCAGATAGTAAGGTTTCACACCTGCGGCGACCAGTCCGAGGTGCAACCGCTCCTGGCTTTCCAGGGAGTCGTTCACGCCGCGCAACAGTACGGCCTGGTTGAGCACCAGAACACCGTGCATGCGCAGGGCCCGCACCGCGGCCAGCGCAGGCGGGGCCAGTTCGCGTTCGTGGTTGAAGTGCGTCACGAGAGTCAAAGGGTAGGCCTCCGAGAAGGCCCGCAGCAGATCCGGCGTGAAGCGCTGCGGCAGCGTTACCGGCATGCGCGTGTGGATTCGCACGCTGCGCAGATGCGAAATGGCGCGTAACCTTTGGAGGATTCGGGCGATCCCATCGTCGCTCATGCTCAGGGGATCCCCACCTGACAGAATCACTTCCTTGATAGCGGGCCGCTGCGCAATGTAGGCGAATGTCCGCTCGCGCGCCTCGGACGACTGCGCCGATTCGCCTCGAGACACCTTACGTTTCCGCATGCAGAAGCGGCAGTAGACGGCACAGTTGTGCGAGAGATACCACAGCACCCGGTCGGGATAGCGATGGGTCAGCCCGGGCACGGGCATGTGTGCTTCTTCACGCAGAGGGTCCGGATCCTCGAAGAGTGAGTCCGTCTGCTCCGCCCGCCGCGGCACAACCTGCGCGAGTATCGGACAATTCGGCGCGCCTCGATCGGCCAGGGACAAATAGTACGGCGTTACCGCGAATCGAAAGGGCACATCGGTTTCGGCATCGAGGTCGTCGGGCAGAGTCTTCGGGAACAAGCGGCGGAGCTCGGCCGCTTCCGTGATCCGGTTCTGCCACTGCCAACGCCAATCGTCCCAGTCGGCCGGAAGCGTATCATCCAACATCTGTTTGACAGCACGGGTCATTTTGCGATGCTGCCCCTCATGGTCAATGCCATTGACATCAAGAAGGGGATGGTGCTGAAGATAGACGGAGATCTGTACACGGTTTCCTTCTCGCAGTTCGTCAATCCCGGAAAGGGCAGTGCATTTGTCCGTACCAAACTCAAGAACCTCAAGCGAGGCAGCGTCATCGAGCGGACCTTCAAGTCCGCCGAAAAGGTGGAGGACGCCGAACTCGAAAAACGATACACCACGTACGTCTACCGTGACGGGGACATGCTGGTGTTCATGGACAAGAATGACTTCGAGCAATTCTCGATCAACAAAGAACTGGTCGAGGAAATCCTCCCCTTCATGAAAGAAGAGATGGAGGCCGAGGTCACCTTCTATGAAGGCCAGGCCGTCGGAGTTCAGCCCCAGACCTTCATCGACCTCGAAGTCACCTACGCCGAAGAAGGCCTGAAAGGGGACACGCAGGGTTCCGCGAAGAAGAAGGTCAATGTGGAGACGGGAGCCGAAGTGCTCGTTCCCCTCTACGTGAAGCAGGGAGACATCGTCAAGATCGACCTCAGAGACCTCACCTTCGTGGAGCGGGTCAACAAATAGCCGGCGGGCCGGTCGCCCCACCGTTCTTCCCCCGGGGCCAACGAATCACGGAGAGAAGGAACTACAATGACAGGATCACCGCAACTCATGACGGATGCCCGCGCCGGCAAGGCGCGTTTCTATCTCCAGTTTGGAGGGCAGGGTGCCCCGTGGTACAAGGAATTGCTCGGTCACTACCAGGCGGGAGGAAATGTGCGCAAGGTCATCGATGCGGGCCTGGACGCCATCGACGAGGAACGCAGCACGGTCGAGGGGACCAAGGGTCTGCCGCACGGCATCAACGCCCGCGCCTGGCTGGAAGACGAAAGCAAGATTCCCGACGAAGAGTACCTGGGCTGTGCGGCGGTCTCCATCCCCATGATCCAGCTGACCCAACTCGCGCATCTGGAAGCTCTGGCGGAGGCCGGGTTTCGGCGCTCGGAGCTGCCGGCCCTCTCCTCCGGCATTACCGGACATAGCCAGGGGCTGATCCCCGCGTCCCTTCTGGCCATGGGTCTCGAACAGGGGCCGTACCTGGCCGAGGTCGCCAAATACATGAAGTACCTTCTCTATCTGGGGACCCGCGCTCAGGAGGCCTTTCCGTACTTCGAGGCCACTTCCGAAGAGACCGCCCGCAACGCGGCGCTCGGAATGAAAGGGTCTCCCACGCCGATGGTGGCTTTTCTCGGGCCGGACGTGGCCACCGTGAAGAAGATGGTGGCAGAGGTGAACGCAGACCTGCCCAAGGATCAACAGATCTACGTCAGCCTGGAGAATTCGCCGAGCAACACCATCCTCTCCTCCTTTCGGGCGTCCCTCTTGAAGTTTCATGAGGTTCACCGGGAGCGAATGGACGAGCACAAGTACAAATACGTCTACATTCGTACGACCTGCCCGTTCCATTGCCCGCTCATGGAAGCGGTAAGCGAACCGTTCGAGAAAGACATCCATCGCATCGGCTTCACGTATCCGGGTTCGTCGCTCAAGACGCCGGTGTATTCGTTTTACGATGGTCGCAACATGCAGCAGGATTCGGAACTGGCCATCAAGATGTACAAGGACATGGCCATCCATCCGCTGTTCTGGCAGAAGTCCGTCGCACCCGCGGCCGCCGACAAGAAGCTCACGCATGTGGTGGATTTTGGACCCGGAAAAGCTTCGCAGCGGCTCACGCAGGATACGCTCACAGGGCTCGGACGCGAGCTGCCGGTTCTTTCGGCTTCGGTGCCGCGGGATCTGAAGACGCTGACGGCCTGAGACCCCGCGGGCACTCCGGTAGTTGGGGCAGTCGGGGCAGTCGGGTGTAGGCCGCCGGTGGGAACCGGTCCGGAGGTTGTGAGGGAGGTGGGTCCTCCTTTTGATGTGCAGTCGGTTGGCCGATCGCGTCTGGGCATGACTGCGCGCTCAGGTAGAATCAGTGAATAGGCGAGACAACGTGCTTCTTTAATGAAGGGACTCTCACTTCTGTTGGCCGTGCTTGTCGCATCCGCCTTCTGTTCCGTGTGCAACAGAAGGCCTTCTGCGGGGGACGTTGGCGTCGAAAGACCGCACCGTCCACATGACCATCGCATCGCCTTCCCTCCTCATCCTTTCCGAAGAAGCTGGGAATTCTGGCGTTACGCGGCAGGTTGGTGTATTCGGACACAATTTGGCAGAGCTTCGCTATCGTTAGTCAGCGGTTTTCTACAGGAATGTCCAGCCGAACGAGCTTCCGCGTTTTGCGCCATGTGTCCGGCAGGTGGACAGACATCTCCGAGTCAGCGCGGCCGCGGATAGGCGCAGCCGCCTTTTACGGTGGCCTATTGCCAGAGGATGTGAAGGGCGAACTGCCCAAGCCCAACGATCCATATGCGTACGTGATTGATCTCACGTCCGAATCTGGCCCCCTCGTTGCTTGCCTTGCCTTGGAGTATGAATTGTTGGGGGTGCGTATTCACCAGACGTCTTCCCTGGAAGGGGTTCATCCGACGCCAAGGAGGTTCAGCCGGTCGCCCCAAGCGGACCTGCTTCTTCTGAATCTCAATCCGACGTCCGGGATCCTCTCCGTCGCTTCCTCACTGCGCTTGCCGCGCACGGCGGACGGAAAGTTCGGTAAAGGCACTGGCCAATTCTGTCCGGATTTCCATTGAGCAGAAGGGGGGCCGCAGCTGTCTCCCTGACCGCCCCGCTTCGGAGGAACCAATCGCCGTCAGTGGTGGTGCCCGCCGGGCCCATGCACGTGTCCGTGCGCCATCTCGTCATTCGTAGCCACGCGAACGCCGCGCACCTGAACTGCAAACGTAAGCGCTGTGCCCGCCAGCGGATGATTCCCATCGACGGTCACTTCCGACTCGGCGATGTTCTGGATTGTGATCACGCGTGGTCCGTGTTCGGTACGCACCTGAAACTGCATTCCGGCTTCCAGCGGTTCCACGTCCGAGAATTGCGACCGCTCCACCACCGCCACCTGCGACTCGTCACGTTCTCCGTACGCATCCGCCGGAGGGATCGTGACCCGGAAGGTGTCCCCGGCTTTTTTTCCGTCGAGGGCCTTTTCCAGCCCGCGTATGATGTTTCCCGCGCCGTGGAGATAGGCGAGCGGCTCGCGACCGTCCGAAGTGTCCAGCACCTCGCCCATACCATTCGTGAGCGTGTAGTCGATCGTGACGACTGTGTTGGGGCCGATCTGCATTCGAGTCTCCGTGGGGTAGGCCAGAGGCGGCGTCGACCATGCGACTGTCAAAGCTTTTCGCGGCAGCAAAAAGTGCTTTGCCCTCGCCCGGGCCGAAAAGCGAGTGTCGGTGAGTTGGAGCAGGAGCGGATCGGATGAAAGTGCTGGTGACGGGTGGCTGCGGGTTT
>CAZPFB010000058.1:0-36455 GCA_964585735.1 uncultured Leptospiraceae bacterium
GTCTGTCTGGACATATCCCGCTTTTCCGCTCCTCGTCGTTCAGAGCGCACTCCTTCTTGCGGCGCAGTGCGCTGTGGACCTTTTAGCCGGGCGTCTGCCTTTTCTCGGTCGTGGGTCGGGCGCGCGTGTGCGAATGGTCGCAGACGGGAAGCTCTTCGCCAGCGTGGCCGGCGGCACGGTATTTGGCCTGGTGGTCCATCCTTCGTTTCCGCATCAGTTCTACGGCTACTATCTGGAGTTCGTGGTGCACTCGCTACAGCCGGCCGGGCTCGAACCGATCGCCGAGTGGTTGCCCATGGAGCCCGCCCTGGTGATCCCCGCGTTTGGTCTGCCGTTGGCTTTGCTCTGCGTTTTGATTCTCGTCGGCCCGCCGTCCGAACGACCCACCCGGCGCGCAGCCGTGAAGCGCTCGCTTGCCGTCTTGTTCGTGCTCGTCATGCTTTTCGTGTTGCGATCCCTCAAACCCTATGAGTATGTCGTTCCTGTCCTTTCGCTCTTTCTGGGTCTCTCGTTGCGTGCGTTCGCGCGTCTGCCGCGTCCGCAACGCATCGTACTGGAGGGGACCGGCGTGGTCGCGCTGGCCATCATGCTTCTTTGGAACCTTCCCGATCTGCAACGCCGATCGAGACTGCAGGCAACTCTAAGTGATCCACGATCGGACCGAGAAGCTGCCGCCTGGTTGGCTGCGGCCACACCCCGGGACGCCCTGGTGATGCTCCCGTGGGGCGATTTCCCGCTCTTCTTTTATTACAATCGCCACAACCGGTACCTGTTTGGCCTCAATCCGGTGTACGCGTACGGACACAATCGCACTCACTACTTCCATGTACGCGCCCTTTACGAAGGCGCTCCGAACGCGCCACAGATCCCGGCACTCCTCGGGGCGCAGTACGTGGTTCTGCGCCGGGGAGTGCACGACCGCGCGATTCAGATGCTCCTCGCAGCGCGCGGGCTTAGGAAGAATGCGGGCGCCTTCAGCGTCGCTTACGCCGGTGAGCGTTTCGTCATACTGAAAGCCGAAGCCTCAGAAAGGCGCGATGAATCGAGGGGCCCATTGCTGCCAGGAGAAGGAGGGCCATGACGACCGTGGGAATTCCGGCGAAACCATCGGCGAACCGGATCACGCTGCCGGGGCGGACGCACGCGTAGATGTGATTCGTGTCGGTTCGGTAGAGTGGACTCCCGTCGTCACTCCTCCAGAGTGGAAAGTGACTGATCCGCAAGACCGTCGGGCGGCAGCTCTGCTCTCCCTTCGTGCCGCGAGGGGCCAAGACCCGGACCTCGACGATCCCGCCGGACTTGTGCACGACAGCTTCGGGGCCCGCCGAGCCCTCCTCGGCGCCCAAAGAGCCAGAAGAATGACTTCCTAAATCAGACGCAACCGGCGCGCCGGGCAGACCCGGCACAATCGTGTAGGTGTAGCGCACGTTGGCGCGCGCGGCGCCCGCGCGTCGGAAGTTCACGAGCAGGGTGGGCAGGTGTGATGGGAAGTGCCTTTCGACCAGGAAGGAGGGGGCCAGGTCCGGGCCTCGGTGGAAGATCACGAGGCCCGACCAGTGTTGCTCGCGGAAGTCCGCAAGAGCGGCTGCGCCTCCCAGGTCGACGATCGGCGCGCGGCCCGGCAGACCCCGCACCCGAAGCTGGTTGGCGTGCAGGAGAAACTCCTGTATACGACTCCCCTTGCGTGCTCCATCGGGCTCCATCTGCACGAAAGCCCAGGGTCGGGGAACACCTATGGCGAGCTGGGCCTGCGAGTCGACAACTTCGTAGAGAAAAACGGAACCGAACTGCTTTTGCAGCCTAAACCATTCGGGCCTTTGACTCAGGTAGTTGTGCAGCGTGGGAGTCCTTCCGAGAACGAGCCTAACCCCGGCCCGGCGAAAGTATCCGGGCAGCGCTTCGCCGGGAGCGGAGCGGTCGTTGGTCGTGTTGGCAAAGAGCTCCACGTTCCAGGCAGGGTCTATCCCCCAGAAGAAGACGTGCGGCCACGCCCGGGATACGTAAGTCGCCGCCAGGCGTGTCGTCAGCGACGACTCGATTGTAAGCCCCATCGCGGAGCGGTGGCCGCTTCGACGAACGACAAGATCGAGAGCGTGCGGACTTCCGTGGAATTCGCGTGTGCGGACGAGCTCAGGCCAGACCAGAGCGCGGGGCAGCGTTTTCATGTGCGCAATCATGTTCTGGAGGTCAGCAGCGGCAGGTCCGTGTTCGAACAAGGCTGCGGACCGATAGCCCGCATGCTGGAGCGGTGACCAGGTGAAAAGCCGGAGCAGGACGACCAGGCACAACGTGGCGGGCCCCCACGTACGGAGTGCGGCTGGTGCCTGCGCCAGGAAAAAGGCAAAAGCGATCAGGGAAACGACCACCGCGAAGATCCAGAACAGTTCGAACGCGCGATACCAGTGAATGCCCAGTGGAAGCAGATGCGCAAGAGAGGAATCGAGCGAGAGAAAGCCGAAAAGGACGGCCATCAGAAGTGCGAAGCGGTCGCGTGGCGACGGAAGACCGTGGCGAAGCGCGCGATAGAACAGAAAAGCACAGAGGCTGCAGACTCCGATCAGGAGGAACTTCATCTCGAAAACGAGCTGCCGCAGCACACCAGGTATTCCGTCCCTGTGCAATTCTGCGAGGAAATCCGTTCCCAGGAGCGAAAGGAACAATGGGTAGTAGGAGATGTAGGGGCTCGCGGTACTGTGCGCAGAATAAAGAACGAGCGGGAGCCAGACCGGCGCAGCCGCGACCACCGGTCCGACGAGTACCGAGAATCCGACTCTCCAGGGGAAATGCCTGCGGAAGCATAAAGCGTACGCCCCGAGGGCCAGGTAGAGAAAAACCGCGCTCAGGTAGTGCGCGTACGGAACCAGCGAGAAGAGCGCCGTTGTTTGCACGATGCGAGCGCGAGATGGATTGCGACGCGTTCGTTCCAGCGAGGCCAGACAGAGCAACACGAGCGCGTGTCCGAGTGTCGAAACGACGGTTCCGCCGAGGTGTCCCACGAGCCCCACGCCCTGCGTGCTTTCCCCTGTGTACAGAAGGTACAAGAGGGCACCTGCGCTCCCGAGCAGTATGGAATCGAGCCTGCGGACGCGCGGGAGGAACAGTCGCAGAAGCCTGTAGAGCGCAAGAACGAGGGTCAGAACCGAGACCAGAAGCGAAGCATTGAACACCCGCGCAAAGTATGTCGGGTCCGTCGCGTTCAGGGCGAACGCTGCGATGGATACGAGAAAGTAGTAGAGCGGGGGGTAGAAATAGAAGGCGGGAAAACCCTGGAACCATTCCAAGTCGAAACCGCGGGAGTGGCCGGCTGAAAGGAAGCCGAAGAAGACCTCCGCCAGGTGCCTATGGCCGAGGGTGTCCCAACCGGTTAAGTCCGCGTCAGAAAGGAAGAACCGCAGGCGGAGTACAACCACGGAAAGGAGACCGAGGGCCGTCGCCGTTTCCCAAAGCCGCGTTCGGAGCACTGCGCGGCTTCGCATCAAAGGGCCTGCACCATCGTGCGAGAACGCGGGACTTCGGACATGCGTCAATCGCTATTGTGGAATCACCACTACAGCCAGCGGCGCACGCGACTCCGGTACTCGCGATATTGCTCACCGTGCTTGCGCTCCAGGAATTCCTCCTCCAATCTCACCTGAATCGACATGAGCATGCCGCCGGTGACGAAGACGAGCAGCGTCAGCGCATTGGGCATGATGAAGAAGAAGCCCAGCAATCCCACAATCAGACCCAGGAATACCGGGTTGCGGGAAAGACGAAACGGACCGGTTTGAACCAACTCGGATTGCTTCGTATCGATTCCGATGCGCCACGCGAGTCCCATGTGGAACTGGGCAATGACGATCCAAACAAGAGCCGCATGGATCAGGACCAGTCCGATTGCGAGGAGTATGTCGTCTTCGAGCCAGGACAGCGGCTCCAGATGGAGGTAGAAGGAACTGAAGAACGCAGGCACAATGGCCGCGACGCCCAGGAGGGCAAAAACAAGCTTCATCCACCGACCGACGAGGTCGTGCGCGCTGCTGCCTCCCGAGAACGTGAGAGGCGAACGTCCGGTACGCAGGCGCACCCGTAAGGAAGGTAAGACAAAGACGATCAGGGCGAAAGCGCCCACGAAACACACCAGGTAGTATTTTGCAAACTCGGCCATCATCCCCGATCCCGCGTGGCGTGCCTGCTGCCTATTCGGAAGTGGGGGGAGTGTCTCCGTTCACCGCGAGAGCCTGCCAATCACCAGCCCGTGGGCGTAGTCTGGAACGTAAAAGCGATCTCTATAGATCACGTAGCGATGGATTCCGCTTTTGGTCGCAACCGACGTCTTGGCACGGGCAGGGTTCTGGACGTCCTCGATGACCAGCTGCCTCTTTTCGCCGGTCTCGACGGTGAACAGGATCCGGTTGCGCACCACAGAGGTGGCCGCGCTCATCTGATTCCCGGTCCGGCTGCCGACGAGGCGCGGGGGACCCTTTCGGGCGCGCTCGTAGATCAGGACCCCGCGAGCACCGGAAACGTAGAGTCGAGACCCTTCCAGCTGTGTCAGCAGCGCCACATCCTGGCCGCGTGTGATCCGATCGATCTCGCCGGGCGGAAAGCGGTGGGCCAGTCGAGGTCGACCGGGCCGAGTCATGTCGTACAGAAGAAGACCACCCTTGCCGGAATCGAGGGTCTCTTCCGCCAGACTCACAAAGACCTCGGTGCCGTGTGCCGAGAGCGCCGACACCGTGCGCGGCAGGGCGACGCGTCCCAAGGCAACCGGCCGATCCGGATTCGAAAGGTCCAGGGTGTTCAGGAATGTCGAGGATTTGTCCGGGGCGGGGCCGGGCAGTTGCTCCACGACGTAGGCTTTCCGATTTGCGATGGCAATGTCGACGAGCACGGCTCGTTTGTTTGGGGGAGTCCACGCGGACGGGGCCGCCGCGAGAGGGAGCGCCGCCAACAATGTCAGGAGGAATCGTCGCATTCTCCCATTGGACGAAGGGACAGTTCGGAAGGACTGCAAAAAAAGACGGTGGGGCGCAGAAGCCGACCCTTCACCGCGGGATTCGTCCGAGCCGATTCATTGGTGAAAACGATTGCCGGAGGTCCTCAGTTCCCGTTCCTTTCGGCCCGGAGTCTGTCGGGTTGCAAAACCATAGCGAGTTGAAGACACAACCCGCGGCGCTTCCCCGCCGGCTGCGCCTCGGGTACGGCGCGGCGGAAACAGGCATCGTCGCCGTCGAGCTTCTGATCCAGCTCTATCTGCTGAAGTTCTTCACGAGCGTTGTCGGACTGCGCGCCGAGTTGGCCGGGGCGGCGCTTGCTCTTGCGGTCTTCATCGACGCGGTATCCGATCCGCTGATGGGGAACATCTCGGACGGCACCCGCTCGCCCTTGGGACGGCGGCGCGTGTACATTCTGATCGGCTCCGTCGCGCTTGCTGTGCTTTTCCCGCTGCTCTTTCATCCGCCTCACCTCGATACCCAGTGGGGTCGCTTTTTGTTTCTCCTCGCGGCGTACAGCCTCGTCAACATCGGCATGACCATCCTGGCCGTGCCCCACGCGGCCCTCGGCGGTGAGCTTTCGAGCGACCCCGACGTGCGAACCGAAATCTACGGCTTTCGGCTGTTGTTCGGAAACCTGGGGCTGCTTCTGGGGACGCTCGTTCCCGGCACCATCCTGGCTTTGCGCTCAGGCGACCCGGCCGCGCAGGGGGCTTCGCGCTCGGAAGCTTCGCTCGTTGTTGCGGGGGTCGTGCTCCTTTCTGGCCTGATCACGTTCTACGCCACGCGCGGCCGGGACGTCGTTGGCATGACCGGAGAAACGCGGCCCATCGCCTTCCTTACCGATTTCCATCGCTCTCTCTTTCAGGTGTTGCGCAACCGCGTATTTTTGCCGTTGCTCATCGCCTTCTTTGCGGCCACGGTCGGAAGGACCATCAACTCCTCGCTGGCACTCCTCTACTACGAGCACACTCTGCGCCTCAAAGAAACAGACGTGATCCTCTACGTTCTCGGACTCTTCATCCTCGTGATCACCGGCTCGATTCTGTTTTGGGTTCTCGTGTCCCGGCGCTACGGCAAAAAGTGGCCCGCGTTCTTGGGAATCGTCGGCCTGGGGACGATGACGGCGGTCGCCTATCCGCTCTTCCCCGCGGGCAGCCTCGTCGGCCCCCTCGTGGCGGCGGTAGTCGGTGGCTTCCTGGTCGGCAGTGTCGTTCTCCTTGATGCTCTGGTGGCCGACATCGTGGACTACGACGCAGTCCACGCCAGGCGCAGTCGCGAGGGTCTGTACTTTGGCATGTGGAAGATGTCGGCCAAAACCGCCCGAGCAGTCGGACTGGCGCTATCGGGATTTGCGTTGGGCTGGGCTGGCTTCGATGAAGCAGCGCCCACGCAGAGCCCGGAAACCGGCCGCAAACTCGCCCTTCTCTTCGGTCCGGGCGTGGCCGTTTTCTTCCTGCTCGGTGCCGGCATCTTCGCCACTCTGCCCTGGTCGCGCGCTATCCACGAGCGGGTGCGTCGCATTCTGGCCAGGAGGCAATCGGCAGTGGATGTTTGAAGAAGGTTGGAGCGACCTGCGCCCTCGTTTGGTCAGGTCAGGCCAAGCTCCAGCGGGCGAGCCGCGCGTAGGCTTCGATACTTTTGTCAAATGTTGGTAAAAAACATTAGACATAGGCCCCGAAAATCGCGATGCTTCCTCTGCGGGCGCTTTCCAAGAGGAAAGCAGGGGGCAACCTCGCGCCCCAGGGGAGCTACGGGGAAATGTCACGTTTGGCCATCATCGGGACCGGAATCGCGGGCATGGGCGCCGCGTACTACCTGAGGCAAGACTTCGACCTCACGGTTTTCGAGAAGAACGATTACGTCGGCGGTCACACGAACACGGTGGAATGTGACGAAGGCGACCGTTTGCTCCCCATCGACACGGGCTTCATCGTCTACAACGAAACGACCTACCCGCACCTCACGCGCCTGTTTGCAGAGTTCGGAGTCCGAACGCAGCCCAGCGACATGTCCTTCGGCGTCTACAATCAGAACCGAGGCCTCTGTTGGGCGGGGCACGGTTGGAACGGCATCTTCGCGCAGCGGCGCAACGCGCTTTCGCCGCGTTTCTGGAAGCTGCTCCTGGAAGCGAACCGCTTCAACCAGAGTTCCGTGCGCGACCTGGCAGAGGGCCGTGCGGATCTGAGTCTCGGCGACTACCTCCAGCAGAACGGCTATGACCCATTCTTTTGTGAGAACTATATCATTCCGATGGGAAGCGCCGTCTGGTCCACGCCGCTCCATCGAATGCTGGACTTCCCGGCGGCGGCGCTGATTCGCTTCTTCGAGAATCACGGTTTCCTGGGCTACCACGGCCAGCTCTCGTGGCGAACGGTCACGGGCGGTTCGCAGGAGTACATGCGCCTGCTTGTGGACGCGGTCGGGCGCGACCGCATACGCAGAAGGCAGCCCGCGCTTGCCGTTCGAGAAGAAGGGGGCGGAGTCGTAGTCCGGACAGAGGCTGGCGACGAGTACTTCGACAGCGTGCTCATCGCCACCCACGCCGATGAAGCTCTCGCGCTACTCGAACGTCCCACCGACCTCCAAGAACGTCTGCTCTCTTCGTTTCGCTACGAGGCCAATCAGGCGATTCTGCACACGGACACGAGCGTCATGGCGCCCACGCGCAGAGCCTGGGCCAGTTGGAACTACAAGATCTCAGGAGCCGGCGACGCGCTGCGCACTTCGGTGATCTACTACATGAATCGACTGCAATCGCTGCAGACCGACCGCCATTACTTCGTGTCACTCAATGATTTGGGCCGGATTCGGGACGAGTATATCATCGGCGTCTTCGACTACGAGCACCCGCTGTTCGATCGTGCCGCCATGCGCGCGCAGGCGCACCTCGGCGAACTGAACGCGACGGGTCCGATCTTCTTTGCGGGGAGTTACTTTCGCAACGGGTTCCACGAGGACGCGCTGTGGTCGGGAATCCAGGCGGCGGCGAGTATCAAGAATGCACAAGTCCTGCCTGTATGAAGGTCGTGTGATGCACGAGCGACGCGAACCGGTTCACAACCTGTTCCACTACCCGCTGTTTCTGTTCGCCCTCGACCTCGACGAACTCGACCTGCTGGACGGCCGTCTGCGGCTCTTTCGTCACAACGGACGCGCGCTCTTCGCCCTGCGCGACGGCGACCATTTCCAGGGTTTCCGGCAGCCGGGGGAGTCGCGCTCAACGGGTGGATCTCCTTCTCTGAAAGAAATCGTCTGTGGTGTGCTCCGGAGCCACGGGCTGCCGGCAGCCGAGCGCGTCGTGCTGGCCACGAGTTTGCGCGTGCTCGGCTACGTATTCAACCCCGTCAGCTTCTTCTATTGCTATGGACCCAACGAGGACCTCATCGCGGTCATGGCCGAGGTCACGAACACCTACCGTGAGCAGAAGCTGTACGTTGTGGCCGCCGCTTCTCGTGATCGCGTTCGTTCGCGGATGGCCAAGAACTTCTACGTTTCGCCCTTCGTTGCTCCCGATGCCGATTTTGCCTTCCATCTGCCCGCGCCCGGTGAGCGACTGCTTGCCCGCATAGACGCCGAGGAATCGGGCACGACCGCGGTCAAAGCCGTGTTCGCGGCTCGCCGTGTCGCTCTCACGGACGCAAATCTCCTCAGGTTCTTCGTGCGCTACGGGATGAATACCGCGCTTGTCATGTTTCGGATTCATTTTCAGGCCTTCCGGCTTTGGGTGCGCCGAGTGCCGCACTTCGGGAAGTCGGAAGCGGAGCGGATCATCGTAGGCGGGGGCGACCGGGCTCGCGCCGCCGTCGCTTCAGGAGTTGCAACATGGAATCGGTTAGACGGGCATTAGAAATCGCGGAGCCGCGCCGCACGCGCAGGCCGAAAGACCTTTGGGAAGGACTCTTCTACCATCACTTGCGAAAGGCAAATGTGGGCCAGTTGCGACTTCGCTTTGGGGATGAGCAAACCGTGTACACCCTGGGTGGGACGGCGGCAGGCCCGCAGGTCGAGCTGTGGGTGCGCCACGCGGCTTTTTTTCGCCGCTGCGTGGTCTCCGGGGAGATTGGCTTCGGAGAAGCCTACGTCGATGGGCTGTGGGGCACCGAGGATCTGCGCGGCGTTCTTGCCTGGTTTTTGATGAACGCGCGCCGCACCCCGACGTTTTCGGTCGGTCGCCTGACCGGCTTCACGGTAAACCTTCTCGGTTGGGTCGAGCGATTGCGCCACGCCAGGCGGCGCAATTCCAGAGCCGGCAGTCAGCGCAACATTTCCGAACACTACGATCTCTCGAATGAGTTCTTCTCGCTCATGCTCGACGAGACCATGGCTTACTCGGCGGGCGTCTTTCCCGGGCCGGAGAGCACATTGTACGAAGCGCAGGTCGAGAAGTTCAGGCGATTGCTCGAACGCCTCGAGATCGGCCCAGAGCATCACCTGCTCGAGATCGGCACAGGCTGGGGCGGCTTTGCGGTGTACGCTGCCGAGCAGAGCGGCTGCCGCGTTACCACCGTGACGATATCACGCGAGCAGTTCAGGCACGTGCAGACGTTGGTGCGCAGTCGCGGCCTCGATCATCTGATTGAAGTACGGCTCCAGGACTACCGTGACATCGAAGGCAGCTTCGACCGCATCGTGAGCATCGAGATGGTGGAAGCCCTCGGCCGAGAGTATCTCGACACGTTTTTTGCCAAGTGCGCCCAGGTTCTCCGGCAGGACGGCATCATGGTGCTCCAGGCGATCACCTTCCCGGACCCGTACTACGACCGTTACGTCAGGAGCGTCGACTGGACTCAGAAGTACATTTTCCCGGGCTCCCTTCTGCTCTCTCTGCGCGAGACACTCAACGCCCTGCATCGTACGAGTGACCTGATGGTGTGGAGCTCCGACTCAGTCGGGCTCCACTACGCGCGTACGCTCGCGGAGTGGCGCAAGAACGTCCTGGCGAATGAGGACCGGATCCGTTCCCTCGGCTTCGATGACGCTTTTCTACGCAAGTGGATCTACTACCTCACGTTCTGCGAAGTGGGCTTTGCCCACCGCTACATCAACGACATGCAGTTGGTCCTCTCGCGTCCGCTCAACCAGACTCTCTTTCAGAAGCTCGAGGCCATTCGCGATGGCGCGGGGGCGCAGGCCGCTGTTCCCCAGGAGGTAACCGAATGATTGCACGGTCAACAGGCATGCCGCGATTCGCACTGCTCTTGGCGCTGCTGGTTTCTCTCGTGGCCGCGGATCAGGTCGCACCGGCCGAGCAGCGCGTGGTGCGGTTTCAGGCCAGGGCCTTTGACCTGGGCACGGGCAGCTATCTGTACACGGAACACCACGCGGAGCACTACCAGGGTGGCAGGCACGTGTTTTCGGACGTAAGCTACCGGCGCGGCGCCCGTACGCTCGCGCAGAAGCGCATCACCTTCCGTGACAGCCGCGTGGCGCCGGACTACCGCACCGTGGACATGCGCACAGGCTACGAGGAGGGAGTTCAGAGGAGCGGCGGTCGTGTGCGGATGTTTGCGCGGCGAAGTTCCGCGCAAGCGCTCGAACAAAGGCAACTCGGACTGCCGCAGCCCGCGGTGGTGGACGGCGGATTCGACTACTTCATTCGGGACAACTGGGACGCGCTCGTTTCAGGAAGAGCTCTGTATGTGAACTTCGCGGTGCCCATCGAGATGGACTACTTCCAGTTCCGAATCGAGCGGGTGGGTGAAACGATCGTGAACGGCCGCCCGGCCCACCGCTTTCGTTTCCGCATCGCCAGCCGTTTCCTTGCGCTTCTGGCCGAAAGCATCTACGTGGACTACGACAAAGAGAACCGTCGACTGCTGCAATACCGGGGCATCTCCAACATCAACAACGAGCACGGACGGAGTTACCGGGCGCGCATCGTTTTTGACTACGGGTCGGCAGTTCGTCCGGGAGAATAGCAGGCGCGCCATGAAGCTCGACACTTTGCTCGAAAGGGACATCCTGCCCGACTGGCTTTTGCGGCGTGGCATTCGCCTGCTCAACCGGCGCCGCATCAAAAGCGAGTCGGGCAGCAGCATCGAGGATCGGCAGCTACGATTCCAGCAGCTGCTGGGTCGCCTGCGGCGGGGTCCGATTGCCGTGCATACGCAGGAAGCCAACGAGCAGCACTACGAGTTGCCGCCGGAGTTCTTCGAGCTTGTGCTGGGCAAACACCTGAAGTACAGCAGCGCGCTGTGGGAGCGCGACGTTCGGGACCTCGACCAGGCCGAAGAGGCCATGCTTGAGTTGACCGTGGAGCGAGCCGATCTCCGGGACGGCCAGGAGATCCTCGAGATCGGCTGCGGCTGGGGTTCGCTCACGCTGTACATGGCCGAGAAATTTCCGAAAGCAAAGATCACGGCCGTGTCGAACAGCGCCCCGCAGCGTCGCTTCATCGGAAAGCGCGCCCGCGAGCGTGGCCTGAAGAACCTGACCGTCATTACGGCCGACATCAACCGCTTTCAATCGCGCCGAAAGTACGACAGGATTGTTTCCGTGGAGATGTTCGAGCACGCCCGGAACTACGAGAAGCTCTTTGAGAAAGTGGCCGGCATGTTGAAGAAGGGTGGGGCGCTCTTCGTTCACGTCTTCACGCATCGGGAACTCGCGTATCTTTTCGAACCCGAAGGTGAATCCGACTGGATGGCGCGCTACTTCTTCACGGGCGGAACCATGCCGAGCAATCATCTATTTCTGTATTTTGCATCGCCGCACCTTGGAGTGGAGCGGCATTGGGTCGTGGACGGCCGGCACTACGCCAGGACCTCGGAAGCCTGGCTCGAGAACATGGACGCCAACCGCGACCGGATCCTGGAGATCTTTCGCGAAACGTACGGCGCCCAGAACACGCGGCGCTGGTTCTCGTATTGGCGGATCTTCTTCTTGGCTGTGGCCGAGCTCTTCTGGACGAGGGGGGGCTCGGAATGGATGGTGAATCATTATCTATTTCGGAAATAGGCCCGGTATCCCCGCCAGAGGGCGCCCTTGCCGCACCACAGCGCGGTAGTGCCGGGTCGAACCAGCCGGTTCGCCGGATGGGCCGTTCGCGGTTTCCGCGGGCAAAGATCACACAAAACTAAGGCCGCTTGTGCGCTTCGCGGTTGCACAAGGACGTTGGAGATCCCATATGCCCATATCCGCCAAATCAGGAGTCGATGATGTCGAAGAAAGTGCTGCAGACCCTACTTCTCGCATTTCTTACTTTGGGTTTCACGAGCCAATGTGTGATCGTGTCTGGACGTCGTGGTCATAACAAAGCCTGCAAGCAGAAGTGCAAAGGGCTGAAAGGACAGGAACGGGCAGACTGCCAGCGGAACTGCCGCTAACGGGGGCTGGATTCCCGCGGTCCGGCTTTGTCGGCGCACGGAATGAGGAGACGGAAGGTCATCCCTCGGGCTGACGTTTCTTCCACGCGCCGCCCATCTCGTCTACGAGAGACAAAACCGTTGCCAGACCGAGTCCCGAACCTCGCCCCTCCTCCTTGGTCGTGGCAAATGGCTCGAAAAGGCGCGGAAGAACTTCGTCAGGAATTCCGGACCCGGTATCTCTCACCTGTAGCTCAGCGAAGCGACCGGGGCGCACAATCCCAGCGGGCCATGGCCATTCTTGCTTGAGCGCGATTTCCTCCAGCGACACCAATAGGCTGCCCCCGTGAGGCATGGCATCTCGGGCGTTCATGCTCAGTTCGGCTGAAGGCCAGCAGGGAGACTCTCGCGCAGCTCCTCGTGGGTGCGGCGGTAGTGGTGGATCAGGAGCGCGAAGGCGCCGCCGCGTTGCAGGACGTACGAAATGAGAAAACCATAAGGGGCGAACCAAGCGACCGGGAACAGAAAGGGGAAATCCATGACGTGAATTCCCCAGAGAGAGAAAGCACCCGCCGCTGCATAAGCCTCAAATGTTTTGCGAGGTGCTCCGTACAGAAGATACCAGCCAAACACGAGGAGCGCCGTTCCGGAGAGAGTGCTTACGGGGAAAACAAGGACCAGGAAGTCCGGCTTGAATGTCGGACTGATGAGGGCCCAGGCCACCGTTCCACCCGAGGCCATGACCCAGAACATGGGTACCCGCCGTCCGGCCGACTTGTAGCCGCCCGACACGAAGAAGAGTGTCGAACCTACACAAAAGGGATCAGGTCCGAACCAGGGTCTTGTCAAGTCGAAGATGGAGGGGCCGTGGACGATTGGAGGTCCGTCTTACCCATTGGAGCGAAAGCTGATCAGAGTGTGCGACCGAGGCCGCGAGGCTTGTTGTGTGCTCTCATTTTTTGCTGGATGGCCCCGCCTGAGATTCCACGGTTGAACGGTTCCACCACAACCTACAGGAGCTTCCCGTGAAACGATTCCTTGATCAGGGCGTACCACAACAAACGGACGTGCTCGTCGTCGGCGGCGGAATCACCGGCGCGTCCGTAGCCTACGAATGCGCCCGAGCCGGGCTCCAGGTGGTCCTCGTGGAGAAGCAGGACTTTGGTTGGGCCACCTCGGCCGCGACGTCCAAGCTGATCCACGGCGGTCTGCGCTATCTGCGGACCATGGAGTTCGGTCTGGTCCGCGAATCGTTGCGGGAGCGGCGCATTCTGGAAGACATCGCTCCGAATCTCGTGCATCCGCTGACTTTCGTGATGCCGCACTACAGCCGCAAAGAGCAGTGGATGCTGTCGGCGGGTCTTGCGCTCTACGACCTCTTGGCCTTCGACCGCGGGCGCACCAAGCAAAAGGAAAAACGTATCCCGAGCCACAGGCGTCTTTCTCGCGCCGAGGTTCTCGAACGGGCCGAGGTGGTTCGTCCGGTTGGAATGGTTGGCGGTTCCCTCTACTATGATTGCCAGAGCATTTTCCCGGAGCGACTGACGCTCGCTTTCGTCAAGTCGGCCGAGGCGCATGGGGCCCTTGTGGCCAATCACGTGGAAACGACGGACTTCGTTCGGGACGGAAAGGAGATCCGCGGCGCGCGCGTGCGTGACACCATCCGCAATACGGAACACACCATCCAGGCGCGCGTCGTCGTCAACAGCGGTGGACCGTGGGCCGACCGACTCCTCAATCTGGCAACCGATGTCAAAGGACCCGGTCGCCTGCGAATGTCGGAAGGGATTCACATCATCGTCCCGCGGCTCGTCGAGAACGACGCGCTCGTTCTGTTGACTCCGTCCGGTCGCCACTTCTTCATCCTGCCGTGGCGCAACCATTCGCTCATCGGGACGACGGACAAACCGTACGAAGGCGACCCCGGGGAATATCGGGTATCCAAACGCAGCATCGAGGAGTTCTTGGCCGAGATCAACGGAGCGCTGGGACGCGAACTGATTCGCTATCGTGACATAGTGTTCGCCTACGGCGGACTGCGCCCGCTCACCGACACGCAGACGGAAAGCACGTACAGCTCGTCGCGCCGCTACGAGATCTTCGACGGCAGCGATGTCGGCGCGGACGGTTTGCTTACGGTGGAAGGCGGCAAGTACACGACGAGCCGCAACCTGGGGCAGACCGTGATGAGTCGCATCAGCAAGAAGCTGGGGCGGGCGCTGCCCGATCAGAGTTCGGCGGATGTCCCGCTCTTCGGTTGCGATGTACCGGACATCAACGACTTCATCGTCGAACTCGGTCGCCTGCACCCGGAGCTCGGCATGGAGAGTCTGCGCTACCTCGCGCGCAACTATGGGACCGAAGCGCATGAAGTGCTTGCATTGGCCGAGAAGGACGAGAAGCTCTTCGAACGACTGACTCCAGACGGTGAGATTGCCGCCGAAATAGTGTATGCGGTTCGAAGCGAGATGGCCCTCACGCTCGAGGACGTGCTTTTGCGGCGGACGGGTTTTGGCACGCTCGGTCTGCCTGCGGACCACGTGTTGAACCGGACGCTGGAACTGACGGCGCGCGAACTGGGATGGGACGAAAGCCGGCAGCGCGACGAGCGAGCCCGGTTGGTGGATCGACTTCGCGTTCCCTAAATTCCCGGGCGCTCAGCGCAGGGACAGCAGCGCGGCCAGGGCACGGTTGCGTTTCTCCAGCACCTCACGACGCTGCTCGGGTTTGAGCTGTGGCGTGAAGGCCCTGTCGATTTTGGCCGACGGGAGGTCACGGCGGTCCTTCCAGACGCCGGCCCCCAGTCCGGCCAGAAGGGCCGTGCCGAAAGCCGTCATTTCGAATTCTTTGGATCGCTCTACTATTTTTCCGGAGTAGTCGGCGATGAGCTGCAACAGGAGTGTCGAGTGCGAGACGCCTCCATCGGCGCGCAGACGACCGATCGCAATGCCGGTGTCCTGCTCCATTCCCGTAACGATTTCGGCCACGCGCAGGGCAAGCCCCTCGATGACCGCGCGCGCCACGTGCTCCCGATGCGTGGCAAGCGAAAGGCCCAGCAGAGCCGCGCGCAGGTCGGTGGCAAAGTGCGGGTAGCGGACCCCGGCCGGGTGCGGAAAAAACTGCACGCCTCCGCTGTCGGGAACCTGAAGGGCGAGTGCGTCGATGGCGGCGGCGTTCTCCGCCAAGCCCAGACACGGTCCGAGCCAGTCGAGCATGGTCCCGGCGGTGGCTGCGTGACCTTCGAGCATGTACGTGGGCCTGCCCTCCATCTTCCAGGCGATCAGGGGTGGCAGGCCCCGCAGCGAGAGTCGGGGGCGTCCCCCCACGTTCACGTCCACGAACGCTCCCGAACCCAGCGACACCTTGGCCTGCCCGGGTGAGAAACAATGCTGACCGAACAGAGCGGCCATCTGGTCGCCGACGGCGGCGCGGATGGGAACCTGAGTCGGAAGGATCCCTTCGGCGGTGATCCCGAAGTCTCCGTTCGTGTCTCTGACTTCGCCGAAGATCTGCATCGGCAACCCGAAGATGTTTCCCAGTATGTCATTCCAGCGCATCTGGAAGGGGTTGAACAGACCCGTCGCGCCCGCGTTGCCCGCGTCCGTGCAATGAAGAACGCCGCCCGTAAGGCGATGGATGAAGAACGTGTCGAGCGTACCGAAGGCGAGCTCACCGGCAAAGGCGCGCCGACGGAGCGCGGGGTCGTTGTCGAGCAACCACTTCAGTCGACAGCTTGCGTGGTCACTCGTGAACTCGAGCATTCCGGTGGCCTGCATCATCCTGCTGCGCGTGAGTCTTCCGGTCGCGCGGGCCACTGTCTGGAGAGCTCGCCACTTGAAGTTTGCATTCATCTCGCGTGCAGTTGCCGTTGCGCGAACGTCGGCCCAGCCGATCAACGGAGTCATCACGCGACCCGATTGCTTCTCCCACAGACAGAAGGACCCGCGTTGGTTGCACACGCCGGCCGCGGCGATGGAGCCGCGAGGAACGGCTTCACTCACCTCGCGAAGGCATTCCAGGAGAGCCTCCCAGAGCAACTCGGTGTCATGGACGACTTCGCCCAAGTGAGACGTGGTTGGTAGAGTGCGCCGGTAAGCCTCCCGAACGAGGGAACCGTCTGTTGCGAACAGAGCGGCCCGCAGCCCGCTCGAACCGCTGTCAATGCTAATGATATACTTGGTATTCATGCGATTCACTCTTCTGCGTTGTGGGAGCCGGCGGGCCGCCGCGGCCAAAAAGAACTTGCGCCTCGCCCGCTCGGAAGCACAGTAGCGACCATGGCCCGGGTGGCGTCGACTTTCTTGCTGTCCGGTATGATTCTCGTCTCCCTTCAATGCCGTGACGGGGCCTACAACCCCGGAGATCCGACCGACCGGGATTTCTTCCTGTTTTCGGCGCTGCGTTGCCTCCTGGAGAATCCCTTCTGTATCCAGAGGACTGTGGCGTTTCGCTCCAACCGCACGGGGAACGGGGATGTCTACGTGGCGCGTCTCGGGGCCGACGCCCCGCCGACCCGGATCACCGCGGACGACACGGATGACGGCCGACCCGCCTTCTCCTGGGACGGAAGGCGGATTGCCTTTGAATCGATGCGGAGCGGCAACTACGACATCTGGGTTGCCAATGCGGATGGGAGCGGTTCGCCCGTCCGGATCACGTCCGATCTTGGCGCCGACCGAACGCCGTCGTTCTCCCGGGACGGTTCGAAGATCTATTTTCAGTCCGACCGCAGTGGCAACCTGGACCTATGGAGCACCGCAGCGGATGGCTCGGGTGGAGATGTTCAGCTCACCACTCATATCAACAATGACCAGGACCCGGACGTATTGCCTGATGGTCGCATCGTCTTTCATTCGAACCGTTCCGGCAATTTCGAGATCTGGGCCATGAATGCAGATGGAAGCGCAACCACTCAAATCACATCGCATTCCTCCAGTGATCAACGCGCTGGCCCCAGTCCGGACGGGTGGCTCTACTTCGACTCCGATCGCTCCGGTGTCCTGGAGGTGTACCGGCTCCGGCTGAATGATCCGACCGTTGTGGAGAAGCTCACGAACGTTAGCGCAACCGGAACCGCCCTCGTCCCCGCGGTAACATCAGATGGTCTGTGGTTTGCCTATGAAGGCAGCAGCAGCGGAAAGACCCAGGTCTACCTGCAACAGGTAGGCTCAAGCAAGCTTTTGAGACCGCTGGCATCCGAAAGTGCGGATGGCCAGCCGGCTTTCAGCCCGTAGCGTGGAGCGGCCAAAGACCCGTGGGTTTGCGACTCACTGGAACGATATGCCGGGCACCGGTGTTGCGGCTGCCCAGCTTTCGGCCGGGGAAATTTGCCGCCCACCACTCGAAATCGGATTGACCCAACTCACCTGGCGGGCATAGACCCGACCATGATCGACACTTCCTCCGTGCGCAATCTGCTGGGTGGTCTTTTCCAGGAAGCGGA
This sequence comes from uncultured Leptospiraceae bacterium, assembly GCA_964585735.1. Taxonomy (GTDB): domain Bacteria; phylum Spirochaetota; class Leptospiria; order Leptospirales; family Leptonemataceae; genus CAZPFB01. Next base: position 17,727 of record CAZPFB010000058.1, read on the forward strand.
AGCGCGCGGCGAACTCCTGGACAGCCTGCGTTTTCACGGTGTTTACACGGGGAACTTTGTGGATCCCTTTGCGAACTGGGGTGGCTGGGGAATGGTGCCCCTGTCCGGTTTCTCCAACGGCGACATTGCGGCCCTGCGGCCTCTTTTTGGCCGGCCGATTGCTTCGTGGCCCGTGATGCAGGTCTCGCACGTCGGGGACCCGGGTGTCACCTTCGCTTCGTCCCTTTCCACCTGGATCGCGGCCCATCTGGCCGCCTTTGAGGATGCCGACAACGCCGAGCTCACCGAGAACCGGGACGACATCCTGGCCTTGGCCGCGTTCCTCGGAGACTCGAGCGGTCGGGCGCAGGCCGTGTTGGATGCCATCCTCGCCGAAGAACTCCCGGACGAGGACGCGGACAGGTATGCCCTGATCGAGGGGGAAGGAGGGATGCTCGCGCGATTTCATGCGCTGGCCGAATCCGACGAAAGTGCGGTCGCGTGGCGTGCTTTCGTCGCCGAGTTCCCGGATTTTCCGCCCGCCTGGTACAGGCTTCTGTCGGTCCTCCGAGAAGCGGAGGAGCAACCGGAAGATCTCCTCGCCATCGCCTGGAAAGTCGTGAACTTCGACATGCAGTGCGACGGTTCCTACAAGCAGGCCGACGCGGCCGCATGGTTGCTCGTCGAAGGGGGTGGAGAGCGCGCGTACGGAAGCACTCTTCAGTGGCCCGCCGTCGTGGCCATGGCGCGCGACGAACTCTGCGGGTGGAAGTGGCTCGAAGCGGCCCGCGCCCTGGAGGCCGGGGATCCGGGCGCCGCGTACGTGGCCTACAAGAATGCCGCGTACTGGATCGGCAGCGAAACGGAGGACACTCCCTCCGTCACCTGGCAGGGTGGCAAACGCTGCGCTGAAAGTCTTAAAGAAAAGATAACAATTGAGCTGTTTGATGAACTGGAGATCCCCGAAAAGGAAGACATCGCGGGGCTCCAGCGCAAGTACGAGGAGATCGAAGCGGCCCGCGCGGCCAAGGCGGCGGCACAGGCGGGGGCGCGCCCGCTTTTTGAAGCAGCCCGCACCGGGAATCTCGAAGCTTTGCGTGCGGCGCTCCAGGCGGACGTGGCGGTAAACGCCCTCGAGGATTCCTCCGGCCACTCCGCGCTGCACTTGGCGGCGGGTGAAGGGCACGTCCCCGCTGTACGCCTGCTCCTCGAACACGGCGCCGACCCTTCCCTCAAAGCCAGCCGGGGCCAGTTGACTCCGCTGCACGTTGCCGTCGACGCGGGGCACGCGGAGGTGGCGGCCGTACTCATCGCCGCGGGCGCCAAGCCCGAGCAGACCTCAGGGGGCCAGCAAACCGCCCTGTTCCGAGCGGCGGACCGAGGGCACATCGAGTGCGTGCGCGTGCTGCTGAAACAAAAGGCGAAAGTCGACGCAGCCGATTGGAGTGAGCAGACGCCGTTGTTCCGTTCCGTCTTCGAAGAACATCCAGAAGTGGCGGCACTCCTCTTGGAGGCGGGCGCCAAGGCCAATGCGAAGGACAATGAGGGAAGCACGCCACTGCATTGGGCCGCGCACCACGGAATGACAACGACGGTGCAGGCACTCCTGGCTCATGGCGCCAAGCCGAAGGCCAAAGACGACAATGACCGCACACCTGTGGATATGGCCACGGACGAGGGGCACGACGAGATTGTCGCGCTGTTGCTCGGCAAGCCGTACGTGAAGCCGCCCGACGATCCGCCTGATGTTGCAGCGGGCCTCAAGGTGCTCAGCGCCAGGTGGGAGCTTTCTGTCCCTAAGCTCAAGCAGTTGGACGAACTCAACTTCGCCTACGAGGGCCGGACCGATGAGGACCTGCAACTCCTGTTCTGCCTTCCCAAGCTGCGTTCCATCGCGCTCAACGGGTGCGACGGAATCACGGACGAGGGGATGAAGGCGCTGGCCCGCTGCCCAAATCTCGAGGAGTTGCACCTGAGCGGGAGCGCCATCACGAACGCGGGGCTCGACGCCCTCGCGGTCCTGCCAAACGTAAAGAAACTGTGGCTGGACGATACGGCAGTCGATGAGGCCGGTCTTCAGGCACTCTCCCGCTGGACCACGTTGGAATGGGTGCGACTCAACAACCTGAAATTTTCGGACCAGGCTCTGTCGGCGCTCCAGAACTGCCGCTCCTTACAAAAGCTCGAACTCGCCGGAACTTCCATCACCGATGCGGCCTGCGCTGCCATTGGTGCGCACACCCGCATCGACATGCTCGACCTATCGGACACGACGATCACGGACGCGGGTCTCGCCTCCCTCAAGAAGCTGAAGATTCTATCGAACCTGAACCTTGCGCGCACGAACATCACGGATGGTTGTGTTGCGCTTCTTGCGCCACTCGCCAAACTCGGTGACCTGAATCTGACCGGGACCAAAGTAACCGGCGCCGGATTCAGCAGGCTCAAGGGCCTTGGGAAGCTCCTGAGTCTCAACCTCGAGGGGACCAAGCTCTCGGACGCGGGGGTGGCGGAATTGAAGCCGTTGAAGTCTCTGCGCGTGCTCGACCTGACCGGCACCAAGATCACGGACGCCGCCGTGGCGCACCTCAAGACGATGAAGCATCTCAACGCCGTGATTGTCTCCAAGACGAAGATCAGCAAGGCGGGCAAAGCCAAGCTTCGTGGGGCGCTGGCTTCGCACGTGTCGCTCTCCTGGGATGAGTGAGAAAACGACCCCCCGGGTGGAATGTTGTCGTTAGGCCCTGACAATTGTCATGGGAACGCCCTCGTCCCTTCGGAGAAAGTAGTGTCATGCGTGCTTCCCTTCCGTACTTCCTGCTCCTCGCACTTTCATCCGGCCTATCCGCTGGCGAATTCCGCGCGGGAGAATCGGTCAGGGTAGTCACCCCCGTGTCGGAGGACCTCTACGCCGCCGGTGGAACGGTGAATGTCAGCGCGGCAACGGGCGGCGACCTGGTAGCGGTAGGTGGGAACGTCCTCCTTGCGTCCTCCGTAGCCGGGGATGTGCTGGCCGGGGGCGGCACAATCGATGTGAAGGGACGCATTGCCGACGACGTGCGGATTGTGGGCGGAACGATCTCGATCTCGGGCGACGTGGGAGGGGATGCGGTCTTGGCCGGCGGCACGCTGTTGGTGTTTTCCCCCACAATCCGCGGCGACCTGGTGGCCGCCGGCGGTTCTTTTACGGCGACGACGGCTGTCTCGGGGAAGACGCTCATCGCGGGTGGCAAAGTTATCCTCGGTGGCAGGTACGCCCGCGACGTCGAGATTCGCGCGGACTCGGTTCAGATCAACGGGCGGATTGGCGGCAACGCCAGGATCTCGGCCAAGGAGATACAGGTCGGCCCGGGCGCGTCGTTCGCGGGCACGGTGCGCTACTGGAGCGAGAACCAGCCGCAATTCCCGGGCGGCCGCGCCATACGGGACGAAACACTCCGCTACGAAGCCGGGGAACTGCGCGGAGAGTCCCTTCTGCCGCGTTTCCTCGTCGCTGGCTTCTTCGGCTTCCTGCTGAGCCTTCTGGCGGGTGCAGTGTCCATCGCGGCGCTTCAGTTGCTTTTTCCGCGCTTCGGCGAACAATCGGCCGCTCGGCTCGCGGCCAACCTCGCAGGGATGCTCGGGCGTGGCGCCCTGTTCGTTCTGGCGTCACCGATGGGGGTACTCCTTGGTTTGGTGACCGTGGTTGCGATCCCCCTGGCACTTCTGTGGATGTCCGCCTATGCCTTCCTGATCGTATTCGCCAAGGTGGTCGCGGCGACGGCCGTGTCTGCCTGGGTGCTCTCTCGAAAGTACATCCCGGCGACCGGCTGGAAGCTCTATGGCGCCACGCTGATTGTCTTCACCCTCATCAAGTTGATCGGGCTGGTGCCTGTCTTGGGCTTCCTGGCGGGACTGGCGTGGGTGGTGCTGGCGGCAGGCTTGGTAATCGACGCCCTCCTGGAGCTCCGTCGCGAGGGTATGTAGTCGGCCTCAGGGAACGGCTCGCGTGGCCGCTACACGTACCATTCGTCGAGCTGATACACGTCCAGGCACGGGTCGTTGTTGCCGCACGATTCACAGAACATGCCCGTGAACTCGATGCCCACCGGAGTCTCCTGTATCCGGGTCGAACCGCAGACCGGACAGCGACAGTACTCGCGCTTGAACGAATTCAGGAAGCTGCTGTAGAAATCGTTGCCACCCTCGATTGCCGGGTTGTCCTCCTGGACCAGGGGGTCGGCAGCGCCGTCGTTGCTGGATTGAGTGTGCTTCTGGATGATCGCGTGTAGCTCTTCGAGGGAACGCAGCTCGAGCTGGAGGATGGCGTCGCAGGATTGGTTGATGGATACATAGATATGGCTCTCCCCGGATTCGGCGGCGCGTCGGTAGATCAGCGCAGTGAGCAGGTTGAAGACCGAGGTGAAGATGAGTCGCAATGGAGGTGTCAGCTTGTCTTCCCAAGCAGGATTCGTGAGGGGTTGCATCACCGTGGCCAGGTAGCTCCTCAGCAGTCGGTTCGATTTCAGGTCTTGCCCCGATGTGACGGCACTTCGCAGCGCCGAGACAATCTCGCTCAGAATCCCCGCAGCGATGATGCGCGCCCCGGTCGGTGCCCTATGGGCATCATCCATGAGGGCACTCACGGCCTGGAGGTCCTCGGGATGCTCCTGCGCGTGCTCCGACCACGCTGGCAGGGCGATTTCGAGCAGGTCGAACGCGAGGTTGGCCTGACCGGCGCCGGGCAGGGACGCAACTGTCTCTTCGAGGGTCATTGCTACGCTCGCAAGATCTTCTCCATGGGTTTACCTTTGGCCAACTCGTCTACGAGCTTGTCCAAGTAGCGGATCTCCTGCATGAGCCCATCCTGAATGGCTTCGACCCGCACGCCACAGACCACCCCGGTGATCTTCCTGCGCGCGGGATTTGGCTTCGGAGCTTCGGCAAAGAACGTTTCGAAATCGGTCCCTTTCTTCAGTTGCCCTTCCAGCTTCTTCTGTGTGTATCCCGTTAACCACCGGATGATGGTGTCTACCTCTGCTTTCGTGCGTTGCTTCTTCTCTGCCTTGGCCACATAGTGAGGGTAGACGCTCGCGAAGCTGGTAGTGTAAATGCGATGTTTGGCCATCGTTTTACGGCCTCATTCTCTTCCGTCCGATCCCGTCGGCAGGATCACGCCGTAGCCGGTCACAGCGGAGCGGCGCTCCGGCCTGTCTTGGCTCATCTGTAGCGCGCCATCTACCGCAATGGGAACCTCTGCTTTTGGAGCACGCAAGAAGATTTTGCTTTGGAAGGGCGCTTTCAGGGTCGAAACGCGCAAAGCAGGTGAGATTCGATGGCTGTCCTGCCGTGATGGTCGCGCAGATAGGGATTCGCGATGGCAGCCAGCAGCAACTCGAAATTCTCGGCGTCTCGCCTGAAGAATGGTCTCCTCGCTTGATGATGGGCTCACCTGATCCGGTTGCGCCAGATGGGTCGGCCGGTGGCGACGTCCAGCGCTCCGAGGTGCAGGTCGTCGCGAAGGTCGTTGGTGCGCCCGTCGCCCGATTCCATGACGAAGAACAATCGGTCTCCCCGGATGAAGGCGGCGGCGAGATGACGTTGGCGTTCGTCGCTTCCGAGAACCAACTCGTGTTCTGGAATGCTCCAGGCGACACGCGCGAAAGCATCAGTAGCGCGAACGAAGGAACGGCTGCGGTCGCCTCGGCCCGGCTCCCCGACGAGGGTGATGTGGCGAGCTTCGTGTTCGATCCTTTGTCCGTTCAGGGCGTCACACACTTCTCGTACAGATGAGAGCCGGCCGTCCAGCGTCTGGGTTGTCGGCGCCCGCTCGTAGCAGCGCGGGGAGGGGCGTGGGTCACTGGTTCGGCGTGGCAGTTCTTGAAGAAGGCCGCGCGACGCGTCCAAGAGAAGCTTGGGCCCGCCGCGCGTCCGAACGAAGAGTGTGCCATCCGGTTGAAGGGCGAGATGTTGGACTTCACCGAACTTGCGGCGTCCTAATTCCGCGGCCCTCCCGCGAAGCGAGTACTTCACCTTGAGTTCGGGCAGGATGAGCGCGTACGCATCCTGATCGTAGAAGGGCCACACCCAAACGATGTTCACCCTGGTGCCCAGGACCTTCGGCGCGCTGCGGTAGTGTCTGCGCCCGAGTTCGCGTCCGTCCGAGGCATCGAAAACCATCACGCGGCCGAACGAGGCCAAGCCGTCACCGTACGAAAACGCCGAGACAACCCAGAGCGGTCCACTATTGTGCTCAACCCAGGCGATGCTTTCCAGGCGCCAAAAAGTCGGCGCGAGGTGTACTCCGATTCCCGGCGGCAGCAAATCGCGCGTGATCCCCACGTACGCTGCGAATGCAACCCCGACGGCCCCCGTGATGAGCTTCAAGACGAGCTTGAGCGGCCACTCTGCTTTCGGCTTTTTGCCCATGAAAAATGCTCGAAACGAAATGGTAGGAGCGCAACCCATCGCTGTCGTGTCCAAAACACCGGCTAACGCGTGGCGGTCCCGTCGGCCACGAGAATGGCCACGTCGTCGTCCAGGCGCTCCGCACCACCTGCCCACTGCGTGACCTCATCCATCAAGCCGCGGGCCAAACTTCCCCCGTCCATAGAGCGGTTCCGCATCAGATATTCATGCAGGCGACGCGTGCCGAACAGTTCCCCGCGGGGGTTGGTCTGTTCGAAGACGCCGTCGGTGTACATGAGAATGCGATCACCGGTTTTCAGATCGTAGCTCTCCGTTTGGAATACGCCCGGCATCTGCAAACCGAGGACGCGACCGAGGGGGCGCACTTCGAGCAGAGCCGCCTCACCGGCCTTCTGGAGCAGGAGAGGGGGATGGCCGGCGTTCCCGACGAACACTCTGCCCTTTGCCTCATCGTAGTAAAAGTAGGATGCAGTTACGAATTCCTCTCCGATCTTTCCGTTCAGAATATCACTCATGCTGGCCAGAAGGAGGTGAGGCGAGGTGAGCGATTCGCTCTGGAACCAGAAACCCGTCTTGACCACGCTCACGACCAGCGCCGCCGGTACGCCATGGCCGGAAACGTCCGCCAGAAGTACGCCGACCCCGTGCTCCGTCGTTCGGAAGTCGTAGAAGTCGCCGCCCACTTCTGCCATGGACCGGTGGCGCACGTTGATTTCGAGACCCGCAACCTGCGGCGTTTCTCGTGGAAGAAGGGATTCCTGAATCCCCCGCGCCAATTCGATCTCGTGCTGCAGGCTGGCCAGTTGGGCCTGCTGCTTTTGTAGGAAGCGCATGCGATCGCCGAGGGCCATGGCGAGGAGCGTGGCCTCGACGCCCGTGGCAATGAGTACGCCGTATTCGATCCAAAACGGATCGGCAGGGAGTATTGCGAACATGGTCAGCACGCGATGCGCGTAGGCAAAGAGCAACAGGACCCAGGCCAGAACGAAGTAGCGGGCGGCCGGAAACCCGCGCTTCCAGCAGATGATGGCGATGGGCAGAAGCAGGAACGGCATAACCACGCCCGGGATGAGGAGCATCGCTGCTGCGAATCGGTAGGGAACGAAGAACGATAGGGCTATCGCGATCAGCTCATAACCCGCCATGGCCAACAAGACTCTGCGGCCACCCGGAGCATATTTCTCGGTCCGGAGAAAGCGCATGGTGAAAAGGCAGATGAAGAGAGTGAACGCGCCGAGATAGGCGGGCACCGCCTCGTTCCGCCAGAAGGTGCCGGGAGGGAAGGAATAGCGAACCGCCAAACCCTGCACGCAGAAAAAGAACAGTGTCGAAAACAGGACGTATCCCACATAGAACACGTAGGTCAGTGATCTGCTTGTGGAGGCCACGAAGAGATTGAACGCCATCATGGACACCATGAGGCCGAAGTACAACCCGTGAATGAGCGAATCTTCCTCCAGCCTGTGCGCGTAGACTTCCCGAGGAAACACGCGCAAGGGGAACTGCATCGTCGTTTCGGTGCGCACGGCCGCGTAGACGACCTGCGTGGTCCCTGGCGGAACGGCGACAATCGCTGCCGGCATTCGACCCTGCACTTCGCGCCGGCTCAGGGGGTGTTGATCCCCAATGCAGACTTCCTCCGGGTCTGCGGAACGCGCCGCGCCTGTCGGCCACATGTAGACCTGTACGTGATCGAGAAGGGGATAGCCGAATTCGAGAACGAACTCCCTCGAGCTCGAATCATTCCGCATCGAAATGCGTAGCCAGAGTGTGTCCCTTGTGAAACCGAAGCTCGGCACACCACCTGGTACCTCCTGCCAGGACCGCTCGGGCAACGCAGCGATTTGGGCAAAAGTCATCTGGTTGGAGGGGTCTCTGAAGTAGCGCAGTGCTTCGCCGGGAACATTGGGGTCGGAAGGGAGTGGCGCAGAGGGCGGCTGCGCGCCCAGAGGAAAGAGGAAGCCGAGAAGCAGTGGGAGGGCAAAGGTCGCAATAGGACCGGGCCGCACGGGCCGCCCGCGCGAGCCATACGCAGGCCGAGAACGAGCGGACGGTGAACAAGTGGGCCGGAAGCAGGCAGGATGTGCACCGGTTTCCGTCATCGGAATCCAGAGTGTCTGGCTTACCTGCAGGCTGGCAATCAAATCCCGGGATCCTCCCTCGCGCCTCGCGGGAGAGGCCTCATACAGATCGTCCCTTCGGGCTGACTTTTGTCAGTTCCAAGTGCCGCCCGCTGTGTCTTGATTCAGAAATCAATTTCTCCCCTCCGGGGACTGATACCCACCGGAACAGAGTGTGCAAAAGCTGGTAGCATACTTCGCGGGGCGGTCGCTCCTCGTGAACATCTTCTCGATCGGCGTGGGGATAGCCGGCGTTCTGTACCTCTTCTCGGCCAAGCGCGAAGCGTTTCCCAGCGTGGCCTTCGATTGGGTGCTGGTCAGCACGATCTATCCGGGGGCCACGGCAGCGGACGTCGAAAAGCACATCACCATACCCATCGAAGACGAATTGCGTGAAGTCGACGGAATTGATGAGCTCTACGTAACTTCCCAAGAGGCCATCTCCACCGTGGCGATCAAGCTCGACCCGGACCTCAAGAACAAAGACAAGGTGATCACGGACATCAAGAATGCCGTCGATCGCGCAAAGGATCTGCCGACTGACGCAGAGAAGCCGGCCGTGACGGAACTGGAATTGGGGATGATGCCGATCCTCGAGATCGCACTGCGCAAGAAGGACGGCGTCAACGGCGATGCCGACGAGTTCGAGCTGCGTAGATATGCGAAGATACTCAACGATCGATTGCTGCGCGTCGACGGAGTGGCGCGCGTCGAAAAGCAGGGCTATCGGGACCGCGAGATGATCGTGGAGGTAGATCCCCAGAAACTGCAGGCCTACCAGGTCGCCATCAACCTGATTGTGCACCAGCTGCAGCGCAAGAACGTCGACTTCCCGGGAGGTATCATCAAAAGCGCCGAGGGCGACATTCTCATTCGCACTGTGGGGGAACTGACCTCTCCGGCGGAAATCGCGCGTGTGCCGGTGCAGGCCAATGTGGCTGGCAACTATATGCGCATCGGAGATGTGGCTACGGTCCGCGATTCGTTCGAAGAACGGACCATGTTCAACCGAAATCACGGCCGGCCCGCGATCATGCTGACCGTCGTCAAGAAGGAATCGGCCGATATCATCTCACTGGCGGATAGGCTGAAGGCCGAGATCGAAAGTTTTCGGAAAGGCCTTCCGGATCGCTACGAGATGTCCACCTACAACGACGTCTCGTTCTATGTCCGCCGCCGCCTGGACGTGCTGTTGAACAACGGAATCGCCGGCTTTTTTCTGGTGATCGCGTGTCTGTTCTTGGCACTGGGCTGGCGTATCTCTCTCGTGACCGCGCTCGGCCTGCCGCTGGCCATGATGGCCACGTTCGTCTGGATGGGACAGGCGGGTGTGAGCATCAACCTCATGTCCATGTTCGGGCTGATCATGGTGCTCGGGATGCTCGTGGACGACGCGATCATCGTGGCCGAAAACATCTATCGTCACCTCGAAGCCGGAGCGCCGATCACGGAGGCCGTGACGAACGGTACGGCAGAGGTCCTGATACCGGTTGCCGGAACCGTGATCACGACCATCGCCGCGTTTACGCCCCTGATGTTCCTGGGCGGGATCATGGGTCGGTTCATGTGGGTGCTGCCGGCTGTCGTTTCCGTGGCCCTGCTGGCTTCGTGGTTGGAGTCGATGTTCATTCTGCCGGCGCACGTCAAAGACATCGAAGAACACGCGGCGCACCGGAACGGCGGGCGGGTCTCGGCGCGCGAAAAGGGAAGCGGCCGGGTCCTGCTGCTGATGCAAGCCCGCTACAGCCGTGTGTTGGATTTTGTCCTTCGTCGGAGGTACTTCTTTTTCGCAGGGGGCGCCCTTTTCGCGCTGGGCACGCTGGCTTTTGCGGCGAACTTTGTGAAACTGATCCTGTTTCCTCAGGGCGGGATTGAAGTCATCGTGATCAACGCGGAGGCGCCACAGGGTACGGGCCTGGAGGCAATGAGCGCACGGATGGAGAAGATTGAGCGCGTGATTGCGGAGTTGCCCAAGACGGAACTGGACACCTTCTCTACGCGCGTCGGAATGAAGGGTGCGAGCGTGGCGGATCCGGACGCTCGCCTGGGAACGAACTACGGGACCACCATGGTGTACCTGACCGCAGCGCAGGGACGCAAGCGCGAGGCAGACGCCATCACCGAACAGCTCCGTTCCCGGACGAAGGCTTTCTCCGGCGAGTTCGTTTCACTCGAGTTCAGTCCCGTCAGGAACGGTCCGCCGGTCGGGGCGGCCGTCAACGTTTCGATTCAGGGGGACGATCGGGTCGTCATCGCGAAGATTGCGGGTGAGTACAAGGCCTTTTTGAGGAAGATTGAGGGCCTCAAAGATGTCAAAGACGACCACATCGAAGGTAAGATCGAGAAGAAGGTCGTCGTCGATGAACGAATTGCTGCCATGGCGGGTATCAGCGTTTTCGACGTGGCCACCACCATTCGGGCCTGCTATTCGGGAGCGGTAGCCACGACCATCAAGAAGACGGACGAGCAGATCGACATTCGGGTGATCTTACCGGAGTCATTGCGCCGGAGCGCCGACAGCCTTCGGGACATCAAAGTGGCCAATCAGACCGGCTACCTGGTGCCGCTCTCGGCGATCTCGCGGGTGGAAACGAGTCGCGGCGTCTTTGCGCTCAACCGTAAGAACTGGCGCAGCGCCGTCCAGGTCACCGCGGAGATTGACGAAAAAGCGCGCGGGGTAACGAGTGTGACGGTCAATCGCATGTTGATGAAACAGTTCGCCGATGTCGAAACGAGGCACCCGGGCGCCACGATCTCCTATGAAGGCGAGTTCAAGGATACGGAGGAGAGCATCCGTGAGTTGATGCGCTCTTTCGTCATTGCGGCGGTCGCGATCTACGTGCTTCTGGTGGGTATCTTTCGTTCGCTGGCCCACCCACTGGTGGTCATGGGAGTCATCCCGTTGACCTTTCTGGGGGTCGTGTGGATCTTCTTCTTCCACGGCCTGCCTCTCTCTTTCATTGCCCTGATGGGTGTGGTCGGCCTTTCGGGCGTTGTCGTGAACGATTCCATCGTACTCGTCGACTTCATCAAGCGCGAGCGCCAGGCTGGCGTGGAACTTCGCCAGGCGGTCGTCCAGGCAGGCATCACGCGACTGCGCCCCGTTTTTCTCACCACAATCACCACCTTCTTGGGCCTCGTGCCAACCGCGTACGGGATCGGCGGCAACGATCCCTTCCTCAAACCCATGGCTGTGGCGCTTGCCTGGGGCCTCATGTTTGGGACGGTGGTCACCCTTCTCGGAACGCCGGTGTTGTATTCGATCTTTGCCGACGTGAAGCTACGGCTCCTGCGATCGGAGCTGCGCTGAACGGGGAGGCGCTGCCGCATCGGCCCGCAGTAGCCGCTGAAAATCATCGCTTTCATGATCCGGTGTTTTCAGCCGTACTTCCTGAGGACTTCCAGCGCGCGCAACGTCACCCAGTCGTCCTGGAAGGGTACGTCAGCCCAAAGCTTGCCGTCCAGCGAGCGACGCGCCTTCCATCCGGACCCGGACCCCGCCTCCATCAGGCGCTCCACGCCGCCCGCGATCACCTCGTTGCGTTCTACACCAAGACGGGCCAGCACGAGGAGCACTTCGATGAGGTCCGAGTCGTAGTGCAGTGGAAACTGAAAGCGCATCCACGAAGGTTTGCGTTGCATCTCTCCCGTTTTGGGATACGTCTTCTTGAGTTGGCGCAACTCCGAAATAGGGCGTCCGTACGTTTCTTTCCCCCAAGCTGCGGCTTCGACGGGTTGGTACCGGTCCAGGTCCACAGCCATCAGCTTTGCGGTTGCCCGCTGCACCGCGTTACCCAGGAGCTTCTTCCTCTGGCCCGGTGTCAGCAGTGTGGCAGCCTTGAGCAGCTTCGGCAACACCATGACGCAGGTGGGGTTCAGCAATGGATCCATGACGCGACAGGTCATGCCGTTGTCCGGACCGAGCCTCGCTGCGAGTTTGTGCCATGTTGCCCTCACCCGATGGTCGTCGCCAAATCCGAAGTAAGTCAGAAAGTGGCAGGAATGCGCCGAGAAGCACGGGATGACACCGTCGGCGTTTCCATTCAGAGTAAAGTCGTCCAGGCGTGTGCTGAATGCGGTATCCAGAAAGTACCTGCACGACGCGCGCAGTTCCGGATGATCGGGCGGCGCGCCGAATTCGGCGGCGAAAAGCAGGCACCAACTGCTTCCCTTGTACTTGCGATAGATATCGCTGCGGTACGTCCCGTACCACCAGCCTTCAGGATCGCGGTTGGCAAGAAGCGAACGCAGGGGTTCTTCCGTGCAGGCAAGCCGCGCCAGTTTTGTGAGCCGCGGGTCCGAAGTGCGCACGCCGGCGATGCGTCGGAGGTACTGCGCGCGGATTGCAGAAAGCGGGTGCTGCTCGAGCTTCCGGCAGAGCTGCGCGAAGTGCTTTTGGACATTCATGCGTGACACTGCCCCGGGCTGAAGCCGAGCCTCCCCGGATGCGACCTTCCGGGCTATGACGAGTGTCAGGTGCGCAGGCTGGCCGTTCGCATATTCCCGAACGGCCGCGTCATGGTCTGGTTCATTCATTCCCATCTCGTATACGGTTTTGCATGTCGCAAATCTCCTTCCTGAAAAGGGCCGAGGAGTTCCTTCGCCTCGAAAAGATCGCTGTGGTCGGCGTGTCCGATCGCCGCGAAGACGCGGCCAACGCCAACTACCGCGCGCTGAAAGCGCACGGAAAGCGAGTCTTTGCCATCAACCCGCGCATCACCGCATTCGAGGGCGACCGCTGCTATCCGGACCTGGCCCACCTCCCCGAAAAGCCGGAGGGCGTGCTCATCATCACTGCAGCCGCGCGCAGTCTTGGCATTGTCCAGGAATGCGTCACTCTGGGAGTGCAGCCCTTTTTCGGACGCCTTCATGAAGAACAACCACAAGGTGGGTCACTTCGGTCGCGGCCGGCGCACCCCGGGGTCGTGCCGCGAAGACGCACCGGCCACGCCCTGCGGGTTCCGCCGCATCATCATCCTCACGGCCCGCCCAGCAGTTCCTGCACCTTCGCCATCACCAGTCGCGGAGAGAAGGGTTTTGGAATGAACGCATTTCCGCCTGCTTCCAGCGCCTTCTTTTCATCCTGTGCCTGACCGCGGGCCGTCAGGAAGAGAATCGGAACCGAAACGAGTTCGGAATCAGCACGCATCGCTTTGGCGGCGTCCAGGCCGCTCATGATAGGCATCATGAGGTCCATCACCACGATATGCGGGTGGATTTCGCGAGCCAGGTCCAGCGCGTGCTGGCCGTTTTCGGCCAGCGTCACCTCAAAGCCAGCCGAGCCGAATAGGTCCGAGAGCATGTTGCGGATGCTCACCTGATCGTCCACGATAAGTATACGTTTTCCCATGTTCTTCTCCGAATCGATTCTATCCATGAGTAGGCGCCCCGGCGGCAGCACCGGCGGCCACGGGGACCATCGTCTCCACGGTCGTTCCTTCACCGAACCGGCTGGTCAAAGAGACCGTGCCGCCATGCAGCTCGACAATTTTGCGCGTCAGGAAAAGACCGAGGCCGACGCCGCTGTCAGCAAACCGATCGGCGCGGTAGAACTTCTCCCAGACATGCGGCAGGTGCTCCGCCTCGATTCCGATGCCGTTGTCCGTCACGACGATGCGCACGAAGTCGCCGGAGCGTTCCCCACGGATGTGGACGGTGCCACCCGGGCGGTTGTAGATGACGGCATTCTTGATCACGTTGTACAGCGCGCGCCCGATGAGCCGCCGGTCCCCCGAAAGTTCCAACCCCGGCGGCGCCTCGAAGCTCAGATGCACGCTCCTGGCAGACGCCGTTTCGCTGCAGGCGGATGAGACTTCGGAAATCAGCGTGCTGACATCGATCGCCGCCTGCTGCATGTCAGGTACGGTTTCCACATCCGTGACCAGCATGAGATCGTCCATGTAGCCGATCAGAGTGTCGCTCCCGTTGAGGATCCTTTGAGCCGAAGCGCGAGCCGAATCGCCGTTGCCCGCCCCCATTTCGATCATTTCGGCGCTCGCCCGAATGAGGGTCAGCGGGGTGCGGAGCTCGTGAGAGAGGTTGGCCATGAACTCGTCTTTGACGCTCGACAATCGTTCCAGCGCTTCGTTCGCCGCGCTCAATTCGTGGGAAAGCGTTTCGACGTCCGAGAAGGCCTTCGAGAACCGCCCGTAGATCAGGAGCGCCTGGCTGGCCACAAAGAGCATCAGGACGATTTGTAGAATCTGTGCCGAGTGCACAACGCCGAGGTTCGCGAGAATGTCATGCACGGCTGCGCCGACCAGCGCGAGGATGCCGCCGAAAACGATCCGGCTGCCGGACTCCCCGCGCACGAGGGCGTAGACGCTGCTTCCGAGGGCGTACAGCGCTATGGCCAAGGCGTTGAAGTGGTACCACCGGATGAGCCGGACGACGAATTCCTGCCCCAACGGTAGGAAGACGGCCGCCGAAGACAGGGCCCCCACGAGCGCCATGCCGTGAACGAAGGTCGTTAGGCGCGGCCTCGGGAAGAGATAATGTATGTAGTACAAAGCACACACGCTGGTCACAAAGTAGGTCAGGGCCCCCAGACGGAACTCGAGCGGCCAGGGCAGGGCGAACATTTCGGCCAGCAGGAATTCCCCCAGCACGAGGGTTCGGAAAGACACGATCAGGCATAACAGGCCGAAGAACAGGGTAACCCGTTCTTCGCGACGAATGACGAACATGCCGAGATGGTAGATGGCGAACAGAAACAGTCCGGTGGCGACGAACCAGTCCCCGGCCGCGCTTTGGCGTTTCAAGCGTTCGATTTGTGCGGCGGTACCCAGGTAGATCTGCCCGCCGGCACCTCCGAGGGGGTGGACATGATTGGCGATGCGAACCTCGAGCATCATGTCTCCAGGTTCTTCCAGGCGGAAGAAGGCCGTGCCGCGTCCGCTGCGCTCGATTGTCTCCGTTGCGGTCACGCCAGGCCTGCCCGACTGAAACAGTCGCGCGCCGTTTCGGCGGACTTCCAGGGAACTCGTCTGTCCGCGCGAATGAATGGCCCAAGCGTGGTCGCGTGCCGATTCGGGCATGCGAACCCGCAGCCGGTAGAGGGCGTAGCCGTTTGCTTCGATGCCGGGTACAACTGCGGCAAAAGCCGACCTCCAGTTGCGGTCGATGGGGCCGTAGGCGGAGGGCCGCGTTCCAGGTTCCGGTTCAAAAGACTTCCAATAGAATTCCCACTCGCCCTTGAGTTCCACCGGAACGGTGGCGGCCGCCGGGTGACCGCGGAGATCCAAAACGCCGCGCTGCGCCGTTGGCACGGGGCCCGTCCTGCCGCAGGCGCACGCTGCCGAGAGGACGGCGCCTGCCGCGCCGAGCACCATGGTTCGGCGTGAGGACGCACTCATTCGCGTCCCTCCGCCGCGCCTATAGAGCTCGGCGCGCGCACTTCCTCCAGGTGCTGCGAGTCCCGGCCAGTCGCGGGTTCATCTTCTCGACGGTCTTCTCCCGACCGGCGGTCCAACCCCTGGCGGCGGTCTGCCGAACGCCGTGCAGCGGGCAGCGCTTCGTGGCTCGTACAACCGGGCAAACGGACCATGAACTCCGTACCCGCCTCCGACGTACGGAACGTGATGGTCCCGTTGTGGGCATCGATGATGCTCTTGGCGATGGAAAGCCCAAGCCCGGTGCCGTGCGCTTTCCCGGACGTTGCGAACGACTCAAAAAGCCGGGCGCGCACATCTTCGGGAATGCCCGGGCCGCCGTCCCTGATGCGCAGCACAAGGGTCCCGTGATCGCACATACCGAATATGAGCAGCAGACGCCGCTCCTCGGGGACGGACTGCATGGCCTCTATCGCATTGGTCACTAAATTCAGGAGCGTCCGGCGCATACGCTCCACATCGAGCAGTACGCGGAGTCCCGCTTCGAATTCCACGTCCGCGCGGATTTTCCCCCTTCGCATGTCTTCCTCCTTAAAGGAGAGAATTTCTGCGACGAGTTGCTTCGGGTCGCACTCGGCGGCGTTGATGTTCAGGCGGCCGCCTGCAAATTCGAGGATCTCATAGCACATTTCGGTCAGACGATCCGCTTCCCGTCCGATGCGCTCCAGGTACTCGCGCCGACGCTCCATCCCAATGTCGCTGTCCGACATTTCGGCGTAGCCCTTGATGGTCGTCATCGGATTCTTCAGATCGTGGATGATGCCGGCCGCCATGCTGCCGATGCTCTCCATGCGGTGACGGCTGCGTTCGCTCTGCTCGGTAAGAAGCGTGCGCTGCATTGCACTTGCGGCCTGTTCACAGAACGCCTGCAGGTGGATGCGTGTCGTATCGCGCAGTGCCGCGCCCAGCCCGCCCAGCCCGAGCATTCCAACGACGCGGTTCTCCAGGATCAGCGGACAGTAGGCGACGTCGCGCAGGCCGCTCATTTCCACCGAGCGCCGGTCGAAGTCGGACATCAGGCGTTCTACGCGGCCGAGGTCCGTCAACTGCACAAAGCGCCGCCGGCGCCATACTTGAAAAAGCATGCCCGCTTCGCGGTCGATCGGAATCGTATCGAAGGGCAGAGTCGGCGCGCGTCCCGAGAAGCTGAGAGCCGGAGGTTCGAACACAAAGTAGCCGGCTTCCTCATCCGCGCGCACGAGCCACGTCGTCGAGTGCGGGAAGAGCCCGTGCGCGTAGTCGTAAACGGCGTCAACGACCTGGCGACGGGTCGTAAGGGTGTTCAGGTCGCGCGCGAAGACCTGAAGGCGAACCAGATCACCGCGCATGGCGTCACTCTTTTCACGGGCCGCGCGGGCTTCTTCGAGCGAGGCAAAGGTGCTCAGGAGGCCGGCAACCTGATCGCAGAAGAGAGCGACCGAGTGGACATCGGACTGACTGAGTTCCATCGCCTCCGGCCCGTTGGTGCAGTCGAACACGCCTATGACCTCATTCTCGCGGATCAGGGGGACAATGAGGACCGACTTCATCCCCAATACATCCATCACCTCTTTCTCCGTTTCGTCCATGAGCGAACCCGCCCGGATCACGCGGAAGAATTTCGGCTTTCGCAGGGCACAAACCCGGCCATGAATAGAGGCGGTCGGGCCCGCGGGAATCGAATGTCTCAACAACTGTTCGCGTGTGTTCTCGGACAGTGACGACTCCAGGCTCTCGTGGAGGGGTTCGAGCAGGTGGCGACCTGGGGACATTCGGTACAACACGAATTCCCGGATGCCGAACCGCTCCGAAAGATGGGCACGCACGATTTCCAGAGCCGCCTTGAAATCGCCTGCCTCCGAAATCCGACGCGAAACCAGATTGATGTACTCGATCTCGGCCCGCGCCTCCCGCACCTTTCGACGCTCCGAGCGCAGGTTTTCGAGCAGCAGATTCGTATGCAGGGCCGGAGCGATCTGGTGCGCAATCTGTTCCAGAGCGGCCACATCCGCCGGGGGGATCTTCAAGGGGCTGCGGTAATCCGTGCAGAGCAAAAGACCGATGCTTTCGTCCTGCATCACCAGCGGCACGAGCAAGAATGAGCTGAGCTCCAGGCGCCGGACGACCTCGCGATCTGTTTCAATGCCCGGGTAGGGCTTGCGAAAGATGTCCAGCGTGGCCGCCGTGTTGCGCATCAGGAAGGCGCGCCGACGTCGGAAAACACGCGCGAGGATGCCACCGGACTCATCGAGGGGAACGGCAAGGCGCCGAACGACGTTTCGCGCGTCCGCCGGTGCGCAGGTGAAACAGAAGGAAGCCGGGATAAGTTGGTTCTGAAGCCGATCCAGGGTCAGGAGGATCAGGTCGCTGATCGGAAAGCGCGCGGCCAGAAAGGCATGGATGTCGCCCACCATTCCGTCGAGGTCGCGCCGTTCGTTGATGCGCTGCATGAGCCGGGCGAGTTCCTCGGAGTCGGTCCGGAGGCGCTCGGCTTCATCGTGCAACAGCCCACTGCGAGCCGACCGGCTGTGGACCACGAGGTGCGTGGACACGAGGGCGAAAGCCAGGGTAAACATATGAACCCCTGTGGCCAGGAGCGTCGGCGGCGTGGGGTCCGAAGTCAGGATGTTCTCGGTTTTTACCCATTCCAGAGCTACGGCAAGGGACGCCAGGCCCCCAAAGACGAGGGCCGCGGCAACGGAGATCCAGCCCGGCCCCCTGCTCCTGCGCGCCGAAGCGAGAGCCGTGGCCACAACAAAGCTCAAGAGGAAGGGGGAGGCCGAACCACCCGTGAACATGATCCAGGCGGAGAGTGCTGTGGTATCGATGAGGACGGAGAAGAGAGGCAGATA
>CAZPFB010000059.1:0-36437 GCA_964585735.1 uncultured Leptospiraceae bacterium
GACGATCGGGAAATATTCCTGAACGCGTACAGGATTCCTGAAACTGCTTCGTTGCCGGAACGCTGGTGCGGGTGCATCCGTCTACAGCTGGAGCTGAAGTTCACGGCGGACAATCATACAAGCGCATTGAGACGATTGCTGTGGGGGACCGGGTGCTGGCGTGGGGTGAGGCTACCGGTGAGCTTTCTTGTAGGCCGGTGACGCAGACGTTTGTGCGGAAGGCCGATGCGATCTACAAGCTGACCTACGCCGACGGCACGATCGTGGAGACGACGTGGTCTCATCCGTTCTATTCCGCGCGGCGGCATGAGCCGCCGGTTCGAATGCGCGCAGGACCCGCGCCTCCTTTCGGAGCATCGGAGGACATCGATGTCCGGAGATACATCGAGGGGCGCGGGTGGGTGAAGGCCAAGGATCTGGCGGCCGGGGATCTCAGCTACACGGCGCCATATGTGCGGATGATGGTGCAGGCGAGCGGCCGGCGCTGAGCTTGGCTTCGCATTCGGTGAACGAGGCGCGGACGATGCGGGTGGCCGAGGATCCGATGTCGGGGTCTGTTTCCGCGAGCGGGACCGGGACTGCTCCGATCGAGGTGGGTGGCGCAGAGGTTCGGGGCGGAGACTGTCTACCACTTTGAGGGGGGACCGACCACACTTGTTTCGTGACCTCAGCAGGCACCTATCCGCTCCCCGGGCGTTCTGCAGCGGGGGTTCCAGGGATTGAAGCGCTCCTATGCCGGTTCTTGTCGTGCAAATTCGACAAGCCCATTTGTTTCGGTTTGTAAACGGCAGTCAGGAAGCACTGATGGCGGATGTGCGCAAGCGGACCCAGTCGATCAACAACGTGGACTACGTCAATGAGATGATTGAGGTATGCAAAGGGGCGACCGCCACCAACTCGGAGTATTTGGATCCGGATGAGATGGTGCGAACCGCTTGCGTGGTTAATTCCGTCTATTACTACCTCAAGATGGAGGGCAAGGACCCGGGCTCGTTCGTCGATTTCTACATTCGGATGATAAACGCAGGGGCACCCAAGGGAGTGTGGAGAGTGGCTGGAACCAGCACCGCAGGTAAGGGGATCGAACAAAGAGGGAAGACCGTGAGAGACATTATGGAACTTGAGGGGAGGTCCTTCCAGTCCTTCTACTACGGCACCCCGAAGAGCAAGAGATGAAGAACGCTGCACTTGCCCTCTTACTGCTGGCTGCGGTCGTATGTGGGCCTAAGCAAAACTCAGACGCCGAGGTACGTGCGCTACTCAGGCTCGCGCAGTACACCGGCGAGAGTGCGTCCGGCTACAGGGCGCGTCATTCCATCACGTAAGGAGAGCCGCTATACGCGATGTCGTTTTCGAAACCAGTCCCCGGTTCGGAGGGGGAGTTGCTCGGCGATCTTACTCACGCGGCGGAGGTCTATTTCTCCTCTGGCCAAATCTTGGAGGACCGAATCGTTCGTGGGTTGTGCAGAATGTCGAGTCTGGTGACAGTTCTCTTCAAAGACGCAGAAGTTAGTCCGGAGCACTTGCGTCAATTGGGGAAGTGCGCGCGGATCGAACACCTGCGGCTGCACGGGGCGGCGATTACCGATGAGCATGTTCGCTCGGTGAGCAATTCTTTCTCCCGACTGGAGTTTCTGGATCTAAGCAACGCACGCATCACGGACGGGGGAATTTGTGCGCTGGCCGGGCTTCCTGCCCTTAGGGAAATCGATGTTAGCGGAACACGTCTGTCCGATGCCAGCATCCCCTGCTTTCGAACGATGCCCGCTCTGGAGCGGCTCAATACTACAGATACTCGGATTTCCGAATCGGGACGTTCGGCCCTTGCACCCCGCGTTGATGCGGTGGTGGACGTTCCGGCTCGGCAGGAAAACGAGTAGATGCTCCATCTGTCCTTTGCACACGAGAAAATCATGCAGCTCTCGATGACAGGCCATGGCTCAGATGAACGCCTGAGCAAACGCATGACTCCAGCCGAAATCCACAAGCTCAACGAACTCATCGCCAAAGGCGACGTGGAGGTCCGCGTGGTCCCGGACATCCCGGCCGAGGTTCCCCGCGTTACCGAAAAAACCCTGCGCCCGGAAAATGTCCGCGATGTGCGCGAGACGACGGGGCGGTACCTGACGCGGACCGAGGACGGAGCTACTTCGCCGCCATCTCCTTGAGCCGCCTTCTGGTGACGAAAGCATCAAGGACCTGCTTCACGGCGGCCTTCTCGTCAGCCGGGAATTTCTCAATTTCCTGAAACATCTCGAGCAACTCGCGGTCCTCAAAGCGCGCGCGCGCAAAATCCTCGGTTGAACCGCTCACCAGTACTGTGCAAGAACCCATGCAGCCTTCTCCTCGCATCGTTTCTTGGACGCTTTTGTGCAAGCGCGGGCACGGATGGAGATTTCCTCCGAGCTCCCCGCCGTCATCGGTGGCGACGCGCGCGCCCGGAAACTGGAGCGCTTCCCCTACAACGTGATTTATGTCCGCCGTGGTCCACACGCCCACACGACGGCGCGAGTGTGTCGACAGAGCCTACCGCACCTCGCACTCGTACACCACGAACTTGTCCCGCTTTCCTTTGACCGTGATGACCCGTCTCTCGAAGGCACCCAAATCCGCCCGGGTGAGTTGGTAGAGTTCCTCGGAAATCAACATCTTCCCGGGAGTGCAGTTCGATTCGAGCCGCTGCGCCAGGTTGACCGCATCTCCGATGAAAGTGTACTCCCGGCGACTCTGGCCGCCCACGTTGGCCCGGATGGCGCGGCCGGCGTTGATTCCGAGGCGCACGTTGAAGGGGTGTCCCTGCTTGCGCACTTCGCGAAACAGCGAAAGAATGCGTCGTCCGGCCTCCACGGCTCTCTGCTTCTCCTGAAAAGCCGCGAAAATGCAATCGCCCATGTATTTGTCCACATCGCCCCCACAATCGTAGATGATGGTGGTGGCCGGTTCGAAGAGGGCATTCAGGGCCTGTACCACTTCCTGTGGCGAATGAAGCTCGCCGTAGGAAGTGAACCCCTTGACGTCCATGAACAGGAAGGCGCCGTTGAATTCGGCATCGGCGATTTCGTACTCTCCTCGCTCGGCCGACGCGCCAGCCCGGCTCCAGACTTCATGCGGTGTATAGCGATGCAGGACTTCGCTTTGAGCGCGAAGGCGTTCGCCGTCGTGATACACCTGTCGGCTGAGGTTCGAAAGGAAGGCTTCCGTGCTGTCGAGCGTCTCTTCGCTCTGCTGCAACAGGTGTTCGAGATCCGCCCCGGAAGCCTTTCGCGAGAGTTTGGCCGGCATGGAGACCTGGGTCGGCGGCTCCGCCGATGAGATGGCCAGAAGGCCAATCGTCGTGCCATGGTAGCCGGTTCCGCCGAGATTCTCCGCTTTGTTGGTGACGTCATCGTACCGATTGAGCAGAGGCATGATCTCTCCTCCCGAGTACCAGCCTACAATAGGAATGTTGGGGCCCATCACGGTACGCACCTCCTCGATCTCCGCATCGCTACGGCTATGGAGGATGGCCCCGCGCTGAGAGCAGGAAACGGCCAGCACGAGGGCCGGTGGCTTCCCCTCCAGACCGGCCAGACACTGCTCCGCGGCTCGCCGCGCGCCGGCGATGAGGCTCTTGCGATTGGCCTGAATCAGGTTCACCCGACAACCCTGGAGATCCTCGACCGGGTAGAACCTCATGCAACCGGCCTTGGGATCCATCCGCACCGGCGTTTTCACGGTTGTGTGAGGCCCACTGACCCCATCTCGCAGAAGCGCCAGACCGTAGCGCTGCACGAGAAGCTGAAAGAACTGATCGTCAGCGTCACGTCCGAGAAACTGCCTGTAGAACTCGAAGATCGGAATTCCGTCCACTTCGTACACGTCCGATGCGATGCTGCGCGTGACCACGTGGGTGGGGCCCAGCGGCTCCCATCCATGACCGCTACCAAAGGCAACCGTATAGCGATTCCGCGGAAGTTGCAGAACCGCAAGGCGAACGTGCTGTTGCACTGCGCCTCCGCAGTACTGATAGTTGGTCCAGAACTCCGGGTGCTCCATGCCCAGGTCGTATTTGCCGCAGGCCATGCCGCCGAAAATCGCGAGTTCACCGGCGCGCTGTCGCAGCGACGAGAGCATCTCGTTTTCCCTCCCCGCACTCAACGAACTGAAAATGAACCCGACGTGGAGGTAGTCCCGATCCAATTGCCAGTCGCCGAGGGCCTCGAGGAGGTTGTTGCTCATGGCCTGCGGGTCGTCGCAGAGCGGAACGGAAACCGCGCGTACCCTGGCTTCCGGAATTTCCACGAGCAGAACCGCCAGGGACCTCCGGGTTACCCCGGCCGACGAGATTTCCGCGTACGAAGAACCGCCAATCAATACGGATGGATCGACCCCCGCTTCGAGCAGGCCGGCATAGATCTGGTCTTGCTCGAGATGAATGGAGCCGAACACGAAGGCCAACGTCGGGTTGGAGACGGCCTGACGCGCCTGGGCCACCGCCTCGTGCGCGCATTCGCGCGCGTTCGGGTTCAGGGAAATGCCGATACCAATCTTCACGTCGCTGCTGCTCGCCTGCGCTCAGTGAACAACGAGCGTTCCCGAGAAGGAACCATTTTTCCGCAGCTCCGCTTTCCATCCCGGCGCTTTTATCACGGGCGGAGGTTCGGGCATCGGTCTGGCGCTCGCGCATGCACTACGGGAGGCGGGCAATCAAATCATTGTCAGCAACCGTTCGAAGGAGAGGCTGGCCGCGGCCGGAGCAGCCGGCTTTCCCACGTACGAGGTCGACCTGCGGGATCCCCTGAGCATTGATACGATGGCCAGTCCGCAAGGGCGATTCGGATCGAGTGCAGGGCGACACCATCGCCATCAATCTTCTCGCGCCCATGCGTTTGAACAATGCCCTGATCCCGCACTTCTTGACGAAGGACGCCGCCTTCATCATGACCGTGTCCTCCGGGCTGGCCTTTCTGCCCGCAGCCATGTTTCCCACGTACAGCGCCACGAAGGCGGCCATTCACTCGTATTCACAGAGCCTGCGCTACCAGCTCAAAGGCAGCCCCGTGACCGTTCTGGAGCTGGCTCCGCCGTACGTACAAACCCACCTGACCGGCCCCCATCAGGCCACCGATCCGAACGCCATGCCGCTGGGCGATTTTGTTGACGAGGTGATGAGCATCTTGAAAGAAAAGCCGGATGCCAGGGTGACCAAGACGCATATCCCTCAAGAACTGATCGACCTCGCGCACAGGTACTCGGACGGAAGTCCCGTATCAGACACCCCACTCGAAGGACTGAAGATCGTCCGGCGGGAACAGAGAACGGGGCCCATGCATTCGTTGTATGAGCCCTGCATTTGTTTTGTGGTGCAGGGTGAAAAGCTGGTGACGGTCGGAAGCAAGCGGTACCGATGTGAGCCAAGCCGGTTCTTCGCGGCCGCTTCCAACGTGCCCGTCGTAGGAGAGGTGCTGAGAGCATCGCCTGAATCGCCTTACATGTGCTTGGTCCTGAATCTCGACCAGAAGGTGATCTACGAATTGGTGCAGAAGACCGGGCCGCTCCAGATTGGTTCGCAAGAGGTCGGTGTCTTCACCGACGAAGCCACCGGGCCGCTCACCGACGCGTTCTTGCGCCTGCTGCGTACCTTGGACAATGAAAACGACCGACGCGTGCTCTCCCCTCTCATCATCAGGGAGATTGTCTATTACCTGATGAAGTCGCGTTTTGCGCATGTGATCTACCAACTGGGAGTGCGGGGGAGCCGGTTGCATCGCATTTTCGGCAGCATCGAAAAGATACGCCGCGATTTCGCCTCGCCTTTGCGAGTGGACAGCCTGGCGCGCATGGCGGACATGAGCCCTTCGGCTTTCCACCAACACTTCAAGAAGGTCACATTGTTGAGCCCCATTCAGTTTCAGAAGCACGTACGCCTTCAGGAGGCCAGAAGGCTCTTGGCCACCGAGGTTGAAGATGTGACCTCCGTGGCTTTCATGGTGGGCTACGAGAGCCATTCGCAGTTCAGCCGCGAGTACGCACGCCTTTTCGGAATGCCTCCCTCCAAAGATATCAAAAACCTCCAGAGCCTCTATGCCTGACTCTGTCGATCGCTATCTCGCAAAGGTGCCCCAACCACACCGCCGCACGCTGCAGGCCTTGCGGAGGACCTTGCGTTCGCTCCTGCCGACAGCGGTCGAGACCATCAGCTACGGGATGCCAGCCTTCAAGGTTGATGGCGTAGCAGTTGCCGGCTTCGCTGCTTTCAAGAACCACTGTTCCTACTTCCCGCACAGCGGCCACGTCACCGGGCGCCTGAAGAAGGAGCTTGCCTCGTTCGAGACGGAGCAGGGCACCGTGCGTTTCCCGGCCGCCAGGCCGCTTCCGAAGGCGCTCCTCAAGAAGCTGATTCAGGTTCGCCTGACCCTGGAGAGTGAGAAGGTCCTGAAGCGGACGGGAGTGGCGCGTAACTACTACGCTCATGGGGTGGTTCAGTCGAAGGGCCGCATGAAGTCCGGGCGCATGCACGGGAAGTGGGAGTGGTACCGCAAAGATGGGAGCATCATGCGCTCCGGCGAGTTCGCCGGTGGCAGGCAGGTCGGTGTGTGGCGCACGTTCGACAGGAAGGGGAAGGTCGTCAGGGAGACGCGGTTCGATTCTTGAGGCGGCTACCCGTCGGCGCGGCGCGCCTGGGCCCACGGAAATTCGCCGTGGCGGAACCAGCGGTAGTAGCAAAACAACAAAAAGCTCCAGCCGAAAAACTGCGAGAGGAGCCCCGCCGTGGCTGCGCCCAGAATCCCAAACTGAGGAATCAGTGCCAGGTTCAGCAGGAAACCTGAAACCATACGCAGGCCGGCCTCTATGGCAATGAGCCGGGTCTGATCCAGGGCGTACAGCGCCGTGCCCAGAGGCGCGAAGAAGAGGCGCAGCAGGAAGTTCGGGTAGAGCACGTAGAAGACGGCGACGGCGGGCGCGTAGTGCTGTCCGAACCAGCCCAGAATGAACCAGGGCAATATGAAAAAGCCCGGCAGAAGTGATACGAAGCCGAAGGCGACGTAGCTGTAGATTCGCCGAAAAACTGCGCCGAACTCTGCATGCGTGACCAGCCCCGCGAACCTGGGCAGCAGCACCGATTGCATGGTGGCCAGAAGAATCAGGAAGCCCTGCATGGGAACGCGGGCCGCGCTGTACAGTCCGCGGTCGACGGAGTCGCCGATGAGGTGAATCTCCATCCAGTCGGAGAGGATCGACATGAACGAAGCAGCCACGATCCACACGTTGTACAGGGCAAGCTTTCGAACCCATGGCCGCCACTCGTAGGCGGGCGCACGAGTACTGAGGCCGTCGGCAGGGAAGAACGGAAAGAACGCCGCTGCAGCCAGGTAGGGGCCGAGAGCAAAGGCGAAGATCACGTGCTCGGCCGAAAGAACGTTCTGCTCGGTAGGGATGAAAAAGGCGAGCAGCGCGAGGCGAATGACGCCGACGCTGGGAAGCCACAAGGACAGGCGCAGATACGCCTCGCGCGCCACGAGCAACGACTCCAGATACGATAGGAGCGACATGCCGAACCCGCCGAGAAACACCATCCACAAAAGCGTCAGCAATTGCGGGTCGGCCTGGGGCAGGATGGCGGTAGGAACACCGAGCAGCGCAAGCTGCGGTGCGCCCAGCACGAGCAGCATCACGAGGGAGACGACGCCAAGCGAACCGAGTCCGGCGTAGAGCTTGAGTTGCAGAGACGCGCGCAATAGAGCGGCCACAAGCGACCGGTCGTCATCCCGAAACGCCGGCGCCATGTAGCGCACGAGAGAGAACTGGAGACCGGCCTCCGTGATGGCCTGAACCACCACGATGCGCGCGAGGCTCTGCGTGTACAGTCCGTAGTCTTCGACCGTCAGCAGGCGCCCCGCCAGGAGCGCAAAACCGAGTGAGATGGCCGAGTTGAAGGAACGCGAAAAGAAGAGGATGGCCGCCCCCCGCAAGCGCCCCGAGCCCACCAGTTGGCGCACTCGTTCTGTCAGGCCTTCTGACACCGGAGCCGTCCTCAAAACTCCCGAACGGAAACGCGGCGGCCGCCAGCGTGCGTAATCAGGGACCGGCCGGCATGCGTCCACAGCAGGGTCGTTACACGTAGACCATCGTTCGCCCGCTCGACGCCCGGGACAAGGGAATTCGAGTGGAGTCCCGAGCACAGGAGCACGCCTTCACCGTGCATCCAGTCCTCAGCTCGAAGGGTGCGCCCTTCCAGGCGGAGCAGCCGTGTCTGCTCCTCACTGCGCGCATCGTGCGGGCGGACACGTCCGAGGAATCCCGCACCGGTCAGCGCGGCGAGAAAGGCAATGACGAGGCCTTCGGGAGCTCCATACACACCCCACATGATGCTGAGCCGTCCCCCGGACTGTGTGGCGACCTCCAGAGCCGCTGAGATGCTGCCGGACTCGATCAAGGAGACGCCTGCGCCTTCCCTCCGAACTGCTTCGATCAGTTCCTTGTGTCTCGGTCGATCCTGAATGACGACCGTCAGTTCCGGTACCGAGCGACCCAACCGCTGGGCAGTACGGGACAGCACCTCGCGGACGTCCGTCTCCAGATGCACGCCCTCATCGAGCAGGTCCGCCGCGTGCGGTGGCAGGAGCATCTGTTCCATGTAGGTTCCCGGCACGGGTTGGACGGTCCCTTCCGTGGTTGCGGCAAGTACCACCATGGAGTCCGGAAGCCCGCGGGAGAAATTCGTGGTGCACTCGAGGGGATCGACAACGAGATCCAAACCGGGCGCATCATCAGCCCTCGAGCCCAGACGTTCCCCCGAATAGAGCATCGGTGCTTGGTCCTTTTCACCTTCCCCGATCACCACAGTCATGCGGTACGGCAGGGCCTGGAGTTCCGCTCGCATCGTTTCGACAGCTGTGTGGTCGGCCCCGTGTTTGTCACCCTTGCCGGAATAGGAGAACACCTGCGCGGCCGTGCGGGCCGTGGCGTCCGCCAGTGCAAGGCCCACCTGCGACCAGGGCAGGCTCACGGACCTACCCGCACCCACAGCGTCTTGGAACTGCCGATCGAGATGCCGAGGACGGAGTACTCCTCGGTGGCGAGTACCGGATTTCCGGGACCGGGCAGGCTCTCGTACCGCACATCCGCGTGCGCGTTCGGGCCCTGGCCGTCGGGGAGTTTGCGTGTCCCCGCAAGCAGGAACGTGGGGCCGGGGGCGGTCCCGACGAGCAGGCCCGCGTCGTCCTCCATGCGCAAGATCAGGTGGTTACCGTCCGTGTATCGAATCCGCCAACGCAGTTCCCGTTGCACCGGCTTTTTTTCCGGTAGGTGAGCCTGGACGGTGTCCTGGCAGCGCCCTTCGATGCTGCTGACCACGGTGCAGGAACGTTCGATGGTAGAAACCATGCGGATGTTTCCATTGCGGTCGTGCACGAGTCGACGACCCTGAAGCCTGCCCACGAGCCAGGTGGAGGGGTGCATGTGGGGGCCCAACGCAAGATCGGAGCGGTACCCGCCGCATCCCGAAACGAGAAGCACCGTCAGTATCAGCGCACTCCAAGGCGAATAGGCGGACCGTGCCGCTCTCGTCCGAGAGCAAAGCGTCCTCTGGGCCCCGGGACGCGGGCCGAGTGTTACGTCCCCCTCGGGGGGCGCTCGCCGCTCGGGATTATCTCTTGCCATTTTGCGGTGTGTTTCGCAGAACTACCCCATCTCGTGGAGGCGAACGGTGTCGAACGAAAGTGCAGAAACTCCCGACCTGGAATCGCTGGCAAGATTATTTACCATCCCGCGGGAGCCCGCCGTCGCCCTTGTCCGAGAGCTCATCGAGCAGGTCTTCAACATTGAGGTGACCGGAACTGACAACATCCCGACAACGGGAGGAGCGCTCCTCATCTGCAATCATACCGACCTCATTGACGTCCCGGTTCAGGCCGTCTACAGTCCCCGCAAGATCATCTTCTTGGGAAAACGCGAACTGTTCGAGCCGGACCTGGAGGCCAAACAGTTCCTGTACCAAGAGGGATCGCCCATGAATCTGCCGGGCCTGAACTTGGTGCGGCCGATCGTCGAGAGGCTGCTGGAAACGTATGCCTTCATGCAAAGAGCCCAGTTCCTCGAATGGGGTGGTGTCCCCATCATTCGCAACTTCCGCGGGGAGGGGGCGCGCGCCGCTGCTGAATACTACCACGACCTGGAGAACTACATGGTCGACCTCCTGAAGCAGGGGCACTTCCTCTCCATCTTCCCGGAAGGGACCAGGACGGAGACCGGCATCATGAATCCCTTCAAAGCCCTGGCCGCCAAGCTGGCGGTTCGGGCGCAGGTCCCGATCGTGCCCAGCGGCATCAGCGGGGCCTTCAACTTCCTGAACCTCCAAAACCTGCTTTCCGGCGGGATGTTCAAGCGCAAGATTCGTTGGAATGTCGGTCGCCCTCTGCCCCCGGGCGAATTCCCTCCGGGAGACGAGAAACGGGCTTCGAAAGAGCTTACGGCCCTCCTCGAGAAGCAGGTCTATGCGCTGACCCTCCACCCGGAGCGGCGGGAGTACGCCCGCGGCAAAGCCCGGGACCTGTAGGATTTCGGGCCCCATTCGACCTGGGGCCGTTAGGAAGTTCCTTTTTTTTTCGTCAAAACATCCAAGAAGCCAGGTAAGCTGGCACAGGAGTAGGTCCATGATATTCAAAGGAAACGGTGTTCGTGCCTTCCTGGCGCTTGGGGTGGTTCTGGCCTTGGCAGCCTGCGGCGGCAAGGACGAAGGGCTGCTTTTGCCGATGCTGAATCAATCCAGCACGAGCACAGCGGGCGAAGTTGAAGGGGGCACGGCCGGGGCCACCTCGAACAACAATGTGGGCGGATATGATGTCAGCCTGCCCTCCGGCGGCTCGGTGAATACCGGCTCCACGCCATCGGGAGATTTCTCCGGCATCACCTTCACGAGTTCGAGCCCCGAGTTTTCGGGCTTCATCAGCATCATCGTGAACGGGACGAACACCAGCGCCGAGCAGGTCGGTTCGGCCCTCGTGGGAGTGCTGAGCGGCAGCAGCAGCATTGCGGGCGCCACGGTCGTGGCTTCGCAGCAGGCTTCCGGCGCCAGCGACACGCAGCTTCTGAACCTGCAGGTCAACACCAATGCGCCGATGACGGCCAACGAGCTCTCCAACCTGATCCTAACCCTGTTCGGGACCAGCGTGCAGGGCGGGACGGTTTCGGCTCTTCCGGTCGTCGAGGGACAGAGCACGTCCAGTTCTTTCCGGGTCGTGGTCCAGATCACCTACAGCGCTTCGTCGCCCGCTCTTGTCGGCGTTGGCGTGAGCACCGAAGCGAACTACGGCTCGGCTGAACCCGTTCTGGGCGGCCTGCTGGACGGCACCAACTTCGGACCGTCCGGAGCAACCGTGAGCACGGTCACGAACCTCTTCACGGGTGCGAGCGCTCCCAAAGCTGATTTCCTCTTCGTTGTGGACAACTCGGGTTCCATGGCGCAGGAGCAAACCGCTGTGGCCAATGTGGCTTCCGCCTTCTTCGACCGAATGTCGTTGACGGGCACCGACTTCAAGATCGGCGTCATCACCACCGACAGCGCCAGCCTGCGCAGCCCCGGCTTCACCAGCGTGAAGACGGAATTCCAGAGCGCGGTGAACGCCGGCACGAGCGGTTCCGGAAAGGAATCGGGTCTGCACTTTGCCATCAAGACTCTTTCGTCAGGCGGCGCAACACTTGCGGCCGGGTATCCCCGTTCGGGTTCCTCGCTTTCGGTCGTCATCCTCAGCGATGAAGGCGACCAGTACGCCTGCTACAACGGTGGCAGCACCCAGAGCGGCGCGGACCCCTGCAACGGCGGGACGGACCTGAATACGTCCAGCAACCTGTTCACGCAGAACGGGTTGCGCGTGTATTCCATCATCGGTCTGAACGCTACAACCGGTCAACCCGGTACCTGTTCAGGCAATGGCACGTCGGCGAACGCTTCCAACAACGCCTGGCCGGCGTACAATGAAGTTTCGCAGGCTTCGGGTGGCGCTTCTTCGAGCATTTGCTCGAACGACTTCAGCGCCTTCCTGAACATCATCGCCAATCAGGGCGTCGGCGCGGCCAGCGCGTACCAGCTGACCAAAGTCCCGATTTCGAGCTCGATTGTGGTCATGGTGAACGGTTCGCAGGTGGCGAAGAGTTCCACGAACGGATACGTGTACGATTCGGTGAGCAACTCGCTCATCTTCTCGGGCAGCGCTATCCCGGCTGTGGGCGCGGCCATCAGCGTAACTTATAACCTGTTCGATTCGAATCAGTCCGGTCTCGGCGCCAGCCTCATCGGTGCCGCCCGCGGCGGACGAAGGATCCTCATCGTTTCGGCGCTGGTAGCAGCGATTGCTCTGGGAGCCATCGCCCTGCTGCGTCGTCGGCGTGAGAACGAAAACTCGAACAATCCGAACAACAGCAACAACGCGAACTGAAGTTCGAGAGCCGTTGAGTTTGGAGGAACGCCCGCTCGTTCAGAGCGGGCGTTCTTGTTTCTGGGTG
Organism: uncultured Leptospiraceae bacterium; assembly: GCA_964585735.1. Taxonomy (GTDB): domain Bacteria; phylum Spirochaetota; class Leptospiria; order Leptospirales; family Leptonemataceae; genus CAZPFB01. Next base: position 12,484 of record CAZPFB010000059.1, read on the forward strand.
AAACGAGGCGGTTCCGAGGCGCAGCCGCGCGGCAATAGAGCGCTAGCCCAGGCGCCGCAGGGCGGCCAGCAGTTCCTTTTCCATGATGCTCTCCGGAGCTTTCTGCCCGGTGAAGAGTTCGAACTGGAGCGTCGCCTGGAACAGCAGCATGAGGTACCCCGGCACCACCGTGCAGCGCCGGCTCCGGGCCAGTTCCACGAGCGGTGTGCGCGCGGGGTTGTAGACGATGTCGAAGACGACGTGGCGGGACTGGACGAACTCCGCAGGCAGAGGCAACTCCTGGGGTTTCCCCTTCATGCCCAGCGGCGTGGTGTGAATGACGACATCGACGTCGTCGGAAGACACATCGTCCCAGTCGACTGCCCGCACCAGGCTTCGCTTTGCTCCTCGATTGCGACGGAGGGCCTCCACAAACCTGCGCCCCTTGGCCCGATTGCGTCCCTGCACCAGTACCGAAGCGGGATGACCCTCCAGGAGCAGCGCGTGCGCAATGGCAGCCGCAGAACCTCCGTAGCCGATGAGCAGCACGCGTTTGCCGCGCGTCTCGGTGTGGCGCCGCAGGGCTTCCAGGGCACCCGGTCCGTCCGTGTTGTGTGCGGAAAGAGTGCCATCCGGTTCTCGGACCAGCGTGTTGGCAGCGCCGGAAATGTCCGTGAGGGAATCGCGCCGGTCAGCGGAGCGCGCCGCCCAGGCTTTGTGCGGGATGGTCACCGAAACACCACGCAGATTTCCGAGCGCGCTGAACGCGGACTTCAGCGAGGCCGTCGGCCTTTCGACGGCGAAGGGAACGTAGATCGCGTTGATGCGACGGGCTGCAAAGCCCGCGTTGTGAATGGCCGGACTCAGGGAATGGGAAACGGGCCACCCGAGGATGCCCATGAGCGCCGTTTCACCGTTCGGAACGACCATCCGGTTCACAGGGGCCGAAGGGCGGAGTCCTGACAACCGAACCTCGGTTTTTCGGGCGGCCGGCGGGTGGAAAATTCGTTGTTCAGGGGATTGGTTCCACGACTCGATGCTATAAGAGCAGGCAGCCAAAGCGAACGGACACTATGGAAAAATACTTCAGTCTACTGTTGGATATCATCGTGTACGTCCTGGCCGGGGCCCTGGCCTCTTGGTTCTACTTTCACAGACGGCGCCGGGATTTGCTCGGTGGGTTCTGGGGTGGGGTAGTCATCGGAACGGTGGGCTCGGTCATAGTGGCCTTCTTTGCGGGGACCTGGTTCATCTCCCTGGTCACCGGGCTGATGAACCAAAAGCCCCTGCCTTATTTCGAAGGCGTGCAGATTCGCGTGAATCTCATCACGGCGGTGGCGGGCGCCTTTCTCTTCGTGTACATATTGAATCGGATCAACCACGACCGCGGGCGCTGAAGTCGCCAAAAGTGCCCCTTCGGGTGCGGGGTTCGTGGACATGCGTTTGGCGTGGAGGATCCGCGCAGCATTTGACGCGAGGTGATTGTGCCAAACGGCCCCTACCAGGGTGCTGAAAAATCGGCGGCGCATGGGGGTTTCCACCTGATTGGGTGTGTATCCTCAGCCCTTGTCCGCGCCGAGAGACATTCGGCCCCGAACCACCGGAACAGGAGATTGAAGTCGATCTGCTCCATGAGCTGAGGCTCGCTGCGGACGCTGTAGACCATCTGCAACACGAGAGCGCGCAGAAGCTGTTCCGGCGGTATGGAAGGTCGTCGGATTCAGCTTCTGTGCAGAGTGCGCACTCCCACTTGGAACCAGCGCGTGCCTGCGCAGACCGGACCATCGGCCGGGCACGCCCCCAACCCCCTCGATCAGCCGCCGAATCCCTTGGGCGGCGGATAGAGCGGTGTGAGCTTTGGTTCCGGGGCTCCGGACGACTGCTCCATGGGCACAACCCGCGCTCGCGCGGCGGCAGATTTCTCCTGCTCGTCGATGCGGATGATGGAGTGCAGCGGAATGAAGAAGCGTTTGGTGTTCTCGAACTCCTGACGCAGGGCGTTCTCCGAGGGGTCCACGATGACGCTGGACTTTTCTCCGAAGACCAGTTCCTCGACTTCGACGAAGCCAAAGAGCGACCCCTGACTCACCTGGCGCGCGTAGACCTCGAACACACGACCCTGGTTCTGGAAGATGACACGGTAGAGGCGACGGTCCGACGATTTGGCCACGCGGAGACACGCGCCCGGGCCTCCCGCTCCGTCAAGAAGTACCGCTCGCGTCGCCGGGCGAATGGGGGTGCGTGACGAATCTCACGTCACAGGGCAAACAAAGCAGATGACGAACGCGGCATATGGAGGTATTCTGGGCCATGACTTTGATCCGCGTATTGCTCTTGGCCGGCCTGCTCGTGGCACTCGGTGCCTGCTGGGAAAGTCCCGAGGATGACACCAAAACGCAGACGGCTGCCGCAGCAGCCGTCGTGGCAACGAGCTGTCCCTGTGCGCCGGGCAGCACGTACAACTTCAGCAGCGGGAAGTGCTGCGGCAGCGAGCATCCCTACTATTATCCCGGCACTCACGGAGGCTCCCCCGGCTGCTACGCTTCTTGTCCCTACGTGGGGGACTGCGGAAGCCGCTTCCAGCAGTGTTGAGCTACTTGTGGTCCCGCGTGAAAACGCCGTCCCAATCGTCCGCGGGGGCGCGCCGGTGGTACTCTTCGCAACGGTGAATCAGCAACCGGGCCGCCTTGTCTTCGCGGCCGCGGATCTTTTCGGATTCCTGTAGCGTGCTGATCGCGTTGCCCCAGTCGCGCTTGAGGTAGAGCTGAAGCCCCTTCTCGTACAGCTGGCTGGCATCCTTGATCCCGCGGGGTAGTTCGTCCGAATCGCTGATGATCTCGTAGATCTCCACCGGCTCCGTCTTCCCCTTCACGCGCACGAGGTCCAGCTTGCGGGCGAACACGTCCTTCTGCACGGCCGCGTAGACGGCCTTCGAACACAGGAGCGAGGCGCCGTAGTCCTTGGCGGCCGCTTCGAGGCGTGCGGCGAGGTTGACCGTGTCCCCCATCATCGTGTAGGAGGCGAGTGCATCGGTGCCCATGAAGCCCACCTTGGCCGGTCCCGTGTTCAGCCCGATGCGGATGTGCATCTCCTGTGCTTCCGGGATGTACTTCTTCTCGTGAATCCAGGTGGCGCGCAGCTCATGGAGCTTGTCGAGCATGCGCAGCGAAGCCTTCACGGCCTTCAGCGAATGGTTATCCACATCGACCGGCGCGTTCCAGATCCCGACCACGGCGTCCCCGATGTACTTGTCCAGCACGCCTTCGTGCTCTTTCAGGATGATGGTCATGGCCGAGAGGTACTCGTTGAGCAGCGCGGCCAACTGCACCGAGTTGAGTTTCTCGCTGATGGTGGAGAAGCCCGCCACATCCGAGAAGAAAGCCGTAACCGGTTTCTCGGTTCCGCGTTTGAGGGCGGCCAGATCCTTCATGGCTTCGCCGATCACGACCGGATCCACCATGCTGCCCAGAATGCCCTTGATCTTTTCGCGTTCGTGCAGCCCGCTCACCATCTGGTTGAGAGCCACTGTGAGATTGCCGAATTCATCCTGCCCGCCGTGCTCGAAGCGGATGTTCAGGTTGCCCCGCCCGACGTCCTCGGCGCTCGCGATGATCCGCTTGATCTTGCGGACCGAGAATGTGGAGATGAAGATGGCGAGCAGGATGGCAGCCGACGTGATGGCCAGCGCCGAAAGAACCGCGCGCCGGCTGTTCTTGGAGATGGCTGCCAGACCGGCTGTTCTGTCGACAAACGTCCGCATGACCCCGGCAAAGTTCTCATTCAGCACAAGAGTGGCCACGTCCTCGTGGTTGTCCGCGAGGAGAGGCGTGGAGTCCAGCTTCCAGAGAAGCTGTTCGGCCTCCGTGCGGCTGTTGGCGATAATCCCATCCTGGAAGGCGAGTTTGAGTTCCCGCGGCGGCGTTTCGCTCTGGCCGGCGTAGATCCACTCCCGGAGCGCCTGCCAGCGCTTGCGCATGGCTTTGCGCCGCTCTTCGCTCTGGAGGTAACTCTCGTAACCGATGATATCCTGCTCGAAGCGCAGGAGCAGGCGATCTTCCAGCGCGGCTTCACGCAGAAATCCCAGAGCATCGAGAATCTCCGGGTCCTCGGCGGTTGCGGGCGGCGTCTTTCTAACGAACTCGGCAAACGCTTGCGCGCGCTTCTGGACCTGTTGGTCGTACTTCCAATAGAGATCTCGAAAGGTACGATCCCGAAAAGGTGGCAGGCGACGGACCCGTAGCGCCTCGACGCGGCTTTCGATGTCCTTCGTGATGCTCGCGATCTCCTTGAGGAATGGCGCCTCCGAATTGATGTAGGGTTGCCAACGAGCCGTCGCGGCCGCTTCGCGGATGCGCTGGAGGTTCGAAGCCCGTCGCGTGGAACCGGGATTGCGGAAGTGCGGTGAGTACAGGATCTGCAGTTCCATATTGGCGAAGCGCAGTTCGACCGGGCGTACGGCAACACGCGCGCCGAGATGCTCCGTCATGCCCTGCAGCGCGCCCACCAGGTCTTCTTGAAGCTTCGGCTCCTTGATGTCCTGGTTGATCGGGGCGCTCTTGTCGAATATGTTCGTGTCGAGAGTGGGCGCGGCTGCTTCTCCGGGTACGATGGCGCCCAGCGGAAACGATTGTGTTCGAAAGCGCCCCAAGTCCAGCCCCAGCTCGCGCACTTTCTTCCTCTGTGTGGCGGCCAGGAGTTCGGCGATTCGTCGATCCAGAGCCATCCGCCGCTCGTGCCCCGTCTTGGAAGCGTTTCGGTACTCTTCTTCCAATACGGTAAGGGGGTCCTTGGCCGGCGCGGCCCCCTTAGCCGCTTTGGCGCCGGGCGCGCCTTCGGTCTTGCCCGGGGGGGCCTGTTTTTTCCCCGCCTTGGCTTCGAGGGCTTTGGTCTCTTCGATGGTGGCGCGCAGGTCGCTCAGGCGACGCCGCGCGTCCGTGGTGATGGTGTCCGCATCGATGAACCGCTTGGCCAGAGTCTGGAGCGCGTAGAAGTCCCGGTCGCTCACATCCCGAAGGCGACCGCGGGTACGGGCTTCGAGGGTCTTGATGTCTTCGTCGGAAAGGTACTCCGAATAGTAGGACTCGTGCGTGCGGCGGTATTGGGTTTTCCCAAGGGCCCCGAAAAGGCTGGTCTTGAAACCGAAGACCGACACCTGCTTGCGCTGCTCGTGAACGGTCACCGTGCGGTACTTCTTGAGAGCCTCGCGCTGCTTCGTCAGGCGTTCCCGAAACTGTTCGATATGAATGAGACTTTGCGCGATGTTGTCCAACTCGAGTACGAGCGATGAGATGTAGGTTCGAGAGATGGAAGCTTCCCGCTCGTAACTTTCGGTGAGAATGCCGCTTTGTTGCTGGAGGTTGAAGACCGAAAGCACGGCAATCGTAAAGGCCAACAAACCGCCGGTGAACCAGGCGAGCTTGGCCCTGATGTTGTTCAGCGCCAGGCGCGAAACGCGGCCCAGAGGGCGGGCCAAAGATGTCGGGAGTCGGCTCAAAAGGGGGCCGTACTGGGGTTCTGTGGGGGTCGTGGAATCGCTCACGGGAAACAGGCGAAGCCGGCCTCGCAGTGTGGCAAGCAGAAAGCCCCGGAAAATCCCTCGCCGCCGCTCATGACTTTTTCCAGACTCCCGATGATGGGTACGAGGCGCCGGGAGTCTGTCCTCGCCCCAGGAGCACCATGCCAGCACCATCCGTTTACGGCCTCGGTTCGGGTCAGGACCACAACCAGACCATCCAGAAGCTGCTCGAGCTCGAACGCATTCCGATTCGCCGCATGGAGCGGCAGAACAAACGGCTGGAGTTCACCATCAAGGCCTGGACCGAGGCCCGCAATCGGGCGCGCAAGCTCTCGGACAAAAGTCGGATGCTCTACTCTTTCCTCGGGCCGTTCGCCAACAAGTCGATCGTCTCGAGCGATCCCGGCGCCATCACCGGTCGGGCCACCTCTTCGGTGGAATCCGGCCTGCACCATATGGAGGTGCTCGAACTCGCCGCCCGCCATCAACTGCACACGAAGCGACTGGAAGCCGAGCAGGCCCTTCCGGCCGGAAGCTTCACGATAGAGCAGGGGCAAACCAAGAAGACCATCCGCTTCGAAGGAGGCAAACCGGCCGACCTGGAGCGTGCGCTGCGCGAGGGTGGGGCCGAAATTTTCGACGTGACCCGCGTGATGACCGACAGCAGCGGAACGTTGCTCGGCCTGCGGTCCAAAAAGATCGGAAAGGCCGGTCGCCTGAGCTTTGGAGATCCGGACGGTCTCCTCCAGGGGATCGGCCTGGTGAAGCCAGGCGGCGGTGAGCGCGAAACGAAAGCGGTCCTCCTCAAGGCCGACGAACTGCGGGTGGCGCCGGCGGCGGGCGTCAAGAACGACGCTGGCGCCAAGAAGGGCGCGGGCACCAAGAGCGGCGCAGGCGCCAAAGCTGAGGGCACAACGGCCAAGACGGCCCAGGCAAGGACCGGCGGCGGGGGTGAAGGCGAAAAGGCAGCCCCGGGCAGCCATGAGCTCCTTGCTGACGGCGCCGGGATTCGCCTGAGCGGCGCGCGGCGCGTCCGGGTGGCGCGGGACCTTTCGCCCCAGAGCGTGCTGATTCTCGAAAGCGAACTGACCGGCAGTTCACGAGACGAAGGCGTGAAGCGCGTCGTCGAAAGCGTGACTCCGGGTCCGGGCATCGAAGTGGAGGTCGGCGACGTGAAGCTGCGCGGCTACGAAGTCGAGCGCAGTCGCACGACCGAGAAACCCCACTCCGCAAAGGGCAAGCCCAAGGCGGGCTTGGCTCTTGTCTGGAAGGAAGGGGCCGTGGAGAAGCGCCACTCTCTGATCATTGACAAACATAAACAATCGCACAAATTCGAGATCGCGGCGATTACCGGGGGCAGGCCGGTCGTGGCGCTCGAATTCTCTGCCGAAGCCGACTCCGTGGCCATCTTTCGCGCGCTGCAGGTCGAAGCGCCGAAATCCCAAGGCGGACTCGAAGCGGCGCACGAAGTAAGCCCGGCTCGGGACGCGCGCCTGAAGATCGAAGGCGTGGAAGTGACCCGGCCCGCCAACGACGACATCACCGACATCATCAAGGGCGCGAGCCTCAATCTGCGCAAGACCACCCGCGGGCCGGTCGAGGTGCGGGTGTTTGCCGATTCGGACGAAGTGGTCAAACGCATCAAAGAATGGGTCGAGGCCTATAACGAGCTGGTGAAGTTCTGCCGGGACAATTCCAAGTCTGCCGCTCCGAAAGAACTGTCGAGCAGTCGCGCAGCCGATCAGGACCTGGAGCGGAGTATGGACGCGGTACGGGACAGTTCGGGTATCTTTGCTTCCGACGCCACCATCCGGGGGCTGGTTTCGAGCATGCAGCTCATCACCTCGACCGCCTATCCGGCTCCGGAAAAACCCGGTTTTCGGGTGCTCGCCGACATCGGCATCTCGACCGGGGAGGTCGGGATCGGGAACTTCCGCAACAACCGCTACGGTTTGCTCGAGTTGGACGAAAAGAAGCTGCGCGCGGCCCTGGACACGTCCGCGGAAGGAGTCCGGCAACTCTTTGCTTCCGACACGAACGCCGACGCCCGGATCGACAACGGGGCCGCCCACCGGATGCACGAGACCCTCAAGCCCTACTCGGCCATCTCCGGAGGGATGATCGGGGTAAGAATTCAGCTGCTGAATGACAGAATCGCCGATAATAAGAAGCGGATAGCATCGAAAGAGCTCAGCCTCAAAAGCGTGGAAGAACGGCTCCGCCGAAAGTTCGGCGGCATGGAAACATATATGCGCCGCAGCCGCGCCACGGGCGACTTCCTCCGCAATCGTTTGCGGACGGGAGGCAGCGAGTAGGGCCGGGCGGGAAAGTTGGTCGGCAGTTAGGAGGCCGAAAATGCAGATCTTTGTAAACGAGCAGGAACTCAACGCCGAGATGGCCGGCGAAAAGACGATCGCCGATGTCTACGAAGCGGTCAGCCGCTGGAGCGCGGACAACAACAAGTACATCCTGAACCTCAAGGTGGACGCCGAAGAGGTTTCCCTTTCCCGCCTCAAAGAGGTGGCCACGGACGCGGTCCGTCGCCTGGACTTCTACATTGGCGACGAGATGGACATGGTTCTGTCCACCCTCTCCGAAACGGATCGCTACATCGAACAGATTGGCTCCACGCTCTTCGAGCGCGAGTCGCTGGATGTCACGGACCGTGCCAACCTGATCGAAGGCGTACACTGGATGACGCAGATCATGAAGTCGGTTTCCGCCATCCTCCACCTGGACCTGGCCTCGGTGTTCTCCCCGCTGGCCACAGACGAACGCCGACCGGAAGAATCCGTGCAGGCCAACCTGGATCGGCTCACGCTGATTGCCGAGAGCTTCTCGGGTGAAAAGGCCGAGATTGTGCGCGGCGACATCGAGCGCTTTCTCGTGGAGCTGCGCCACATCAAGCTGTTCGTCATGGCGCTCATGATGCAGCTCGAAACGATGTCGGCCGGTCGCGAAGAACTTCTCGAACTGCTCGAAGATTTCGAAACCCGTATCCCCTCTCTCTCTCAGGAATTGGTCGGCATCAATGAGGCCTTCAACGGCGGGCAGGATGCTCAGGCCATGGAGCGTCTGGAGAGTACGACCGAAGCCCTGAATCGTTACATTGCCGCTCTCTTTGCTCTGGATCACCAACTCGTGCGCAATGAAGAACAGGGGCTGATGCACTCCGAGATCGACGGCGTTCCCTTCCAGACGAGGGCGGACAGCCTTACGGCTCTCCTCAAGGATCTGTCCTCGGCCTTGGAAGAAGCGGACCTCACGGCCGTGGGCGACATTCTCGAGTACGAGTTGGCCGCTCAGCTCAAAGATCTGCGCCCGTACCTCACGTCGATTCGGCAGCGACTGCTCCAGAAGGAGGATTGAACCGGCCCGCGCGAGCGGGTCGCGCCTGTTCGAGGCGATCAGATTCTTCTTGCGAACACGGCCGCGCCGCCGACCGATACCCGGGTGACCGAACCGGTTCTCGTAAAAGCGCTGCGGGTGTTCTATCGCACGCGCCTGCGCTTTCTCCCGCTGGTCGATGAAAGCTCCGTCTCCGAGGAGCGGGAGCGTTCCGGTTACACCGGCAGCCTGGTCGGCTTTCTGGTTCGGGAGTTGCTCGACGCCGAGATGGCCGACCTGGGCCGCGCGCGTCGAGAGCTCGAACGGATCCCGGATGACCTGATCGTACGGTCGGGCCTGCCCGACGACCTCATCCCGCACGTCACCGCCGTCGATCCTCTTCCCGTGCTGAATCTCTACGGCGAGCAGGTAGCGGCCTGGCAGCCCACAGGTACTCTGCGGGCCATCGCCGTTCTCCGAGATCGGGAGCGGGAGCGTCAGGAGAAGGCCCCGCCTGCCCCGGCGGCTGCTCGCGCCAGCGTCACGCACGCGGCCGTGCCCACCTCCAAAGCCGACGCGCGCTCCTGGCTGTCCGAGTTGATCTTGGCCGAACTGCACTTCCCGCTCTTCGTCACGGACCTCGAAGGCAAGACGATGTTCTTCAACTCGGCGTTCGAGGCTTTCGTACTGGCGCGCAAGGAACTCAAGAACCAGATTCGCCTGGCAGAGCAGTACTTCTTGGAGCTGACACGCAACCTGCTCGCGCAGCGCTACTCGACCGGTGCCATTTCCGAAAGTGCCGAGGACTTCCTGTTGCGTACCCGGCTCTCTCAGCTGGGCCTGAACGTGGAGGTGCGGCCGCTCCAGGCGGGCAGGGGTCTGGCCGGTTACCTGTACGTCTTCCGTCCGCCGGCAGAGCAGGGTCTGTACGATGAGGCCGTCGGCCTTCTGGAGACCGGGCTGGATCTCACCGCGGCCATGGAGAAGCTGGAAGCGGGCTTGATTGGCGCGGTGCTCGAACGCTGCGGCCAGAATGTGTCGCACGCGGCCAAGGCCCTGGGCATCAAGCGCACCACACTCCAGAACAAGATCAAGCGCCTCGCGCTCACGGCCCGCATCGAGCGCAAGGTGGAGGGACCCATCCGACGCAGACGCCGCACGAAGGTGGAACTCGCGGCCAGGGCTGAGGCGCGCGCCGCCGGCGCCGGCATGTCGGAATTGGTGGGGGACATTGCCGAGCGTGTACGCGAGCGCCGTCGCCCCGCGACGAAGACGGCCAAACGTCCCGAAGCAGCACGTACCACCACCGGCCGCACCACGGGCCGCAAGAAAGCTCCGGCTTCGGGGACTTCCGGTTCTCGCAAGAAACCCCGTCGCCGTTCATGACCGACCGACGGCCACTGTACCTGCGTTCCTACACCTACGAGCCGGCGCTTCGCTTCTCCGGCGCTGCCTCCCTCGAAAGAGAGGGTCGCGCCCTGAAGTTCCGACTCCCGTATCCGCCCAACGGCGATGAGTTGGACGAGGCCTTCGTGCTGCGCTTGGCCGACGGTCGCCTGGTCGGATTCTTCAATCGTTGCGCGCATGTTACGGTTCCCATGGATCTCGACGATGGAGATTTCCTGGACGGCACGGGACTCATCATGTGCCGCGTGCACGGAGCCCGCTACGATCCGGAGACCGGCTATCCCGTGCTCGGTCCGGGGCGCGGTCCGCTCGTGCGGCTGTTCGTGGAGGAGGAGGGCGACGAAGTGATTGTGCGTGGCTGGGAACGGCGAGTTGGATGAAGGGAGAGCGCCCGGCTGCACCGCGCCAGCGTTCCTCAACTCCGCGACTTTCTGCCCTTGAGGAGGAAGACGTGCATGGTGCCCTTGCCTTTGACTTCCAGGGGACCGCGCTCCTCGAAATCGTACTCGTTTCTCAATAGATTGTAGGTGGTTTCCGTCGTCTGGATTTCGCCGGGCAGGCCATGCGATTCCATGCGGGCCGCGGTGTTCACCGCGTCGCCCCAGAGGTCGTACAGGAACTTCTTTTTCCCAATCACACCCGCCACGACCGGCCCTGAGTTGATTCCGATCCGAACGGCCAGAGGGTGCGGGAACTCGGTCAGCAGCTCCCCCATGCTCTCCCGCATGGCGAGAGCCATTTCGGCCATCGCCTTGGCATGATCACTCCTGTGTTCCGGAAGCCCGGCGGCCACCATGTAGGCGTCACCAATCGTCTTGATCTTCTCGAGCCGAAAACGCTCAGCCAGGTCGTCGAAGCGAGAAAAGACACGGTTGAGCAGAATCACGATCTCCTCGGCCGAGAGTTTTTCCGAAAGGCGCGTGAAATCGACTAAGTCGGCGAACAGAACTGTCGTAGATTGATGGCTGTCCGCGATCGTTTCCTGCTTTTTCAGGCGCGACGCAATGGGCGCCGGCAGTACATTCAAGAGCAACTGCTCGGCGCGCTCGTGCTCGATCTCGAGCTGCAGCCGGCTCTCTTTGAGGGATTCGTTTTGCTCCTCGATCGCCCGTTGTTGCCAGAAGATGCGGCACATGCTGTAGTTCAGGAAGTACGCGCCGACTACGGAGAGGCTTTCGATGAACCAGATGCCGAGCGCCACCACGACCGAGTCGATCGTGCGAACGGCCGGGTCGAACGCCACCAGCAACTGGTAGGGAATGGCGTAGGAGAGGGTGGCCACGAGCCCGTAGAAGACGGGTAGTCGCAGGATGAGGAAGGCAAAGTACTGTATCACGAGGGTGCCGAGCATGGCCGCCAGAGTGTGGCCGATGAGCACCTGAAAGATGTACACCCAAAGACATCCAGCCATTGCATTGGCGAGGGCCGTCATCCACATGATGTGTGGAACCATGCGATCGACGAACGTGATTCCGACCAGCGCTACGAAGTACGGCAGGATCAGGATGCCGGAAAGCGCCAGCACGCGCGAGAAGTGCGCCGGGAAGATGTAGTACACGGTGACGTCGACCATCACCCACGTGAGTACCGAAAGGATCATGCCCAGGCGGATGAACAGCCGTGTCTCCTGACCTCGGAAAAGGCGATAGGCCTTCTGGAGCCCGGGGTCCCGAAAGCGGAGTGTCAGCAGGTTCAGGTTCATCTTGCGGGCCTGCTGGGTTCTTGGTCGGAAGAAGGGCGCCGACCCTCGATGCCGGCCGGCAGCCGCAGCCGTTTTCGTACGCCTCGCAGTTCGCCGAGCAGATCATGAGCAACGAAGGGGACGTTCAGACCGCGTCGCTCGAGCGCACGGCGGAGCTCCAGCGTGAACAAACCCGAACCCGAAACCGCGTACCTGCGCACCATTTCGTTTTGCCTGGCCGTGTTGAAATGCGCGGCATCCTGGCTCAGCATTTCGGCCAGGAAGCCCTGGATTCCAATTTTCGTGTGCACACCACAGGTAGGCGACCCATCGATGCCCACGATCGCCTCGACACGGTAGCCGGATTCCACGTAGTCTGCAACCATCTTAACTGTGCGGCGCGCGAGCAGTCGGAAGCGCAGGCGTGAGTATAGAATCAAGACGGGAGCCAGGACACGAGCGACGAAAGCTGCGGGGCCTCTCGGGCGGCAAAGCCCGTAGAGGCGGAGCATGTGCTTTTTGAGGACGCCACCCCAGACCTGCTGCTCTGGGCACGGCATCTGGACGATGCCTACCTCGCGTTCGATGCACTGTTCCACTACTTCGCGAACGCAACCGCCCCGGCAGGCGCCGCCCAAATAGCGGGTGTTCTCGTTCAGTATGCAATGCGACAGAAAAATCACGCGGCCGCTGCGTTTGTCTGGCAGTCGATTGACGATCTGGCGGATTGTATCCATCGGGCGGGGTCGTCGCAGTGGCAGGAACAACCGGTGCAAGTCCGTTGGTGGAACCTGGCGACGCTTGGACGCAGGATATCCGGTGGAGCGCTATGCTCCATGATTTGCGTCAGGTGTTAGGCCCGCAATTAGCACGGTCCGGCACGGTCCAGGGGCGGTGTCGCCTCATCCCGAGCCTTTTTCTGCGTTGTCTCCGGACCGGGCTTGACGATTTCGCCGTGGCACCTACCTTCCTCCCGTGGCCACGGTGCGTCCTACTCGGGCGGTCGTTGCGTTGCTGCTCTGGGGAGCGGCCAGCGCCGGTGGCTGCGCATCCGAAGACACTTGCAACCCCTCGGACCCGGCTTCCAAGTGCGGTTGGGAGCAGACACTGGCGTGTCGCCTGACGGCATGTGACGGTCAGGGCGCTGCGGCATCCTCTGCGCAAGCCACGCCGCCCTGCAATCCGTGCTTCCTCTATCCGACCACGAGCAACTACTGTCCGGGCAATGCGGGCACGGGTTTCACCAGTGTGGCGGGGGCCGATGGCCGGTGCATGTCCGACGGGGCTTATCCCGGAACCGGGACGTACAAAGCGCTGATTGTCGACAATGGGTTCACCCGCGTTGCCTGCACGACGGCCAACTGTAGCGGCGGCCCAACAGAACACTTGAACTGGTCGCTCTACGCAAGTACCGTCTACCGCAAACTGGACATGACCACCATCATGACCACGAATGCAAACGGCATCTTCGTATTCGGGACACTGAGCGCGCCGCCGGACACGGTGGGCGCAGGTTGGTACACGGGTCTCTCCACGACCTGGACGTATGCCGGGGTTGGGACCGGCGCATGCACCGGCGACAACTGGAGCAGTCCGGGCGGAAACGCCACCTACGGCCTGCAGAATGTGGTGGGGACGGGTGCCATCAGCAGCGGGAACCAGGCTTGCGGCAGTTGCACGCGACTGCTGTGCGCGCAGCAATAGGGAGGCTGCCCCGTGCCGGCCGAGCGCGTGATAGCCGCGGAGGCAATGATGCGGCCTTGACAACTGAGTATTCGTGCTCCACAATGCAATCGTGTTGCGCGCGGAGCGGAAATGTGGTTGGCTCTTGTTGCTCCTCGGCCTTTTCGGCCAGTCTTGCTCGCCCACGCCGCGCGACTCGACGGCCCTACTCGCCGTCGCCCTCCTTCCGAGGGGTCCTTTGTGCTCGGTCCCCGGAGGAACGCACGACCATGCAACTCTGGCCAACGAAAGCGACGTTCCGGCCCGTGGCGCGGCCAACAAAGATGCTCCCTGTGGCGTCAATGTGCGCGGCGCCACGTACAAGACCCTCGTGGCCAACAACAACATGACGATTCGGTGGGCGGAAACCGTGGATCACCCCGGGCGCTACTGGATTGAATTTTCTCCGGCGAACGACACGGGTTGGGTCCGCCTGCGTACGGTCGAGGATACGCAGAACGGTACCGGTCTGCACTGCTACACAGAGACCGTTCCCGTGCCGAATGAGAATTGTGACGCCTGCACGATCCGGGTGGTGCAGGAGATGCTGGAGTATCCGGCGAGCCCAACGTACTACTATTCGTGTGGAGACATTCGCATCACGGGCGCCACGCCCTGATGGGGAACGCGGGTCGTCACGGTTCGCCGGACCCGGTGCTGACACTGGATTCCATGCAGCGCATGCTGCGAGGGCTGCTTCTGCCCATCGCTTGAGTTGCCCCTTTCCCTGGATCGACTGCGCGCCACGTCCATGAAGCCACCTGCCGAGGGCGCGCACAATGCTTGCCATTTCCCGTTGAATCCAGACATTGAGCCCGAGAGCGACGCGCAGTCGCCCACACGAGGTTCTCATGCTCACCGGTAACAACGCTGCCCTGCTCGAATCCCTGTACGAGCGCTACCTTCAGGCTCCCGCTTCGGTGGGCCCGGAGTGGGCCGACTACTTCCGCAATCTGGAGAACGGCTCTCACGGCACAAACGGCCGCCCTCTGGCGCGCGGTCCCGTGGTGCGCAGTACGGCGCCGGGCGCGCTGCCTTCGGTACTCGGAACCACGCCGGAAGCGGCCGCCAAAGAGAACGCGGTCCACCGCCTGCTGCAATCGTACCGCCGGGACGGCCATCGCGCGGCGCGACTCGACCCGTTGGGGCTGAATAAACCCGACCGCACCCGACTGGAGCCGTCGCTTTTTGGAGTCCTTCCCCAAGACATGGACTTGGTGTTCGAATCGGGAGTGCCAGCCCTCGGCAGGCAGAAGCTGCGCGACATCATTGCTTGGTTCGAAAAGACCTATTGCTCGTCCATCGGCGCCGAGCACTTCTACCTCACCACGGTCGAGGAGCGCGACTGGCTCCAGCGCCAGATGGAGTCGACCGCCAATTCCGAACCGCTCGAACTGTGGCAACGCTACCGCCTCTTCGAGAAGGTGTTTCAGGCCGAAACCTTCGAGCGCTTCTTGGCTCAGAAGTTCGTCGGCAAGAAACGTTTTTCGCTCGAAGGTGGCGAAAGCACGATCGCCCTTTTGGATTCGATCGCGGAGTTGGCAGGCGAGCTTGAGATGGAGCATATGATGATCGGGATGGCGCACCGCGGTCGCCTCACGGTGCTCGTGAATTTCATGCAGAAACCCGCGGGCGTGGTGTTCGCTGAGTTCAAGGAGAACTACAACCCGGAGAGCATCGACTACGCCGACGTAAAATATCACCTGGGATTTTCGGGCAGTTTCATGACGCGCGTGGGCCGCGACGTGAAGCTGACTCTGGCCTTCAATCCCAGCCACCTCGAAGCCGTGGATCCGGTCGTGGTCGGTTCGGTGCGCGCGCGGCAGCACGTGAACAAGGACAGCAACCGTGCCAAACACGTACCGATCCTCATTCATGGAGATGCGGCTTTCCCCGGTCAGGGGGTCGTGGCCGAGACGCTGAATCTCGGGAACCTGCGCGGCTACGACGTGGGCGGCACCATCCACATCGTTACGAACAACCAGATTGGCTTCACAACCTACCCGCACGATTCGCGCAGCACGCGCTACTCCACCGATCTCGCCAAAGGTTTCGAGATCCCGATCTTTCATGTCAACGGCGACGATCCGGAAGCTGTGTACCGCGTGGCCAAACTCGCCATGCACTACCGACATCGGTTCCGCAAAGACGTGATCATCGATCTGGTGTGCTACCGTCGCCTGGGTCACAATGAGACCGACGAACCCGGTTTCACGCAACCGCTGATGTACGAAGCCATCAAGAAGCACCCGACGACGGTCCAAGTGTACGCCAAGAAGTTGCTCGAATACAGCGACGTCACCCAGGACGACCTCACGTTCATAGAAAACGGCACCCGTCAGGGATTGGAGGAGTCCTTCAAGAAGGCCAAGGACAAAGACGTCAAGATGGAGGTCGACACCCTCAAAGGCGAGTGGGCACAGTTCGGCAGCGACCTGGACTCCGAGCCGCAGACCCGCCTGCTGCGCGAGCAGTTGGCCCGGGTGGCCGGCGCGCTCACGACGCCGCCGGAAGGCTTCTCGGTGCACAAGACCCTGCAGCGGCTCATCGAGCAGCGCCGTGAAATGTTCGAAGGCGCGCGACCGGTGGATTGGGGTTTTGCCGAGATGCTGGCTTTCGGTTCGATTCTCGAAAACAACATCGGCATTCGTTTGGCGGGCCAAGACGCGCAGCGCGGAACCTTTTCGCATCGGCACGCGGTATTCACGGATGTGAACAACGGAAACACGTGGACTCCGCTGAACCTGATTTCCGAGAACGAAGCGCAGATCGAGGTGGTGAACTCGCCGCTGTCGGAGTACGCGTGTCTGGGTTTCGAGTACGGGTATTCGCTTTCTGCGCCGAAGATGCTCGTGCTGTGGGAAGCCCAGTTCGGCGACTTCGGAAACGGCGCGCAGATCATGATCGATCAGTTCATCACCAGCTCCGAGGTGAAGTGGTACCGCATGAGCGGCCTGGTCATGCTCCTGCCCCACGGTTACGAAGGGCAGGGTCCGGAACACTCCAGCGCCAGGCTGGAACGCTTCCTGCAACTCTGCGCGAGCGACAACATCCAGGTCTGCAACTGCACGACGCCCGCGCAGTACTTTCATTTGCTCCGTCGCCAGATACTCAGGAAATACAGAAAGCCGCTGGTCATCATGAGCCCGAAGAGCCTTTTGCGCCTGCCCGAGGCAACGTCCAGCATGGACGACATTGGGCTCGGCATCTTCCGCGAGGTACTCCACGACAGGCCCGGCCACGAGAAGAAGGTCAGTCGCGTCCTGTTTTGCTCCGGGAAGATCTACTACGACCTGGAGGCGGCGCGCACCGAGCGCAAGGCCGACCATGTGGCCATCATTCGCGTGGAGCAACTCTATCCGTATCCGGAAACCCAACTCGCCGAGACGCTGGCCATGTTCCCGAGCGCGAAGCAGTTCTACTGGGTGCAGGAAGAGCCCATCAACATGGGCGCCTGGTTCTACATTCAGGATCGCCTCAATGCGCAGCTCAAAGGAACGCGCCTGGTTCCCGTGGCCCGTACCGAGAGCCCGAGCCCCGCGGCCGGATTGCTCACGGTTCACAAACAGGAACTCGCGGAGCTGATGCGCAAGTCGTTCGAGTGACGAGGCGCGCAGTTCGAGGGTTTGGTCGCAAAACGGGGGACGATGCCGGGGGAGGACATCTTCATATTTTTATGAAGACCACGCTGACATTTGACGGCGATTTGGTCAGACGAGCGCGCAAGGCGGCCGACCGATCGGGATAGCGTGGCGGACCTGATTGCGGCGGGGGAATCAGGAGCGTAAGGGCCTCCGCTCGTTTCGGCAACCTCCACCCCACGCTGGCGTGTGCGTCGCACCATGACGCAGATCAAGGCGACGCGCCACTTTTTCTTTGACCCTGTTTCCGATTTCGTCCAATAAACTGGGTCATGCGCAGGCCAACCCGCCGGAAGGCGCGGGGCCACCTTTGGAGGATTCTATATGCTCACCAAGTTGAAGAAGGGGATGGGGGTAATCATGCTCGTCCTCATTTCGCTCGTGCTGTTGTCCGGTGCGATGTCGGGCTGCAAGGAGGATGACAAAGACCGCAACGGACTGGGGCTGTTGTTGCTGCTCGGGGTGTTGGGGAGGGGGACGGACAGTTGCTCTCCCACATCTTCGTCGGGTTTCGTCGTGGTGCTGCCGTGCAGCGTCGCGCAGTGAGGGAAGGACCATGAAGAAATCAACCAAACGAATCGTACTCGTTGTCAGCGTCGTAGGAACGTTCTTTGCGGTCTCTTTCACCGCGTCCGTGCTCGTGAAGCCGTTCTACGGCAAGACTGAGGTGAACGTGCGCATGGACTTTGCCGGAACACAGCCGGCCATGGCCGCGGCTTCCACTTGGGCGGGTGTTCGCGGAGTGGCTACGTTTATCAGGAATGTGGCTCGTGGCGTTGATGGTCTGGTAACGAGCCTCAATTCGAGCGGAGTGCTGAGCCAAACGTCTGATGTGGGTCCGTTCACGTCTGGCAATAACCGCTTTCGTATCCAGACGGGGACCTATGCCCACCTGAATCGTGCGACCGGAGCCACCCCGAACTATACCAAACGTTTCCAGGTTTGCGTAGGCAACTCGCTGGCACTGGAGCTCTACCTGAGTAGCGCGACCGACCCGGCCACCAACAACGGAGCGCTCGTGGTATGGCAGCCTAAACTATTCGACTCTTCTCTTTCCAGCAGCGCCAACCTGGAGTGCTCGTTTGGCATAGTCGCATCTCAGGGGGCGTCCGCAAATGGAAAGAAAGGGATGAATTGCATTTGGAATACTCCCGCTCCATTTGACGGTGCCGCAAACGGCGTCACTCGCGGTCGCATACTGGCAGTTGACGACACGAGTGCTGATCAGGTATTGGTGCTTGGGTTAGGAGGATTGAACATCGCCACCTATTGTGGGGCCCAAAACGACCTGTACACCCTGGCGTTCATAGCGAGCAAAGCCTCGCCGTACAACACGACGGCGAAGTGGGGTTACAACGAGGACAATATCGGCCTCAATGGCACGAACTTCAGCCAGTTATGTGCGGGGGGCACAACTCACACCACGGACGCGGGAATCTTCAATGCCTCCGCGTCTGGGTATTTCGTCAATGACGGATACACTTCCTCGAACAATGTCCCGTCGGGGTATCCGAGCGTTGCCTCGGTTGATACCCTGATTTCGAACTCGGTGCCCCCGTTCTTGGTGGGCACTTTGCCTGGAGCGAACATCACCTTCCCGTCCACTGGTTCGGCAACGCCCGCCTGTCCCTTCTGACAGCGGGGTGTGGACACCTCAGGCGGCCCGGTGGGCGTTTGCGCTGCGGGCCGTCGCCTCCTTCCCCGCCCACCACTACCCGCACGTATAGCGATCGACGTTCCCGCCCCGATCGCGCAGAAAATGCGGGTCGCCGCGTGCTGTTGTTGACGTTTTGCCAAAAACCCAAGAAGCTCCGACATCCGCATGTCCTCCGACCAACGCCAGCACGACCGCGCCGAGACCAAAGTCGCGGTGATCTACTACTTCGACGACGAGTCGCAGGCCCGCCGCATCGAGGAGGCCACGCTGACCATGGACCTCAGCGGCGGCGGTCTTTCCATGGTGGTCCGGCAGGCCCTCGAACAGGGTCGTGCCATCCACCTCAAACTGCTGCTGCGCAATCAGGCCGTGCAGTGTCGCGGGAAGGTGGCCCACGTCAGCGAAGCCGGTTCGGGCAGTTGGCGCGTGGGTGTCGCTCTGGACCTTTCGCCGGAGCAGCAGAAGCAGTTGCAGTCCTTCGCGGAAGCTTCCGGTCGCTGAGCTTCGATGCGCGGTGAGGTGGGTTTCGGGGCGGTGGGCGGTTCGCCGTGGATGCAGCCACGCCAGAAACCCGGAGGCATCCGGCCAACATCAGGTGGGGAAGGTCGCGGCCACGGACGCAAGAGCTGTCAGGAGAGGTGACCGCCTGCATGTCGGGACCAAACCTCTCGCCGCGCGCTCTCGAGGTCCCGAGCGAGTCCGCGAGGTCGCCTCCCGGATGTTCGGCCGCTGAAAGCGCGCGTGCCTTCAGTCGAACTCCCGAAAGAACAGCACGGCGATCACCGCCGTCCCCAACACGCCGCCCGCCACTGCGAAAACGGCCGGAACCGGACCGAGGTGGACCGTCGCCAGAATGTAGCCGCCGCCGATCCCGAAAGCAAGCGCTGCTGTGAAAGTGTAGGCCAGGGGCAGCGCGTACCGGCGGCGACCGCCGAGTGCGAGCACCTCAGTGAGAAACTGATGCGCAATCCAGATGAACACCGTCACCGCGAAGATCGAAAGCTCGCCCAGGGAACGCTCCATGAGCAGGAAGTCGTAGGCGCCGTGGATCAGCACGACGAGGCCAATCACCTCGAAGTCGGCGGTGCGATTCGTCGGCCGCGTCAGGATGCGCACCAGATGGCGACCCGCAAGGCCCGTGAGCGCGAGGTGCAGGAAGTTCGCGGTCATGAAACGCGCGAACACGGAAGCGGGATCGGCGCCGAAGTAGCCCACGTTTTCCTCCATGGCAAAGCCGAGTCCCACGAGGCCCGCGAAGACCAGCATGCGCAACTCGCGGTCCTCGCGCGAGCGCAGCAGTAGGGGAATGAGTGGCGCAAAGAACAGGAGCTTCAGCAACTCTTCGCGCAACCCCACGCCGAGGAAAGCAAACGCGAGCGTGCCGACAAAGCCCCCCTTCGTTTCGCTGAAGCCCAAGAGGTAGTCCTGGATGGTGCCCACCCACAACGTGGCCTGAGCCGAAAGGGCCCCCAACAGAAGCGCGGGCACGATAAGGGAGAGTTCCGTTCGACTGAAGGCGCCCACGTTTCCGATCTGGAGCAACAGCACCGCCCAGCCCGCGCCCGCCACGAGCACGATCACCAGCGTGATTACGCGAAAGGATTGGGCCTGCTCCTCCAGCAGGGGTCGCAGGAGTGCTGCATATTCTCCGCGCGCGAGCAAACCCTCGATGCGGTGGCGTGTCGGCGCAAGGCGCAGGAAGGATTCCTTCCTCAAGTAATCCCGTATGGAACTGTGTCGTCCCGCCGCTTCGAGCCCGCGCAGGAGCGCGGCCACAGCTTCGCGGCTTTCAGGGGAGGCCTGGAAGGCCGCGCGGTACTGGGTCAGGGCTTCCTCGTAATCGCGTCGTTCGTACGCGAAGTCGCCGCGCGCGATGGCAAAGCGTCCGACGGGTCCTGGTCCCTGAAGCAGACGCAGGGCCTGTTCTCTATTGCCCAACGCCCATTGGTAGCGGCCCGGTAGGTCCGCATACGGCGAGCCTTCGAGAAGGCGCAGAAATTGGTCCTCGGACCGTTCGGCGGCCGCAGGCTCGGAATCCCTGGCGGCGCCTTCGAGCAGGCGGGAGGCACGGCAGTGGATGAGCAACTGCCACAGTTCGCGGTCGCCGGGTGTTGCGCGCACGGCTTCCTGTACCAGTCGTTCGGCCTCCCTGGTCCGCCCCTGCGCCAGCAAACGCTCGGCGATTTCTGCCTTCGTCCGCGAAAGGTTCGTATGATGCGCAAGCAGCGCCACGCCCACTGAAGCTACGACGATCGAGAGGCCCAGAAGGACCAGGCGGACCGGGCGAAGTCGCATGAAAACACCGGCAAGAAAAAGGTTTGTGCGATCAAGCGTTTCCGGGCGGGAGGGTGACATGCCTGTCGCCTTTCGGTTCCTGCGTCTGTTCCCCTGGATGCTTCCCGCTCTGCTCCTGGCGGCTTGTTCTTTGGACCTGCGCCTGCCTCACGGCCCGCCGCGCCATGCTCCTGCCGGACTTTGGTTTGCCGCGGGCAAGAGCGGGCAGCCGGACTTCGCGCTTTCCATCGAGTCCACCGGCCAGACCGGCCCGGGGAAGGAGTGGCGCTTCACCGAGTTCGCGCTCGTTCAGCGAGACCTGTTGGTGTCCGGGAAAGTCGCCTTCTTCTCGGTTCGATCGGGGAGCGTGCGCACCTCGGCCGAGGAGGTGCTCCTTTATCAGGAAGTGTTCCAAAATTACCGACAGTCCCACAAAGCAAAAGAGCCCGCGGATGTATGGCCCGCGGAGGGTTACGCGCCTGTGGACCTCGAGCGTGAGGTTCGTCGCGGGGGCGCGCTGCGACTGTTGGGCTTCCAGGAAGCGGGAGCCAAGCTATCGGACGGAGAACTGACGTATGTGCGGGTGGGATCGTCTGAAGTCCCCGCTGCCGCAGTGGTCGTGCTCGTGGACCGAGTGCGCGGCCGCGCGCTTGCCGTTGCTCCCGGTCGTTCGGATCTGGAGACGCTGTCCTCGCAGGCGCCGGGCACAGCCGGTCCGCGCGTTCTCGGTCGGGAAGGCATGCGCTACACACTTGCCCTGGAAGGGAAACTCGAGCGGGGCGGCGCGCTCTATGCCGGCCGGGTCGCGGCCGCCAAGACGGGGCCTCTGACAAAGGAGCAGATCCTCGAGAAGTTGCGGCGCGGGGAGAAAGTGTCAAACGACGATCTGATCCGCGTGCTGGGTCCCGGCGGCAAGAAGTCGCGGTGATCCGTTACTGCGTTATTCTAAACTATTTGCCTGGGTGGCATTCTGGCGAGCGGCGGGCTGACCTGCTGCGCGGGCTTTGGAACGACGCGTTCGTGAAAGGGTGTATGCGATGCGGCCCTGCCATTCGATCAGGCGAATGACCTCTCGTCCCACCGAGCCTGGGTAAATGTAGCGGCTGTGCTTGGGCACGGTTGCGCGTTTCTTGCGGGTCGAGTCGAGCGTCACAGTTGCCACGGCCGCCGTCTCCTCTTCGAGCAGCGCGGCGCTTTCGCACCACACCCGCCACGCGCCCGCTCGGGTCCGCAAGAACGAAGGTATTCAGAAAATGATCGTCACGCGCTTCGAGAAAGCTTGATCCGATGTAGATCGCATGTCGCCGTGCGGTGTGGCAGAGCCAGTCTTTGGTGGGTCCGTCGAACGGTTCACCCGCGTCCCACAGTTCCTCGGTCAATCTGTACCCCTGGGACATGAACTCCGGAAAAAGGACCAGCCTCGCGCCCTTCTGTACCGCCGATCTGGCGAGCTCTGACGCGCGTTCCAGATTCTTGTTCACCTGGCCGTCCAAGCAAACCATTTGCACAGCGGCTGCGACCAGCTCAGGCACAGGGCGCAGCGTAGTCGTGGTGCGATGAGGGCTCGCTGACCCGGATCATCGGATTTGGATGAAAAGCATCACAAAACAGCTTCGCCCGGTGGACCGCTCCCGCCTTCAGCCATCCCGACCCGATTCTATTGCCGCGCTGACCACTGATTTGCCTCGACGCGCTGAAGGCGGATCGTACGGATACTCGAGGCCCGAAAGTCGCGCCATGTCTCGCATGCGTTCGTCCAGAAAGACCTCTGCATCGTGCTCGTGCGTGTAGTAAGCCGGCCTGCCGATCCGAATCTCGACGTGCGTCCGCCGCATCCGCCGTCGCGTGTATTGAAAACCCACGCACACGACTGCAATCGGTTCCGGAGGCGTTCCCGTGATGAAGCGGAAACCCGGAGCGCGGCCGCGGCCCATGCGACCCACATAGAAGGTCTGCTCCGGGAAGATGCACAGTACGTCCCCCGCATGCAGGACTTTGCGCGCGTGCAGCAGGTCGCGTTTGCTCTTCTCTGGATTCTCGCGATTGATGGGGATGCCGCCGACGCGCAGCAGCAGGCCACCCAGCGGCCCTTTGGCCAGAGAGTCCTTCATCACGCACCAGAGGTGACGCCCCGAGTTGTCCGTGACGGCCAGCTTGCCCAGGGGGATGTCCGAGTACGTGCTGTGTTTGGCCAGAATCAGGACGGGTCCCGTTGCCGGAATGATCTCTTCGTGCGAAACCCGCACACGGTGAGTGAGCGCGTACAGCCCCCGCATCACCACGTTCCATAGAGAAGAAAGCCACGCATGCAGCCCCGGATGTTCTCGATCGGCCTGGTCGCTGCCCAAGGAGGCCTTTCTGGATTTGTTTCGATTGAGTTTCATGTGCTTTCCTGGCGCGGGGTCGTGAGGTCTGCTGCTGCCGGCGGGCGCGCAGGTCCTCGAAGTGGCTATTGCCTTCGTATGAGTTCCCGTCCCCCGTTCGGGTTGCAAGGAAATTCAGTCCTCCGGTAGACTCTGCCCCAGGCACAGGCAGAGCAGCGCCATGCGCACGATGACGCCGTAGCCCGCCTGGCGAAAGTAGGCCGCGTTCGGCATGTCGTCGACGTCCGTGGACAGTTCGTTCACGCGCGGCAGAGGGTGCAGAATCAGCGTTTCCCTCCGAGACGCTTGGAGGAAAGCCCGATTGATGCTGTAGCTGTTCTTGAGTCGGTCGTACTCCTCCCGGTCCGCAGAACGTTCCTCCTGGATC